>NZ_BSYI01000003.1 GCF_030270585.1 Paralimibaculum aggregatum
GGCCGCGCTCGCCGCGCTGGCCGGGGCGCTCGACGCCCCGGTGGTGCAGACCACCAATGCCCGCGGCCTGATGCACGGCGCGCCGCTCGCGGTGCCGGCGAGCCCGAGCCTCGCCGCGGTGCGCGCGCTGATCGACGCCGCCGATGCCGTGCTCGCCATCGGCACCGAGCTCGGGCCGACCGACTACGACATGTATGCGCGCGGCGGGCCGGCGCTGCCGGAGGCGCTGGTGCGGGTCGATATCTGCCCCGACCAGATCGCCCGCCATCCCTGCCGGATCGGCATCGCGGCGGAGGCCGGCGCGGCGCTGGCGGCGCTGGCGGCGGCGCTCCCGGCCGGTGCCGCCCGCAGCCGCGATGGCGCCGCCCGCGCCGGCGCCGCCCGCAGCGCCGCCCGGGCCGAGCTGGAGCCCGAGATGGCGGCCCAGCTCGCCGTGCTCGAGGCGATCCGCGACGCGGTGCCCGGCGCCATCTGCGTCGGCGACAGCACCCAGCCGATCTATGCCGGCAACCTCTTCCACGACCACGACCGCCCCGGCGGCTGGTTCAACGCGGCCACCGGCTTCGGCGCGCTCGGCTACGGCATCCCGGCCGCCATCGGCGCGCAGATCGCCTGCCCCGAGGCGCCGGTGATCTGCATCGCCGGCGATGGCGGCGCGCAGTTCACCCTGCCCGAGCTGATGGCGGCGGTGCAGGAGCGGCTGCCGATCGTCTTCGTGATCTGGAACAACCGCGGCTATCGCGAGATCGAGATGTTCATGCGCGCCGACGGGATCGCGCCGGTCGGCTGCGACCCGCTGCCCCCGGGCTTTGCCGGGATCGCCGGGGCCTGCGGGATCGCGCACCGCGCCTGCGCCGCGACGCCGGCTGCCGTGGCCGCCGCGGTCGGCGCCGCGATGGCCGAGGCACGGGTCGCTGGCGGGCCGCGGATGGTCGAAATCGAGGTGGCCTGAGCGGCGCCTGCCGCGGCAGCCTGCCGCAGGCCCCCGGCGGGCTTGCGCCGGCGTGGGGTTTTGCTCCAAGGCTGGCGCGAGGGGCCGCCGCGCCCGCAGGATGTCCGGAGGTCGAGATGAGCCAGCAGGGTGATGCAGGGGCCGCGGAGGCGCCGGGCCTGTCCTTCGGGCTGTCGCCCGAGCAGACGATGATCGTCGACACCGTGCGGTCCTTCGTCGAGAACGAGATCTACCCCCACGAGGCCGAGGTGGAGCGCACCGGCACGGTGCCGCCGGCGCTGGCCGAGGCGATCCGGCAGAAGACGCTGGAGCTCGGCTTCTATGCCTGCAACTTCCCCGAGGAGGTCGGCGGCGCCGGGCTCGGCCATCTCGATTTCGCGCTGGTCGAGCGCGAGCTCGGCCGCGGCTCGATGGCGCTGACGCATTTCTTCGGCCGGCCGCAGAACATCCTGATGGCCTGCACCGGCGAGCAGCGCGAGCGCTACCTGCTGCCGGCGGTGCGCGGCGAGCGGATGGACGCGCTGGCGATGACCGAGCCCGATGCCGGCTCCGACGTGCGCGGCATGAAGTGCAGCGCGGTGCGCGACGGCGGCGACTGGGTGGTCAACGGCACCAAGCATTTCATCTCCGGCGCCGAGCACGCGGATTTCTTCATCGTCTTCGTCGCCACCGGGGTCGACGAGACGCCGAAGGGACCGAAGAAGCGCATCACCTGCTTCCTGGTGGATCGCGGCCATCCCGGCTTCGCGGTGCGCGAGGGCTACCGCTCGGTCTCGCACCGGGGCTACAAGAACTGCATCCTCAGCTTCGACGACTGCCGCCTGCCCGATGCGCAGGTGCTCGGCGCGGTCGATGGCGGCTTCGCGGTGATGAACGAATGGCTCTATGCCACCCGCATCACCGTGGCGGCGATGGCGGTGGGCCGGGCGCGGCGCTGCTTCGACTATGCGGTCTCCTATGCCGCCGAGCGGCGCCAGTTCGGCCAGCAGATCGCCAGGTTCCAGGGCGTGAGCTTCCAGGTCGCCGACATGATCACCGAGATCGACGCGGCCGACTGGCTGACCCTGGCCGCGGCCTGGCGGCTCGACCAGGGGCTGCCGGCGAACCGCGAGATCGCCTCGGCCAAGGTCTATGCCTCGGAGATGCTCGCCCGCGTCACCGATGCGACGCTGCAGATCCATGGCGGCATGGGGCTGATGGACGATTTCCCGATCGAGCGGTTCTGGCGCGACGCCCGCGTCGAGCGGATCTGGGACGGCACCTCCGAGATCCAGCGGCACATCATCGGGCGCGAGCTGTTCCGCCCGCTCGGCGCCTGAGGCGGGCGATGGCGGGGCCGGTCCTGACCATCGAGTACTGCACCGGGTGCAACTGGCTGCTGCGCGCCGCCTGGCTGGCGCAGGAGGCGCTCTCGACCTTCGGGCGCGATCTCGGCCAGGTCGCGCTGGTGCCGGGGGAGGGCGGGGTCTTCGAGATCCGGCTCGACGGCGAGACGCTGTGGGAGCGCAGGCGCGACGGCGGCTTTCCCGAGGCGAAGGCGCTCAAGCAGCGCATCCGCGACCGGATCGACCCGGCCCGCGATCTCGGCCATGTCGATGCCGGGCGCTGACGCGGGCGCCCCGCGCGCCGGGCTCGACCGGCTGCTGCGGCCGGCCTCGATCGCGGTGATCGGCGGCGGCGGCTGGTGCGCCAACGTGATCCGGGAATGCGCCCGGATCGGCTTTGCCGGCGCGATCTGGCCGGTGCATCCGAGCCGCCGCGAGATCGCCGGGCTCCCGGTCTACGCCTCCGTCGAGGCGCTGCCGGAGGCGCCGGACGCCGCCTTCATCGGCATCAACCGCGAGGCCACGGTGGCGGCGGTGCGGGCGCTCGGCCGGCGCGGCGCCGGCGGCGCGGTGTGCTTCGCCTCGGGCTTCCGCGAGGCGGCGGCGGAGCTTGCCGATGGCGGCGATCTCGAGGCGGCGCTGCTCGAGGCGGCCGGCGGCATGCGCCTGCTCGGGCCCAACTGCTACGGCTTCATCAACGCGCTCGACGGCGCCGCGCTCTGGCCCGACCAGCACGGCGCGGTGCGGGTGGAGCGCGGCGCGGCGCTGATCACCCAGTCCTCCAACATCGCGATCAACCTCACCATGCAGCGCCGCGGGCTGCCGCTGGCCTATGTGGTGACCGCCGGCAACCAGGCCGATACCGACCTCTCGGAGATCGCCCGCGGGCTGCTCGCCGATCCGCGGGTGACGGCACTCGGGCTGCATATCGAGGGGATCCGCGATCTCGCCGGCTTCGAGGCGATGGCGGCGGAGGCGCGGGCGCGCGGCAAGCCGGTGGTGGCGCTGAAGATTGGCCGCTCCGCCGCGGCGCAGGCCGCCACGGTCTCGCACACCGCCTCGCTGGCCGGCAGCGATGCCGGGGCGCGGGCGCTGCTGGCGCGGCTCGGCATCGGCCAGGTGGAGAGCCTTTCGGCGCTGCTCGAGGCGCTGAAGCTGCTGCATCTCGCCGGGCCGCTCGGCTCGGGGCGGATCGCCTCGATGTCGTGCTCCGGCGGCGAGGCCAGCCTGATGGCCGACAGCGCGCTCGGCACCGGGCTCGAGTTCCCGCCGCTCGGCGCGGCGCAGCGGGCCGACCTGCGCGCCGTGCTCGGGCCGAAGGTGGCGCTGGCGAACCCGCTCGACTACCACACCTATATCTGGGGAGACCGTGAAAAACTCGCCGCCTGTTTCACGGCAATGATGGAGCCGGCGCTCGCCATGGGCTGCCTGGTGCTGGATTTCCCGCGCGAGGACCGCTGCGACGCCGCCGACTGGGCGCAGGTGATCGACGCCGTGGCCGAGGCGCGGGCGGCGCGCGGGGTGCCGATGGCGATCCTGGCGAGCCTGCCCGAGACGATGCCGGAGGCGACCGCCGAGGCGATCGCGGCGCGCGGCATCGTGCCGTTCTGCGGCCTCGCCGAGGGGCTCGCGGCGATGGCGGCGGGGGCGCGGATCGGCGCCGCCTGGGCCGCGCCGGAGGCCGCGCCGCTCTGGCTGCCGGGGCCGGCGGCGGCGGCCTCGCGCACGCTCTCGGAGGCCGAGGCGAAGGCGGCGCTCGCGGCGCATGGGCTCGCGGTGCCGCGGGCGCAGCGCGCCGACAGCCCGGCCGCGGCGGCCGCGGCGGCGGCGGAGATCGGCTTTCCGGTGGTGCTCAAGGGCGAGGGGATCGCGCACAAGACCGAGGCCGGCGCGGTGGCGCTGGGCCTTGCCGATGCGGCGGCGGTGGCGGCCGCGGCGGCGCGGATGCCGGCCACCCGCTTCCTGGTGGAGGAGATGGTCGCCGGCACCGCGGCGGAGCTGCTGATCGGCGTGGTGCGCGACCCGGCGCATGGCTTCGTGATGACCCTCGGCGCCGGCGGCGTGCTGACCGAGCTGCTGCGCGACAGCGTCTCGCTGCTGCTGCCGGCGGGCGCGGCGGAGATCCGCGCGGCGCTGTCGGGGCTGCGCATCGCGCCGCTGCTCGCGGGCTATCGCGGCAAGCCGGGGGCGGATCTCGATGCGGTGGTGGCGGCGGCGCTGGCGGTGCAGGCCTATGTCGGGGCCAACCGGGAGCGGCTGCAGGAGGTCGAGGTCAACCCGCTGCTCTGCGGGCCGCGCGGGGCGATGGCGGCGGATGCGCTGGTCCGGCTCGCCGCGGCGGGCTGAGCCGGGCTCAGGCGGACTGGATGAGCTCGGGCAGCGTGTCGATGTAATGCGCCACCGCCGCGGGATCGGCATGGGGGCGGAACACCGTGCAATGCGCGCATGCCCCGGTGCCGATGGCGGCGCAGATCTGGTCCTTGACGCCGCCGAGCACGATCACCCGCGCCCCGGGCTGGCGCCGGGCGGCGGCGCGCGCCACCGCCTCGCCGGTGCCGTCGCTGAGCCGGCTCGCGGTCAGCACCACGTCGAAGCGCACCCGGTCGAGCAGGCTCCGGGCCTCGGCGGCGCTGGCGGCGATCTCGGTCTCGATGTCGCGCTCGGCGCAGGCGGCCCGGCACTTCTCGGCGAGGGCCATGTTGCTCTTGACGATCAGGCACCGCATGATTCGCTCCTTTCGCTGACGCCGGTCCAGCTTGTCCGATTGCGGTGAATGAGTGGCTGATCGGTATCGCTAACGGTTCGTTGCTTTCGTGCCGCCGCGGGCTCAGCCGCCGGCGGGGCGGCGCAGGCGCAGGCGCAGCACCGCGCGCCGCGGCCGCGCCGGACGCGCCGGGCGGGGCGGCCGGGCCGGGCCGGGCTGCGGCCCCGGCGCCGCCGGAAACAGCTTTGCATAGCGGGCGCGGGCGTCGATGCGGGTGTTCTCGAAGGCGATCAGCGCGCGCACCGCCGGGCCGATCTCGCGCTGCGCCAGCACCGCCGCCACCAGCGCGCCGAGGCTCAGCTCGCCCATCGCCGCGAGCAGCCCGCCGGCGCCGATCAGGATCAGCGGCGTCGCGCCGACCATCAGGTTGGCGAGCAGCTTGAGCAGGAACTTGATCCGGCCGTGGCGCAGCCGGAGCCGCTCGAGGGCGGCGCAGTCGCGCAGCACGCCGGCGATCGGCGCGAGGTCGATGAGCTGGCCGTTGAGCTGGCGCACCAGGCCGATCCGCTCGCGGGCGATCTCCGAGGCGCGCTGCTGCAGCGGGCGCAGCGCGACGATGTTGGCCGCCACGATAAGCCCGGAAATCGCCGCCAGCGCGACATGCTCGCGGCCGAGGAACAGCAGCACCACGGCGAGGGTGCCGATCTGCAGCAGCGGCGTCGCCACCAGCTCCGAGGCGAGCCCGCCGATGATCTCGAGCTCCTGGGTGAGCACCGGGCCGAGCTGGCGCCGCGCGCCGCCGCTGCCGGCGCCGCGCAGCACCCGCAGCCGCAGCCGGCGGCGCATCCGCTCGGCGGCCCGGATGCGCAGGATGTTGAGCAGGTATTTCGCCGCTCCGTGCAGCGCCAGCACCGCGAGGCCGAGCGCCACGCCCTGCAGCAGCCGGGTCTGCAGCATGCAGGCCCCGGCCGGGCCGTCGCCCATGCGCAGCAGGTCGATCAGGTGCTTGGGCAGGCTCACCGCGGCATAGGCGATCGGCATGATCCCGAGCGCCAGGGCGCAGATCGCGAGCTGGCCGAAGGCGCCGGCGCGCAGGATCTCGCGCTCCAGCCCGCCGGGGGCGGCGGGGCCGGCGGGGGCGCGCCGCACCCGGCGGGGCGCGGCGATGCGCCGGCGGCTGCGGCGCGGGTCGGCCGGGCGCTGGCCGCGCGGGGTCCGGCTGTCGGAGCTGGTCCAGCCCATCTCGCATCTCCTCTCCGGGGTCCGGGCAGGGGCCCGATGCCGCCTGCCGTCTGGTCCGGACGGCGCCGATCTAGGGAGCGCGGGTTGCAGGCAGGTGTCGCCGGCAGAGGCAACAGGGTTTCGATTGTATCAGGGCGGGCGCCGGCGCCCCCGCTCGGCCACGGGCCGGCCGTGCACCGCCAGTCCGCGCGGGCCGTTCCGCGGCGGCAGCGCATTTCGGGCCGCCCGCCAGTCGGGAAGGCCGGGTGGGCCGGTCGGGGAGGTGCAGGGCCAGGTAGGGAGGGTGTCGGCACGCTTCGTGGCGTCGCCTGGCCGGGAATGCGCCGAGATCCATGCGGCCGGGGTCGGGGATCGGGACCGCCGGATTGCACGCCTCGCCGGAGCCGCGGTGGGTCGGCGCGATCCGGCGGGGCGCTTCGCCGAGGACGGTCGGACCCCTCTCAAGCCAATGGAAGGCATGGGAAGGCGGCGGCGTGTCGGCGGGCAGGCCGGTGCCCGGACCGGCCTCCACAGGCGGCAACGGAGCGAGGGGACGGAACCGCCGGTCCATCCGTCCGGTTCGCGGCTACCTAGGCGCCTCGGCTACACAGGGCGGGCGCTGGTGCGGGCGGCGGGACTCGAACCCGCACGGCCAGGGCCTCCGGATTTTAAGTCCGGTATGTCTACCAGTTCCATCACGCCCGCATGCCGGCTCCGGCTTCTGCGGTCTGCCACGGCGGCGCCGGTCCGGGCAAGCGGGGAGGCGGCCGGGGCGGCGGCCGGGCAGGGGGCTTGCGCGCCCCGGCGGCCATCGGCTCTATGGGCGGGCCGCAACCCGAGGGAGTTTTCCATGGCCGCCGATACCAGCCAGAGCCGGGCGCCGTCGCCCTTCGACCCGGCCGCGGTGGAGCCCGAGACCGCCGCCTTCAACGCCGCGCTCGAGGCGCAGCTCGCCGAGCTGCCGCGGCCGATGGACCTGCCGGTCGCGCTGACCCGGCGGGCGCGCGCCGAGGGGCGCGGGGTGTTCCCGCTGCAGGGCCCGCGCGACACCGCGCACTGGGTCGAGGACGGGCCGGCGGGGCTGCGCCTCACGCCGGGGCCGGGCGCGCCGCGCGGCACCTATCTGCACATCCATGGCGGCGGCTGGACCTTCAACGCCCCCGAGCAGTACGACGCGACCAACCGGATGCTGGCCGAGGCCGCGGGCTGCGACGTCGTCTCGGTGCGCTACCGCCTCGGGCCGGAGCACCGCTGGCCGGCCTGCGCCGAGGACTGCCTGGCCGCGGCGCAATGGGTGCTGGAGACCCGGCCCGGCCCGGTGGTGATCGGCGGCGAGAGCGCCGGCGCGCATCTCGCGCTGGTGACGCTGCTGGCGCTGCGCGATGCCGGGCGGATCGGCCGGGTCGCCGGCGCCGCGCTGTCCTACGGCATGTACGACCTGCGCGGCACGCCCTCGCTGCGCAACTGGGGCGAGCGGTATCTGATCCTCTCGACGCCGGTGGTGGACTGGTTCGTCGGCAACCTGATGGGCGGGCGGGAGCGCGGCGATCCGGCGGCCTCGCCGCTGCTGGCCGATCTCGCGGGCCTGCCGCCGGCGCTGCTCCAGGTCGGCACGGCGGACCCGCTGCTGGACGATTCGCTGTTCCTCGCGGCGCGGCTCGAGGCGGCCGGCGGCGCGGCGGAGCTGCAGGTGGCGCCGGGCGGTGTGCATGCCTTCGACCAGTTCGATCTCGGCATCGCGCGCAAGGCGCTGGCGGCGCGGGCGGGCTTCCTGAAGGCGCGGCTGGCGGCGGGCTGAGCCGGCGCCCGGACCGGTCAGTCGCCGGCGGCCAGCCCCTCGCGGCGCGGGTCGGCGCCGCCCTCGAGCCCGTCGGCGCCGATCCGCAGGATGTGCAGCCCGGAGGTCATCTCGGCGGTCTCGACCCTGTGGCCGAGGGCGCCGAGGGCGGCATCGAGCCGCGGCGGCATGGCGCCGGCCTCGAGCGTGACCGCGCCGCGGTTGCGCTGCGACACGTGGAACAGCGCCGCCGCCTCGGCCGGGTCCATCCCGAGATCCAGCATGCCGATCAGCGCGCCGGCGACATATTCCGGGATGCGGCTGCCGCCGGGGCTGCCGATCAGGATGTGCGGCGCGGTCTCGCCGGCGCGGTAGACGATGCTCGGCGCCATCGAGGAGCGCGGACGCTTGCCGGGCCCCGGGGCGTTGGCCACCGGCCGGCCGTCTTCGGTGAGCGGGCGGAACGAGAAATCCGTGAGCTGGTTGTTGAGCAGCATCCCCGCGGCGATGCGGCCGGAGCCGAAGGCGGTCTCGATCGAGGCGGTGAGGCTGATCGCGAGGCCCTCGGCGTCGATCACCGAGAGATGCGTGGTGCCCGGGCTGGTGCGCCCGTCGCCCGGTGCCGGCAGCGTGGCGCCCGGCGGCATGCCGGCCTCGGCCTCGCCCTCGGCGGCGCGGAACGGGTGGACCAGCCGCGCGCGCCGCGCGATGTAGCCCGGATCGAGCAGGCCGGCCACCGGCACCGGCACCTGGTCGGGATCGGCCAGCCAGGCGGCGCGGTCGGCATAGGCGAGGCGCGAGGCCTCGGCGAAGAGATGCCAGAGATAGGGGCTCTCGCGGTCGAAGTCGGCGGGCTTGCGCCGGCCCATCAGCGCGAGGATCTGCCCGACCGTGGTGGCGCCGGAGGAGGGCGGGCCCATGCCGCAGACCCGGTGCCGCCCGCGATAGCTCATGCAGACCGGCGCGCGCTCCACCACCCGGTAGGCCGCGAGATCGGCGAGGCCGAGCGCGCCGGGGCGCGGGGCGCGGGCGGCGGCGGCCACGATGGCTTCCGCGATCGGGCCGCCATAGATCGCCGCGGCGCCCTCGCGCGCGACCGTCCGCAGGGTCTCGGCCAGCGCCGGCTGCACCAGGCGGCTGCCCTCGGCCAGCGGCGCGCCGCCGTCGAGGAACACCGCGCCGGCCTCGGTGCGCGCGAGCCGGGCCTGGCCGCTCTCGATCATCCCGGCGAGGCGGTGGCTCACCGCGAAGCCCTCCGCCGCGAGCCGGATCGCCGGGGCGAAGAGATCGGCCCAGGGCAGGCGCCCGTGGCGGGCATGCAGCGTCTCGAGCAGCCGCGGCAGCCCCGGCACGCCGATGGCGCGGCCGCTCTCGGAGGCCTCGATCCAGGGCAGCGGCGCGCCGTCTTCCAGGAACCAGTCCGGCCCCGCGGCCATCGGCGCGGTCTCGCGCGCATCGAGGCTCACCAGCCCGTCCGGCCCGTGCACCAGCGCGAAGGCCCCGCCGCCGAGCCCGGAGGACTGCGGCTCCACGACGTTCAGCACCAGCAGCGCGGCGATGCTGGCATCGGCCGCCGAGCCGCCGGCGCGCAGCATCGCGAGGCCGGCATCGGTGGCATGCGGGTTGGCGGTGACGATCATCTGCCGCCCGGCCCGCACCAGCGGCTTCGCGGCAAGCCCGGTGGCGGCCTCCGGATCGGCCCGGCTCGGCAGCGCCTGGGCGCCGGCGAGGACCGGCAGGGCGGCCAGCGCGAGGCCGGCCAGGAGGCGGGTGAGATGCATCATCAGAGGGCTCCGATCACCAGGCCCTGGATCAGGAGCACCCCGAGCCAGTGGCCGCAATCCACGGCGGTGAGCGCCCAGGGCGCGCCCTGGAAGCGGTGGTTGACGATCTGCGTGGTCAGCACGAAGCCGGCCCAGATCATGCCGGCGGAGATCAGCCCCGCCCTGACCGTCGGCCCCTCGGCGCCGGGGCTGACATGATAGACCACGCCGGCCAGCACGAAGGCCATCAGCAGCTGGCAGAGGAAGGCGACCGCAAAGACCTTCGGGTCGGGCCTGGTGTCGGCCTCGGTGAGCCCGGCGGCGCGCATCCAGACCCGGCCGAGCGCGGCATACCAGCCGGCGCCGAAGACGAAGGAGGCCGCCGCCGCCGCCAGCACCGCCAGCAGATCGATCCCGTCGAACATCATCGCGCCGTCCTCCCCGCTTCGCGTCGCGGCGGACTATAGCCCCGGCCTCCGGCGCTGTCTCGCCCGCAGCGGTTCGGGCACGCGCGCGGGATCTGGAAACCCCCGGCGCGGCGGTGCTAGGGTCGCACCATGGAGACGCTTCCGGCGCTGATCGAGGCCCTGCCACGTCTGTTCTCCCGGGGCGACCTCGTGGCGCTCGCGGTCTTCCTGCTGTGCTCGGCGCTGACGACCCAGCTGATCGAGCATCCGCCCCGGCGCCGGCCCAGCGTGAGCAGCCTGATGGGCGACCATCGCCGGCGCTGGATGGAGGAGGTCGGCCGCCGCGAGGTGCGGATCATGGATGCCCAGCTGCTCAGCACCCTGCGCCAGGGGTCGGCCTTCTTCGGCTCGACCAGCCTGATCGCCATCGGCGGCGTCGCGGCGCTGATCGGGCAGACCGACCAGCTGGTCAGCCTCGGGCGGGATTTCGGCGCCGGGCTCGCGCAGAACGCCGAGGTGGTCTGGGAGGCCAAGCTGCTGATCGTGCTGCTGGTGCTGGTCAATGCCTTCCTGAAATTCGTCTGGGCGCACCGGCTGTTCGGCTATGTCGCGGTGCTGCTCGGGGCGCTGCCGCGATCCGACGCGGAGGGCCTGGCCTCCGCGGTGGCGCGCGTCGACGCGATTCACCAGGCCGCCGCGCGCAACTTCAACCGCGGGCTGCGCACGGTGTATTTCGCGATCGCCGCGCTCGGCTGGTTCCTCGGCCCGGCGGTGCTGGCGCTGACCGCGGTGCTGACCACGCTGATGCTGATCCGGCGCGAGTTCTTCTCGCGCTCGTGGCGGGCGCTCGACGAGAGCGGGCGGCGGTGATCCTGCTTGATCGTCGCGCGGTTTCGGTGTGATATCAACAAATGTACAGATTTGCGAATGGTGCGGCCTGGATCGGCGGCGAGCTGGTCCCGGTCGCGGAAGCCCGGATTCCGGTGACCGATTGGGCGCTCACGCATTCCGACGTGGTCTACGACGTCGTGCCGGTCTGGGACGGCGCCTTCTTCCGGCTCGACGACCATCTCGCCCGGTTCCGCGCCTCGATGGAGGCCTGGCGGCTCGCGCCGCCGGAGGGGCCGGAGGTGATCCGCGCGGCGCTGCATGCCGTCGTCGCGGCCTCGGGGCTGCGGGCGGCCTATGTCGCGATGGTGGCGGCGCGCGGCCAGCCGCTGGTGCCGGGGGAGCGCGACCCGCGCCGCTGCGCCAACCACTTCTATGCCTGGTGCGTGCCCTATGTGCATGTCTTCGGCGCCGATGCCGCGGCGCGCGGGGTGCGGCTGCACATCGCCGAGGGGGTGCGCCGGATCCCGCCGGACAGCGTCGATCCGCGCGCCAAGAACTACCACTGGGGCGATTTCACCCGCGGGCTGTTCGAGGCGAAGGATGCCGGCGCCGATTCGGTGGTGCTGCTCGACCATGCCGGCAACCTCACCGAGGGGCCGGGCTTCAACGTCTTCGCGGTGATCGGCGGGCGGCTGGTGACGCCGGCCGAGGGCTGCCTCGAGGGCATCACCCGCGCCACCCTGCTGGAGCTCGCCGCGGCCGAGGGGATCGACACCGAGACCCGCGCGCTGCCGCGCTCCGAGCTCGCCGAAGCGCAGGAAATGCTCGCCTGCACCTCGGGCGGCGGGCCGGTGCCGGTGACGCATCTCGACGGCCATGTCTTCGCCAATGGCGCGGAGGGGCCGGTGACGGCACGGTTGCGCGCGGCCTACTGGGCCCGTATGGCGGAGGCAGACTGGCGCACGCCGGTCGCCTATCCCTCCGCCGCGCCGGCCTCCTGACCGCGCCGGACCGATGCCTTCCGAGCCGTCCCGCGAGCCGCGCCGCGCCATGGAGCCCCGAGCATGAGCGATGCCGAGAGCCAGCGCTTCTACCGAAAGGCTGTGCTGCGCCATGGCGCCACGCCGCGCGGCGTCGGCTGGGCGAGCCGGACCACGCAGTACCGCCGCTTCGAGGTGATGGACCGGATGTTCGACCTGCGCGGCGCGCGGGTGCTCGATGTCGGCTGCGGCGCCGGGGCGCTCTACGGCTTCCTCGCCGGCCGCGACCGCGGGGTGGACTATGTCGGCATCGACCCGGTGCCGGAGATGGTCGAGCAGGCGCGCGGCGAACATCCGGGCGGGGTCTTCCTCGAGACCAGCCTCGAGACCGCCAGCCACAACCGGCGGTTCGCGCCGCATTCCTTCGACTACGTCTTCGCCAGCGGCATCTTCTCGCGGCGCGCGGAATGCGATGTCGGCTTCGTCGCGCATGTCGCCGGGCTGATGTTCGGGCTGAGCCGGCAGGCGGTGCTGTTCAACTCGCTGAGCGCCAGCGTCGACTGGACCGCGACGCGCGGCTGGAGCCTCGACCCGGCCGAGGCGGTGGCGCCGCTGCTGGCGATCTCGCCGCATCTCAGCATGGTGCACATGCCCGAGCTCGGCGATGTCGCCTTCGTGCTGCGCCATGGCGAGCCGCCTGTTGCGGCGCAGCAGTAGCCGCTCGGCGCCGATTGACCGCCGCCGCCGGCCTGCCTATGGTCCGCGCGCGACAGACCCTGCATCCGAGCCTGCGAGCGAACCCATGAGCGCCATCGAGACCGCCGACCGCAAGCCGCGGTCCTTCCAGGAGATCCTGCTCCGTCTCTCCGGCTACTGGGCGGCGCGCGGCTGCGCCGTGCTGCAGCCCTACGACATGGAGGTCGGCGCCGGCACCTTCCACCCGGCGACCACGCTGCGCGCGCTCGGGCCGCGGGCCTGGGCGGCGGCCTATGTGCAGCCCTCGCGCCGGCCGACCGACGGGCGCTATGGCGAGAACCCGAACCGGCTGCAGCACTATTACCAGTATCAGGTGCTCATCAAGCCGAGCCCGCCGGACCTGCAGGAGCTCTATCTCGGCTCGCTGGCGGCGATCGGCCTCGATGCGCGGCTGCACGACATCCGCTTCGTCGAGGACGACTGGGAGAGCCCGACGCTGGGCGCCTGGGGGCTCGGCTGGGAGGTCTGGTGCGACGGCATGGAGGTCAGCCAGTTCACCTATTTCCAGCAGGTCGGCGGGCATGACTGCCACCCGGTCTCGGGCGAGCTGACCTACGGGCTCGAGCGGCTGGCGATGTATGTGCTCGGCGTCGACCATGTGATGGACATGCCGTTCAACGCGCCGGATGCGCCGATCCCGCTGACCTATGGCGACGTGTTCCGCCAGACCGAGGAAGAATACAGCCGGCACAACTTCGATGCCGCGAGCACCGAGATGCTGTTCCGCCATTTCGAGGATGCCGAGGCCGAATGCGCCCGGCTGCTCGACCCGGAGGCCAACCCGGCCGCCGACCCCAAGACCGGCAAGCGCATCGTGATGGCGCACCCGGCCTATGACCAGTGCATCAAGGCCTCGCATCTCTTCAACCTGCTCGATGCCCGCGGGGTGATCTCGCCGACCGAGCGGCAGGCCTATATCGGCCGGGTGCGCGGGCTCGCCAAGCGCTGCGCCGATGCCTTCCTGGAGACCGCTGCCGGCGGGGCGGCCGAGGCGGCATGAGCGCCGCGGCCGGGCCCGGGCCTGCCGAGGCGCCGGCGGTCGCGGCGCTGAAGCGCGGCGCGCTCGGGCTGCTGCGCCACATGCCGGGGCGGGTCGGGCGCGAGGCCGGCTACCGGCTGCACTGGCGCGGCCGCGCGGCGCGGGCGGCGGCGGCAAGGGCGCGCTTCGAGCGCGATCTCGCGGCGCTGGGGCCGGATGCGGTCTGCCTCGATCTCGGCGCCAATATCGGCGAGATGACGGCGCGGATGGCGGCACGGGCCGGCACCGTGCACGCCTTCGAGCCCGACCCCTGGGCCTTCGCGCGGCTCGAGGCGCGCTGCGCCGGCATGGCCAATGTGGTGCTGCACCGGCAGGCCGTCGGCGCCGCGCCCGGCCGGGTGACGCTCCGCCGCGCGCCGGGCTTTGCCGAGGACCCCGCGGCGCGCTCGCTCTGGAGCTCGGTCTGCGCCGAGCTGGCCGAGGCCGAGCAGGGCGAGGCGATCGCGGTGGAGCAGGTCGGCCTGGCGGATCTCCTGCGCGGGCTCGGGCAGCCGGTGGCGCTGGCCAAGATCGACATCGAGGGCGCCGAGGTGGCCCTGCTCGAGGCGCTGCTCGACGCGCCGGAGCGCGCGCGGATCGGCGCGATCTATGTCGAGACCCATGAGTGGCGCTTTCCCGGCCAGGCGCCGCGGGTGGCGGCGCTGCGGGCGCGGGCGGCGGCGCTCGGGCAGCCGCGGATCGATTTCGACTGGGTCTGACCCGGGCCGGCAAGGGAGCGCGCGCATGGCGGTGGAACTGCAATCCTCGATCCCGGTGCTGCGGGTGGCGGAGTATCCGCGGGCGCGGGAATTCTACACCGGCCGGCTCGGCTTCACCGTCACCGAGGAGGGCGGCGAGCCGCCGCGCTTCGGGATCTTCTGGCGCGGCCGGGCGCAGCTCTTCCTCGATGGCTGGCACGGCGCCCCGGCGCCCTCGGAGGGCTGGGCCGCCTATCTCCACGTGGCGGATGCCCGCGCCCTGGCGGCCGAGCTGGCCGCCGCCGGCGTCGCGATCCTCTCCGGCCCGCTCGACACCGAATACGGCCTGCGCGAGGTCGAGATCGCCGACAGCGAGGGCAACCGGCTCTGCTTCGGCCAGATCCTCGACGACGACAGCGGGAATTGAACCCCCAACCGGGCCGTGCGACAAGCCCGCGAAACCGGAGGATGACAGCGATGGCAGGCGAGCGGACGGCGCGGACGGCGACCCGGCCCCGGCAGGTGCCGGCGGACGGCCCGCTGCACCTCGCGAAGCTGCTCTCGCTGCGCGGGCTCCCGGCGCTGCCCGGCGCCTCCGGCGAGCGCTTCGCGCGGCGCTTTCACCGGCGCCGGCGCAACCCGCCGGTGCCCGGCGCCATCGCCGCGTTCGAGGCGGTGCTGGACGGGCTCGGGCCGGAGGCGGTCTGCGTCGATCTCGGGGCGAATACCGGCGAGGTGACGGCGCGGATGGCGGCCCGCGGCGTCGAGGTCCATGCCGTCGAGGCCGATCCCTGGGCCTTCGGCCGGCTCGCGGCGCGCTTCGCCGGGGCGGCGAATGTCCATCTCCGCCGCGCCGCGGTTGGCACCGGGGACGGCCTGGCGATGCTCAGCCGCGCGCCCGGTTTCGCGCGCGACCCGGCGCGCCTCCCGGTCGGCTCCAGCCTGATCGGCGGCCGGGAACGGCAGGGCGCGCATGACGCCGTCGCGGTGCCGCAGATCGACATCCGCAGGCTGCTCGGTGAGATCGGCCGGCCGGTGGCGATCCTGAAGATGGATATCGAGGGCGCCGGGGCGGCGGTGCTCGGCCGCCTGCTCGACGGGCCCGAGGCGGCAGCGGTGGCGCAGATCTTCGCCGGGACCCACGAGATGCAGATGCCGGCGCTCCGCCCGGCGCCCGGGGCGCTCCGCCGCCGCCGCGGCACCGCCGCGCCGCGGATCAATCCCGACTGGCAGCGAGGGCCGCGATGACCGGACGCACGCTGATGCTGGGCATGCTGATCTTCGCGGCGATCTTCGCCGCGGGGCTCTACTACATGCAGGTCTATGCCTTCTACGAGGAGATCGAGGCCGATGCCGTCGAGGTCGCCGGCACCCGCTATCCGGTGACCGGCTGGCAGGGCATCGACGCCTCGACCTCGCCGCTCAAGCTGCGCGCCTGCTTCCGCATGGCCGCGGCGCCCGAGGCCCCGGTGGCGGAGACCCCGGTGCCGCTGGTCGCGCCCGGCTGGTTCGACTGCTTCGACGCCGAGGCCATCGCCCGCGCGCTCGATGCGGGCGAGGCCACCGCCTATCTCGCCGCCGCCGAGGACCGCCCCGGCGCCGACCGCATCCTTGTCCGCTTTCCCGACGGGCGCGCCTTCATGTGGCGCCAGCTCACGCCCGAATTCGCCAACCAGTAAGGCTACCGAGAGGCTGCCATGCCCGATCTTCTTCTCGAGCTCCTCTCCGAGGAAATTCCCGCACGGATGCAGGCGCGCGCCGCCGAGGACCTGAAGCGCCTCGTCACCGGCAGCCTCGTCGAGGCCGGGCTCACCTATGCCCATGCCGGTGCCTTCGCCGGCCCGCGCCGGCTGACGCTCTCGCTCACCGGCGTGGCGGCGCGCACCCCGGACACCCGCGAGGAGCGCAAGGGCCCGCGCGCCGATGCGCCGGAGAAGGCGATCGAGGGCTTCCTGCGCTCCACCGGCCTCGGCCGCGACGCGCTCGAGGAGCGGCCCGACAAGAAGGGCACCGTGCTCTTCGCGGTGATCGACCGGCCGGGCCGCGCCGCGCCCGCGGTGGTGGCCGAGGCGGTGGAGGCCGCGGTGCGCGGCTTCCCCTGGCCGAAATCCATGCGCTGGGGCGCCGGTCGGCTGCGCTGGGTGCGGCCGCTGCGCTCGATCCTCTGCATCCTCTCCGACGAGGCCGGGGCCGAGATCGTGCCGCTGGAGATCGACGGCATCCGCGCCGGCGACACCACCGTGGGCCACCGGGTGCATGCGCCCGAGCCGTTCGCCGTCAGCGGCTTCGAGGACTATGCCGCGAAGCTCAAGGCCGCGCATGTGCTGCTCGACCCGGCGGAGCGGCGCGACCTGATCGAGCACGAGGCCGGCCAGCGCGCCTTTGCCGCCGGCATGGAGCTGGTGCCCGACCGGGCGCTGCTCGACGAGGTCGCCGGGCTGGTCGAATGGCCGGTGCCGCTGATGGGCGAGATCGCCCCGGATTTCCTCGACCTGCCGGCCGAGGTGCTACAGACCTCGATGCGCGAGCACCAGAAGTTCTTCTCGGTGCGCAACCCGGCCACGGGCCGCATCGAGCGCTTCGTCACGGTGGCCAACCTCGTCGCCCCCGATGGCGGCGCGGCGATCCTCGCGGGCAACCTGCGGGTGCTCGCGGCGCGGCTCTCGGATGCCAAGTTCTTCTGGGAGAACGACCTGCGCAAGGTGGCGGGCCGCGGCGAGCCCGGCATGGCCGAGATGTCGGCGCCGCTGGCCAATGTGGTGTTCCACGCCAAGCTCGGCACCCAGGCCGAGCGGATCGCGCGCGTCGCGCGGCTCGCCGCCGAGATCGCCCCGGCGGTCGGCGCCGATGCCGGGCAGGCGGCGCAGGCGGCGCGGGTCGCCAAGGCCGATCTCGCCTCGGAGATGGTCTACGAGTTCCCCGAGCTGCAGGGCGTGATGGGCCGCTACTATGCCGAGGCGGCGGGCCTTGCCGGGCCGGTGGCGCAGGCGGCGGAGGAGCATTACCGCCCGCTCGGCCCGTCCGACGCGGTGCCGACCGCGCCGGTCTCGCAGGCGGTGGCGCTGGCCGACAAGATCGACACGCTCACCGGCTTCTGGGCGATCGGCGAGAAGCCCACCGGGTCGAAGGACCCCTTCGCGCTGCGCCGCGCGGCGCTCGGCATCATCCGCATCCTGCTCGAGACCGGGCAGCGCCGGCCGCTGTTCCAGATCGCGATCCATGCCTTCAACCGGCATATCGAGGAGATCGCCCGGCGCGACCGCTCGCTGCTGATCAGCGAGACCGACCTCGCCGCGGCGCTGGCCGATGTCGAGGAGGACATCGTCGCCGCCGCCAGCCGCGTGCTGGCCGAGCGCGTCGAGGCGGCCGAGGAGGAGGCGCGGCACCACACCGGCATGTCGCTGGTGGCGATGCTCGACCTGATGCGCTTCTTCGAGGACCGGCTCAAGGTCTTCCTGCGCGACCGCGGCATCCGCCACGACGTGATCGACGCGGTCGCGGCGCGGCCGGACTGGGACGTGCTGGCGCTGCGCGTCGCCAAGGCCGAGGCGCTGCAGGGTTTCCTCGACACCGAGGACGGCGCCAACCTGCTGGCCGGCTATCGCCGCGCCTCCAACATCCTCGCCAAGGAGGAGGAGAAGGACGGGGTGGAGTATTCCGGCGCGCCGGAGATCCGCTTCGCCGAGCAGGCCGAGGAGCGCGCGCTGTTCGCCGCGCTCGATGCCGCCGAGCCGGCGATCGCCGCGGCGCTCGCGGCCGAGGACTTCGCCAGCGCGATGGGCGAGATGGCGCGGCTGCGCGCGCCGGTCGACGCCTTCTTCGAGGCGGTGCTGGTCAATGCCGAGAACCGGATCGTGCGGCGCAACCGCCTCTGCCTGCTGAGCCGGGTGCGCCAGGCGATGCGCCAGGTCGCGATCTGGGATGCCATCGAGGGCGGCGCGTGACCGGCGGGGGGCCGCGCTTCGCCCGCGATCCGGCGGAGCTCCTGACCCCGGCGCAGCTGGCCGAGCTCTCCGGGCGGGCGTTCCTCGAGGGGATCCGCGACGGCCGCCTGCCGGCGCCGCCGATCGCCGAGCCGATGGGGATGCGCCTCGTCGAGGTCGGCGACGGGCGGGTGGTGTTCGAGGGCAGGCCGGGCTTCAGCCACTACAACCCGCTCGGCAGCGTGCATGGCGGCTGGTTCGGCACGATCCTCGACAGCTGCATGGCCTGCGCCGTGCAGTCGCGCCTGCCGAAGGGGCAGGGCTACACCACGCTGGAATACCGGGTGAACATCCTGCGCGCGGTGACGGCGGAGACCGGGGTGCTGCGCGCGGTCGGCGAGGCGGTGCGGGTCGGCCGGCGCACCGGCGTCGCCGAGGGGCGGCTGCTCGACGAGGCGGGCAGGATCTGCGCCACCGGCTCGACGACCTGCCTCGTCTTCGCCATCGAGGAGGCATGAGCGAGGCGCCGCATATCTGCCTGCGCGCCCGGATCACCGGCCGGGTGCAGGGGGTCTGGTACCGTGCCTGGACGCGCGAGACCGCGCAGCGCCTCGGCCTCGGCGGCTGGGTGCAGAACCTGCCGGACGGCGCGGTGCTGGCGCAGTTCGTCGGCCCCGAGGCGGCGGTCGCGGCGATGATCGAGGCCTGCCGCACCGGCCCGCGGGATGCGCGGGTCGCCGCGGTCGAGACCGAGCCGGTCGAGCCGGTGCCGCCGCTCGCGGCGTTTCGCATCAACCGCTAGGCCGCGCCGCGCGCGCCGCTGCACCGGGCGCGCCCGCCCGCCCACCCCGCGCCCGGCGCAGCGGCGCGCGCGGCGCGGCGCGGGGTCAGAGCGTGAGCTCTTCCGCGCCGAGCGGGGCGAAGGCGGGGGCGACGTAGGCCTCGTCTGCCTCGGCCAGGGTGGCGGGGGACCAGGCCGGCCGTTCGCCCTTGTCGATGATCGTGGTGCGCACGCCCTCGTAGAAATCCGGCCGGGTCATGCAGAACCGGGCGAGGCGGTATTCGAGGGTCATGCAGGCCTCGAAATCGAGCGTCCTGCCCTCGCGGATCTGGCGGAAGGCGAGGCGGGTCGAGCCCGGCGACCTGGCGAGGATCGCCGCGCGCTGCGCCGCCGACCAGTCGTGCCCGTCGGCCGCCAGCGCCGCGAGGATCGCCTCGACGCTGTCGCCGGCGAAGAGCCGGTCGATGCGCGCGCCGTGCTCGGCGAGGATGCTCGGCCCCTCGGGCTCGCGGGCATGCGCCGCGATGGCCCGGTCGAGCGCCTGCGGGTCGGCCGGGTCGAGCGCCGCCAGCGCGCCGATCAGCGCGTCGAACCGGTCCGACGGCAGGTAGTGGTCGGCGACCCCGGCGCGCACCGCGTCGACCGGCCCGAGCCGGGCGCCGGTGAGGCCGATCCACATCCCCGTCTCGCCCGGCATCCGCGGCAGGAACCAGGTGCCGCCGACATCGGGAAAGAGGCCGATCCCGGTCTCCGGCATGGCGAAGCGGGTGCGGTCTCCGGCGATGCGGCGCGCGGCATGGATCGAGACGCCGACGCCGCCGCCCATCACGATGCCGTCGATCAGCGCGACATAGGGCTTGGGATAGCGCTTGATCCGCGTGTTCAGGCGGTATTCGTCGGCATAGAAGCCGAAGGTGGCGCGGCCCTGCTCGCCGCCCGGCCGCCCGGTCTCGTAGAGCCAGCGGATGTCGCCGCCGGCGCAGAAGGCGCGCTCGCCGGCGCCGCGGATCGCCACGAGGCCGATGCGGTCGTCCGCCGCCCAGTCGTCGAGCAGCGCCTGGAGCGTGCCGACCATGCCGTGGGTGAGCGCGTTGAGCGCCTCCGGCCGGTTCAGGGTGATCAGCCCCAGCCGCCCGCGTATCTCGGTCGCAACATCGGCCATCGCGCTTGCCTCCCTCGCCTCGCCATGCTTGTGTCGCCGGCAGATCGCGCCCCCCCATCGCCCCGGATCCGGGCAGGCGTGCCGTGCATGAGGACTTAAGAGGAAGCGTGCGGATGCTGCAACCCGCCCCGTTCCCGATGAGCCGGCCGCGCCGGCTGCGCCGGGCTCCCTGGATGCGTGCCCTGGTGGCCGAGACCCGCCTGGCGCCGTCGGACCTGATCTGGCCCTGCTTCGTGATCGAGGGACAGGATGCCGCAGAGCCCGTCGCCGCGATGCCCGGCGTCGAGCGGCTGAGCATCGACCGGCTGGTGCGCGCGGCGGAGCGGGCGGCGCGGCTCGGCATCCCGGCGATCGCGATCTTTCCCTATACCGACCCGGCGCGGAAGACCGCCGAATGCGAGGAGGCCTGGAACCCGGAGAACCTCGTCTGCCGCGCGACCCGGGCGGTGAAGGCGGC
Source organism: Paralimibaculum aggregatum (assembly GCF_030270585.1). Classification (GTDB taxonomy): domain Bacteria; phylum Pseudomonadota; class Alphaproteobacteria; order Rhodobacterales; family Rhodobacteraceae; genus Thermohalobaculum; species Thermohalobaculum aggregatum. The sequence goes on from NZ_BSYI01000003.1 coordinate 20,756, forward strand.
GGTGCCGGAGGTCGGCGTGATGCTCGACGTGGCGCTCGACCCCTACAACGCGCTCGGCCATGACGGCATCGTGCGCGGCGAGGAGATCCTCAACGACGAGACGCTGGCGGCGCTGGAGAAGCAGACGCTGGCGCAGGCCGAGGCCGGGGCCGACATCCTCGGGCCGTCGGACATGATGGACGGCCGGGTGGCACGGATGCGCATGGCGCTGGAGCGCGAGGGCCACAGCAATGTCGCGATCATGACCTATGCGGCGAAATATGCGAGCGCCTTCTACGGCCCGTTCCGCGAGGCGGTGGGCTCCGGCGGCGCGCTGGTCGGCGACAAGAAGACCTACCAGATGGACCCGGCGAATTCCGAGGAGGCGCTGCGCGAGGTGGCGGCCGACATCGCCGAGGGCGCCGACATGGTGATGGTCAAGCCGGGGATGCCCTATCTCGACATCTGCCGGCGGGTGGCGGAGACCGGCACGCCGACCTTCGCCTACCAGGTCTCCGGCGAGTATGCGATGCTGCGCGGCGCCATCGACAATGGCTGGCTCGCCGGCAGCTGCGTGCCCGAGAGCCTGATGGCCTTCAAGCGCGCCGGCTGCGCAGGGGTGCTGAGCTATTTCGCGCTCGAGGTCGCGGAGGCGCTGGCGGGCTGACCGCGGCGCCGGGACGGGGAGAGATCCTGATGCGCTGGATGGCGGCGGCACTGATGGCGCTGGCGGCGGCGGTGGCGGCGATGGCCATGGCGCTGAGCGACGGCCCGCCTGAGCGGGCGGATGCGCTGCCGAGCTCGGCCGGGCCGCTGGCGGTGCGCCGCGTCGCCGGGCCGTTCGAGCATCCCTGGGGCCTCGCCTTCCTGCCCGATGGCGCGATGCTGGTGACCGAGCGCCAGGGCCGGCTCTGGCGGGTCGGCGCGGATGGCGCGAAGACCGAGGTGGCCGGGCTGCCGCCGGTCGAGGAGGACGGCCAGGGCGGGCTGCTCGACGTGCTCGCCGCGCGCGACTTCGCCGCGACCCGCGAGATCTTCCTGACCTATGCCGCGCCGGACCCGGCGGGCTCGCGCACCACGCTGGCGGCGGCGCGGCTGGCCGCGGCCGGCGACCGGCTCGAGGATCTCAGGGTGCTGTTCGAACAGACGCCGCCGGTACGTTCGGGCCGGCATTTCGGCAGCCGTGTGGTGGAAGGTTCGGACGGAACCCTCTTCGTCACCGTGGGCGACCGGGGCGACCCGCCGAACGCGCAGGACCCGGCCCGCAGCATCGGCAAGGTGCTGCGCGTCGCGCGCGACGGCTCGGTGCCGGCGGACAACCCCTTCGCCGGCACCCCCGGCACGCGGCCGGAGATCTGGTCGCTCGGCCACCGCAACCCGCAGGGCATGGCGCTGGATGCCGAGGGCCGGCTCTGGACCGTGGAGCACGGCGCCCGCGGCGGCGACGAGATCAACCGCCCGGAAGCCGGGCGCAACTATGGCTGGCCGCGGATCTCCTACGGCACGCATTACTCCGGCGCGGCGTTCCCGGGCAGCGCGGCACCGGGGCTCGAGCAGCCGGTCTACTACTGGGACCCCTCGATCGCGCCCTCGGGGATGGTGGTCTATTCCGGGCGGCTCTGGCCGGAATGGGCCGGCGACATCTTCGTCGGCGCGCTGAAGTTCCGGCTGCTGGCGCGGCTCGACCGCGAGGGCGACCGGATCACCGGCGAGGAGCGGCTCTTCAAGGAGCTGTTCGGGCGCATCCGCGATGTCCGCGAGGGGCCGGACGGCGCGCTCTGGTTCCTCACCGACGAGGACGATGGCGGGCTCTACCGCGTCACCCCGGCGCGCTGACCCCCGCGATGTACGGCGCCATGCCGGAGCCGCGCGAACGGCCTGGCGCCACCGCGCGGCGGCGCCTTGCGCAGCCGCGCAGGGGCTCTGCGGCGCCACGCATGGGGCTTGGCGCAGCAGCGCGGGGACTTGGCGCAGCCGTGCGAGGGCCTTTGCGCCGCCGCGCGGGGCCTGGCGCAGCCGCGCGAGGGGCTTTGCACCGCCGCGAGGGGCTTTGCGCAGCCGCGGATCGGGCTTGGCGCAGCCGCGCGGGGGCATTGTGCAGCCGCGCGGGGTCTGTGCGTAGCCGCGCGAGGGGCTTTGCGCAGCCGTGCGGCGGGCGTTGCTCAGCCGCGCAGGGGCTCTGCCGCGCCATGCATGGGGCTTTGAGCAGCCGCGCGGGGGCTTTGCACAGCCGCGCGGGGGCCTGTGTGCAGCCACGCATGGGGCTATGCGCAGCCGCGCGGGGGCCTTGCGCAGCCACGCATGGGCCTTTGCGCAGCCGCGCATGGGGCATTGTGCAGCCGCGCGGTGGGGCTTGGCGCGGCCGCGGGGCGGGGATAGGTTGATCGGATGAGCAGACCTCCCTTTGCGCCCCTGGTGGCGGGCCTTCCGGCCACCGTCCCCTTCGTCGGGCCCGAACAGCAGGAGCGCGAGCGCGGCCGGCCCTTCGCCGCGCGCCTCGGCGCCAACGAGAGCGGCTTCGGCCCCTCGCCGCGCGCGGTCGCGGCGATGCAGGCGGCGGCCGCCGGCATGTGGCGCTATTGCGACCCGCAATCGGCCGATCTCAAGGCGGCGCTGGCGGCGCATCACGGGATCGACCCGGCGGCGATCCTGGTCGGCGAGGGGATCGACGGGCTGCTCGGCCTCACCGTGCGGCTCTTCGTGGCACCGGGCGATGCGGTGGTGACCTCCGCCGGCGCCTACCCGACCTTCAACTACCACGTCGCCGGCTATGGCGGGCGGCTGGTGACGCGGCCCTATCGCGCCGACCGCGAGGACGTGACCGCGCTCGCCGAGGCGGCCCGGTCCTCCGGCGCGCGGCTGGTCTATCTCGCCAACCCGGACAACCCGATGGGCAGCTGGCACGGGCAGGAGGCGATCGCGGCGCTGCTCGACGCGCTGCCGGAGGGCTGCCTGCTCTGCCTCGACGAGGCCTATGTCGAGCTCGCGCCCGAGGGCACCGCGCCGGACTGGAACATCGAGGACACCCGCCTGATCCGCTTCCGCACCTTCTCCAAGGCGCAGGGGCTGGCCGGGCTGCGCATCGGCTATGCCGTCGGGCACCCGGAGCTGATCGCCGGCTATGACCGGATCCGCAACCATTTCGGCGTCAACGCGATGGCCCAGGCGGCGGCGCTGGCGGCGCTGGAGGACCCGGGCCATCTCGCGGCGGTGCGCGCGGCGGTGGCCGACTGCCGGCTCCGCATCGGCGCCATCGCGGCGGCCAACGGGCTCGCCGCGCTGCCCTCGGCGACGAATTTCGTCGCCATCGACTGCGGCCATGACGGCGCCTTCGCGCGGGCGGTGCTGGCCGGGCTGCTGGCGCGCGACATCTTCGTGCGGATGCCGGGGGTGGCGCCGCTCGACCGCTGCATCCGGGTCAGCTGCGCGCCGGAGCGCGAGATCGACCTGTTCCAGGCGGCGCTGCCGGGGGCGCTGGAGGCGGCCCGGGCGACGGTCTGCACCGGCGGCTCGCTGGCCGACTGCGACTGAGCGAAGCGAACGGCGGGGAGAGAGCATGGCGCATCCGTTGAGCGGCGCCGATCCGGACACGCTCGCCCGCGTCTTCGCGGCCGGCGGGCGGCCGGACCGGTGGGGCCAGGCGCTCGGCATCTGGGGCGCGGCGCTGGCCCGTGCGCCGCTGTCCGGGCTCGAGGCGCTGCTGCTGGCCGGCCGGCTGCCGAAGGCGGACGAGATCGCGCCGCCGGTGTTCATCCTCGGGCACTGGCGCTCGGGCACCACGCATCTCTACAACACGCTGGTGCATGGCGGCTTCGGCTATGTGCCGCCGCTCGCCACCGGCCTGCCCTGGGACATGTTCGGCCTCGCCCGCGCGCTGCGCCCGCTGCTCGAGCGCCAGCTGCCCGAGACCCGCTACATCGACGCGATCCCGGTCACCCCGACCTCGCCGCAGGAGGACGAGATCGCGGTCGCCAACATGTCGCCGCTGTCGTTCTATCACGGCATCTACTTCCCCCGCGCCTTCGACCGGCTGATCGACCGCGGGCTGTTCTTCGACGGCTGCTCGGCGGAGGAGATCGCCGCCTGGGAGCGGCGCTTCACCTATCTGATGCGCAAGCTCGCGCTCGACCAGGGCGCGCGGCTGATGATCAAGAACCCGGTCTACACCGCCCGCCCGGCCCGGCTGGCGCGGATGTTCCCGGGGGCGAAGTTCGTGCATATCCACCGCAGCCCGTTCGACGTCTTCCTCTCGATGCGCAACTTCTACGACAGGCTGCTGGCCGAGTTCGCGCTGCAGGACGTGCCGGAGGGCATCGACATCGACGCCACGATCCTGCGCGTCTATGCCCGGATGATGGCGTCCTTCGACGCGGAGACCGCGGGCTGGGACCGGCCGGACTTCGTCGAGCTGCCCTACGACCTGCTCGACGAGCGCCCGATGGAGGCGCTGGCGCGGATCTACGAGGCGCTGGAGCTGCCGGGCTTCGCCGCGGCCGAGCCGCGCTTCGCCGCCTATCTCGAGAGCGTGCGGAGCTTTCGCAAGAACGCCTTCCGCGGCGACCGCGCGGCGGTCGAGAAGGTCTCCGCCGCCTGCGCGCCCTGGATCGAGCGCTGGGGCTACGGCGTGCCGGAGCCGGCCGCGTGAAGTGGCCGCGGCGGCTCCTCGGCGCGGCGCTGCTGCTGGCGCTCGCGGGGGTCGTGTGGCTCTACCTGCCGGGGCGGGCCAAGCCGGCGCGCTTCGGGCCGGAGGACTGCCGGCGCCTCGCGCTCACCGATGCCGGGACCGGGCGGCCGATCACCGGCATCGAGGATATCGCGCCCCATGGCGGCTGGCTGTTCCTCGCGGCGCAGGACCGGCTGGCGGCCGAGGCGGCAGGGCGCGCCGGGCGCCCGGCGCCGGAGGGGGCGATCTACCGCCTGCCGCTCGCGGCGCTGGCCGCGCCCGGCCCGCTGGCGCTGGCGCCGGCCACGCTGCCGGGCTTCGCCGGCCCGCTGCACCCGCATGGCATCGATGCCGGGCGCGGCAGGCTGGTGGCGATCAACCGCCGCTACGGGCCGGAGGGCGGGGCAGGGGTCGATCTCCGGGTCTATGCGATCCGCGCCGCCGGGCTCGAGCCGCTGCACCAGGCGCCCGCGCCCGGGCTCTGCGCCGCCAACGACGTGCTGCTCGGCGACCGCGCGGTGCGGTTCACCCTCGACCGCGCGCATTGCCCGGGGATCTCGGCATGGGAGGCGGTCTGGCCCGGCGCGGGCGGGGCGCTCGGCCGGATGGCGCTCGGCGGCGACGGTGATAGCGGCGACGGCAGCGGCGACGACGGTGGCGGCGACGAAGGCGACGGCGACGGCAGCGCCGAGAGCGACGGCGACGGCGATGGCAGTGGCGGCGACGGCAGCGGCGCGAGCGGTGGCGATGACAGCGGCGACGACGACGGCAGCGCCGAGAGCAACGGCGGCGCCGACGGCGGCGGCGGGGGCCTCGCGCGGATCGCCGAGGGGCTGGTCTATCCCAACGGGCTGGCGGAGTTCCCTTATGCCGGCGCGCCGCATCTCGCGGTGGCCGAGACCCGGGCGCGGCGGGTCACGCTGCTCCCCGCCGCGGGCCCGGGCGGCGCGGCCGACCGCCAGCACATCGACCTCCCCGGCGCGCCGGACAACCTGATGCCGGCGCCGGGCGGGCGCGTCCTTGCGGCGCTGCATCCCAGCCTGCTGCGGCTCGCGCTCTACCGGTTCGGCTGGCGCAGCCGGGCGCCGTCGCGGCTGGTGGCGATCCATCCCGCCGACGGGCGGGTCGAGATGCTCTATGACGACCCGTCCGGCCGGCGCTTCTCGGCGGCCACGGTCGGGCATCTGACCGGGGCGGGGATCCTGGTTGCGGGCTCCGTGCGCGATGCGGGGCTCCTGGTCTGCGGAGGGGCGGCATGAAGGTTCTGGTCACCGGCGCGGGGGGCTTTGTCGGGCGCCATCTGGTCGGGCAGCTCGTGGCCCGCGGCGACGAGGTGGTCGGCGTCGACCGCGATCTCGGCGCCGACTGGCCGGCGGCGCTGCGCGGCGTCACCGCCTCGGTGACCGATGCCGCGGCGATGCGCGCGGCGGCGGAGGGCTGCGACGCGGTGGTGCACGCCGCCGCCGTCACCGGGCTCTGGGCGCCCGATCCGCGGATCTTCGAGCGGGTCAATCTCGGCGGCACCGAGACCGTGCTGGCGGCGGCGGCCACGGCCGGGGCGACGCGGGCGGTGCTGGTCTCGAGCTACACCACGCTGATCGCCGGCGCGCGCAGCGACCCGGAGACCGAGGTCGACGAGACGCTGGAGCTGGCGCCGGAGGCGCTGCTCGGCGCCTATCCCGCCTCCAAGCGCCGGGCCGAGCTGGCCGCCGCCGGCGGGCCGCTGCCGGCGGCGATCGTGCTGCCCTCGGCCCCGGTCGGCCCCGGCGACCGCACCCCGACGCCGCCCGGCGCGCTGCTGCGCGATCTTGCGAACGGCGCGATCCCGGCGATGATCAGCTGCGGCTGGAACCTGATCGACGTGCGCGCGCTGGCGAGCGGGGTGCTGGCGGCGCTCGACCGCGGCATCGCCGGGCGGCGCTATCTGCTGGTCGGCGAGGACATGGACACCGGCGCCTTCCTCGCGGCCTTCGAGCGGGTGAGCGGCGTGCCCGGTCCGCGGGCGCGGGTGCCCTATCGCGTGGCGCTCACGGCGGCGCGGGTCGAGGCCGGCATGGCCGGGCTCACCGGGCGGCCGCCGCGGGCACCGCTCACCGGCGTGCGGCTGGCCGGGCCCTGGCGCCGCTTCTCCGGCGCGCGGGCGGCGGAGGAGCTCGATTTCCGCGCCCCGCCGGTCGAGGACGCGCTGCGCGCCGCGCTGCTCTGGATGCGCGAGCGGGGCATGCTGACGCGGGACCTGCCGGGCCTCGGCTGAGCGCCGGCGGCCCGGCTCAGCCGTGGGGATAGGTGCGCCCCTTCCAGGCGCCGCCGCGGCCCCGCCGGTGGCGCCGGGCGCTGTCCAGCGTCATCAGCGTGTAGAGCAGGGCGGCGAGCGGCAGCCAGAGCGCGTCGCGCGCCGGGCGGCCATAGAGCTTCAGCGTCGGCAGATAGGCCCGCGCCGCCAGCGCCCAGGCGGCGGCGCCGAGCCCGGCGGCGGCCCAGTCGCCATGCAGCGGCAGCCCCAGCACCAGCACCGGCCCGGCGAGATAGATCAGCGCCATCGACAGCACCGTGCCGGCCAGCAGCCAGCGCGAATGGCGCAGCTGCGCGAAGGCGGTGCGCGCGACCATCTTCCAGATCGTGCCGAGGCGGCGGTTGTCGCGCAGGCTGACCGCGGCGTCGCGGGTGAGGCCGAGCCAGATCCGGCGTCTCGGCGGCCCGCGCTTGATCTGCGCGGCGAGGCTGCAATCGTCGATCAGCGCACCGCGGATCGCGCCCATGCCGCCGATCTCGGCCAGCGCGTCGCGCGCCACCAGCATGCAGCCCCCGGCGGCGCCGGCGGTGCGGCGCTTGGGGTCGGCGATCCAGGCGAAGGGGTAGAGCTTCTGGAAGAAGAAGATGAAGGCGGGCACCAGCAGCCGCCCCCAGAAGCCGCTGTCGTCGAGCCGCGCCATCAGCGAGGCCAGCGCGATCCCGCGCTCCTCGGCGAAGATCACGAGCCGGCGCAGGGTGTCCGGCGCGTGCAGGATGTCGGCATCGGTCAGCAGCACCCAGCGCGCCTGCGGCGCCAGGTCGCCGATCCGGCGCAGCCCGGTCTCCACCGCCCAGAGCTTGCCGGTCCAGCCCTCGGGCAGCGGCGGCGCGGTCACCACATGGATCGGGCGCGGGCTCCGCGCCGCGACCTCGGCGGCGATGCGGCCGGTGCCGTCGGTCGAGCCGTCATCGACGAGGATCACGGTGAACGGCCCGCCATAGTCGCAGCCGGCATGGGCCTCGAGCACCGCCGCCACCGTTTCGGCCTCGTCGCGGGCCGGGATGATCGCCACCACCGCCGCGTCCTGCGGATGATCCGGCGCCGAGGACGGCAACGTGACATCGGCGCGCCAGAACCCGCCGCGAAAGGCGAGGAGAGAGACCCAGACCGCCAGGCTCGCAGCGCCAACGGCAAACAGCATGGATCGACCACCTCTCGTCTTGCCGGAATGATGTGAGGACGGTCCGGCCGCCGGCCTGCAGGCCGGGCGACACGGGCGGCGATTGTCTTCGCGCACGCAAAAGTCTACTGTGCCGGCCAATCCGGGACAAGGCACCGAGACGGTCGAGAACATGCAAGAACCCCTGGGGTCCGATCTGGCAATGCCGGCGATCGCTGCCGCGGCGCAGGCCGAGCCGGAGATCCTCGCGCCCTCGGGCAAGGATGCGGCGGGCGAGAACTTTCCCGTCGGCTCGCGGCTGATCGCGCCGGCGCTGCGCCCGCATGTGATGCGCTACTACGCCTTCGCCCGCGCCGCCGACGACATCGCCGATGCGCCGGAGCTTTCGCCGGACGAGAAGGTCCGCCGGCTCGACCTGATGGAGGCCGGGCTCGCCCCCGCCGCGCGCTGGCCGGCGGTGGCGGTGCGCCTCGGCGAGAGCCTGCGCGAGACCGGGGTGCCCGTGGCCCATGCCTCGGACCTGCTGGTCGCGTTCCGCCGCGATGCCGGCAAGGCGCGCTATGCCGACTGGGCCGAGCTGCTCGATTATTGCCGCTATTCCGCGCATCCGGTGGGGCGCTTCCTGCTCGACCTGCATAGCGAGGCGCCCGAGACCGGCGCGATGGGCGATGCGCTCTGCGCCGCGCTGCAGGTTCTCAACCACCTGCAGGACTGCGGCGAGGACCGCCGCGCGCTCGACCGGGTCTACCTGCCGCAGGACTGGATGGCCGAGGAGGGCATGGCGCTCGGGGATCTCGACGCGGCCGCCGCCTCGCCGGCGCTGCGCCGGGTGATCGGGCGCTGCCTCGATGCCTCCGACGCGCTGCTCGACCGGGCCGCGCCGCTCTCGCGCGCGATCCGCTCGCGCCGGCTCGGGGCCGAGGTCGCGGCGATCCAGCGGCTCGCCCGGCGGCTCTCGGCGCGGCTGCGGCGCGAGGACCCGCTGGCGCTGCGCGTCAAGCATTCGCGGCGCGATCTGGCGCATGGCGCGCTGGCCGGGCTGCTGCGCGCGGCCGGGCTCTCGGCGCTGGCGGGGCCGGCATGAGCGCCCGCTCCGGCATCGAGGCGCTGGCGCCGAGCCCGATCGAGCCGGGCACCGACCCGGCCGCCATCGCCGCGGCGATCACCGCCGGCGCCCGCACCTCCTTCGCGCAGGGCATGCGCATCCTGCCGCGGCCGCGGCGCGAGGCGATGTGGGCGCTCTATGCCTTCGCGCGGGTGATCGACGACATCGCCGACGAGGACTGGCCGCTGGCCGAGAAGCACCGGCTGCTCGACGACTGGCGCTGCGAGATCGGCGCGCTCTACGAGGGCCGCCCGGTCTCGGCGATCGGCCATGCGCTGGCCGGCCCGGTGGCGCGCCACGAGCTGCCGGAGGCGGAGTTCCTGGCGCTGATCGAGGGCATGCAGATGGATGCCGACGGGCCGGTAATCGCGCCCTCGATGGCGGAGCTGCGCCGCTATACCCGCCGGGTGGCGGGCGCCGTGGGGATGCTCTCGATGCGGATCTTCGGGGCCTGGCGCGGCGAGGTCTCCGAGCGCTTCGCGCTGGCGCTGGCGGATGCCTTCCAGCTCACCAACATCCTGCGCGACATCGAGGACGATGCCGCGATGGGCCGGCTCTATCTGCCGGCCGAGCTGCTGGCGGCGCATGGCGTGCCGGCGGATCCGAAGGCCGCGGCGGTGCATCCGCGGCTGCCCGAGGTCGCGCAGGAGATCGGCCGGCTGGCGCGGGCCGAGTTCGCCGCCGCGCGCAGCCTCGTGGGCGCGCATTCGCGGCTGCGGCTGGCGCCGGCGCTGCTGATGATGGGGGTCTATTCGGGCTATCTCGCGCGGATGGAGGCGGCCGGCTTCCGGCGCGGCACGCGGGTGCGCCTCAGCGGGCGGGAGAAGGCCTGGCGCGGGCTCCTTTGCGTGCTGGCGCCGGGGGGCGCGGCGCGGCCAGCCGCGGGGGCCGCCCATGGCTGAGTCGCGGGCCGGGCGGGTGCATGTGGTGGGCGCCGGGCTCGCCGGGCTCTCGACGGCGCTGCGGCTGGCCGAACGCGGCGCGGCGGTGACACTGCACGAGGCGCAGCGCCAGGCCGGCGGGCGCTGCCGCAGCTTCGACGACCCGCGCCTCGGCCGGCGCATCGACAACGGCAACCACCTGGTGCTGAGCGGCAATGCCTCGGTGCGGGCCTATCTGCGCGCGATCGGCGCCGAGGACCGGCTGGTGGCGGAGCCCGAGGCGGGCTTCGCCTTCGTCGATCTCGCCACCGGCCGGCGCTGGCGGGTGCGGCTCAACGACGGGCCGGTGCCCTGGTGGGTCGGCACCGCCTCGCGGCGCATCCCGGAGACCACCGTGGCGGACTATCTCTCCGGCGCCTGGCTGGCGCTGGCCGGGCGGGGCGCCACGGTGGCCGAGGCGATCCGCGCGCGCGGGCCGATCTGGGCGCGCTTCTGGGAGCCGCTGACCCTGGCCGCGATCAACACGACGCCGGAGCGGGCCTCGGCGCGGCTGCTCTGGCGGGTGCTGGCCGAGACCTTCCTCAGGGGCGGCGCCCATGCCCGGCCGATGCTGGCGCCCGGCGGGCTCGGCGATGCGCTGGTCGGCCCGGCGGAGGCGGCGCTGGCGGCCCGCGGCGTCGAGATCCGCTTCGGCCGGATCCTGCGCGCGGTGGAGCGGGAGGGGGGCCGCGCCGCGACCCTGCGCTTCTCCGACGGCGCCGAGGCGCTCGGCCCGGCGGACCGGGTGGTGCTGGCGCTGCCGCCCTCGCGGCTCGCCCCGCTGATGCCGGAGCTCGCGCTGCCGGATGACGACTGCGCGATCCTCAACGCCTTCTTCGTGGTGCCCGAGGCGGCGCGCGCGGCGCTCGACCGCGCGGCGCCGATCACCGGCGTGCTCTCGGCGCGCACCCACTGGATCTTCCGCCGCGGCGACGTGGTGAGCCTCACCGTCTCGGCCTCCGACCGGCTCGGGCTCGACCGCGCCGACCCGGCGGAGCTGACAGCCATGCTCTGGGCGGAAACCCGGGCTGCACTTGGCCTTGGCGCGGAAATGAGTTACGCGAACGCACGGATCAACAAGGAACGCCGCGCGACCTTCGACCAGTCGCCAGCCGGCGTCGCGCGGCGCCCGGCGGCGCGCACCGGGCTCGGCAATCTCTGGCTGGCGGGAGACGCGACGGATACCGGCCTGCCCGCGACCATCGAGGGCGCGATCCGGTCGGGCGAGACCGCGGCTCGGCTGGCCGCCTGAGCCGCCCGGACGGCGGATAGACGACCATAAAAGACGACCCGATCGAGGGACAAAGGTGAGCAGATGAAGGACCAAAGCCTCAGCGGCGCGGCCACGGAGCCCGACTGGGAGACCGCGGCGCGTCCGGATCGCGGCCGGCTCCGCCGCCTTATCGAGGAGCGCACCGACAAGCTCTGGGGCCTGCAGAAGCCGGACGGGCACATCGTCTTCGAGCTCGAGGCCGATTGCACGATCCCCGCCGAATACGTGCTGCTGCGCCATTTTCTCGGCGAGATCGACGCCCCCCGCGAGGCGCGGCTGGCCCGCTACATGCGCCGCATCCAGAACCCGGACGGCTCCTGGCCGCTGTTCCACGAGGGCGCGGGCAACATCTCGGCCACGGTCAAGGGCTACTGGGCGCTGAAGCTGATCGGCGACGACCCGGAGGCGCCGCACATGGCGCGGGCGCGCTCCTGGCTGCTGGGGCAGGGCGGCGCGGCGCGGGCCAACGTGTTCACCCGGATCATGATGGCACTGTTCCGCCACATCCCCTGGAAGGGGATGCCCTGCATGCCGGTGGAGGCGATGCTGCTGCCGCGCTGGTTCCCCTTCCACATGAGCAAGATCGCCTACTGGTCGCGCACCGTGCTGACGCCGCTGCTGATCCTCTATGCGCGCCGGGCGCGGGCGGTGAACCCGACCGGGCTCGGCATCGAGGAGCTGTTCCTGCGCCCGCCGGCGGAGGAGCCGCAATGGCAGGTCAACCCGGCCGGCTCGCGGCTCGGCGATGTCTTCCTGGTGCTCGACCGGGTGCTGCACAAGGTCGAGCCGCTGGCGCCGCGCTGGCCGCGCGAGCGCGCGGTGAAGGCGGCCGAGGAGTTCATGCTCGCGCATCTCAACGGCGATGACGGGCTCGGCGCGATCTATCCGGCGATGGCCAATGCGGTGATGGCGCTGCGGGTGCTCGGCTATGCCGACGACCACCCGGCGATGCGCACCGCCCGCGACGCGGTGGAGAAGCTCGTCGTCGAGCGCGGCGAGGGCGACGAGGCGGAGACCTATCTGCAGCCCTGCCTCTCGCCGGTCTGGGACACCTGCCTCGCCGCGCAGGCCTTCCTCGAGGCCGGCTGCCGCGACGATGCCCGGCTGACCCATGCGCTCGACTGGCTGGCCGACAAGCAGATCCTCGAGCATGTCGGCGACTGGGCGGTGCGCCGGCCCGGGGTGCGGCCGGGCGGCTGGGCGTTCCAGTACGAGAACCCGGATTATCCCGATGTCGACGACACCGCGGTGGTGGCGATGGCGATGCACCGGGCCGATCCCGAGCGCTACGCGATGAATGTCGACCGGGCCTGCGAATGGATTGCGGGGATGCAGTCCTCGAGCGGCGGCTGGGGCGCCTTCGACCCGGAGAACGAGCACTATTATCTCAACGCCATCCCCTTCGCCGATCATGGCGCGCTGCTCGACCCGCCGACGGTGGATGTCACCGCGCGCTGCGTCGGCTGCCTCGCGCAGGTCGATCGCGCGCGGTTCGCCGGCGAGATCGCCCGCGGCATCGCCTTCATCAAGCGCGAGCAGGAGGCCGATGGCAGCTGGTTCGGCCGCTGGGGGGCGAACTACATCTACGGCACCTGGTCGGCGCTGGTGGCGCTGAACGGCGCCGGCGAGGACATGGACCAGCCCTATATCCGCAGGGCGGTGGACTGGCTGAAGGCGCGCCAGCGCGCCGATGGCGGCTGGGGCGAGGGGCTCGAGACCTACGAGCCCTGGGGCGCCGGACATGCCGTCGCCTCGACCCCGTCGCAGACCGCCTGGGCGCTGCTGGCGCTGATCTCCGCCGGCGAGGTGGAGAGCCGCGAGGTGGTGAAGGGGGTGCGCTGGCTCGAGACCGCGCCGCGCGAGGCCGACGGCCCGCGCTGGAAGGAGGCGCACTGGACCGGCACCGGCTTCCCGCGGGTGTTCTATCTCAAGTATCACGGCTATGCGGCGTTCTTCCCGCTCTGGGCGATGGCGCGCTACGAGCAGGTTTCGGCGGCCAACGACCGCAAGGTGCGATGGGGGATCTGAGGGCCGGCGCCCGGGCGATGGGGGGTGGCGGACGGCCCACCCGCCCACCCCCGCCCGCCACCCCCCATCGCCCTCCGGCAAAGCGCGCGCGGGAGGGCGGGCCATGGCGATGATCACCCCGGTCAACCTGCCGCTGCAGGAGCCGAAGCTCGGCATCCTCTGCGGCCTCGAGGACGAGCTGAAGACGCTCGGGGGCTGGCGCCGGCACAAATGGGTGGTGGCGGCGGCCACCGGGGCCAATCCGCGGCGCACCAGCCGCGCCGTGCTCGGCATGTGGCGCGAGGGCTGCCGGATGCTGCTGTCCTGGGGCGTCGCCGGCGGGCTGGCGGCGGAGCTCGAGCCGGGCGACCTGATCCTGCCCGACGGGGTGGTGCTGCCGGACGGCACGGTGCTGCCGCTGGCCTCGAACCTGCTGCCCGAGGCCGGCGCCGGGCCGGACGAGCCGGCGATGCTGATGGCGGGTTCCGACCGGATGGTGCTGCGCGCGGCCGACAAGGCGGCGCTGCTGGCCGCGACCGGTGCCGTGGCGGTGGACATGGAGACCCATCTCGTGGCCAGGGCCGCCGAGGAGGCCGCCTATCCGGCGATCGCGATCCGCGCCATCGCCGATCCGGCGGGGCTCGACCTGCCGGCGTTCCTCGAGGGCGCGGTGGGCAGCGACGGCACCCCTCGGATCGGCGCGGTGCTGGCCGGGCTCGCCGGCAGGCCGGCGGCGCTGCCGACGCTGCTGAAGCTGCGGCGGGCCTACCGGAGCGGGCTCGATGCGCTCGACGAGGCGGCGCGCAGCGACACCATCGGCCGGCTGCTGGAGGCGGTGCCGCGGATCTGAGGCGCGGCGCCGGGCGCCGGCGGCGCGCCGGGGCCGCCGCCCGGAAATTGTCATCCGAAACCGTGTCAACCGCCTTGCCCCCGGCGGGCAGGTGAATAGGATCGGGAGCATGAAGATCCGGACCCCTTCTCCCGATGCCATCAGCCATCTGCACGCCCTGATCGGCGAGGCCGGCCCGCCGGCCGACGGCGTCGCGCCGCGCTATCTCGCCGAGCCGCGCGACCGCTATCACGGCCGGGCGGCCACGGTGCTGCGCCCGCGCGACACCGGCGAGGTGGCGGCGATCGTCGGCTATTGCCAGGGCGCCGGGATCGGGGTCATCCCCTACAGCGGCGGCACCGGGCTGGTCGGCGGCCAGCTGGTGGAGGACGGCCCGCTGCCGGTGATCCTCTCGCTCGAGCGCATGGACCGGATCCGCAGCGTCAGCGCCGAGGACAACGCGATGGTCGTCGAGGCCGGCGCGATCCTCGCCGATGTGCAGGCGGCGGCGGCCGAGGCGAACCGGCTGTTTCCGCTCTCGCTGGCGGCGGAGGGCTCGGCCCGCATCGGCGGCAACCTCGCGACCAATGCCGGCGGCGTGCAGGTGCTGCGCTATGGCACCGCGCGCGAGCTCTGCCTCGGCATCGAGGCGGTGCTGCCGGACGGCTCGGTCCATCACGGGCTGAAGCTGCTGCGCAAGGACAACACCGGCTATGACCTGCGCCACCTGCTGATCGGCGCCGAGGGTACGCTCGGGGTGATCACCGCGGCGGCGCTCAAGCTGTTCCCGCGGCCGGCGGAGACGCTGACGGCGATGATCGCGGTGCCCGATCCGGCGGCGGCGGTGGCGCTGCTCGGGCGGCTGCGCGACCGGCTCGGCGACGGCATCTCGGGCTTCGAGCTGATCGGGCGCCTCGGGCTCCGCTTCCTGGCCGAGCATTTCCCCGAGCGGCGCGATCCGCTGGAGAGCGACCCGGAATGGCGCGTGCTGATGGAGATCGGCGCGCCGCCGGAGACCGGGCTGGCGGCGCGGGCGGAGGCGGCGCTGGCCGAGGCCTTCGAGGCCGGGCTCGCCACCGATGGGGTGCTGGCGAGCTCGCAGGCGCAGGCGCAGGCGATGTGGGCGATTCGCGAGACCATCCCGGAGGCCAACCGCCTCGTCGGCGCCATCGCCAGCCACGACATCGCGGTGCCGATCGGCAGCATCGCGGAGTTCATCGAGCGCGGGCGCGCGGCGATCGCCGCCGTCGATCCGGCGCTGCGGATCAACTGCTTCGGCCATATCGGCGACGGCAACCTGCACTACAACCTGTTCCCGCCGGAGGGCGCGACCAAGGCCGATTTCGTCCACCGGCGCGAGGCCGGCACGGCGGCGCTGCACGAGCTGGCGGTGTCGCTCGGCGGCACCTATTCGGCGGAGCACGGCATCGGGCGCGCCAAGCTGGCGGATCTGCAGCGCTTCGGCGATCCGGCGAAGCTGGCGGCGATGCGCGCGATCAAGCAGGCGCTCGACCCGGCCGGCGTGATGAACCCCGGCGCGGTGCTGCCTGCGGCGGTTCCGGACGCGCCGGCCGAGGCCGGCGGCGCGGCGGCCGGGTGAGCCGCCGCGACGGGCATTCCGGAGCATGTGTCACGCTCCCCGCCGGGCCGTCGCGGCAGGGGCCGCTGCGGCACGGGGCGGAAGGCGCGGCAGGGCAGGGGTCACCCGTCATGGCCGCCGGGGGCCGGCGGCGTGCGGGGCGGCCTGCGCTGGCGGGGGGTCAGATCGCGCGGATGTCGTCCGCCATCGGCCGGCCGTCTCGGCCGGAGCGGATCTCGAAGGCGACCTTCTGGTTGTCCTTCAACCCCTCGAGGCCGGCGGCACGGACGGCAGTGATGTGCACGAAGACGTCCTTGCCTCCCTCGTCGGGCGCGATGAAGCCGTAGCCTTTCTCGGAGTTGAACCACTTGACGGTTCCGGTGGCCATGTCGTCAGTCCTTTGTCACTACGGGCGGTGCGCCCAGTCTCTGTATAGACGCGCCCTCACGGCGGACGGAATTTTCAGGCACCACCCCGGCCCTCGGCGGGCCCGGAGACGTAGACTTGAAGGCCAATCCTTGCGAGCGAACGCAGCCCTTAAATACGCGATTCCCCCTTTCAAAGCAACGAAAGTGGTGCCAGGCGCGGCGCATCTTCCCCGGCGGCAGTCTGCCCGATGTCCCTGAGAAATAGAGCAGACGCGAGCGATCCGCCGATCCGGCCGGTGCTGGTCGCGGGGCCGACCGCCTCGGGCAAGTCGGCGCTCGCGCTGGCGCTGGCCGAGCGCTGCGGCGGCGTGGTGGTGAATGCCGACAGCCAGCAGATCTACGATGCCTGGCGGGTGCTCTCGGCCCGGCCGACGCCGGCGGAGGAGGCCCGCGCGCCGCACCGGCTCTATGGCCATGTCGGGCTCGAGACGAGCTTTTCGGTCGGCGCCTGGCTGCGCGATCTGGCGCCGGTGCTGGCGGCGGCGCGGGCGGCCGGGCAGCGCCCGGTGATCGTCGGCGGCACCGGGCTCTACTTCAAGGCGCTGACCGAGGGCATCGCGCCGATCCCGGAGGTGCCGCCGGAGGTCCGCGCCGCGGCCGAGGCGCGGCTGGAGCGGCTCGGCCTCGCGGGCTTCGCCGCCGAGCTTGCGGCGCGCGATCCGGAGACCGCCGCGACCCTCGATCGGGAGAACCCGATGCGGGTGCTGCGCGCCTCGGAGGTGCTGGACCACACCGGCACCGGGCTCGCCGAATGGCGCCGCCGCACCGCGCCGCCGCTGCTGCCGCTGGCGGCCTGTACGGCGGCGGCGCTGGCCCCGCCGCGGGACTGGCTCTATGCCCGCTGCGAGGCGCGCTTCGAGGCGATGCTGGCGGCCGGCGCGCTCGAGGAGGTGCGCCGGGTGCAGGCGCTCGGCCTGCCCGCCGCGGCGCCGGGGCTGAAGGCGGTGGGGGCGCCGGAGCTGATGGCGCATCTCTCCGGCGCGCTGACGCTGGAGGAGGCCGCCGGTGCCGCCAAGACCGCAACGCGCCGCTATGCCAAGCGCCAGCTCACCTGGGTGCGCAACCAGATGGCCGCCTGGCGCCGCATCGAGGCGTCGCTGACCGGGGCGCGGATCGAGGCGCTGGCGGCGGAACTCGCCGGCTGACTGGCGGAACCGGGCCTCCGCGCCATATCGCAGGCTGGGTTCGCCCCAAGCTGCCGAGGTGCCGAGATGACCGATCCGACGCTCCAACCCCGCCACCTGCCCTGGGAGGGCCTGCGCGGCTTCGCCGCCTTCGCCGGCCTCGCGGTGCTGCTGCTGCTGCGCCTCTGACCGGCGCCCGCCGCCCCGCATCCGGCCCGCCCCGCACTTGACCGCCGGCCGTGCGCGCCCGATGCTGGGCAGCACGCATCAGCGACAGGGAGGCGGCGCCATGACCGGACGGACCGGCGGGATCGCGACCCGCGCCCGCTTGCTCCCAATGATGCTCCCCGCGCTGGCCCTCGCCGGCTGCATGGCGGGCACCGACCCGGATGCGCCGGAACAGCCGCCGCTGGAGACCGTCTCGCTCGACTGGCAGGTGACGCCCTATGGCGCCTGCGTGGCGACGCCGCCGCCGGTGGCCTATCGCCCGGCGCCGGCCTGCGACCCGGTGGCGACGCTGCCGGGCTACATCTTCCTCGGCATCCCCTATCTCGGCGCGGCGCTCAGCGTCGGGCAGGCGGCGGCGGTGGCCGATGCCTCGGCCTGCCAGGGCGAGGCCGCCTCGGCCGCGATCCACAACCGCCGGGTGGCGACGCTGCTGGCCCAGCAATGCATGGAGCCCGGCGATGTCAGCGCGATGCAGGCGGTGCTGGCGCGGCTCGGCCTGCTCAGGGGCTCCGCCACCGGGGTGCTCGACGACCGCACCTATCGCGCCATGCAGGGCTGGTCCGCCGGCGGCGACGGCAGCGTCGAGCTCGCCCCCACCAAGGAATTCGCAGCCCGGGTGATCGCCTCGGCCGAGCCCGGCCCGCCGGCCCGCGTGCTGCGCTGAGGGCCGTCCGGCCCGCCATTGCAAACCACAACGACAGGAGACGACCATGGCGCGCTTCGAGCGATTGCTGATCACGGGGGCTGCCGGCGCGCTCGGCTCGGTGCTGCGGGAGGGGCTGGCACCGCTGGCCACCACGCTGCGGCTGACCGACCGGGCGGACCTGGCCGCGGCCGGCCCGCACGAGGAGGTGATGCCGGCCGAGCTCGGCGATTTCGACCGGATCATGGAGGTGGTCGCGGGCTGCGACGCGGTGGTGCATTTCGGCGCCGCGCCGGTGGAGCGGCCCTGGGAGGAGATCCTCGAGAGCTCGATCAAGGGCGGCTACAACGTCTACGAGGCGGCCCGGCGCCACGGCGTGAAGCGCATCGTCTATGCCAGCTCGATCCACGCCGTCGGCTATGTCCGCCGCGAGGAGGGCGCCGACACCGACACGCCGCACCGGCCGGACACGCTCTACGGCGTCTCGAAATGCTTCGTCGAGGATCTGGCGAAGATGTACTGGCACAAGTTCGGCATCGAATCGGCGCTGCTCAGGATCAACTCCTGCTTCCCCGAGCCCGTGGACCGGCGCCACCTCGCGACCTGGATGAGCCACCGCGACCTCGTGCAGCTGGTGACCCGCTGCCTGACGGCGGAAAGCATCGGGCACACGGTGGTCTACGGCATCTCCGACAATCGCGAGCGCTTCTTCTCCAACGAGAAGGTGCGCCATCTCGGCTATGTGCCGCAGGACAGCGCCGAGGTGCACCGGGCGCGGGTCGAGGCGGCCTGCGCGCCGGGCGACCCGGCCGATCCGGCGGTGGCCTTCGCCGGCGGCGTCTTCTGCACCATGGGCCATCCGGACGACTGAGCGCCGGGCCGGCCAGCCGGCAGGGCGGGGTGCCAGCCGGCCGGGCGGGGCGCCGGGCGGGGGCCGCGGGCCGCCCGCCCGGCGCCGTCGCGATGCCGAACCGATGCCGGATCGATACCGAATCCCCATGCCCCGGCCCGGCTTCGGCGGAGGATCTTGCGCGCACCCGGCCCCGGGCCTCAGAAAATGTCGCCGGGCACCGGATTGTCGCAGCGCAGCGGGTTGACCGGCGGCGCCGCTGGGGCTATCGAGATGCTGCACACGGAAGGGCGAACGATGGCACTCCTTATTATCGTAGGACAGGCGCGCGGGCACCGGGAGGGCTGAACCCTCCACGGAATGTGCGCGCGCGAGGGGCCCCGTCGGCCCCTTTTTTGTTGCGCGGCTCCCGGATGGGCCGCGCCAGTCCCCGGAGACCCGGCCCCCTCCCGAGACCACGAACCGGCCAGCCGAACGGAGAGAGACCATGGCGGACGAGATGGCAGAGCAGACCGAAGACCTGACCGGCGCGGAGATCGTTGTCCGCGCGCTCAAGGATCAGGGGGTCGAGGTGGTATTCGGCTATCCGGGCGGCGCCGTGCTTCCGATCTACGACGCGATCTTCAAGCAGAACGACATCCGCCACATCCTGGTCCGCCACGAGCAGGGCGCGACGCACATGGCCGAGGGCTATGCCCGCTCCACCGGCAAGCCGGGGGTCGTCCTGGTCACCTCCGGGCCCGGCGCGACCAATGCCGTCACCGGCATGACCGATGCGCTGATGGACAGCATCCCGATGATCGTCCTGACCGGGCAGGTGCCGACCTTCATGATCGGCAACGACGCCTTCCAGGAGGCCGACACGGTGGGCATCACGCGCCCCTGCACCAAGCACAACTGGCTGGTGAAGGACACCAACGAGCTGGCCGACACGATCCACCAGGCCTTCCATGTCGCCACCCATGGCCGGCCCGGACCGGTGCTGATCGACATCCCCAAGGACGTGCAGTTTGCCAATGGCAGCTACTGCCCGCCCGAGGGCGCGCGCACCAGGCGCTACAGCCCGCAGACCGTGGGCGACCCGGCGGCGATCGCCGAGGCGGTGCGGCTGATCGAGGCGGCCGAGCGCCCGGTGCTCTATACCGGCGGCGGGGTCATCAACTCCGGCCCCGCGGCGAGCCGGCTGCTGCGCGAGCTGGCGGCGGCCACCGGCTTTCCGGTCACCTCGACGCTGATGGGGCTCGGCGCCTATCCGGCCTCCGGCCCGCTCTGGCTGGGGATGCTGGGGATGCACGGCACCTACGAGGCCAACATGGTGATGCATGACTGCGACCTGATGGTCTGCATCGGCGCGCGCTTCGACGACCGCATCACCGGCCGGCTCGACGCCTTCAGCCCGGGCTCGAAGAAGATCCACATCGACATCGACCCGTCCTCGATCAACAAGAACGTCCGGGTCGACGTGCCGATCGTCGGCGATGTCGCGACCGTGCTCGAGGCGCTGATCGCCGAGTGGCGCGGCCGCGGCGCGAAGCACGAGACCGAGGCGGTGCGCAAGTGGTGGGCGCAGATCTCCGAGTGGAAGGCGGTGGACTGCCTGCGCTATGCCCGCTCGGAGAAGAGCATCAAGCCGCAGCACGCGCTGGAGCGGCTCGAGGCGCTGACCAAGGGGCATGACCGCTACATCACCACCGAGGTCGGCCAGCACCAGATGTGGGCGGCGCAGTTCCTCGGCTTCGACGAGCCCAACCGCTGGATGACCTCCGGCGGGCTCGGCACCATGGGCTATGGCCTGCCGGCCTCGGTCGGCGTGCAGATCGCCCATCCCGAGAGCCTGGTGATCAACGTCGCCGGCGAGGCGAGCTGGCTGATGGTGATGCAGGAGATGTGCACCGCGGTGCAGTATCGCCTGCCGGTCAAGCAGTTCATCCTCAACAACGAGCGGCTCGGCATGGTCCGCCAGTGGCAGGAGCTGCTGCATGGCGAGCGCTATTCCCACAGCTATTCCGAGGCGCTGCCGGACTTCGTGAAGCTCGCCGAGGCGTTCGGCTGCAAGGGCATCAAGGTCGACGATCCGGCGGATCTCGACACCGCCATCGCCGAGATGCTGGCCTATGACGGGCCGGTGATCATGGATGTGCTGGTCGAGAAGCACGAGAACTGCTTCCCGATGATCCCCTCGGGCAAGGCGCACAACGAAATGCTGCTGGGCGAGGCCTCCACCGAGGATGCCATCGACGCCGGCGGCGCGATCCTGGTCTGAGGCGGGGGCCGTGGGCGCGCCTCTGCCAGCTTCGGGCGGGTGCGCCGCGGCCTGTCACCGGACCGGCGGCCATGAGCGCTGAACAGGCGCATGGCGCGCTCGCCGCCGCGGCCGGGGATGCCCGGCTGGCGGCGCTGGCGACGCCGGGGGTGAAGCGGCTGGCGCGGATCGTCCCAATGGCGGTGGGCGCGGTGCTGCTCGGCTATGCGGTGCTGGTGCTGCGGGCGCTGGCCGATCCCGAGGCGCCGGGGCTCGCCTTCGACTTCGCGGTGTTCTGGGCGGCGGGCGGCTTCGCCGCCGAGGGCCGGCCGCTGCTCGCCTTCGATCAGGCGGCGCTGGTGGCGCGGATCGGCGCCGACCCGACGGGCTGGCTGCCCTGGACCTCGCCGCCGGGCTTCCTCGCGCTGCTGACGCCGCTCGGCCTGCTGCCGCTCGGCCCGGCCTGGCTGGCCTTCCTGGCGGCCTCGCTCGGGGCGCTGGCGCTGGCGCTGCGGCCGCTGATGCGCGGGGCGCCGGGGCTGCTGCCGGCCTGCCTGCTGGCGCCGGCCTGCCTGCCGGCGCTGATGATGGGGCAGGCGAGCCTGCTCTGGCTGGCCGGGCTGCTGGCGGGTCTCGCGGCGCTGCTGCGCGGGCGGGCGGTGCTGGCCGGCGTGCTGATCGGCTGCCTTACGCTGAAGCCGCAGCTCGGGCTGCTGATCCCGGTGGCGCTGCTCGCCGCCGGGGCCTGGACGACGATCCTCGCCGCCACGGTCACCGCGCTGCTGCTCGCCGGGCTGCCGTTGCTGGGCTTCGGCGCCGGCTACTGGCCGCTGCTGGCCGAGCGCCTCGCCGAGCACTACGCGGCGATCACCGATGCCGCCCCGCGGCTGACCCGGATGGCCAGCCCCTACGTGCTGATGCGGGCGGGCGGGCTGGCACACCTGCCGGCGATCGCGGCGCAATGGGGGCTGACGGCGCTGGCGGCGCTCGCGGTCTGGAGCGCCTGGCGCCGGCCCGGCCTCGCGCCCGACCTGCGGGCGGCGCTGCTCTGCGCCGCGATCCCGGTGGCGACGCCGTATCTCTGGCACTACGACGCGGCGCTGGCGCTCGGCACCGCGCTCTTCCTGGCCCGCGCCGGGTTCGCCGCCGAGGGGCTCTGGGCGCGCGCCGCGCTGCTGCTGCTCTGGGCCGGGCCGGGGCTTGCGGTGGCGCTGGCCCTGCTGACCCCGGCGGGGCCCTGGATCACCCGCGCGGTGACCGGGCCGGTGCTGCTGCTCGGCTTCGCGCTGGCCGCCCGGGCCGCGCTGGCCCGCGGCCCCGCGCCCGCCGGGCCGCCGCCCTGACCGCCCCGACCACTGCCCCGACGGCGCCCTGACTGCCGCCCCCACCGCCCCACCGCCCGGCCCCGCCGGGACTTGCCAAGCCCTCCCGATCCCCGATACCACCGACGCGAAACCGAAGGACAGCACCATGTCTCCACTCGC
The DNA here is from genome assembly GCF_030270585.1 of Paralimibaculum aggregatum. Taxonomy (GTDB): domain Bacteria; phylum Pseudomonadota; class Alphaproteobacteria; order Rhodobacterales; family Rhodobacteraceae; genus Thermohalobaculum; species Thermohalobaculum aggregatum. The sequence continues at coordinate 43,523 of NZ_BSYI01000003.1, forward strand.
CATCAAGCCCGGCACCTCGCGGATGAGCGCCTACAACCTGCGCTCCACGCTCCCCGACCGCGAGGAGCGCCACACCCTCACCGTGCTGGTCGACAACGAGCCGGGCGTGCTGGCGCGCGTGATCGGCCTGTTCTCGGGCCGCGGCTACAACATCGAGAGCCTCACGGTGGCCGAGACCGACCACAAGGGCCACCGCTCGCGGATCACCATCGTCACCACCGGCACGCCCGCGGTGATCGACCAGATCCATGCCCAGCTCGAGCGCATGGTGCCGGTGCACGGGGTCTCCGACCTTACCGTCGAGGCGCCGCATATCGAGCGCGAGCTGGCGCTGATCAAGGTCGCCTCGCAGGGCGAGTCCCGCGTCGAGGCGCTGCGCATGGCCGATCTGGTCGGCGCGCGCGTGGTCGACGTGACGCTCGAGAGCTTCGTCTTCGAGATCGCCGCCACCCAGGCCGACATCGACGATTTCGCGGAGCTGATGCGCCCGCTCGGCCTCGTGGAGATCGCGCGCACCGGCGTTGCCGCGATGCGCCGGGGGCCGGCCGGGGAAGGCGAGGACTGAGATGCGCGCAGCCGTTGCGCTCCTCTGCGGATCGCTGGCCGCCTGCGCCATGCCCGGGGACGGCGATCCCGCCCCCGGCGGCGCCGGGCAGGGCGCGCCCGCGGCCGGCGGCGGCGCCGCCGCGGCGCTGCCCGAGCCGTCGCTGCCGGCGCCGGTTCCCGGCGGGCAGGTTGCGCCGACCCGCCGGCCGCTCGAGCGCCCGCCCGAGCAGGTCGCGCCCGACATCTACATGGCCCTGCAGCAGGACAGCGCCGGCACCGTCTCGGTGATCTTCGCCATCGACCGCGCGAAGGACAACACGCCCTCCGACGACCCGGCGATCCGGCTCACCCCGGAGAACGGGCTGTGCAACCCGCAGCAGCTGCGCAATTTCGACTTCCCCGCCGTCTACGGCGCGCGCCCGGTCTATTCCGCGCTCGACGCGCGCGAGAACATCGGCGCGCGCGAGCTGCCGAGCTTCCTCGCCACCGCCGTGACGGTGGAGATGGTGCGCCTCGGCATGGCCCGCGAGCCCGACGACACCCGCCCGCAGAACCTCTGCTCCTTCGAGCTCTGGCGCCGCCTCGTCAGCGCCGAGTTCAAGGACCAGCTCGCCACCCGGCCGGCCGCCCCGGCCCCGCAAACTGGACAATGACCGGGCGCTCCGCTAACAGCGCTCAACCCCGCCAGAACCCGCCAACATCACCGTAGAGAGGGACCCCAATGCGCGTCTATTACGATCGCGACTGCGACATCAACCTGATCAAGGACAAGAACGTGGCCATCGTCGGCTACGGCTCGCAGGGCCATGCCCATGCGCTCAACCTGCGCGACAGCGGCGCCCGCAACCTCTGCGTCGCGCTGCGCCCGGGCTCGGCCTCGGCGAAGAAGGCGGAGGCCGAGGGGCTGAAGGTCATGGCCATCGACGAGGCGGCGAAATGGGCCGACCTCATCATGATGTGCATGCCCGACGAGCTGCAGGCCGACACCTACTACGCCCATATCCACGACAACCTGAAGGAGGGCGCCGCGATCGCCTTCGCGCACGGCCTCAACGTGCACTTCAAGCTGATCGAGCCGAAGCCGACCACCGACGTGCTGATGATGGCGCCGAAGGGCCCGGGCCACACCGTGCGCGGCGAGTTCGTCAAGGGCGGCGGCGTGCCCTGCCTGGTGGCGGTCGACAACGACGCCTCGGGCCGCGCGCTCGAGCTCGGCCTGAGCTACTGCTCGGCGATCGGCGGCGGCCGCTCGGGCATCATCGAGACCAACTTCAAGGAAGAGTGCGAGACCGATCTGTTCGGCGAGCAGGCGGTGCTCTGCGGCGGCCTGGTGGAGCTCATCCGCATGGGCTTCGAGACCCTGGTCGAGGCCGGCTATGCCCCCGAGATGGCCTATTTCGAGTGCCTGCACGAGGTGAAGCTGATCGTCGACCTGATCTACGAGGGTGGCATCGCCAACATGAACTACTCGATCTCCAACACCGCGGAGTATGGCGAGTATGTCTCCGGCCCGCGCATCCTGCCCTACGAGGAGACCAAGGCGCGCATGAAGGCGGTGCTCGACGACATCCAGCAGGGCCGCTTCGTGCGCGACTGGATGCTCGAGTGCAAGGCCGGCCAGCCCAGCTTCAAGGCGATCCGCCGCAACAACGACGCCCACCAGATCGAGGCCGTCGGCGAAACCCTGCGCGGCATGATGCCCTGGATCAAGGCCAACCAGCTCGTCGACAAGTCGAAGAACTGAACGCCGGGTCCTTCTGCGGGGCGGCCGGATGGATGGTCCGGCCGCCCTGTGCTATTCGTTGGGGTTCCGAACACCCGCGGAGCCGGACCATGAACATCGACGTCAAACAGGCCATCGCGATTGCGAAAGAATATGCCAAGGAGATCTTCGAAGATGAGGGGCTGGGTGCCCCTAGCCTCGAAGAGATCTGGTTTGATGATGAAAAGAACGAGTGGTGCGTAACGGTCGGCCTCCGCGTGGGGCCGATGGTCCGGATGGCGGAAGTCGCCGCGCAAATGGGAATGGCTGGTCGAGACAACATTGTCTACAAGACAGTGAGGGTTTCGGCGATTGATGGCACGCCGGTTTCCGTGACCATACGTGAGGTGGCTGCCTGAGTATGCGCAGAATTGCGTTGGATACCAATCTTCTTGTCCTTTACGTTGTTGGATCGGTAGCCCCACACTTGCTGAAATTTCCCCGGCGACATAAGCGGCTGGCGGAATATGATCCCGAGGCCTTTTTGCTCCTCTTGGAACAACTGGAAGGCGCCGATCTCGTCACCACGCCGAATGCCATGACAGAGGCGTCCAATCTCGTCGTCCAGGGGCTGCGCGGTTCGCTCCGGGCCGAAGTGCTGGCCGCCCTCGCGCGTTTCTCCGAACTGGCGCGAGAACACTATGAGCCCAGCCGTGGCGTCACGGAGGCTCCGGAATACCTGCGCCTTGGCCTCGCAGACACCGCATGGCTCGCGGTGCTTGACCGGGAAACGGAGTTGCTCACCGTCGATCTCGGGCTCTATCTCGCGGCGCTGGACCGGGGGCTCCCGGCCAGGAACTTCAACCACCTGCGTGATCCCGATGCCCGCCAGTAGGGGATCGACCACATGACCGACACATCGGGGCTGTTCCTTGCCTGTCCGCCGGGGCTGGAGCCGTGGCTGGCGGCGGAGGCGGCGGCGCTCGGGCTGGCGGGGGTGCGCGCGGTTCCGGGCGGTGTCGAGGCCGCGGGCGGGCTGGCCGAGGCGATGCGGGCCAATCTCTGGCTGCGGGGGGCGACGCGGGTGCTGCTGCGGATCGCCGAGTTCCGGGCGATGCACCTGGCGCAGCTCGACAAGCGCGCCCGGAAGATCCCCTGGGGCGAGATCCTGCGGCGCGACGTGCCGGTCTCGGTGGAGGCGGCCTGCCGCAAGTCCCGCATCTACCATGCCGGCGCCGCGGCGGAGCGCGTCGCCCGGGCGATCCAGGAGGGCACCGGCGCGCCGGCGAAGACCGGGCGCGGGCGCAACGGCATCGGCGTCTTCCTGCGCATCGACGACGATCTCGCGACGCTCAGCATCGACACCTCCGGCGAGCCGCTGCACAAGCGCGGGCACAAGCTGGCGGTGGCGCGGGCGCCGATGCGCGAGAGCATGGCGGCGTTGTTCCTCGCCGCCTGCGGCTACCGGCCGGGCGAGGCGCTGCTCGACCCGATGTGCGGCTCCGGCACCTTTCCGATCGAGGCGGCGGAGATCAGCGCCGGGCTGGCGCCGGGGCGGGGGCGGAGCTTTGCCTTCGAGCGGCTGGCAGCGGCGGACCCGGCGCTCTGGGCCGAGATGCGCGGCGCTGCCGGGGTGCCCGAAGGCCCGGCGCTGGCCTTCGGCTCCGACCGCGACGCCGGCGCGGTAAGCATGGCGCGGGAGAATGCCGGGCGGGCCGGGGTGGCCGCCCTCACCGCCTTCGCCGAGCGGCCGGTCAGCGAGATCGCGCCGCCGGAGGGCGCGGCGCCGGGGCTGGTGATGGTGAACCCGCCCTATGGCGCGCGGGTCGGCGCGGTGAAGGCGCTCGGGCCGCTCCATGCCGCGCTCGGCCGGGTGCTGACGGAGCGTTTCGCCGGCTGGCGGGTGGGGCTGGTGACCACCGAGGCCGGGCTGGCGCGGGCCACCGGGCTGCGCCTTGCCGAGCCCGGGCCGCCGGTGCCGCATGGCGGGCTCCGGGTGCGGCTCTGGCAGGCCGGGCCGCTCTGAGGCGCGGCCGGGGCCCGGCCCGCGCTCAGGGCTGCAGAAGGTAGAGCCCGCAGATCCCCTGGATGCGGTCGAGCTCGGCCTTGGTGTCGTGCTTCTTCGAGAGCCGGGAGATCTTCTCGCCATAATGCTGCGCGGTCCAGGGCAGGAGCTGCCGGACGACCTCGTCGGCGCGCTGCTGGCGGGCCTTGACCTTGCCGGCGGGCAGCGCCTCCTCGGCCGGCAGCAGGCGGGCGAACAGCATCTCGAGCTCGGACACGATCTTCGGCGCGAAGCGCTTCACGCCGGACTGCCAGATCTTCACATGCTCCAGCTCGTGCGCCTTGACCTCCTTGTAGCAGGTGGTGGCGGTGTCGATCGCCTTGTCGATCTTGATCTGGGTGGCGAAGGTGATGGTGGCGGCGATCGAGACCAGCCGCAGCGTGACCTCGGCGCCCTCGCCCTCGGTCTCCCAGACCAGCACCGGGTCGGTGATCTCCATCCGCGGGCTGGTGGAGCCGAGCACCTTGCGGCTCCGCTTCTTCTTCTCGTCCTTCTGGATCGTGCTGCCGGCGACCCGGCGCAGCTTCACCTTGCGGTCGAACTTCACCTCGATGGCATAATCGGTGGCGGCGGTCATCTCGCGCTCTCCCTGCGGCTTTCCGGTCGGTTCGCTCAAGGCCGGATATAGGGAGGGCGGCGGCCCGCGCCCGCGGTTTTACACGGGCGATACGCTTGTGCGCCGGCTGATACGCGGCGGATACCGGGGCCGGCTCAGGGCGCCACCAGCCGGCGGTAGAGATGCCAGCTGGCATGGCCGAGCAGCGGCAGCACCACCACGAGCCCGAGGAAGGCCGGCGCGCAGGCCGCCGCCAGCGCCGCCCCGAGGAAGGCCGCCCAGCCGAGCATCACCGCCGGGCTCGCGATCACCGCCCTGAAGGACAGCACCATCGCCGTGAAGAAGTCGCTGTCGCGGTCGAGCAGGAAGGGAAAGGCGATCACCGAGAGGCAATAGGCCACGCCGGCGAAGAAGGCGCCGAAGAGATGGCCGACGACCAGGAAGGTCAGCCCGTGCGAGGTGGTGAAGATCTGGTCCGCCACGTCCCAGAACCGGTCGACGCTGGCGGAGAAGTGGATCGCGAAGAGCATCACGCCGACCCGGCTCCAGACCGCCAGCCAGAACATCAGCACGAAGCCCTGATAGAGGATCTGCTTGCGCGCGGTGCGCCCGATCATCGCCGGCAGCTCGCCCCAGCCGAGGCGCTCGCCCTGCTCGCGGCGGCGTGAGATCTCGTAGAGGATCACCGCCACGAAGGGGCCGATCAGCGCGAAGCCGGTCACCACCGGGAAGGAGAGCCCGCGGTATTCCTTGAGCTCCAGCACCCAGAGCAGCAGCCAGCCGCCGGCGGCATAGAGCAGCCCGACGGTCATGCCCATCAGCGGCGCGGCCAGGAAATCGGCCCAGCCCGCGGCCAGCGCCGCGCGCAGGTCGGCCCATGTCGCCGCGCGCACCGCCGGCATGCCGCGGCTCTCGCGCCAGGGGCCCGTGTTCTCGGCCGGTCCGTCCGCCGGTGTCGTCGCCATCCTCGCCTCCCTGTCCTGCCCCCGGCCGGGGCGGCTCTGCCCGATTGTCGCATTGGCGCCGGCCCGGCCCGGTGGGGCAGGGGGACGCAGGGGCATCCTCGGCCATCGCGCCGCGCCCCGGCCTTGCGCTATATCAAGGCATGCGTGGCCTGGTGGCGACAGGCTCGCCGGAAAAACCGGAGCGGGAGGACCCATGCAGGCCGGAGAAAGCCTCGAAGAGACCGCCGCCGCCCAGGCGCGGGTCCGGGGCGTGAGCCCCATCGTCCCGGTGCGCCGGGTGGCGCGGTCCTGCGCCTTCTACACCGAGGTGCTGGGCTTCACCCTGCGCGAGCGCAACCCGGAGAACAGCTATGCCCTGCTCTCGCGCGGCGCGGCGAGCGTGATCCTGCTCGATCTCGACGATGCCCGCGCCCTGCGCGCCACGGCGGACTATTTCTCGGCCTATTTCTGGGTCGAGGATGTCGCCGCCTATCATGCCGAGATCGCGCCGCAGCTCGCCGGCCTCGGCGAGCGCCGGGTGCAGCCGCTCTTCACCAAGCCCGACGGGCGGCAGGAATTCCATGTCCGCGACCCGGACGGCTTCCTGCTGTTCTTCGGCGAGGCGCCGGCGGACTGACCGCTCCGCCCGGCTCACGGGACCGTCGATTGACAGCCGCGCGCGCCCGCGCCACTTCCGGGGAGACCAGAACAGGCCCCCGGGAGAGACCATGACCGCATCGCTCGAAACCGCCAGCCCGGCCGCGAAGTTCTCCGACCCCGAGCGCACCGCCAGCGGCGCGCCGCGCGCCCGCGTGGCGCTCGAGCGGCTCGAGACGCTCTGGTTCAACACCGGCACGCTCTGCAACATCGAATGCGCCAACTGCTACATCCTGTCGAGCCCGACCAACGATGCGCTGGTCTATCTCGGCGCCGCCGAAGTGGCGCGCTATCTCGACGAGATCGCGGCGCTGCGGCTCGGCACGCGCGAGATCGGCTTCACCGGCGGCGAGCCCTTCATGAACCCCGAGATGCCGGAGATGGCGGCGGATGCGCTGGCCCGCGGCTTCGAGGTGCTGATCCTCACCAACGCGATGCGGCCGATGATGCGCCCGCGGGTGCGCGCCGCGCTGGCGCCGCTGATCGCCGCGCATGGCGCGCGGCTGACCTTCCGGATCTCGCTCGATCATCACGAGCCGGCGCGGCACGACGCGGAGCGGGGCGAGGGCGCCTTCGCCGCCTCGCTCGAGGGGATGCGCTGGCTGAAGGCGCAGGGCGCGCGGATGGATGTCGCCGCCCGCACGATCTGGGGCGAGGCGGAGGCCGCCATGCGCGCCGGCTTCGCGCGGCTCTTCGCGGCCGAGGGCTTCGCCATCGACGCCGCCGACCCGGCCGCGCTGATGCTGTTCCCGGAGATGGACGAGCGCGCCGCGGTGCCGGAGATCACCACCGCCTGCTGGGACATCCTCGGCAAGTCGCCCTCCGAGGTGATGTGCGCGCATTCGCGGATGGTGGTGAAGCGCCGGGGCGCGGCGGCGCCGGTGGTGCTGGCCTGCACGCTGCTGGCCTATGACGAGGCCTTCGAGCTCGGCGAGCGGCTGGCCGAGGCGCAGGGCACGGTGCCGCTCAACCACCCCCATTGCGCCAAGTTCTGCGTGCTGGGCGGGGCGCGCTGCTCGGCCTGAGCCGCGCCGCGGAGCCTGGTCACGCGGCATCCTCCCGCCAGCACCGAGGCAAAAAAAGAGGCGGCTCGCGCCGCCTTTGGGTGGGTTTCGTCCTGTGTGTGGAGGTAGGACTGAAGAGTGGATGTGTCCGTACCGGTGCGGCCCTCTGGAGGATGGGCCTGAGCGACCGGACAAGGCCTTCTTATCTATTTCTGAAGCGCATTGCGCATATTCCTGTAGGCTCCCTTACGCATGCGAGCCGGGGGTGGAGCCCCGTTACCGGTCCGAAATCAAGCAGCGTTGAACCGGCCTGCCACGCATATTCCACTCACAGGGATTAGGTAGCCCGATTCCCGCCACATTTCAAACACAATCTTCGCCCCGATTGCCCAAATTGAGACGCGATGTTGGCCGCATTCCCCGTAAGCCCTTGATTTTCCTTGTGCCCAGATTTGGACACAATCGGGGAAATGTGGCGAGGGCGCCCAATTCGGCCGCCCGGCTCAGGAGCGCCGCTCGACCGTGAAGCGCGCCGCCGATTCGAGATGCCGCGCCTGCGGCCCGAGGAAGGCGAGCTCGGCCGCCGCCTCGCGCACCAGCTCCCCGGCGCGGGCGCGGGCGCCCTCGATGCCGAGGATGTCGACGAAGGTCGCCTTGCCGGCGCCGGCATCCTTGCCCACGGCCTTGCCGGTCTCGGCCTCGCTGCCGGTGACGTCGAGCAGGTCGTCGGCGATCTGGAACGCCTCGCCGAGCGCGCGGGCATAGGCCCGGATATGCGCCACCGTCGCCTCCGGCACCTCGCCGAGGATCGCCCCCATCTCCGCCGCGACCTCGATCAGCGCGCCGGTCTTGAGCAGCTGGAGCCGCTTGACCCCGGCGGCATCGAGCGGCACGGCCGCCGCCTCCGCGCCGAGATCGAGCGCCTGCCCGCCGACCATGCCGGCCGCGCCGGAGGCCTGGGCGAGCCGCAGGCAGAGCCGCGCGCGCACATCGCCGGAGGGATGCGTCGCCGGATCGGCCAGGATCTCGAAGGCCATCGCCTGCAGCCCGTCGCCGGCCAGCACCGCGGTCGCCTCGCTCCATTTCACGTGCACGGTGGGCTTGCCGCGGCGCAGCGCGTCGTCGTCCATGCAGGGCATGTCGTCATGCACCAGGCTGTAGGCGTGCAGGCATTCGACCGCCGCCCCGGCCCGCGCCGCCCGCGCCTCGGGCACGCCGCAGAGCCGGCCGACCTCCATGGCGAGGAAGGCGCGCAGCCGCTTGCCGCCGCCGAGCGTCGCATAGCGCATCGCGGCGCAGAGCTCGGCCTCGCCGGCGCCGCCGCCCTCGGCCGGCAGCAGGCGGGCGAGCTCGTCCTCGACCCGCGCGGCATGGGCGCTCAGCACCGCCGCGAACTCCATCGTGCCGATCGGCGCCCCGGCCGCCGCCGCGGCGCTCTCCCTCGTCTCGTCCATCGTGCCGCGCCTCAATTCACCGGTTCGTCGTCGAAGATGTCGGGCAGCGTGTCCTCGACCTGGTCGCCGAGGATCAGCGAGTCGCGCCGCTGCAGGTAGATCGTGCGCAGGCTGATATAGCTGTTCTCGGAATTGTAGAGCACGTCGTCGATCAGGTCGGCATTGCGCGCGCGGTCGTGCACGATCTCGGCGCCGTTGTAGACCGGCGAGAACACGTCGAGCGCGTTCGAGTTGAAGAAGCCGGTATAGGTCAGCGGGTTGAGCGCGATGTCGCCCATCGCGCCGCCGACATCGCGGGTGGTCGAGGGGCCGAGCAGCGGCAGCACCAGATAGGCGCCCTCGGCGACCCCGTACTTGCCGAGCGTCACGCCGAAATCGGTGTCCTCCTTGGGCAGGCCGAACTCGGTGGCCGGGTCGAGCAGCCCGCCGGCGCCGAGCACGGTGTTCATGGTCAGCCGGCCGAAGGCGGTGCCGGCGGCCTCGATATCGCCCTGCAGCAGGTAGTTGGCGAAATCGTTCACCGTGTCGAGGTGGTTGAAGGCGTTGGTGAGCAGGAACTGGATGATCTCCGGCGTCACCGTGTCATAGGCCTGGCTCACCGGGCGCAGCACGTAGCGGTCGGCCTCGATGTTGAAGTCGTGGATCGCCTCGTTGGTCGCGCGGTAGGGGTCGCGCTCGTCGAAGCTGGCGCCCGGACCGGGGCTCGCGCAGGCGGCGAGGGTCAGAACCGCGGCCATCGCGGTCACGGATCGGACGGTGTGGGAGAGGCGCATGGCGTGCTCCGGGCTGGCGGCTGTGCCGCAGATTGTGATCGCGCGCGGCGCCCGATCCGGGTAACGGGCTCTGGCGCCGATGGTTCGCGTGACACTAGACTGCGCGGCGAGGCGCCTCAAGCGCCGCGCCCGCATTGTGACCCGCGGGCAGGAAAGAAGGCGAGGGCAGTGCGTAGCGATTGGGCAACCGAGGCGGCCGGGCGGGCCTGCGCCGGCTGGATCGCGGCGGCAGCCGGCCGCCCGCGCGCCGTTCTGGCGGCGCTGGGGCTGCTGCTGGCGGCCGCGGTCTGGGCCGCGAGCGGGCTGAGGGTGGACACCGATTCGAGCCGGATGCTGGCGCCGGAGCTGCCCTTCCAGGCCCGGGCGCAGGCGCTGAACGCCGCGTTTCCGGAGCTGAAGAACACCATCGTCGTCGCGGTGCGGGGGCCGCGCGCCGATCCGGTGGAGGCGGCGCTGACGGCGCTGGCGGCGCGGCTCGAGGGCGATCCCTCGGTGGCCTCGGTCTTCGCGCCCTCGATCGACCCGTTCTTCCGCACCCACGGGCTGCTCTATCTCGACGAGGCGGCCTTCGAGGCGCAGCTCACCCGGCTCAGCAAGTCGGCCAACATGCTGGCGCGGCTGCGCGAGGACCAGAGCCTGCCCGGCTTCCTGCGCGCGGTGGACGAGGCGCGGGCGCTCGCCGCCGCCGCCGAGGGCTTCGATGCCGGCGCGCTCGACCGGCTCTATGCCGAGGCGGCGGCGGTGATCGCGGCGGCGGCGGAGGGCGAGGCGCGCAGCTTCGACTGGACCGGGCTGTTCGGCGATGCGGGGCCGGTGCTCCGGGTGCTGACGCTGACCCCGCGGCTCGACTATGCCGCGCTCAATCCGGCCAGGGCGGCGATGCAGGCGGCGGCGGCGGCGGTGGCGGCGCTGCCGCCCGAGATCACCGCGGAGGTCGAGATCGGGCTCACCGGCGACCCGGTGCTGCGGGCCGAGGAGCTGCGCAGCGTCACCGCCACCATCGGGCTCTCGCTGGCGATCTCGGTGCTGCTGGTGGCGCTGGTGCTCTGGCTGGCGCTCGGCAGCCTGGCGCGGATGGGGCTGGCGCTCGGCGCGCTGCTGGTGACGCTGGTGCTGACCACCGGGGCGGCGGCGCTGGCGGTCGGCGCGCTCAACCTCGTCTCGGTGGCCTTCATCGTGCTGATGGTGGGGCTCGGGATCGACTTCGCGATCCACCTGATGGCGCATCTCGAGGAGGATCTGGCGGCCGAGCCGCTGCCCGGCGCGCTGCGGGCCTGCGGGCGCCGGCTCGGCGGCGCGCTGGCGCTCACCGCGGCGACCACGGCGGCCGCCTTCCTCGCCTTCGCGGGCACCGATTTCATCGGCATGGCGCAGCTCGGGCTGATCGGCGCGATGGGGGTGGTGATCGCCTTCCTCGTCGCCATCACGCTGCTGCCGGCGGCGGTGGCGCTGCGCCCCCGGCTGGCCGCGGCGCCGCGCCGCCGGGCGGTGCCGGCGCTGCCGCCGATGCCGCGGCTCGGGCGGCTCGGCGCCGGGCTCGCGGCGGCGCTCGGGCTGGCGGCGCTGCTGCTGGTGCCGCAGGCCCGCTTCGATGCCGACCCGATGAGCCTGCGCAACCCCGAGGCGCGCTCGGTCGCGGTCTATGGCTGGCTCGCCGCCGATCCGCTGCGCGCGCCGCTGCGGCTCAGCCTGCTGACGGAGACCGCCAAGCAGGCCTCCGCCGCGGCGCGGGCGCTGAAGCCGGTGGTCGAGGTCGACGGCACCACCTGGCTCGGCGATCTGGTGCCGAAGGACCAGGATGCCAAGCTGGCGCTCTTCGACATCGCCTGGCCCTCGATCGACTTCGCGGTCAATGGCGAGCCGGTGGCGCTCGCCGAGCCGGGCTCGGGCGATCCGGCCGCGCTGGCCGCGGCGCTCGGCGCGGAAGGCGCGGCGGGGCGGCTGGCGGCGGCGCTGGCGGCGCTCGGCGCGGCGCCGGAGCCGGCCACCCGCGCCCGCGTCGAGGCGGCGCTGTTCCGCCATTTCCCCGCGCTGATCGGCCGGCTCGAGGCGCAGCTCGGCGCCGACCGGGTGACGCTGGAGAGCCTGCCCCCGGCGCTCGCCGCGCGCTATCTCGCCGCCGATGGCCGCTACCGCGTCGAGATCCGCGCCGCCGCCGACATCTCCGACCCGGCGGCGCGGGCGCGCTTCGTCGAGGCGGTGCAGCGCGTCGCGCCGGAGGCCGGCGGCCCGCCGGACCAGATCGAGGGCGCCGCCCGGGCCGTCGCCGGCGCCATGCTGCAGGCGGTGCTGGTGGCGCTGGCGGCGACCGCGGGGCTGGTGCTGCTGGCCGCTGGGCGGGTCTGGCCGCTGGTGGCGATCCTCGTGCCGGTGGCGCTGGCCGGCGCGGTGACCGCGGCGGCGACGGTTCTGCTCGACATGCCGTTCAACTATGCCAACGTGATCGTGCTGCCGCTGCTGATCGGGCTCGGGGTCGATGCCGGGGTGCATCTGGCGCTGCGCACCGAGCGCTCGGCGGCGGTCTATGCCACCTCGACGCCGCGCGCGGTGCTGGCCTCGGCGCTCACCACCATCGGCGCCTTCGCGACGCTGGCGCTGTCGGACCACCGCGGCACCGCCTCGATGGGGGTGCTGCTGGCGATCGCCGTCGGCGCCGCCGTCGCCATGGCGCTGGCGCTGTCGCCGCCGCTCGCCCGCCTCGGCGCCCGCGCCCGAGGCCGCGCCCGTTCCCGCGTCGCCCCGGCGCCGCCGCAACCCGACCCGAATGAAGGAGACCGCAGATGACCCGTCTCGCCCGCCTCGTGCTCGTCCTCGGCCTTGCCGCCGGGGCTCTGCTGCCGGCAGCCGCCGGCGCCGCGGAGACCGAACCCGCCGCCGCCCGCGCCACCGCCGAGGCGCTGGTCGAGGGCGCCCATGGCGCGCTGGCCGATCCCGGCCTCGACGAGGCCGCCCGCAACGACCGCCTGCGCGCCGCCGTCTCCGAGGCCTTCGCCTTCGACATCTGGGAGCGCTTCCTGCTCGGCGAGCGCGGCGACGGCTTCTCGGACGCCCAGCGCACCGCCTTCCGCGCCGCGCTGCCGGGCTTCCTCGCGCATCTCTACAAGAGCCAGTTCGGCAAGGGGCTGGAGGCGAAGCCGGAGATCCGCGACACCCGCGCCGTGCGCTCCGACGTCATCGTCTCCGCCGGCATCCCGCGCGCCAACGGCAAGACCCTGCCGGTGGACTGGCGGATCCGCGAGTTTGCGGCGCGCGGCGCGCTGGTGATCGACGTGATGGTGGGCGGGGTCTCCTTCCTCGTGCTCAAGCGCGAGGAGTTCGGCGCCATCCTCGACGAGCGCGGGCCGGAGGGCCTGCTCGCCTTCATGGCCGAGAACAGCATCTGAGCCGGCTGCGGCGGCCGCGGCGGCATTGCGGGGGCGGCGCGCCGCCCCCGCAATGCCGCCGGCTAGCTCTTCGACTGCTTGGCGATCATCTCGGCGAGGCGTTTCTCCAGCGCGGCGATCTTCTTTTCGAAATGGGCGCTCTGCTGCTTCTCGTATTCGGCCATGCGCTTGGCGTAGTCCTGCCCCTCGGCCCGCACCTCCTTCACCATCCGCTCCAGATAGTCGGTCTGCTTCTTCTCGTAGACCTCGAGCTTCTTCACCCAGTCGCCGATGCCCTTGTCCAGGTCGCTGACCTTCTTCTCCAGATAGTCGGTCTGCTTCTTCTCGTAGTCCGTGTTCTTCTTGACCCAGTCGCTGACGCTCTTGTCGAGGTCGCTGACCTTCTTTTCCAGATAGGCAGTCTGCTTGGTCTCGTAGACATCGAGCTTCTTGACCCAGTCGCCGATGTTCTTGTCGAGCTCGGCGATCTTCTTGTCGGTATACTCATTGGCCTTGCGGCCCTGATCGCCGAGGGTCTTCTGCAGCTGGGCGAGCTGCTTCTTGACCTCTTGGGCGAGCTTGAGCGCCTCCTTTGCCGTGTCGGCCATGGTTTTCCTCCGCCATTGCGGAGCGCTCCGGTGCCGGGCCCCGCTTCCCCGGGGCCCAGCCTGCGGGTTCGGCGCCCGCACATCAAGCATCGCGTTCCGTCAGGGCAGGAGGCCCGCGCCGGGCCGGCCGGCACGGGCCGGCCGGGTCACTCCCGCGGCAGCAGGCGCAGGCCGAGCTCGCGGAGCTGCTCGTTGGTCGCCTCGGAGGGCGCCTGCATCATCAGGTCCTCGGCGCGCTGGTTCATCGGGAACATGATGACCTCGCGGATGTTCTCCGCCCCGGCCAGCAGCATCACGATGCGGTCGACGCCGGGCGCGATGCCGCCATGCGGCGGGGCGCCATAGCGGAAGGCCGAGATCATGCCGCCGAAATGCTCGTCGACGAAATCGCGCGACTTGCCGGTGATCTCGAAGGCCTTGTACATGATCTCCGGCCTGTGGTTCCGGATCGCGCCGGAGCTGAGCTCCACCCCGTTGCAGACGATGTCGTACTGGTAGCCCTTGATCTCCAGCGGATCCATGGTCTCCAGCGCCTCGAGCCCGCCCTGGGGCATCGAGAAGGGGTTGTGGCTGAAGTCGAGCGCGCCGGTCTCCTCGTCGCGCTCATACATCGGGAAATCGACGATCCAGCAGAAGCGGAACTCCTCCTTCCAGGCCTCGTCCGGCTGCAGCTCGGCCCAGATCACGTTGCGCGCCTTGCCGGCCACGTCGATGAAATCCGCCGGCCGGCCGCCGAGGAAGAACGCCGCGTCGCCGGCGCCGAGGCCGAGCTGGGCGCGGATCGCCTCGGTGCGCTCCGGCCCGAGGTTCTTGGCCAGCGGGCCGGCGCCGACCGTCGCGCCGCCCTCGTCGCGCCAGAAGATGTAGCCCATGCCCGGCAGGCCCTCCTTCTGCGCCCAGGAGTTCATCCGGTCGCAGAACGCGCGGGAGCCGCCCTTGGGCGCCGGGATGGCGCGGATCTCGGTGCCCTCGCCCTCGAGGATCCTGGCGAAGATCTTGAAGCCGGAGCCGGCGAAATGCTCGCTGACCACCTGCATCTCGATCGGGTTGCGCAGGTCCGGCTTGTCGGAGCCGTATTTCAGCATCGACTCGGCATAGGGGATGCGCGGGAACGTGGCCGTCACCGGCCATTTCCCCTCGCCGTGCGCGCGCTCCGGGGCGAACTCCTCGAAGACGCCGCGCATCACCGGCTCGATCGCCTGGAACACGTCCTCCTGCTCGACGAAGCTCATCTCGATGTCGAGCTGGTAGAACTCGCCGGGCGAGCGGTCGGCGCGCGGGTCCTCGTCGCGGAAGCAGGGGGCGATCTGGAAATAGCGGTCGAAGCCGGCCACCATCACCAGCTGCTTGAACTGCTGCGGCGCCTGCGGCAGCGCGTAGAACTTGCCCGGATGCAGCCGGCTCGGCACCAGGAAGTCGCGCGCGCCCTCGGGCGAGGAGGCGGTGAGGATCGGCGTCTGGAACTCCATGAAGCCCTGGCCGGTCATGCGGCTGCGCAGGCTGGAGATCACCTTCGAGCGCAGCACGATGTTGGCATGCAGGCGCTCGCGGCGCAGGTCGAGGAAGCGGTAGCGCAGCCGCGTCTCCTCCGGGTAGTCGAGCTCGCCGAAGACCGGCAGCGGCAGCTCCTCGGCGGCGCCGAGCACCTCCACCGCGCGGGCATAGACCTCGATCGCGCCGGTCGGCAGCCTGGGGTTCACCAGGTCATCGGCGCGGGCCTTCACCTCGCCGTCGATGCGGATCACCCATTCCGCGCGCACCGTCTCGATATCGGCGAAGGCCGGGCTGTCCGGGTCGGCGAGGACCTGGGTGATGCCGTAATGGTCGCGCAGGTCGAGGAACAGCACGCCGCCATGGTCGCGCACCCGGTGGACCCAGCCCGAGAGGCGGACGGTCTGGCCGACATGGGCGGTGTTGAGCTCGGCGCAGGTATGGCTGCGATAGGCGTGCATGGGGCTCCCTCCGGATCGCGGTTGCGGCCCGGATAGAGCCCCTGCCGCGCGCGATGTCAACGCCCCGCCGGCGCGCGGTGCCAAACCGTGGCGAAAGCGGCGCGCCGTGGCCGCCCGGGCGCCGCCGAAGGGCGGGGGTGCCGCCGAAGTGCGGGGAGCACGGCCGAGAGGACAGGGACGCTGCCGAAGGGCTGCGCTCGGCCGAAATGCGGACGGCTTTGCCGAGAGGCAGAGGACTCGACCGTAGGACGGGGGCTCGGCCGGAGGGCCGGAGGCTCGGCCGAATTGCGGGCGGCTTTGCCAAGAGGCAGAGGACTCGGCCGAAGGACCGGGGACTCGACCGAAGGACCGGGGGCCCGGTCGAAGCGCAGAGGGTTCGGCCGGAGCGCCGGAGGCTTTGCCAAGGGGCAGCGGAACCGACCGAAGGACCGAGGGGCTGGGGCGCCGCCGAATGACGGGGGCTCGGCCGACGGGCTGGCAACTCGGCCGAAGGGCAAGTGGCTCAGCCGAAGGGCCGGCGGCTTGGCCGAAGGGCGAGTAGCCCGGCCAAGGGGTGGCCGGCGTTGCCAAGGGGCACGGGACTCGACCGAAGGACCGGGGCTCGGTCGAAGCGCAGGGGGCTCGGCCGAGGGGCTGGGGCGCCGCCAAAGGGCGGGGGCTGGGCCGACGGGCGGGCAACTCGGCCAAAGGGCTAGTGGCTCAGCCGAAGGGCCGGCGGCTTGGCCGAAGGGCAAGTAGCTCGGCCGAACGGTGGGCGACTTGGCCGAAGGGCAGGGAGTACGGCCGAAGGGCAGGGAGTACGGCCGAAGGGCAGGGAGCTCGGCCGAAGGGCAGGGGAGCTCGGCCGAAGGGCAGGGGAGCTCGGCCAAGGGGCAGGGCTCGGCCAAGGGGCGAGCGAGCTTGGCCGAACGGCCAGGGAGTCCGGCCATGCGGCAGCGAGCCCGGCCAATGGGCGGGGCCCGGCCGCAGGGCGGGTGCGCTCAGCCGAAGGGCAGGGGGGCGATGCCGGCGAGCTTGCCGGTGAGGCCGGTCAGCCCGGCGGCGAGGCCGAGCGCGAAGGGCAGGGCGAGCCAGGCCGCCTCGCGCAGCGCCGAGGGGGCGCGGCCCGAGAGCCGCGGCCGGTCGCCGTCGGTGCGCACCAGGACGCGCCCGCCGGTGGGATCCTCGACGGTGCGGGTCTCGGCGACGAAGCGGCGCCGGCGGCCGGTGCGGTCCTCGTAGGTGATCACCGGGTGGAAGCCGCCGCCGATCGCCGGCTCGGCCTCGACCACCTTGCCCTCGGCGACCCGGGCGATCAGCCGGGCATGCAGGAGCTGCAGGAGCTTCACCAGGCTCACCGCGAGGCAGAGCGCGGCCAGCGCCAGCAGCCCGGCGCCGATCAGCCCGGTCTCGATCCCGTAGCCGAGCAGCAGCTCCTCGACCCCGGCGGTGACACCGCCGGATGCGCCGCCGGTCTCCGGCTCGGGGGCCTTCAGGAATTTCGCCATCACCCTCTCCTATGCCGTTGCATGACACCCCAGGCCGGGGATACGGCAGAATCGCCGCGGTTTCCATGCCCGGCGCATCGCCGCCGGCCACAGCTTTGCGCGAGACACGGGCGCCGCCCGCCGCTATCACGGGCGCGGCCGGACCGCGGCAGCCGACAGGATGGAGAGAACCGATGAGCCGAGCGCTTGCCAGCATCGCCCGACGCCTCGCCCCGCAGGGCATGCGCAAGGCGGTCGCCGCCGAGGTGATCGAGGGCCTGCGCGCGGGCTTCCGCGCCCAGCTCGCGGCGCAGCCGCAGGTGGAGCTCGGCGCCCGCCATCTCGCCAGCACCGTGGTGCTGCCGGATCGCGAGGCGATGCTGGAGCGGCTGCCGAAGGGCGGCCGGGTGGCCGAGATCGGCGTGGCGGCGGGAGACTTCACCGCCGAGATCCTCGCCCGCACGGCCCCGGAGCGGCTCGACCTCGTCGATGTCTGGGGCAGCGCGCGCTATTCCGGCGACCTGATGGAGAGCGTCGCCCGGCGCTTTGCCGGCGAGATCGACGCGGGCCGGGTGCGGATGCATCGCGGCCTCTCCACCGAGATCGGCCCGGGCTTCGCGGACGGCTGCTTCGACTGGGTCTATATCGACACCGATCACAGCTATGCCACCACCCGCGACGAGCTCGCGCTCTATGCCGCCAAGGTGAAGCCCGGGGGCATCCTCGCCGGGCACGACTACACCTCCGGCAGCTGGGTCAGCCTGCTGCCCTATGGCGTGATCGCCGCGGTGCACGAGTTCTGCGTCGCCGAGGATTGGGAGCTCCTCTATCTCACGGCCGAGCAGCGGGTGCCGCCGAGCTTCGCGATCCGGCGAATCGGCGGCTGAGCGCCGGGGTGCCGGGCGGCCCGCCGCCTCAGGGCGTGCGGCCCACCGCGCCATGATAGAAGAACACCCCTAAACCCGAGGTGAACATGATCTGCCCGGCCAGCGCGTGCAGCAGCACCGCGAAGAGGAAGCAGTTGGAGCGCAGATAGGCCGCGCCGAAGATCGCCCCGGCGACCACGGTGGAGAGGATCGTCACCGGGTTCATGTAGAACAGGTGGCCGAGCCCGAAGGCCGCAGCATTGGCCGCCAGCGCCCAGCGCTCGGAGCGGAACAGCCCGCCATAGCGGCGGAAGAACAGCGGCCGGTAGATCAGCTCCTGCGGCAGCGCCGAGGCCAGCGGGTAGAGCAGCATCACCATCAGCCAGAGCCTGGTGTTGTCGCGCGGGAAGGCGAGGTAGCGGTCGGGCACCAGCCAGAGCGCCAGCGCCGAGCAGATCACGAAGGTCGCGATCCCCATCAGCACCGCGATCAGCGCCGAGCCGGGGGCGGGCCAGCGCAGCAGCTCGCGGAAGCCGAAGCCGGGGGTGATCGCCAGCAGCCCGGCGGCCACCACGGTCAGCGCGATCAGCACCGGGAACAGCGGGTAGCTGCCGAAGAAATACGCCATCAGCACCGGCACGCCGACGAAGAGCGCCAGCATCTCGCCCCAGAGCCGCAGCCGCGTCGGCCGCGACATCGCGGCGGCGGCGGGCTCGCGCGCGGCTGCATCCATGAATCGCCTCCATCTCGGGTCACGGCGCCCGGCGGAGCGCCCGCAAAGGCCGGGGCCCCGATCACCAGATCGGGACCCCGGGCGGTCATTGCAATGGACGGCCCGCGGCGGATCGCGCCGCGCCGCGGTCAGGCCTGGGCCGGGATGATGACGATCTCCACCCGCCGGTTCTCCTGGCGGCCCTGCGGCGTCTCGTTGCTGGCGATCGGCTGGCTCTCGCCCATGCCGAAGGAGGCGACGCGCCCCGGATGCACGCCCTGGCTGCGGAAGAAGTCGGCCACCGCCAGCGCCCGGTCCTCCGAGAGCCGCTGGTTGTACTCGTCGGTGCCGCGGCTGTCGGTGTGGCCGATCAGGTCGATGAAGCTCTCGGGGTATTCCTGCAAGGTGATCGCGATATCGGCCAGCGGGCCCTGGAAGCCCGGCGCGATGCGCGCGCTGTCGGTGGCGAAGGTCACGTTGCCCGGCAGGATCACCACCAGCCGGTCGCCGCGGTTCTCGACATAGGCGCCGGTGCCGGCGAGGTTCTGCTCGAGCGCCGCCTGCTGCTGGTCGAGATAGACCCCGACGGCGGTGCCGGTGAGCAGCCCGATGCCGGCGCCGACCAGCGCGTTGCGGCGGTCGTCGCCGCCGGCCAGGGTGCCGAGCGCGGCGCCCGCGCCGGTTCCGACCACCGCGCCGCCGGCGGTGTAGGCGCCGGGTGTGTCGCAGCCCGAAAGGGCCAGGGCTGCGGCCCCGGCGATGAGAGTGGTCCGGATCATGCTGGTCTCCCTCGCAACTTGCGATCTCACTGCCCGCCCGGCGGAGGCCGGGCGCCTGTGCCCAATCATCTATGGCGATCCGGCGCGGATCAAGGGGCTGCCCCGCCGGCTGCCCCCGCGACAACCTGTGCCGTCCCGCGGGCGATTCGAGGGCGGTTCAGGCGATTGCACAGCCGTCGGGGTCGGTCTACAACGTGCGACCATGCAGCCAGTGACCGATACGGATACGCTCGCGGCGCTGTGCCGCGCCTATGCCGACGCCCCCTTCGTGACCGTCGATACCGAGTTCATGCGGGAGCGCACCTATTACGCGCAGCTCTGCCTCGTGCAGATGGCCCGGCCCGAGGGCTCGGGCGGCGGCGACGGCCTTGCCGATGCCGTGCTGATCGACCCGCTGGCCGAGGGCATCGACCTCGCGCCGCTGCTCGAGCTGATGGCGCGGCCGGTGCTCAAGGTGTTCCACGCCGCGCGCCAGGACGTGGAGATCTTCTTCAACCTCGCCGACGAGATCCCGGCGCCGCTGTTCGACACCCAGATCGCCGCGATGGTCTGCGGCTATGGCGAGCAGGTCGGCTACGAGACCCTGGTGCGCCGCATCGCCAAGGCCGAGCTCGACAAGAGCTCGCGCTTCACCGACTGGTCGCACCGCCCGCTCTCGGCCAAGCAGCTCACCTATGCGCTGGCCGATGTCACGCATCTGCGCCCGGTCTACGAGGCGCTGGCGAAGCGGCTCGACGAGTCGGGCCGCGCCGGCTGGGTCGCCGAGGAGATGGCGGTGCTGACCAGCCCGGAGACCTACCGGACCGATCCGGACGAGGTCTGGCGCCGGGTCAAGGCGCGCTCCACCAGCCCGCGCTTCCTCGCCGTGGTGCGCAGCCTCGCGCGCTGGCGCGAGCTCACCGCGCAGGCCCGCGACGTGCCGCGCAACCGCATCCTCAAGGATGACGCGCTGGTCGAGGTCGCCTCGGCGCGGCCGACCAGCCCGGAGGAGCTGCACAAGCTGCGCCTGCTGCAGCGCGAGGGGCGCAAGGCCGAGACCTCGGCCGAGATCCTCGCCGCGGTGGCCGAGGGGCTGGCCTGCCCGGAGGACCGGCTGCCGCGGGTGCCGCCGCCGCCCCGGCGCAAGGAGGGCTCGGCCGCCGTCGCCGATCTGCTGCGGGTGCTGCTGAAGGCGCGCGCCGACCAGCTCGGCATCGCCTCCAAGCTGCTCGCCTCCTCGTCGGATCTCGACGCGCTGGCGGGCGAGGAGGCGCCGGACCTGCCGGTGCTGCGCGGCTGGCGCTTCGAGAGCTTCGGGCGCGACGCGATGCGGGTGCGCGACGGCGAGGTCGCGCTCGCGGTCGGCCGCCAGGGCATCGAGCTGATCGAGCACCGCCCCGCCGCCGGCTGAGCCCGGCGAAGGCCGCGCGGCCGGAGGGCGGCGCCCGGGTTCCGGCCGTGCCGGCGGCGCGGCTCTCCGGGCGGCGCCGGTCCCGGCAGGTGTCGATGCCGCGGCGGTTCCGCGGTCCGGAGCGGGCCGGGGTCGCCGGGGGCCTTGTGCGAAGCGTAGGTTGTGCGAAAAAACCCTGCGCCGACACGACACAAGGAGAACGCCATGAAACCCGCCATCATCGCCCTGGTCGCCACGCTGTCCGCCGCCCTCCCGGCGGCCGCGCAGGACGGTGCGAAGCCGGCCCTGTCCACCGTCATCGCCGGTCTCGAGGCCGACGGCTACCGCGTCACCGAGGTGGATGTCGACCGCGACGCCATCGAGGTCGAGGCGGTCACGCCGGACAGCCGCCGCGTCGAGCTCCGCATCGACCCTGCGACCGGCAAGATCCTGAGCGAAACCCCCGACGACTGACGCCCGCGCCCGCCACCACCGGCGCACCCGCGGCGGCCCCCGGACCGGACCAGCCAGCGCCCGCGGCCCGTTGCCACCGGCGTGCCCACGGCGGTTGCCGGACCGGACCAGCCGGCAATGCCGCGCGCGCGGGCGGTCGGGCACGTCAGCGGAGCGGGTGCGCCAAGCTGGCCGGCGCGCTTGCCCCGTAGCCCCGCCATGACCGCGGCCAGCGCGGACGGACGGCCGGGCGGCGTCGGGCAGGGCCGGGTTTCAGGGGGCATGGAGGCCGGCAGGGCTCGGCTCCGTCCTCACTTTCCGGATCGCGGCGACGACAACGGCTGCGGCGGCGACGACAGCAGCGGCGGTGCCGTAGCCCGGGGGCCGACCGCCGCGAAACCAGCCCTGTCCACCGCAATCGCCGGGCGGCCCGGCCGCCTCCGCGGCGCGGGCGTGCCCTGCCTGTCGGCGCTCTCGCCCCGCGGCCCCGTCAAGACCGCGGGCCGCGCGGACGGGCTGCCGGGTTGCGCGTGCCGGGCCGACCTTCGGGGGTATGGAGAACGGCAGGGCTCGGCTCCGGCCTCCCGGCGGCTGCGCAGGCAACCGCGAAACCGGCCTTCTCTACCGTCATTGCCGGGCGGTCCGGCCGCCTCCGCGGCGCGGGTGCGCAGTGCCTGCCGGCGGGCTTGGCTCGCGGCGCCGGCATGACCGTAGCCCGCGCGGACGGGCTGCACGGGCAGGGCCGACCTTCGGGGGCATGGAGACCGGCGGGGCTCGGCTCCGGTCTCCCGGCGGCTGCGCAGGACGGTGCGAAACCGGCCCTGTCCACCGTCGTCGCCGGGCGGTCTGGTCGCCTCCGCGGTGCGGGCGCGCCCTGTCTGCCGGCTGGTTTGCCACGCGGCCCCGGCATGGTCGCAGCCCGCGCGGACGGGCGGCCGGCCTGCGCGGGGCAGGGCCGACCTTCGGGGGTATGGAGACCGGGAGGGCTCGGCTCCGGTCTCCCGGCGGCTGCGCAGGACGGTGCGAAGCCAGCCCTGTCCACCGTCATCGCCGGCCGGCCCGGCCGCCTCCGCGGCGCGGGCGTGCCCTGCCTGTCGGCGCGCTCGCCCCGCGGCCCCGGCATGACCGCGGCCCGCGCGGCCGGGCTGCGCGGGGCAGGGCCGGCCTTCGGGGGGCATGGAGACCGGCAGGTCTCGGCCCCGCCCTCCTGGCGGCTGCGCAGGATGCCGTGAAACCGGCCCTGTCTACCGTCATCGCCGGGCGATCTGGTCGCCTCCGAGGTGCGGGCGCGCCGTGCCTGCCGGCGGGCCGCGGCCCCGTCAAGACCGCGGGCCGCGCGGACGGGCTGCCGGGTTGCGCGTGCCGGACCGACCTTCGGGGGTATGGAGACCGGCAGGGCTCGGCCTCGCCCTCCCGGCGGCTGCGCGGGATGCCGCGACGCCGGCCCTGTCCACCGTCGTCGCCGGGGGGTCGGGGCGCCTCCACGGTGCGGGCGCGCAGTGGGCTTGCCCCGCGTCCCCGGCATGATCGCAGCCCGCACGGACGGGAGGCCGGGCTGCGCGGGGCAGGGCCGGTTTTCGGGGGGGATGGAGGCCGGCAGGGCTCGGTTCCGGCCTGCCTTCCCGGATCGCGGCGGCGACGATGGCTGCGGCCGTGGCGACAGCAGTGGCGGCGGTGGTAGCGGCGGTGCCGTGGCCTGGCGGGCGGCCGCCGCGGCTCCGGCCGGCCGGGGCGCCGCGGGTAGAGCCGCGGGAACGGGGGTTCGCCGCGGCGCGGTTTCGCCGGCCGGGAGGTTCGCGCGAACCTCCGCCTGCGCGCCCTGGCGCCGCGCGAACCGATGTTCGCGCGAACAGGTGTTCGCTTAGGCCGCGGCCGGGATGCGCAAAAGTTCCGGGGAACGGGGTTTCCGGGAACGAAGGTTCAGAAGAACATCTGCACGCCGCCGACGGTCGCGTGCACGCGCACCCCGCGGGCGGTGCGGGCGGTGTCGATCTGGAGCTCGGCATCGGCGCGCACGGCGCGGGCCTTCAGCGTGCCCGGCGGCATCGTCAGCCCGCGCGGCGGGGTGTCGACCACGAAGTCGTAGTCCAGCATCCCGTCCGAGGCCGGGGCGCCGCCGCGCCGCGCCACCAGCCGCGGGTTGGAGAAGCCGAGCCCCGGCGCGGTGCCGTAGGCGGTGAGCATCAGCCCGGCGCGGGTGCGCCCGATCTCCAGCCGCTGCACCGCCTGCACGTTCTCGGTCTGCACCTCGATCGCGGAGAGCACCTCCGGCGGCGCGGCCTCGCCCTCGGCCTCGTCCGAGCCGAACAGCGAGCAGCCGCCGAGCGCCGCCAGCGCCGCCGCCGCCGCCATCGTCCAGATCAAACGCAAACGCATCGCCACCTCCCTCGAGCTTTGCCTCTCGATATCATCAGCCCGCGCCGATGAAAGGGGAAATCCGCCGCAGCGGTGCCGGATCCGCCATTCCGCCGCCGCCGGACTGGACGGAGCCCGCCGCTGCGCTTAAGTCGAGGGCACGTTACGGGAGGACCGCATGGCCTCAGAGGCTTTCGAGGACCTGGTCGCGGAGTTCGAACTCTTCGACGACTGGGAGGAGCGCTACCGCTACGTCATCGAGCTCGGCAAGGCGATGCCGCCGCTCGGCGAGGGCGAGCGCGTGCCGGCGCACAAGGTCGAGGGCTGCGTCAGCCAGGTCTGGCTGGTGCCGGAGCTGGCCGGCGCCGGCGCCGATGCCCGGCTCGATTTCCGCGGCGACAGCGACGCGATGATCGTGCGCGGGCTGATCGCGGTGCTGCACCGGCTGTTCGCCGGCCAGCGGCTCGCCGACGTGGCGCGCACCGACGCCCATGCCGAGCTCGCCCGGCTCGGGCTCGACACCGCGCTCTCGGCGCAGCGCTCGAACGGGCTGCGCGCCATGGTGGCGCGGCTGCAGGGCCTGGCGCGGGCCGCCGCCCCGGCCTGAGCGGCCCCCGGCTCGCCCGGCCTGACGGCTTCGGCCCGGCCTGACGGCCCCGGCTCGGCCCTGTCTGACCGGCCCGGTCTGTCCCGGTTGGCCCGACCCCGCGACCTGGCCCGGCCTGACCTGCCCCGGCTCGCCCGAGCTGGCCCCGCCTGACGGGCCTGACCTGCCCCGGTTGGACCAATCTGGCCCGGCCGGACGGGCCAGATCTGCCCCGGCTCGCCCGAGCTGGCCCGGCCTGACCTGCCTGACCTGACCCGGTTCGCCCGACCTGACCTGGCCTGACGGGCCTGACCTGCGCCGGCTCGCCCGTGCTGGCCCGGCCTGAGCGGCCTGTCCTGCCCCGGTTCGCCCGTGCTGGCCCGGCCTGAGCGGCCTGACCTGCCCCGACTCGACGGACGCGGCACGGCCTGACGGGCCTGACCGGATTGGCCCGACCGGCCCGGCCCGGTCTGTCCCGGCTGGACCGGCTCGACGCGCCCGGCAGATCGCCCCGGCAGTCCGCCCCGCGAGGCCGCCCCGCGAGGCCGCCCCGCGAGGCCGTCCCGCGAGGCCGCCCCGGCCTGGCCGGCGGTGCCATTTGCGTGACCTTGGCGGCGCCCCTATAGGATGGGGCCACGCGACTCATGGAGGATCCGCAGATGACCGATGCCCTCACCGCGCTCCTGGCCCGGCGCGACTGGCTGCTGCTCGACGGCGCCACGGGGACCAATCTCTTCGAGATGGGCCTGCAGTCCGGCGAGGCGCCCGAGCTCTGGAACCTCGACGCGCCGGAGAAGATCCGCGCGCTGCATGACGGCTTCATCGAGGCCGGCTCGGACGTGATCCTGACCAATTCCTTCGGCGGCTCGCGCTACCGGCTGAAGCTGCACGCCGCCGAGGACCGGGCCTACGAGATCAACCGGGCCGCCGCCGCGATCGCCCGCGGCTGCGCCGACGCCTCGCCGCGCGAGATCATCGTCGCCGGCTCGGTCGGCCCCACCGGCGAGATCCTGGCGCCGGTCGGCTCGCTCTCCGAGGACGATGCCGCCGCCGCCTTCGCCGAGCAGATCCGCGGGCTGATGGATGGCGGCGCCGACGTGATCTGGGCCGAGACGATCAGCTCCGAGGAGGAGATGCGCGCCGTGCACCGCGCGGCGGCCGGGCTCGGCGCGCCGTTCTGCGGCACGCTCAGCTTCGACACCGCCGGGCGCACCATGATGGGCGTGACCTCCGAGGGCTATGCCGCGCTGGCCGCGGGCCTCGCGCCGCAGCCGATCGCGATCGGCGCCAATTGCGGCACCGGCGCGCCGGACCTGCTGCGCACCGTGCTCGGCATCACCGCCGCGGCGCCGGAGCGGGTGGTGATCGCCAAGGGCAATGCCGGCATCCCGAAATATGTCGACGGGCACATCCACTACGACGGTACGCCGGAGCTGATGGCGGATTACGCCCGCCTCGCGCGCGATGCCGGGGCGCGGCTGATCGGCGGCTGCTGCGGCACCAAGCCCGAGCATCTGCGGGCGATGCGCGCGGCGCTCGAGGCCCATGTGCCGGGCGCCCGGCCCGGGCTCGAGGCGATCACCGCGCGGGTCGGCGGCTTCACCTCGGCCTCGGACGGCACCGGCGACGACGAGGGCGCCGAGGGCCGCACCCGCCGCCGCCGCCGCCGGGGCTGACCCGCCGCCCCTGCCGCCTGGGCTGATCCGCCGTCGAGGCGGACGGTGCTCGCGCGCCGCCGCTGCTGCGGCCGGGGCAGGTCCGCCACGGCCGAGGCAGATCCGCCGCCGCCGCCGCCGCCGGGGCTGACCGGCAGCCGTCGAGGCGGACGGTGCTCGCGCGCCGCCGCTGCTGCGGCCGGGGCAGGTCCGCCGCGGCCGAGGCAGATCCAACGCCGCTGCCGCCGCTGGGGCCGACCGGCAGCCGTCGAGGCGGACGGTGCTCGCGCGCCGCCGCTGCTGCGGCCGGGGCAGGTCCGCCACAGCCGAGGCAGATCCGACGCCGCCGCCGCCGCCGGGGCTGACCGGCAGCCGTCGAGGCGGACGGTGCTCGCGCGCCGCCGCCGCTGCGGCCGAGGCAGGTCCGCCGCGGCCGAGGCAGATCCGCCGCCGCCGCCGCCTGGGCAGATCCGCCGCCGCCGCCGCCTGGGCAGATCCGCCGCCGCCGCCGCCGGGGCAGATCCGCCGCCGCCGGGGCAGATCCGCCGCCGCTGCCGCCTGGGCTGATCCGCCGCCGCCGCCGAGGCGGACGGGGCTGACCCGCCACCGCTGTCGGATCACCCCGTCGGCAAACCGCCCGCTCCCCGCCACGCCCATCCCGAACCGTTGCAGGCGCCAGCGGACGTGCTCGCGGCCGAGCGGACCGGCGACGTCACCGCGGCCCCGGACAAGAGGGCAGCCGGCCTGCGCGCAGCCGCGCGCGCCGGTGCCTTCCCCGCAACCTCGGACGACACCGGCGGCAACAAGGGCGCCCAAAGCCGCACCCGCCGCCGCCGAGGCAGATCCGCCGCCAGACCGCCCACCCTCCGCCACGCCCATCCCGAACCGTTGCAGGCGCCAGCGGACGTGCTCGCCGCCGCGCGGACCGGCGACGTCACCGCGGCCCCGGACAAGAGGGCAGCCGGCCTGCGCGCAGCCGCGCGCGCCGGTGCCTTCCCCGCACCCTCGGACGGCACCTGCGACAACAAGGGCGCCCAAAGCCACCCGCCGCCGCCGAGGCAGATCCGCCGCCAGACCGCCCACCCTCCGCCACGCCCATGCCGAAACACTGCAGGCGCCAGCGGGCCTGCTCGCGGCCGCGCGGATGGACGACGTCACCGCGAACCCGGCTAGCCCCGGCGACGCCAGGGGCGCCGAGGCCCGCTTTCACACCGCCGCCAGGGCTGATCCGCCGCCGCTGCCGGAGCGCCCCGCCGGCAGGCCGCCCGCCCTCCGCCATGCCCATGCCGAAACCTTGCAGGCGCCTGCGGGCGTGTTCCTGGCAGCACGGGCCGGCGATCCCGCCGCAGCCTCGGACGACACCTGCGACGACGCGAGGCCCGAGGGTCGCACCCGCACCCACCACCGCCCCCGAGGCCGACGCGCCGCCGCGGGGGTGTCCCGCTACCAGACCGCCCGCATCTCTCCCAGTCCTTGCCGAGGGAAGCCGAGGGCAGCCGCCGTCGTCGTCGCGGCGCGGGCAGGCGGCTTCACCGCAGCTTCGGTCGGCACCAACGACGACGAGTGTCCCGAGGGCCTCCACCCCCGCCATCGCCGGGGCAGATCCGCCGCCGACGCCGGATCACACCGCCGGCAGATCGTTCGCCCCCTTCCCTGTCTTCGCCATGTGATGCCGAGAGCCGCCGGCGTGATCGTGGCAGCGCTGGCCGGCGACTTCCCTGCAACCTCGGACGACACCGGCGGCGACGAGCGTCCCGAGGACCGGCACCCCCACCATCGCCGGGGCAGAGCTGACGCCGGCGCCGGATCGCACCGCCGGCAGATCGTTCGCCGCCTTCCCTGTCCTCGCCAGGTGAAGCCGAGAGCCGCCAGCGTGATCGTGGCAGCGCTGGTCGGCGACATCCCCGCAACCTCGGACCACACCGGCGACGACGAGGGTCCCGAGGGCCTCCACCCCACCATCGCCGGGGCAGATCTGACGCCGACGCCGGATCGCACCGCCGGCAGATCGTTCGCCCCCTTCCCTGTCTTCGCCAGGTGAAGCCGAGAGCCGCCGGCGTGATCGTGGCAGTTCTGGTCGGCGACTTCCCGGACCTTGGACGACAGCGGCGACGCCGAGGGTTCCGCGGACCGCCACCCCCACCATCGCCGGGGCAGATCCGACGCCGACGGCGGAGCGCCCCGCCGGCAGATCGTTCGCACGCCGCCCCGCACTCCCCGAGCCTGGCCGAGAGCAGCCGGTGTGCGCGGGTCGGCCGCTGCACCGCGGCTTCGGACAGCACCGGCGGCGGAGCGCACGCCGAGGGCTGGGCCCGCCGCCGGGGATGATCCGCCGCCGCAGCCGGAGCGCCTCGCCGGCAGGTCGCGGCACCCGCCATGCCCGTGCCCGGTGAAGCGGGGGCAGTGGGCGTGCTGGAGACCGCGCGGCGGGCTGACCGCTGCCGCTGGCAGGGCGCGGACGAGTTGCCTTTCCCCATGGTCCCGCACCGCCGGCCGCGCGGGCGCTGCGGGGCGGGCGCCGCTCTGGCGGCTTGCCGGGAGCGGTCCGGCGCGGAGGCATGGCAGCCGGCGCGGATCGTCTCCGGGCCGGTCGCGGTCTGCGGCGGCAAGGCCTCGGAGCCTCCGCCCCCCTATGGCTCGCGGCGCCCGTCCGGCAGCGATCCCGGCGCCCGGCATATCCCCAGCGAGCGCGACGGAAGGTCCGCTGGCGATCCGGGCGGCGGCGCGGCCGGCGCTGGCGCCATCCGTTCCGGTGTCCGCTTGGGCTCAGGGGAGGTCTGCCGCGAAGCCGGCGCCTGTCCGCGAGAGGATCTCGCCCGACGGCATTGCCGCCGTTCCGGGTGCGACAAGCCGGGCGAGGCCGGCCGCATGACCGGCACCGCCGGCGGAAGGGTGACGGTTCCCTCCCCGGTGCCCGGATGGCGGCGCCGCGCGGCTGCCCGGATACCGCCTCGGCCGCGCTCAACGGGGGCGAAGACGGCCGCAGCGCCCCGGCTCGTCCGCAGCGGCCGGGTTCGCCATTGTCAACGGCCATGGCTCGCGGTCGCGGTGCGGCATGGCTCGATGTCCCGACAACGCCGCCGGCGGGCTGCAGGGGATGCGCCTCGGCGCGCCAGACGATGTGATCAAGACACGGGCCAGCGACACCTCGCCCGAAGGCGCGGCCTGGACCGGCCGAGTGTCCGGATGATGCCGCCGGAAGGGTTGTCCCGAATGCGCTTCGGCGGCCCCGAAAGGGGGGCGACAGCCGCGGCGGTCCCGGCTCGACCGCAATGGACGGGTCTGGCAACGGCGGCGGCCATGTGCCGGGGGCCGTGCCGGGGATGATCGGCGCCATGGCCATGACTGCGACCTCGCCCGGCCCGATGTCCGGACAATCCGCCGGCGGGCAGCAGGGGATGAACCTCGGCGCGCCAGACAGTGGAACCATGACAGGGGAGACCGACACCTCGTCCGAGGGCGCGGTCTGGCCCGGCCCGGTGTCCGGATGATACCGCCGGAAGGGTTGTCCCGAATGCGCTTCGTAGGCACCGAAAGGCGGAATGACAGCCCCGGCTCGACCGGAATGGCCGGGTCTGGCAACGCCGGCGGCCATGGATTGGGGGCGTGGCGCGGCTGACCGGCGTTCCGCTCGCGGCGGCGATCTGGCCCGGCCCGATGGTCGGACAACGCCGCCGAGGGGTTGCGCCGGATGCGCTTCGGCGCATTGGACAATGGGGCAGTGGCGCAGCTCATCGGTGGCTCGCCCGGGGGCGTGGTCCTTCCGCGCATGGTATCTTGGCAGCATCGCCGGAGGGGTCCCGGGGCGCATCCCGGCCGCACTGGACGTGGGCGACGGGCGATGGCAGCCGCGGCGACCCCGGCTCGTCCGCGGCGGCCGGGTTCGCCATTGCCGGCGGCCGTGGCTCGCGGTCTTGGTCCTGCCTGGCCCGATGTCGGGACAACACCGCCGGAGGGGCTGCCCGGGATGCGTTTCGGGCGCGCCGAAAGGGGGCGACAGCCGCGGCGGTCCCGGCTCGACCGCAATGGCCGGGTTTGGCAACGCCGGCGGCCATGTCCGGAGGGCATGGTGTGGGTGACCGGCGCCCCGCTTGCGGCTGCGATCTGGCCCGGCCCGATGTTCGGAGAGCACGGCCAGCGGGGCAGCTCGGAATGCGGCCTGGCTGCGCTGAACGAGGGTGACGATGGCTGCGGCGGCTCCGGCTCGACGGCGGCGCGCGGAGTTGCCAACGGCGGCAATGCCCCCGTGGCCGTGGGGCGGGCGATCGACACCTCGAACGACGGCGCGGTCTGGCCCCGCCCGGTATCCGGGCACCACCTCCGGAGGGATCCCGGGGCGCATCTCGGCGGCACCGGTTGGGGCGACGGGTGACGGCGGCAGCGGCGGCCCCGGCTGGACCCGGTGGCGGGTTCGGCAGCTCGGCGGTCATGTCCCGGTGGGCGCGGCGGAGGGGGACGGGGGCCTTGCTCGCGGCCGCGGTCTTGCCGGGCTCGGTGGCGGGGCCATGACCGCCGAGGGGGTGTGCGGGATGCGGCTCGGCCGTGCTGGCCGGGGTGAGGAGGGCTGCGGCGGTCGGGCCTCGACCGGGGCGGACGGGGGTGCCCTTGACGGCGGCCATGTGCCGGGGCGGTGGCGCGGGGGATCGGCATCCGGCTCCTGGTTGCGGTGTGGCTCGCCCGATGCCCGGTCGGGTGCCGGATTGCGGCATCGCGGGGGCGGGCGGTTCCGTCGCTGCGCGGCTGGATCGCCTCGGCGCGCTGGGGGGCGTGCTGGCGCATCGCGAGATCTGGCTCTTGGTTGCAGTGTGGTGCGCCCGATGTTCGGTCGGGTGACGGATTGTGGCATCGCGGGGGGCGGGCAGGTCCGTCCCTGCGCGGCGTGATCACACCGCAGCAATGCGGGGCGTGCTGGCGCATCGCGAGATCTGGCTCCTGGTTGCGGTGTGGTGCGCCCGATGCCCGGTCGGGTGCCGGATTGCGGCATTGCCGGGGGCGGGTAGGTCCGTTCCTGCGCGGCGTGATCGCCTCGGCGCACTGGGGAGGCGTGCTGGTGCATCGTGAAGGCCCGGAGGTGGTTGGCTGCGGCGTGGTGTGCGGCCTGGATTGCGGTTCGGACCGGGGCCGGGACTGCGGCGCGATGGGCCGGGCGCTGTCGGCCCCGGGCTGCGCCGGCTTGTGGCTGGCCGGCTTCGGGCCGTTGCGGCGGATTGTAGTCGTCGGGCTTCGGGCCTCTGCGGCTGCGCCGGATTGTGGGCTGCCGGCTTGGGGCTGCTGCCGTGCCGGCATTCGGCCGGCCGGCCCCGGGCGCCGCTGCCGCGTCGGCGTCCGGACGGCCGGACCCGGCGGTTTCGGGCCGCTGCGGCCGCTGCGGCTGCTGCGCGGGCGGAGGAGGAGGCGCTGGCGCGGCCGGCGCGGGGAGCGCCTCGTGTCGCGGCGGCCCGTGGGCGGCCGGGGGCGCCGCGCGCCGTGGCTGCGTCCGAAATGCAACGCCCGGGGCTTGCCGTGGCCGCGTCGGTTTGGGGCCAGAAAATGCCGCGTTTGTGGGCGGTTTCCGGCCCCGCCTGCTCCAGATTGGGGTAGCAGCGACACCTATCGAAGCGGGAAGCGAGATGTCAGACGAAGAAGACGATATCGTTCTGTCCGAACTCGACGACGACGAGCTCGTCCAGCAGATGCATGACGACCTCTACGACGGTCTCAAGGAAGAGATCGAGGAGGCCGTGAACATCCTGCTCGAGCGCGGCTGGATGCCCTACGACATCCTGACCAAGGCCCTGGTCGAGGGCATGCGCATCGTCGGGATCGACTTCCGCGACGGCATCCTCTTCGTGCCCGAGGTGCTCCTCGCGGCGAACGCGATGAAGGCCGGCATGTTCATCCTGAAGCCGCTGCTCGCCGAGACCGGCGCGCCGAAGCTCGGCTCGATGGTGATCGGCACCGTGAAGGGCGACATCCACGACATCGGCAAGAACCTCGTCTCGATGATGATGGAGGGCGCCGGCTTCGACGTCTACGACCTCGGCATCAACAACCCGGTCGAGAACTACATCGAGGCGCTGGAGCGGCACGAGCCCGACATCCTCGGCATGTCGGCGCTGCTGACCACCACCATGCCCTACATGAAGGTGGTGATCGACACGCTGAAGGAGAAGGGCATCCGCGACGACTACATCGTGCTGGTCGGCGGCGCCCCGCTCAACGAGGAGTTCGGCAAGGCGATCGGCGCCGATGCCTATTGCCGCGACGCCGCGGTGGCGGTCGAGACCGCCAAGACCTACGTGACGCGCAAGCACAACCTGCTCGCCGCCGGCGGCTGAGCCGCGCGGAGCGCCGCGTTTCCCGGGGGCCCTGCCGGAAGGCGGGGCCCGCCCGCGTTGCGCGGAGGGGCGCATCGCGGGGCGTGGGGAGGCCGGGCGGGCGCTCGGCGGACCTCCGCCCCTCGGCCAGAGCGGCAGCGAATGGCCGGGCATCCCCGACACACGGGCGCGCGGCCCCTGCGGACGGCCGCCCGCCGCGGGCGAACGGTTCCTGCGGACGAGCGACCCATGTGCGCGAACGGCCCGTCCGGGCAAGCGAGCGCCCGCTGCGGCCGAGCCTCATCGCGCCGCGGCTCCCCGCCGGGCCCTGCCGGATGCCGGGGCCCTGCCGCGTTGCGCGGAGGGGCATCGCGCCGCCGCAGGAAGGCGGGGCGGGCGCCCGACGGCGCTCCGGCCTCCCGGCCGGACCAACCGTGCAGGGCCGGCATCCCCGCTGCGAGGGCGCGCGGCCCCTGTATCCTGCCGGCCCACGACGCTCCGCTAGATGCGGAGTTCGGCAAGGCGATCGGCGCCGATGCCTATTGCCGCGACGCCGCGGCGGCGGTCGGGACCGCCAGACCCTACGTGTCGCGCAGGCACCACCTGCCCGCCGCGGGCGGCCGAGCCGCAACGCGCCGCGGCCCCCCGCAGGGCCCTGCCGGACGGCGGGGCCCTTTCGCGTTTCCGAGGGAGGTTGACGGAGGTCAAGGCCGGGTCCGGAGGCCGGTTTATATATAATGACATTCATATGTGTTGCTGTTTCACGCGCAACCGGCAGCACAGGCCAAGGAGGACCTTCCGCATGAACAAGACCCTCTCCCGCATCGGCGCCGCGCTGGCGCTCGCCACCGGCCTCGCCGCCGCCCCGGGTGCCGTCGCCGGCGAGCGCACGTCGCTCGTCACGGTTCTCACCGCCGCCGATCCGCAGACCCAGCTCATGAGCATGGTGCTCTCGATGCAGGCGCTGATGGCCGGCGCGCCGGTGCATGTCCTGCTCTGCGGCCCGGCCGGGGATCTCGCGCTTGCCGAGCCGCCGGCCGGCGCCACCGCGCCGCAGAAGCCGAAGGGCATGAGCCCGCAGGGGCTGATGCGGACGATCATGGCCAAGGGCGGCACGGTGGAGGTCTGCGCGCTCTACCTGCCCAACAGGGGCGTCGGCCCGGAGGCGCTGATCGCGGGCGTCGCGGCGGCCCGGCCCGGCCCGATGGCGGCGCGGCTGCTGGCCGACGACACGCGCATCATGTCGTTCTGAGGAGGAAACCCGATGCGATTCGCACCGCTGGCCGCGCTTGCGGCCGCCATCCTGCTCGCCGCGCCGGTCATCGCCGCGCCCGAGCCGGAAGACCCGAAGATGCAGACCGCCTGGGGGCTCTACCTCACCGCGCGGGAGGCCTACGAGATGAAGATGGCGGAGGGCGACGGCGTGCTCTTCGTCGATGTCCGCGAGCCGGTCGAGATCATGTTCACCGGCTTCACGGATGTGGTCGATGTGAACCTGCCCTACCTGCTGGTGAACCCGGCGAAGTGGAACCCGGAGAAACCGGTGCTCGCCATGGAGCGGAACCCGGACTTTGCGGCGGGCGTCATGGCGGCGCTGGCGGCACGGGGGCTCGGGCCGGAGACGCCGGTGATCCTGATGTGCCGCTCGGGCGGGACCCGCGGCGCGCCCTCGGCACGGGCGCTCGAGGGGCAGGGGCTCGCGAAGGTCTATGTGGTGGTGGACGGCTTCGAGGGCGCCGCCGTGAAGGACCACCCCAACGGCCCGTGGCGGCTCAGGAACGGCTGGAAGAACTCGGGCCTGCCCTGGGGTTACAGCCTCAACCCGGACAAGATCCACCTCCGTGCGGCGGGGTTCTGAGCGCCGGCCACGAGGTCGCCTGCGGGCTGCGGGATGCCGGTCCGGGTGCTGTGGCGCGCGGGCCGGCTGCCTATATTCGCTGGCATGAGACGTGGAAGAACAGCCAGACACGGTCGCACGGGGGCGTTGCCCGACGCGTTGCCCGACGCGCTGCCCGGGGCGCTGCCCGGGGCGCTTCCCCCGGCACCGCCGGCGGCCGGGCCGCTGGACGATGCGACGCTGACCGAGCTGGGCGCCGAACTGGGGGCCGAACTGGGGGCCGTTTCAGGGACCGGACCGGGCGCCGAGCTTGCCACCCCGCGGGCGGGGCCGGGCTCGGTGCTGGTGATCGCCTGCGGCGCGCTGGCGCGCGAGGTGCTGGCGCTGCAGCGGGCGAACGGGCTGGAGACGCTGACGCTGGCCTGCCTGCCGGCGAAGCTGCACAACCGGCCCGAGCAGATCCCCGAGGCGGTGCGCGCGCGCATCCGCCGGGGCCGCGCCGAGGGCTTCGGCCGGATCTTCGTGCTCTATGCCGATTGCGGCACCGGCGGGCAGCTCGACGCGGTCTGCGCCGCGGAGGGGGTCGAGCGCATCGCCGGCCCGCATTGCTACAGCTTCTTCGAGGGCAACGAGAGCTTCGCCGCGCGCCACGAGGCCGGCGAGATCACCGCCTTCTACCTGACCGATTTCCTCGCCCGCCAGTTCGACACGCTGATGTGGAAGGGGATGGGGCTCGACCGCCACCCCGAGCTGCTGCCGATGATCTTCGGCGGCTATGACCGGCTGGTCTACCTGGCCCAGACCGACGACCCGGCGCTGACCGCCCGGGCCGAGGCCGCGGCGGCGCGGCTCGGGCTCGCCTTCGAGCGGCGCTTCACCGGCTATGGCGAGCTCGGCGATGCGCTGGCCCGCGCCGCGGCGCCCTGAGCCGGGGCTGCGGGGCAACGGGGCAGCGGGGCAGCGGAGGGCAACCGGGGCGAGCTGCGGCCGGCCGGGATCATCCGGGATCGGCAGCGGCTATCCGGGCTCGGGCGGGGTCAGTCGTCCTTCACCACGCGCAGATGGGTGCGCGGCAGGCGGCGCGGCGCCGGCGGGTTCTCGGCCTCGGAGCGGCCGCCCTCGATCGCCGTGAGACGGCCCGGCCCGCCGACCGGCCGCGGGCCGGCGAAGGCCTGCTGGCCGCCCTCGGCGAAGCCGGCCACCGGCACCGGCGCGCGGAACGGCGCGGCCTCCGGCGCGGCGTCGCGCACCGGCCTGATCGTCATGTCCTCGATGCGGAAGCGCAGGCGCTCATCGCCCGCCGGCGCCGGCTTGCCCGAGACCGGGACCAGCGCGCCGAGCACCCGGTCGACCGCGCCGAAATCCGAGCGCAGCGGCAGCAGCAGGATCTCCCAGGTCTCGCCCCCGCCGATCACCGAGGAGAGGCGGGCATAGCCGATGCCGGGCTCGGCCAGGGTCTCCTCGATCAGCGCCGCGAAGGACTCGCGCGCCCGGCCCTCCATCAGCGTGCGCGCCGACATGCCGCGCAGCTCCATGCCGAAGGCCTCGACCAGCGCGGTGCCGGCCAGGCGGAAGCGCAGGTTGCCGCCGCCGAGATCCTCGAGGATGAAGAGGTTGCGGGCGTTGCAGGCCATGTCCCGCGGATCGACCTCTGCACGATACGGCACCGGGCGACCGGCACGCAGCGATTCCCAGTAGTCGTGAAGCGACCGGATCTCAGGGTGGATCATGTCCTTGTTCCTCCGGAGCCGCGCCTGAGTCAGGTCGAGGCAACTGTCACGCCGGTCCCCTTCGTTGTGCATCGCTTTCCCTTTTCTTAACAGGTTGCTGGACCGACTTCCACTTCGGCGTTCGGTTGCCCGGGACCGAGCAAGCCGCGTGCCAAGGCCGCGCGGATCGGGCTTGTCTGGGCAATTGACCCGGGCAGCACTTCCGAGCAGGTTGCGCCCAAACCAGCGAGAGGGCGGTACATGGGTGGCGGCGGAGAGATGTCGGAAGGCTCGGCGGCACGGGGGCCTGGGGGCGATGCGCCAGTGCGGCGCCGGCGGGGCATCCTGTTCGTGCTGTCCTCGCCCTCGGGCGCGGGCAAGTCGACGCTGACCCGCCGCCTGCTCGACACCGACCCGGATTTCGAGCTGTCGATCTCGGCCACCACCCGGGCCAGGCGCGCGGGCGAGATCGAGGGCAAGCACTATTTCTTCGTCAGCCGTCCCGAATTCGAACGCATGGTGGCCCAGGACGAGATGCTGGAACATGCCGAGGTGTTCGACAACCGCTACGGCACCCCGCGCGCGCCGGTCGAGAACGCCATCCGCAGCGGCCGCGACGTGCTCTTCGATGTCGACTGGCAGGGCGCGCAGCAGCTCCGCGCCTCCGATCTCGGGCAGTCGGTGGTGCAGGTCTTCATCCTGCCGCCCTCGATCGCCGAGCTGGAGCGGCGCCTGCGCGCCCGCGCCCAGGACAGCGAGGCGGTGATCGCGCGGCGCATGGCCAAGGCCCGCGACGAGATCAGCCACTGGGCCGAGTATCCCTATGTGCTGGTCAACGACGACATGGACCGCTGCTTCGAGCAGATGACGACGATCATTGCGGCCGAGCGGCTCCGCTGGGAGCGCCAGTCCTGGGTGTTTCCCAAGGTGAACGCGCTCTACGAGGAGTTCGGCCGTCGACACGGGCAGGACAACGGAGGGTGCCGATGAGTCTCTATGCCTTGGGGGAGGATGCGCCCCGACTGCCGGACGGGCCGCACTACATCGCGCCGGGGGCGGCGCTGATCGGGGACGTGACGATCGCACCGGACGTCTCGATCTGGTTCAACGCCGTGCTGCGCGGGGACAACGAGCCGATCACCATCGGGCGCGGCTCCAACATCCAGGACGGCGCGGTCTGCCACACCGATCCGGGCTTCCCGCTGGTGGTCGGCGCCGATGTCACGGTGGGCCATCTGGCGATCCTGCATGGCTGCACGGTGGGCGACGGCTGCCTGATCGGCATGGGCGCCGTGGTGATGAACGGCGCGCGGGTCGGCAGGGGCTGCCTGATCGGCGCCAAGGCGCTGGTGCCCGAGGGCCGCGAGATCCCGGACGGCGCGATGGTGCTCGGCAGCCCCGGCAAGGTGGTGCGCGTCCTCGATGCCGAGGCGCAGGCCGGGCTGCTGCGCGCCGCCGAGGCCTATCGCGAGAAGCTGGCGCGCTATTCCGCCGGGCTCAGGCCGGCCGGCGGCTGAGCGCTCAGGCCGCCCGCAGGCAGAGCGCCGCGCCGGCGGCGACCAGCGCGGGCCCGAGCAGGTGAAACCCGATCAGCCGCGGGTCGATCCGCCCGGGCTCCGCGCCCGTGTCTTCGCCGGGGGCCGCGGCGGCTGAGCGCTCAGGCCGCCAGCAGGCAGAGCGCCGCGCCCTCGGCCGCGGTCTCGAGCGCCAGCGCGGCGCCGGCGGCGGTGACCGCGGGGCCGAGCAGGTGGAACCCGATCAGCCGCGGGTCGATCCGGTCAGGCTCCGCGCCCCGGTTCGCGCCCGTGGCCGCGCCCGTGCCCGCACCCGTGTCCACGCCGGAGGTCGCGGCGGCCGCGCCGGCGAGCAGCGCCAGCCGCGCGGCGCGATGCGCCAGGGCGGCGCCCTCGGCGGCGATCCGCGCCGGCCAGGCGCCGTCGGCCGGGATCGTCAGCATCAGCCGGCCCCGCATCCGGGCTCGGGCCGGCCGGCGGCTGAGCGCTCAGGCCGCCCGCAGGCAGAGCGCCGCGCCGTCGGCCGCGGTCTCCAGCGCCAGCGCGGCGCCGGCGGCGGTGACCGCGGGGCCGAGCAGGTGGAATTCGATCAGGCGCGGGTCGATCCGCCCAGGCTCCGCGCCTTGGCTCTCGCCCGTGGCCTCGCCCGTGCTCGCACCCGTGTCCTCGCCGGAGGTCGCGGCGGCCGCGCCGGCGAGCAGCGCCAGCCGCGCCGCGCAATGCGCCGGGGCGGCGCCCTCGGCGGCGATCCGCGCAGGCCACGCGGCCTCTGCCGGGTTCGTCTGCATCAGCCGGACCTGCATTCGGGCACAGGCTGGCCGGCGGCTGAGCGCTCGGGCCGCCCGCAGGCAGAGCGCCGCGCCGGCGGCGGCGACCGCGGGGCCGAGCAGGTGGAAACCGATGAGCCGCGGGTCGATCCGCTCAGGCCGCCCGCAGGCAGAGCGCTGCGCCGTCGGCCGCGGTCTCGAGCGCCAGCGCGGCGCCGGCGGCGGCGACCGCGGGGCCGAGCAGGTGGAACTCGATCAGCCGCGGGTCGATCCGCCCGGGCTCTGCGCCCGGGTTCTCGCCCGGGTTCTCGCCCGTGGCCGCGGCCTTGTCCGCGCCCTTGTCCGCGCCCGTGCCCGCACCCGTGTCCTCGCCGGGAGCCGCGGCGGCCGCCCGGGCGAGCAGCGCCAGCCGTGCCGCGCGATGCGCCGGGGCGGCGCCCTCGGCGGCGATCCGTGCCGGCCAGGCGCCGCCTGCCGGGATCGTCAGCATCAGCCGGCCCTGCATGCCGAGCAGCCCGCGCGCGCAGAGCGTTGCCAGCGCGACGGCGCGGGCCGCGGGCCGGGGCAGCGCCGGGCCCCCGGCGCCGTCGAGATCGACCCGCACCCGGCTGCCCGCCAGCATGTCGCTCAGCAGCGCCGCCAGCGCCGGCCGGGCCATCGGCGGCGCATCGGCGCCGGCGGCGCCGAAGGCGAGCCGGTGGAAGGCCAGCATGGTCGCGGCCCGCGCCGCGCTCTGGCCGATCATCGCGATCTCCTCGGCGCCGGCGGAGCCGAGCTCCTGCACCAGGTCGACGCCGTTGGTGATCGCGCCGACCGGGCTGACCAGATCGTGGCAGATCCGGCTCGCCAGCGCTTGTGCAAGGGCCGCGGAGCCGTCTAGGCTCGCCGGAGGCGCGGCGGTAATGGGGGACTCCTGCATGACGTCGTATTTCCTCGAGGTCGGCGCGCTGGTGCGCCATCGGGACCGGCCGGATTGGGGACTCGGGCAGATCCAGTCGATCGTCGGCGCCCGGGTCACGGTGAACTTCGAGAACGAAGGCAAGGTCGTGATGCTGAACGCCGCGGCGTTGGACCTCGTCTCGCTCGACAGTTACTGAGATGCCAACGCAAGATTAACAAACTGTCAACCGTGGCATGCCCTTCGGGGCGGCCGCTCCACCGCTGGCAGGGGGCCGGCAGGCGCGCGGCAGGGGCCGGTCGGTCGGCGGAAGGCCATCCGCCGGTTGCGCCGTCACGCTGCTGTCAATATGGTCGCGCCGATCGGTGCCGGGTGCGAGAGGCAAGCGCGGCGCCAGTGCTCGGGAAGGGATTGCTGCATGCAGATCGACGCTGGCCGGTTCAGGGTGAGGCTGGCCGAGAGCGATCAGGACGTTCGCGCGGCGCAGCGCCTGCGCTATCGCGTGTTCGTCGAGGAGATGGGCGCCAAGGCGGGCCCCGAGGCCGTTGCCGAGCGGCGCGAATCCGACCGTTTCGACCCCTATTTCGAGCATCTGCTGCTGATCGACCGGGAATGCGAGGACCCGGACAAGGAAGGCGGCGTCGTCGGCGTCTACCGGCTGATGCGCGGCGACCGGGCGCGCGAGGGCATCGGCTTCTACGGCGCCGGCGAATACGACCTGGCGCGGCTCTCCGAGCATCCGCGCGAGGTGCTCGAGCTCGGCCGCTCCTGCGTCGATGCCGACTATCGCGGCGGCGCCGGCATGCACCTGCTCTGGGCCGGGCTCGGCGGCTACGTGACCGAGAACGACATCGGGCTGCTGTTCGGCGTGGCGAGCTTCCACGGCACCGACCCCTCGGCGTTCTCGCAGGCGCTGAGCTATCTGCACCATTTCCACCTCGCGCCGGAGGAGCTGCGGGTCCGCGCCGTGCCGGAGAACTACACCGACATGGCGATCCTGTCGAAGGACGAGGTCGACAAGGCGGCGGCGATGCGCCAGCTGCCGGCCCTGATCAAGGGCTATATCCGGATCGGCGGGCATGTCGGCGACGGCGCCTTCATCGACCGGGATTTCAACACGATCGATGTTTGCCTCTTGATGGACACCGCCCTTATGAAGCAGAGCGTGCGCAAGTTCTACTCGCGCAAGCGCGGCGGCTCGGTGGACCGTATCCTCGGCTGACCCCGCCCGCGCCGTGCCCCGGATGATCGAACCGCGATGACCGACACCACCTGGAACGAGGCCGATCCGCCGGAACTCGCGCCGCTGACGCTGGCGCAGAAGCTCCGCGGCGGCCTGCGCGTGCTCGGCCTGGTGGCGGTGACGCTGGTCTGCCTCGGGCTGTTCCTGCTCGGGCACAACCTGCGCCGGGCGCTCGGCCGCAAGGGGATGGGGCGCTGGATCGTCTTCCATTTCGGCGCCGCGCGGGCCTGGAGCCGGCTCGGCCTCGCGCTGCTCGGCCTGCGCCACCGGGTCGAGGGCACGCCGATCGGGCGCGGCGCGATGGTGGCCAACCACTGCTCCTGGATCGACATCCTCACCCTGCGCGCCTGCCGGCTGGTGTATTTCGTCTCGAAGGCGGATGTGGCGGAATGGCCCGGCGTCGGCTTCATCACGCGGGTCACCGGCACCGTCTTCATCGAGCGCAAGCGCACCGAGGCGAAGCGGCAGGAGGCGGTGCTGCTGGAGCGAATCGCCGCCGACCAGGTGCTCTGCTTCTTCCCGGAGGGCACCTCGACCGACGGCCTGCGCGTGCTGCCGTTCAAGAGCTCGCTGTTCTCCGCCTTCTTCCACGATGGCCATGCCGAGCCGGTGCTCGTGCAGCCGGTCTCGGTGCGCTACCATCCCGGGCCGGGCTTGCCGGCGGCGCTCTATGGCTGGTGGGGCAGCATGGGCTTCGAGGAGCATATCTGGCAGATCGCCTGCCGCTCGCGCGGGGGGCTTGCCGAGGTGATCTTCCACGCGCCGGTGCGGCCCGACGATTTTGCAAATCGCAAAGCGCTCGCTGCAGCCTGCCATGCTGCGGTTGCAAAGGGCCATGCCGAGGCCGGCCGGCGGCAGGCCGGCGCCGCCCCGGTCGACGCCTGAGCCCGGCCCGAGCCGGGCCTGGCCGAGACCCGAGCCGGGCCTGAGCCGAGCTTTAGTCGAGACCCGCGCCGAGCCTTTGCCGAGACCCGCGCCGGGCCTGAGCCGAGGCCCGCGCCGGGGCCGGAGACCCGGCGGCCGACATCGCCGATGTCGGCTTTGGTTGCGCCGGCCGCCCCGCGGCGTGCTAGGTAGTTGGGATTGCAGCAACCTGCGCGAGGCGTCATGTACGATCCCCTCTCCATCTCCCATACCGGCATCCGGCGGCCGCAATCCGGGCCCGAGATCAGCCTCGACGTCTCGCCGAACGCCTCGGTGCGCTCCGAGGCGGCGCTGTCGGCCTGGCTGCGCGAGCACGGGGTCGAGGAGGTCGAATGCGTCGCGCCCGACTTTGCCGGGATCGGCCGCGGCAAGGTGATGCCGGCGGGCAAGTTCGCGCAGTTCCGCCCGATCTACCTGCCGACCTCGCTGTTCTTCCTGACCATCACCGGGGACTATCCCGACCTGACCGACTTCTCGGCCTATGACATCGACGCCGATCTCGAGCTGCGCCCCGATCTCTCCACCACCCGCGCCGTGCCCTGGGCCAACGACCGCTCGGTGCAGGTGATCCACGACGTGACCGACCGCGAGGGCAACCTGGTCGGCTTCGCGCCGCGCTCGGTGCTGCGCCGGGTGCTCGGGCTCTATGCCGAGCGCGGCTGGCGCCCGGTGGTGGCGCCGGAGATGGAGTTCTACCTGACCAAGCCGAACACCGATCCCGACTATCCGCTCGAGCCGCCGGTCGGCCGCTCCGGGCGCCGGGCGCAGAAGGCGCAGGCCTATTCGATCGCCGCGGTCGACGAATACGACGTGATCGTCGAGCACATCTACGACTATGCCGATGCGCTGGGGCTCGACATCGACACGGTGATCCAGGAGGGCGGCGCGGCGCAGCTCGAGATCAACCTGCGCCACGGCGACCCGCTCGACCTCGCCGACCAGGTGTTCTTCTTCAAGCGGCTGATCCGCGAGGCGGCGCTGCGCTGCGGCTGCTACGCCACCTTCATGGCCAAGCCGATGGAGGGCCAGCCGGGCTCGGCGATGCACATCCACCAGTCGATCGTCTCGGAGGAGACCGGGCTGTCGCTGTTCTCGGCGCCGGACGGCGCGCCCTCGGCGCAGTTCTTCAACTTCATCGGCGGCCAGCAGGCCTATTTCCGCGCCGCCTGCTGCCTCGTGGCGCCCTATGTGAACTCGTATCGCCGGCTGGTGCCGCAGCTCACCGCGCCGATCAACCTCGACTGGGGGCGCGACAACCGCACCACCGGCCTGCGGGTGCCGATCTCCGAGCCCGAGGCCCGGCGCGTCGAGAACCGCGTGGTCGGGGCCGATGCCAACCCCTATCTGGCGATCGCGGCGACGCTGGCCTGCGGCTATCTCGGCATGGTCGAGGGGCTGAGCCCGCGCCCCGAGGTCACCACCGACAGCTACGACCGGCCGCGCGAGCTGCCCTATTCGCTGCTCGACGCGGTCGCCGAGTTCCGCGCCCAGCCGGCGCTGCGCGAGGTGCTCGGGCCGGAGTTCTGCGCGCTCTACGCCACGGTGAAGGAGCACGAATACGACGAGTTCATGCGGGTGATCAGCCCCTGGGAACGCGAGCACCTGCTGCTCAACGTCTGAGCCCCGGCGCCGGGGCCCCGGCGTGCGGGCCAAGTGCCCGGGCCTCGACGCAGGGACCTCCCCCGACGCCGGGCCCCCGGCGCCCGGGGTCAGGTGCCCGAAGCTCGGCCTCCGGACCTCAACGTCCGAACCCTGGCGTCCGAACCCTGGCGTCCGGGGCCATGTCTCCGGACCTCAGCCTCCGGACCACGGTGTCCGGTCCTCAACCTCCGAACCGCAGCCTCCGGGCCCCGCCTCCGGGCCTCAGCCGCTGGACCTCAGCATCCGGGCCTCAGCCGCCAGACCTTAGCGCCTGAACCTTGGCGTCCGGGGCTCGGTGTTCAGGCCTCAGGCTCCGGGTCCCGGCGTCCGAGCCTCAGCCTCTGGACCTCGGCGTCCGGACCTCAGCCTTTGGGCCCCAGTGTCCGGGCCTCAATCGTTGGACCTCAGCATCCCGGCCTCAATCTTTCGACCTCAGCGTCCGGCCTCAGCCTATGGGCGTCAGCGTTCGGGCCGTAGCGTCCGGGGCCTTGTGTCCGGGCCTCGGCCTCTGGACGTCAAGCGCCCGGCCCCAGGCGTCCGGGCCGGCGGCAGCGGGGCGCGGGGCGCGGGCGGGGCGCCCCGGCCGGGTGCCGGGGCCGCGCCCTGGCGTCAGGAGATCGCCTCGACATAGGCGGCGAGCGCCGCGGCCGGGTCTTCGGCGGTCCAGACCCCGGCGCCGGGCACGAGGAAATCGGTGATGCCGGCGAGCCGCGCCGCATCCTCCGGCGTCAGCCCGCCTTCGGCGACCACCGGCACCTCGATCATCTCCGACCACCAGGCGAAGAGCTCGTCGGTCGCCGCATCCGGCCCGTGCAGCGGCCCGAGCGCCACGTAGTCCGCACCGGCCTCGGCCAGCGACATCGCCCGGTGCCGCTCCGAGCCGCCGAAGCCGCCGAGGATCGCATCCTTGCCGAGCCGCTTGCGCAGCGGCCCGAGCGCCGCGCCGCCGGGCCCGAGATGCACGCCGTCGAGCCCGAGCTGTTCCACCAGCTCGGGCCGGTCTGCCGCGACCAGCGGGACATCCGCCGCATGCGCCAGCGGCAGCAGCAGATTGGCCGCGCGCAGCCAGGCATCCGCCCCGGCGGCGCCGAGATCGAGCCGCAGGCAGGCCACCGCGCCGCCGGCGAGCAGGCGCTCCGCCGCCGCCGCCAGCTGCTCCGGCGCGAGATCGTGGGGGGTGACGAGATAGAGGCGGGGGGCGGCCTCCGGCGCGGTCTCTGCGCTCATCGCTCAGCTCGCGCGCGGGCGGATCTTCATCGGCTCGCGCGCCGGGCGGGGCTGCGATGCCGGCGGTGCCGACGGTGCCGGCGGCGCCTCGGCCGATGCACCGAGCCGGCGGCCGGTCTGGCTCTCATAGGCCGCCATGTGCTGGTTGAAGAAGCCCACGAGCTGCGCGAAATCCGCCTCGCGCATCACCACGCTGGCGACATCCTCCGGCGGCAGCGGCCGGGCCTGCCCGCCCTGGGTCGCCACCGCCTGATCCTGCAGGGTGAAGCTGACCATGCCCCCCTGGATCATGAAATTCGCCATCGAGTTCACGTAGTATCTTGGCATCGGCTGGGTTCCCTTCGGCTGCGGCGCGGCTCCGGTCCGGACCGGCTCCGGTCTGGCGCGGGGCGGCGCGGCTTGTCAACCGCGGCGGCGCGCGGGCGCGGGTTTCAGGCGCCGTCCCAGGGCGGGGCGCCGGTGTCCCTGCGGGCGAGCAGCCGCGGCGGGCGGCGCCGGGCGGCCTCGGCGAACATCGGGCCGACATTGCGCCCGAAGCTCGAGACGTTGTCGACCATCCGGACATGGCGCGCGAGGGCAGGGGTGTCCGCCGCCTCGAACAGCTCCGGCAGCAGCGCCGGGTCGTCGAACTCCGGCAGCAGATAGGCCAGCGGATCGCCGCGGCGGATCACCCAGTCGCGGTCGCGGTCCTGCCATTCCAGCACCGCGTTGAGCGCCCGCGGCCAGTGCGTGAGCGGGAAGCGCCCGCAGGTCAGCGTGCCGGGCCAGCCCCTGAAGCTCTCGGCCAGGAAGGGCGGCAGCAGGCTCAGCGTGCAGGGCCGGTCGGTGACCAGGTGGAGGTTGAGCGAGAGCTGGAGCGCCGGGTGG
Organism: Paralimibaculum aggregatum; assembly: GCF_030270585.1. Taxonomy (GTDB): domain Bacteria; phylum Pseudomonadota; class Alphaproteobacteria; order Rhodobacterales; family Rhodobacteraceae; genus Thermohalobaculum; species Thermohalobaculum aggregatum. Next base: position 88,310 of record NZ_BSYI01000003.1, read on the forward strand.
TCCGGGCCGCGCTGGGCGGCCGGCAGGACATGCGTGGCGAGCCCCTGGAAGCCCGCCTCCGAGAGCCCGCCGGGCTCCGCCACCCGCATGAAGCGCACCGGCCGCACCGCCGGCGGCGAGATCCGCACCCGCAGGTCGAAACCGGCGCGGGCCTGGATCAGCCGCGCGCCGAGCCCGCCGGCCAGCGCCGCGACCGCCGGCGGCAGCGGCTCCGGCGGCAGGAAGGCGAGCGCGGCCTGCGGCGACTGCATGCGCCAGCCGATCGGCGCACGCGGGGCGGCGCGATCAGGCGACATCGGCCCGCGCCTTGTCGGCCCCTGCGGCATTGGTCCGTGCGGTATCGGCCCGTGCGCCATCGGCCCGCGCGGCGTCGGCCTGTACGGCGTCGGTCCGCCCGGCATCGGCCGGTACGGTATCAGCCTGCGCGGCGTCGGCCCGCGCGGCGTCGGCCCGCGCGGCATCGGCCCGCGCATCATCGACCCCTGTGGCATCGGCCTGTGCGGGATCGGCCCGCGCAGCATCGGTCCGTGCGCCATCGGCCCTTGCGGTATCAACCCGCGCGGCGTCGGCAAGCGCGGCGTCCGCCCGCGGGACATCGGACCCCGCAGCATCGGCCCGTGCGCCATCGGCCCGCGCGGCGTCGGCCTGTGCGGCGTCGGTCCGCCCGGCATCGGCCGGTGCGGTATCTGCCCGCGCGGCATCGGCCCGTGCGCCATCGGCCCCCGCGGCATCGGCCTGCGCGGCGGCGGTCTCGCGCGGCACCAGCAGGCGGCGCGGGCGGCGGGCGCCGGCGGCGGCCCAGATCGCCTCGAGATCGCCGGTGATGTGGTGGATGCCCTGCATCCCGGCGCGGTAGTCCGCCAGCTCCGGGGTCAGCTCGGCCTCGACGAGGCGCGGGCGCTTCTGCGGGTGGTTGAACTCGAGCAGCGCATAGGCCAGCGGCTCGCCCTGGCGCAGCGTCAGCTGCTCGCCCGGCCGGTCCCACTCGAAGGCCCAGACCAGGGTCTGCGGCCAGAGCCAGAGCGGCCAGCGCGCGGCCACCATGCTGCCCGGCCAGCGCCGCATCGGCGCGCCGAGGAAGGGCGGCACCAGCGAGACGCAGCAGGGCGTGTCGGTCACCAGGAACAGCGGCAGGGTCAGCGTCAGCACCGGCTTTTTCGGGTGGCGCCAGCGCGCCGGCGGCTCGAGCGCGAGCATCTCGCCGATCCGCTCCGGCTGCACGAAGGTGCCCTGGTCGATCACCGCGAGCGCCGGGCCGCCGGCCTCCTCCTCGAGCGCCAGGCGCAGCGTGACCGGCGAGGGGATCTCGACGATCTGCCGCTCCAGCGCGTTCACCGCCGGGCAGTTCTGGATCGCCCGCGCGCCGAGCGGCCGGCTGCGCGTCGAGAACACGGTGCGCGGCGGCGCGAAGGCGAAGCCGCCCTCCGGATCGGTCAGGCACCAGCCGATGTCGCAATGGGTGATCTCGCCGAACATGGGCGGCTCCGTCGTTGCCGCGGCCCCGGGGCGGGGCGCGCGCCGGGGCGACCATAGCCATCCCGCGCCGGCCGCGCACATGCCTGCCCGTGAATTTCGCTTGAAGATTTGGTGACGGATCCTAATCTGCCACCGGATAATCGTGGGCGTTGGGAGTGTGTCTTGGATTTGCGCAGGTTTTCCGCGGCTGCTGCCGTGGCGGGTCTCGCCCTTGCCGGATCGGCACAGGCGGCGACCTATAACGAATCGACCGACGGCGATGTCAGCAATGCCTTCGGCGCGCCGACCGCGATCCCGGCCGGGATCGACCTGATCACCGGCACGATCTTCGGCGGGGACAGCGACTATTTCGTCTTTCCCGACCTGCCGGACGGCGTGCAGACCCTCACCGTGACCTTCACCGCGCCGAATTTCGACGGCAGCCTGAACGTGCTCGCCAAGGACTCGCCCTTCACCGGCGCCTTCGACGGCTTCCTGGCCTCGGCCAACCCGCAGAACAACGTGCCGCTGGTGATCAATATTCCCACCACCGCGGGGTTCACCGCGCCGCTCTATGTCGGCTTCGTCGGCAATTCGGGCAGCGCGAGCTATTCCTTCGCCGTGCCCTCCAACCCGGCGGCCTCCGGCGACGTGCCGCTGCCGGCAGGCGGGCTGCTGCTGGTCTCCGGCATCCTGCTGCTCGGCAGCCGGCGCCGGCGGGGCTGAGCCCTCAGCCCGGCGCGCGGGGGGTCGGCCGCCAGTCCGGCGGGGCCATCTCGAAGCCGGAGAACTCGAAGCCCGGCGCGACGGTGCAGCCGACCAGGGTGAAGGCGCCGAGCGAGGCCGCGGTCTGCCACCAGCCCTTCGGCACGCAGAGCTGCGGGCGCTGGCCGGCGAGGATCTCCGGCCCGAGGCGGTGGCTCTCGGCGTCGTGCCCGTCCGGCGAGAGGGTGAGCGCGAGCGGCCCGCCGGCATACCAGTGCCAGATCTCCGCGGCATCGACCCGGTGCCAGTGCGAATGGTCGCCGCCTTCGAGCAGGTAGTAGATCGCGGTGCCGGCGGCGCGGCTGCCCTCCGGCGCCTCGGCGCGCCAGGTCTCGCGATACCAGCCGCCCTCGGGATGGCGCTCGAGGCCGAGAACCCGGATCAGCTCCGCTGCGGTCATGCATGTCCCTCCGCCGTCCGGCCGCGCTGCGGCGCGGCGCCCGCGGGCTTGTTCCAGGTCAATGCCGCGCACCCCGTCCGGGGCCATTGCCGGAGCAGCAAACAGGAGGCTGCATCCATGCTCACCATTCCCCTCGAGACCATCGGCTGGATCATCGTCAAGGCCCGCGAGCTCGATGTAAAGGATGTCGACACCGCCGGCGCGGAGGCCGAGGAGGACGACGCGATGGGCGTGCTGGAGGACCGCGGCAACGACCCCTCCGCCGAGGAGCTGACCAACTGGATCCAGGATCTCAACCTCGACCAGCAGGCCGAGCTGGTCGCCGTGTTCTGGATCGGGCGCGAGGGGGCCGGCGCCGACGAGTTAGCCGACTATGTCGCCGAGGCGCAGGCCCGGCGGGCCGGGCCGACCGCGCGCTACCTGCTCGGCTCGCCGCTGCTGGCCGATCACCTCGAGGCCGGCCTCGAGACGCTGGGCATCAATGTCAACGATCTGGAGAGCAGACTCTGAGCAGCGGCGCCGGTCTGCCGCCGCTCGAGGCAGGCCCGCTGCCCAAGAGCCATGCATCCGGCGAAAGGCGGCTTCTCATTGGGCAGTCTTGCTGCGGCGCAATATAATACCGATTATCAGGACATGGAAACGCGGGACGGGTGCCCGGCCTAATCGAACAGGAGCACTCCCATGACGATCAAGAGCACAATCACAGGCAGCATGTTTCACCAGGCACCGGCCGTTGGCGGACAGGGCGACGGCAGGTCGATCCCGCTCCGCGTCTGGCAGGGGGTTCTCGCGGCCCTCTCCGGGATCGGCCGGATCTTCGTCGCGATGTCGGCGATCCCGCAGGTCAACCGCGCGATGCGGGAATACGAGTGGCTCTCGCGGATGAGCGACGAGCAGCTCGAGAAGCGCGGCTACCGCCGCGAGACCCTGATCGAGGACGTCGTCCTGCGCAACCTGCCGCCGATCTGAGGCGGGCGCGGACGACCGACCCGGGGCTGCACGGACACCCCGCCGCGAGCGGCGGGGTGGCGGGCAGCGCGGCGCGGCCGGCGATCAGGCCTTGCCGCGATAGATGTCGACCAGCTTGCCCAGCATGTCGAGCGCGTCCTCGCGCGGGCGCTGGAAGGTGTTGCGCCCGATGATCGAGCCGTTGCCGCCGCCGTCGCGGATCGCGCGGGCATCGTCATAGACGCTGTCGGCGCCCTTCTTGGAGCCGCCGGAGAAGACGATGATGCGCCGGCCGTTGAAGGCCGATTTCACGCAGTCCGCCACCCGCGCCGCCTGGGTGGAGATGTCGATCTTCTCGCCCTCGTAGACCTTCCTGGCCTCCTTCAGCTCGAGATGGTCGGTGGAGAGCTTCACCTTGATGACATGCGCGCCGAGCAGCGCCGCGATCTGCGTCGCATAGGCCGCGATGTCGATCGCCGTCTCGCCGTCCTTGGTGAGCGCCTCGCCGCGCGGATAGGACCAGATCACCGTGGCGACGCCCTTGGCCGCGGCCTCCTCGCGCATCTGCGAGATCTCCTCGAACATCTCGAGGCCGGCCGAGGAGCCGGGATAGATCGTGAAGCCGATCGCCGAGCAGCCGAGGCGCAGCGCGTCGTCGACGCTTGCGGTGATCGCCTGGTCCTTCGGCGCCTCGCTCGGGATCAGCGAGTTCGCCGAGTTCGCCTTCAGGATGGTCGGGATCTGCCCGGCGAAGGTGTCGGCGCCGGCCTCCAACATGCCGAGCGGCGCGGCGAAGGCGTTGAGCCCGGCATCGATCGCGAGCTGGTAGTGGTAGTGCGGGTCATAAGCCGCCGGGTTGGGGGCGAAGCTGCGCGCCGGGCCATGCTCGAAGCCCTGGTCGACCGGCAGGATGATCATCTTGCCGGTGCCGCCGAGCTTGCCGGTCATCAGCATGCGGCAGAGATTGCCCTTCACGCCGGGATTGTCGGCTTCGTAGTTGCTCAGGATCCGCTGAACGGCGCGGGTTGCCTTCATCGCCATGCCCTCAATTCTGCCTCGGTCGAAGATCTGCCTTCGAGGTATCCGGGGCGGGCTGGCCGGTCAAGCGGGCGTGGGCCCGCAGGGGGTTCCGGGGCCCTCGAGCCCCGGAACGATGCTGTCGGCGCTGCCGCCGGGCGTTACTGGACGCCGTAGCGGGTCATCACCTGGTTGGCGATGCCGCCGGTCCAGGCGCCCAGCGCGGCCGAGGCGGCGGCGTTGCCGGCCTCGACCCAGGCGGCCTCGCGGGTGCCGGTCACGTCGGTGAAGCGGGTGTCGATCCGGTCACGCAGCGCGGCGGCGCCGCTGTCGCCCCCGGCCGCCGCGAGCGCCGCGAGGTAATAGGCCTCGCGATAGCTGCGGGGCATGCCGCGGCCGGCGCTGGCGGCGAAGGCGAGCCGGCGCAGCTCGGCGATGTCGCCGGTCGACTGGGCCGCCTCCTTGGCGTTGATCCAGCCGGCCAGCGCCGGCCAGCTCTCCAGCGCGCCGGCCTGCGCGGCCAGCACCTCGGCGGCGCCGAGCCGGGCCTCCAGCGCATCCGCCGCACCGGTGGCGCCGGCAGCACCGCCGGCCGCCGCCTTCAGCGCCATGTCATAGGCTTCGGCGGTCTGGCCGCTCGCCGCCAGCGCGTCGGCGACCAGCTTGGCGGCCTCGGCGTTCCAGGCATTGGCCATCGGCGCCAGCAGCGCGATGCCGTCGGCCTGGGCCTTGGGCGCGCCGATGCCGGTGATCAGCGCCGCGCCGGCCTTCAGGCGGGTCGCCTCGTCGAGACCGCCGCCGCCGGACATCGCCGCCGAGAGCTCGCTCGGCGAGAGCATCCGCGAGATGCCGATCGGGGCGCCGGAGAGCCGCGGCTGCAGCGCCGCGAGGGTCGATTGCGGGGTGTCGAAGATGTCGTCGGAGAGCCAGAGCCCGCCCTCGGGCTCGATGCTCAGCACCAGCCGGTCGCCGTTCTCGATGAAGCGGGCGAGCTCGCTGGAGAGGTTGTCGATGAAGGCCTGGGCATCGGCGCCGGGCGCCTGGCCGGGCTCGGCGAGCATCTGGCCGAGCATCGGGCCGACCATCGCCGGGATCTGGTTGAGATCGCCGAACTGCTGGCCGAGCATCGGCGAGACACGCTCCCACAGCCCGGCATTCTCGAGCACCAGCTCGGCCGAGGCGAGCTTGGCCACCGGCTCGGGGTCGTCGCCCTCGAGCAGCCCGGTGAACCAGACATAGTCGAAATCGGCCGAGACGGTGATGTCCGCGGCATCGGGAATGTCGGCCGAGACAAGCATATGCGCGCCGGAGCTCGGGACGTCGTAGGCGATGGTGATGGCGGCGCGGTCGACGCCGAGGGTCGGGTAGCCGAAGCTCGAGAGCATCGCGCCGGTGCCCGGGTCGAAGCAGGCGGCCGGAACGCTGACGCCGCTCAGCTCGATGACGCTCTCGAGAACCTCGAGGCTGGGCGAGCTGGTGGCCGCGACCCGGTCGATGGCGATCGCGCAGGCGCCCTCGGTATCCCAGTCGAGATCCGGGCGCAGCACCAGCCCGTTGATGACGGTCTCCTGGCCGCCGGTGTCGATGGTCAGGCTGTCATAGGTGAGATCGACGGCGGCGCGCGCGATCAGCACCACATAGGTGGCCGCGAGGCGCTGGACGAAATTCAGAGCGGCCTCGGCGCTGGCGATATCCGCCGGGCTCTGGGCGCGGGCCGGGGCGGAGCCGACGGCGAGCGCGAGCGCTGATGCGAGGCAAAGGGAGCGCTGGAGTTTCATGTATTCTCCTCCGGGTCATGCTTGGCGGAGAATGCCTAGCACGATTCGCCGCCCGACAATGCGAGAATCTGCCCATGCGTCAAATGCTTCGCCGCCGGCCGGGCGGCGGCGGCCGGCTGGCGGGGGGCGGCGCGGCCGCTGCGCGCGGCCGGCGCCATGCCCGGGCTCAGGCCTCGAGCGCCGCGACCCCGGGCAGCGTCTTGCCCTCGAGCCATTCGAGGAAGGCCCCGCCGGCGGTCGAGACATAGGAGAACCGCGCCGCCGCGCCGGAGACGTTGAGCGCCGCCACCGTGTCGCCGCCGCCGGCGACCGAGAGCAGCCGCCCGGCCTCGGTCAGCGCCGCGACCGTCTTCGCCGCCGCATCGGTCGCGGCGTTGAACGGGGGCAGCTCGAAGGCGCCGAGCGGGCCGTTCCACACCACCGTCCGGGCCGCCTCGAAGCGCGCGGCGAGGGCGGCGACGGTCTCCGGCCCGGCATCGAGGATCATCGCATCCTCCGGGCAGGCATCGGCGGGCAGGGTCTCGTGCGGGGCGTTCGCCTCGAAGGCGCGGGCCACCACGATGTCCTTCGGCAGATGGATGGCGCAGCCCGCGGCGGCGGCCTTGCCGAGGATCTCGCGCGCGGTGCCGCCCATCTCGTGCTCGCAGAGCGAGCGGCCCACGGGCAGGCCCTGCGCGGCGAGGAAGGTGTTGGCCATGCCGCCGCCGATCACGATCTCGTCGACCTTGTGGATGAGGTTGCCGAGCAGGTCGAGCTTGGTCGAGACCTTGGCGCCGCCGACGATGGCGACCACCGGCCGCTCCGGCGCGGTCAGCGCGCGCTCCAGCGCCGAGAGCTCCGCCGCCATCAGCCGCCCGGCATAGGCGGGCAGGGCGCGGGCCAGCCCCTCGGTCGAGGCATGGGCGCGGTGCGCGGCCGAGAATGCGTCGTTGACATAGGCATCGCCGAGCGCCGCCAGCTTGGCGACGAAGGCCGGATCGTTGGCCTCCTCGCCGGGATGCATGCGGATGTTCTCCAGCAGCATGACGTCGCCATCGGACATCGAGGCGATCCGCTGGGCGACGTCGAAGGCGCCGCTCTCCTCGGCGAACATCACGCTGAGGCCGGTGGCGCCGACCAGCGCCGGCACCACCTGGGCCAGCGAGAGCGCCTCCACGACCTTGCCCTTGGGCCGCCCGAAATGCGCCAGCAGGATGACCCGGGCGCCGGCCTCGGCGAGCGCGCGGATGGTCGGGGCATGGGCCTCGATGCGGGTCGCGTCGGTCACCCGGCCTTTGCTGACCGGCACGTTGAGATCGACGCGCACGAGGACGCGTTTGCCGTGGGGATCGAAGTCGTCGAGTGTGCGGAAGGGCATCGGGGTTCTCCGGGACAGGGGTCTCGTCGCACCCCCACGCTTTGGCTTTCCCGGCGCGCCAATGCAAGGGGAGAGGCCGGCGGGAGAGGGGGGCGGGGCAACTGGCGCGGCGGCGGGCGGCCGCGCCAGGGCGGGCCGGGCGGGCCGCGGATGCGCCTGCCGCGTCAGCTCAGCCCGAAGGCCGCGAGAACCTTGCGGAAGGCCGGGAACTCGCCGGCCAGCCAGGTGATCGCGAAGAGCGTGCCGAACACCAGCCCGAGGATGGCGAGGCCCGATGGAAGCCTGGTACCCATGGGGCTTCTCCCCCTGGTTGTTTCCGTCAGGTCATCCTGCCATACGGTTGAAGGGCTGCAACCCGGCAGGTTGCAACCCTTCGCAATGGCTCCGGCGATGTCGGGCGCGGGCGCCTCAGATATGCGCGGCCATGGCCACCGCGGTGTCGGCCATGCGGTTGGAGAAGCCCCACTCGTTGTCATACCACGACAGCACCGAGACGAGGGTGCCCTCGAGCACCTTGGTCTGGTCGCAGTGGAACACGCTGGAATGCGGGTCGTGGTTGAAATCGGAGCTCACCAGCTTCTCGTCGGTGAAGCCCAGCACGCCCTTCAGCGACTGGCCGGCGGCGGCGCGGATCGCGTCGTTGATCTCCTCGGCGCTGGTCTCGCGGCTGGCGACGAACTTGAGATCCACCAGCGAGACGTTCGGCGTCGGCACGCGGATCGCGAAGCCGTCGAGCTTGCCGTTGAGCTCGGGCAGCACCAGGCCCACCGCCTTGGCGGCGCCGGTCGAGGTCGGGATCATGCTCATCGCCGCGGCGCGGCCGCGGTAGAGATCCTTGTGCATGGTGTCGAGCGTCGGCTGGTCGCCGGTATAGGAGTGCACCGTGGTCATCACGCCGCGCTCGATGCCGATCGCGCTGTGCAGCACATGCGCCACCGGGGCGAGGCAGTTGGTGGTGCAGGAGGCGTTGGAGATCACCCGGTCGTCGGCGGTGATCGCGGTGTGGTTCACGCCGTAGACGATGGTCTTGTCGGCGCCCGAGGCCGGGGCCGAGACCAGCACGCGCTTGGAGCCGTTCTCGAGATGCGCGGCGGCCTTCTCCTTCGAGGCGAACACGCCGGTGCACTCCATCGCGATGTCGACATCGCCCCAGGGCAGCTCGGCCGGGTTGCGCACCGCGGTGACGCGGATCGGGCCGCGGCCGACATCCATGGTGTCGCCATCCACCGTCACGGTGCCGGGGAAGCGGCCATGCACGCTGTCATAGCGCATCAGGTGGGCATTGGTCTCGACCGGGCCGAGATCGTTGATCGCCACCACCTCGATATCGGTCCGGCCCGACTCCACGATGGCGCGCAGCACGTTGCGCCCGATGCGTCCGAACCCGTTGATCGCGACCTTCACCGCCATGGCATCCTCCGGTTTATGGGACAGGGGCGGTCTCGCCGCCCTTTGACGGGCTCTCCTAGCCCGCGGCCGCCCACATGGTCAATCGCCGCGGCAGGGCGCGCGACCGGGTTTCGCGGGAATGCAAGGCTCCGTCGCCCGATGCGGGGCCCGATGCGGGGCCCTATGCGGCGCCCGGAAGGCCGGGTGCCGGCCGCGGGAAGGGCCGGCGCGGGGCGGGAGCGGCGGCGCTCAGGCCGCCGCCTTGCGCCGGCGCATGGCGGCGAGCCCGCCCAGCCCGCCGAGCGCGGTGAGCAGCAGCGGCAGCGCGCCGGGAACCGGCAGCTCCATCACGTCGTCGCCGCCGAAGCAGAAGGCCGAGCCGCCCTCGGAGACGCAGCTCCGCCGCAGCCACTGGTCCGGGCCGCCGGATTCGAGGCTGTCGGTCCAGGTGAACTGCAGCGTGTCGTTGCCGGTGAAGATGCCGGTGTTGTTGGCGTTCTGGTCCTGCGCGGCGCGCACGAAGGCGCCGACCGGTACATAGACCGCGATGTCCGTCGCGGTGCCGAGCAGCGAGTTCTGGCCGCCGGAGTTGTCGTTGACCACGAGGATGTCGTCGGTGATCTGGAAGACGTTGATGGTCTGGTTGGTCTGGGTCAGCACGTCGATCCGCAGATCCGCCACCAGGCCGTTGATGACCGCGGTCCCGGTCTCGTTGTTGGTCTCGTTGAAATCGAGCGCGAACTCGAAATAGCCGAGCGGGTCCTCCATGACGTTGGGGTCCTCGACCCCGTTCTCGTCATAGATCACCGGCCGCGTCACCACCGGGATCAGGCCGAGCGAGACCGTGTCGGTGGTGCTCGCGGAGGCCGGGAAGGGGCCGCCGGGGTTCACCTTGGCGAACTCGTTCTGCGAGTTGTAGAGGCTCTGCTGCCCCGAGAGGCCGGCGCTGACGAGTGCCGTTTCCGATGCCGTGCCGCCACCGTTCAGGTCGCGCGTGCCCGCCGCCGTGCCGGAGAGATCCCCGGTCTCGGTGGACGGAACCGGCGTGGTGTTGATCGACGTTCCGACCGGCGAGAGGACGAGATCCCCGACGGTCAGGGTATAGAGATCGTTCGGCTCGTCATAGGTTACCGCAACGGCGCTTCCGGCGGCGGCGAAAACACCGCAGAAGCCCGCAACCGACGCGATCGTCAAACGACGCAAGCTGGTCGACTGTGCCATGCACTCACCCCCAAAAATAAACACCTTACCCATGCCTGATCCTAGAGCTTGCGATCCCGGGCCGCAAATCAATTTACGCGTGCGTCTTTCGATTGTGACATTAATTCGCAGAATGCATGTCTTTTTTGCACAGATCTGACCGGATCGGCGCGATGGTGCCGGGGCGGCGGCGATGCAGGCAGCGAATCGGGGGCATCGGCCCTTGCGGGGGCGATGCGGCCGGGTCGGCGCAGCCGGCGCGCCTCCGGCCTGGTGCCGAGATTGTCATCGCCCGGGAAAACGGTTGCAGCGGCAAATTTCTTGTGTGTCGGTTGCCAGTCCTGTATCACCTTATGCGTGTGGGTGAGGGAGAAGTGACGTGCGGTATGTCAAGCGCGTTGTCATGGCTGCGGTGTCCGCAGGCGTGATGTGGTCGGCGGGGCCGGCCGGTGCGGTGGTCTTCGACTTCGACTATGGCGAGTTCCCGGACATACCGGGGCAGGACGTGATGGATTCACCGTCCTCGAGCCGGATCGGCGTGATCGAGCTGCTCGACCCCGATGGTCTCTCCGTGCGATTCGGCCTCTCGGCGCTGCAGGGCACGACGGCGCGCGACGTGACGCTGTTCGTCCCCTCGCTCGACAGCCCGGCGCAGGACCCGGACCTGGTGCCGGTCGCCATCGACACCGACCCGATCGTCAACCTGGCGCTGAACGGCGTCGAGGATATCAATCCGCTCTTCAACGTGTCGGAAAACTCGCTGGTGGTGCAGGACAGCGGCAGCTCGGTGCCGAACGATCTCGCGGCCACCACGCTGCTCACCTTCACGCTGCTCAGCGACATGCCCGTGCGCCTCGACCGGCTGACCTTCATCGACGATGTCGACGCGACGGTGATCGTCAACGGCGTCGCATGGGGCGAGATCGAGATCGACGGCGTCGCCGGGGGCGACGGCTCGTGCAACCCGGCGCCGCCGAGCACCGGCACGGCGGGCGACAACTGCGTGGCAGGCCTCGCCTTCACCGATGCCTTCATCCAGCCGAACCAGAATTTCTCGGTGCTGTTCAACGGCTCCGGCGGCGTGCTCGGCTTCGAGGTCGTCGAGCTGCCGGTGCCGGCGGCGCTGCCGATGATGTTGGCAGGGCTGGCCGGCCTCGGCCTCGCCGCGCGGCGCCGGCGCCGGGCCGCCTGAGCGGACGGCGCGCCGCGGCGGCAGGCCCGCCCGGCGGCGGGAGCGGAGAGACGAAAAGGGCGCCCCGCGGGGCGCCCTTTCGCGTTGCGGCAGGGCCGGCTCAGAGCAGGCGGCGCACCTCGGCGGCGACCGCCTCGGCGGTGATCCCGAACGACTTGTAGAGCTCCTGATAGGGCGCCGAGGCGCCGAAGCCCTCCATCCCGACGAAGCCCGCCTTCTTGGCCGAGCCGCGCTCGCCGCAGAGCCAGCGGTCCCAGCCGGTGCGGACCGCCGCCTCGACACCGACGCGCACCGGCCCCGGCGGCAGGACGCGCCGGCGATAGGTCTCGTCCTGCGCCTCGAAGAGCTCCCAGCAGGGCATCGAGACGACCCGCGTGCCGATCTCCTCGGCCTCGAGCATCGCCTTGGCGGCCATCGCGATCTCGACCTCCGAGCCGGTGGCGACGATGACCGCCGCGCGCTTCGCCTCGGCCTCGGCGAGGATGTAGGCGCCGCGGCCGACCTCGTTGCGGTTGACATGGGCGGTGCGCACCGCCGGCAGGTTCTGCCGGGTCAGCGCCAGCACCGAGGGGCCGGCGGCGGAGAGCGCCAGCTCCCAGGCCTCCGCGGTCTCCACCGCATCGGCCGGGCGGAACACGTTGAGCCCCGGCGTCGCGCGCAGCATCGCCAGATGCTCGACCGGCTGGTGCGTCGGGCCGTCCTCGCCGAGGCCGATCGAGTCGTGCGTCATCACGTAGACCGTGCGCACGCCCATCAGCGCCGAGAGCCGGATCGAGGGCCGGGCATAATCGGCAAAGCAGAGGAAGGTGCCGCCATAGGGCGCCAGCCCGCCATGCAGCGCGATGCCGTTCATCGCCGCCGCCATGCCGTGCTCGCGGATGCCGTAATGGATGTAGCGGCCCTTGCGGTCGGCGGCCGAGAACACGCCGAGATCGGCGGTGCGGGTGTTGTTGGAGCCGGTCAGGTCGGCCGAGCCGCCGATGGTCTCGCGCATCACCGGGTTGATCTCGGCCAGCGCCACCTCGGAGGCCTTGCGGGTGGCCATCTTCGGCGCCTCCTCGGCGAGGCGGCGCTTCAGCTTGCGCACCGCCGAGGCGAGCTTCTTCGGCGCCTCGCCGGCCATCACGCGGTCGATCTCGGCCTGGCGGGCGGGGGTGAGCGCGGCGAAGCGGGCCTGCCACTCGGCGCGGGCCTCGGCGCCGCGGGCGGCGGCGCGGGCCCAGTCGGCGCGGATCGCGGCGGGGATCTCGAAGGGCGCCTTGCCCTCCCAGCCGATCGCCGCCTTGGCGCCGGCGATCTCGTCGGCCCCGGTGATCGCGCCATGCGCCTTGGCGGTGTCCTGCAGGGTCGGCGCGCCGAAGCCGATATGCGACTTGCAGGCCAGCATCACCGGCTGCTTCTGCGCCTTGGCCCAGGCGAGCGCCGCCTCGATATCGGCATGGTCATGGGCGTTGACCGCGCGGGTCACCCAGCCCGAGGCCTCGAAGCGGGCGCGCTGGTCGGTGCTGTCGGTCAGCGAGACCTTGCCGTCGATCGAGATGCCGTTGTCGTCCCAGAGCACGATCAGGCGCGAGAGCGCGAGATGGCCGGCGAGGGTGATCGCCTCCTGGCTGACGCCCTCCATCAGGCAGCCGTCGCCGGCGATCACCCAGGTGTGGTGGTCGAACACCCTGGCGCCGAAGCGCGCCCGCAGCGCCTCCTCGGCGATCGCCATGCCGACGGCATTGGCCAGGCCCTGGCCGAGCGGGCCGGTGGTGGTCTCGATCCCGGCGGCATGGCCGAACTCGGGATGCCCGGCGGTGCGGCTGCCGAGCTGGCGGAAGGCGCGGATCTGGTCCTCGCCCATGTCCTCGTAGCCGGTCAGGTGCAGCAGGCCGTAGAGCAGCATCGAGCCGTGGCCGGCCGAGAGCACGAAACGGTCGCGGTCGTGCCAGCGCGGCGCCTTGGGATCGAAGCGCAGATGGCTGTCGAACAGCACGGTGGCGACATCCGCCATCCCCATCGGCATGCCGGAATGCCCGGAATTCGCGGCCGCCACCGCGTCGAGCGCCAGCACGCGGAGCGCGTTGGCCATCGCGAAACGGCGCGCGTCCGTGCGGGCCTCCGCCGGTATCTCGGTTGTCGTGTTCACGCTCGGTCCCCGTATGTCTCAGTGCGCCGGTCCCACGGCGCCGGTTGCTGCCGCCAGAGCGCCCCGCGAGGGGGCCCTTCCTGCCGCGCGCGACAATGCTCGGGGCCATCCCTGCGGTCAACCCCGGCCGGACCGGCGGATGCGGCCTTCGGCAGGGCGCGCCGCGATCGTCCCTCCGGCTGCGCCCGCTGCCGCCATGCATGTTACGGGTGTGCATGTTGCCGGTGTGCGGGATGCCGGACCGCTGGATGGCGGGGCGCCGGGCGACGGGCGCCGGATGCCGGGCGCGCCGCGATTGCATTGTCCGGCGCTTGCGATATCGTCGGGACCGAAGGGTCGCGCGGCGGGGTGCCGGGCGGCGCCCGCCCGTGCAGGCGGGCCGGCGCGGCCGCGGCGAGCAGCAACGGGGCGGAAACGGGACGGCATGACGGGCAGCGACCCCATCTCGGAATTGGCGTGCGGATGATGCGGGCGGAAGAGAGCCAGGACGGCGAGACCGGCGCGGGAGACCGTGTCGCGGCGGCGCTCGGGCGGCTCTGCTCGGCGATCGACGGGCTCGAGGGCGCGCTGATGGCAGCGCTGCGCAGCGGGCCCGACCGTGAGGAGAGTGCGGCGCTGGCGGCCGATCTGGCCAGCGCCGAGGCCGAGCGCGACCGGCTTGCCGCCGAGGTCGAGGCGCTGAAGGCGGCGGCGCTGCGCGATGCGGAGCTGCGCAACGAGGCGACGGCGGCGGTGAAGGCGGCGCTCGAGGATCTCAAGGGGCTCATGCCCGAGGGGGAGACCCATGTCTGACGTGACCGTGGAAGTGGCCGGCCGGGCCTATCGTCTCGGCTGCGCGGATGGCGAGGAGGGGCATCTGCGCGGGCTCGCCCAGGCGGTGGACGGCGAGGCCCGCCGGCTGCTGCGCCAGCTCCAGACCCAGCCCGACGAGGGGCGGCTGCTGCTGATGGTCGCGCTGACCCTCGCCGATCGGATGGTCGAGCTCGATGCCGGCTCGGAGGCGGAGACCGCGCGAATCGCCGAGGCGGAGGCGGCGGCCGCCGCCCATGCCGAGGCGATGGCGGCCGCGGAGGCGCGGATCGCCGAGCTCGAGGCCGCGCTTGCCGAGGGCGGCGAGCGGCATGCCGAGGCGGCCGAAGCCGAGATCGAGGCGGCGGAGGCGGCGGCCGAGGCCGCCCGCGCCGCGGCCGCCGAGGCCGGGCGCCGGGCCGAGGCGGAGGCCGCCGCGCGCAAGGAGGCGGAGGGCCGTGTCTCGGCGCTCGAAGGCGCGGTGGCGGCGGCGCTCACCGAGACCGCGGAGCTGCGCCGGGCGCTCGAGGAGGCGCGTTCGGGCGCGCTCGGCGACGGCGAGGCGGCCCCCGATCTCTTCGCCGGCGACGCGGCGCAGGGCGACGAGCGGGCGGAGCGCATCGAGCAGCTCGCCAACCGCATCGAGCACCTGACCGAGCAGATCTCGCTGCATCTCGGCGACCGCTAGGGCGGTGCGAGGGCGGCGCCGGCCGCCCCCAGCCGCCCCCCGCCGCTCAGTGCTTGGTGTAGAGGTTGCCCCAGGCGCGGCGCAGATAGTCCTCGCGCAGCGCCGGCTTGGTCCCCTCATAGGTGCAGATCGCCAGGATCTGGTCGATCAGGAAGCGCGGGTGGAAGGCCTGCACCTTGGCGCCCTCCTCCTTCTCGTAGAGCTCGAACATCACGAAGCTGAGGATCTCCTCGGTGAGCTCGAGCCCCGCACGCTTGGCGGCGCGGTGGAAGATGTCGACGAAGGTCTCGATATCCGGGCTGTCCACCAGGATCTTGTAGCGCAGCCGGCGCAGCGCCGCGCCATCGACCAGCTCCTTCGGGTTGATGTTGGTCGAGAACACCACCAGCGCGTCGAAGATGATCTGGAACTTGCGCCCGGTCTGCAGCGACAGGAAGTCCTTGTTCGCCTCGAGCGGGATGATCATGCGGTTGACCAGCGCCTGCGGGCTCTCGCGCTGGCGGCCGAAATCGTCGATCACGAACACCCCGCCGCAGGCCTTCAGCTGGATCGGCGCCTCGTAGATCTTGGAGATCGGCGAGTAGGAGAGATCGAGCATGTCGAGGTTGAGCTCGCCGCCGGTGATGATCACCGGCCGCCGGGTGCGGATGAAGCGCTCGTCGAAGGCGCGCTCGTGGCGGATGCTGCCGGGGTCGCGGTTGTCCTCGACCATCAGCCGGTGCACGGTGGGGTCGTAGAGCGTGATGACCTGGCCGTCGACCTCGAGCGCATGGGGGATGAAGATGTAGTCCTCATAGGCCGCGGCCACCGCCTCGGCGATCGAGGACTTGCCGTTGCCCGGCGGGCCGTAGAGCAGGATCGACTGGCCGGAGTTCACCGCCGGGCCGATCTGCTCGGTCATCCAGTCAGGCATGGTGAGATGCGAGAACTGCCGCTCCAGCGCCTCGCGGGTCAGCACCTCGGAGCGGATCGACTGCTTGCGCACCTGGGCGGTGAACATGTCCACCGGCACCGGCGCCGGGCCGATATACTCCGACTGCGCCAGCGCCTCGAGCGCCCAGGCCTTGCCGGCGGAGGGCAGCTGGTAGCGCATCTCCGCGGTCAGCGAGGCGCCGAGCTGGCCCTTCACCTCGATCAGCCGCTTCTCCGAGAGGATCTGGATCAGCTTGTCGATCAGCGGGATCGGCAGCTTGGTCGCCTTCGACATCTCCGAGGGGAGCTGCAGGTTCTGCCGGTAGATCGTCTTGATCAGCAGATCCGCCATCCACTCGGGGTCGAGCCCGGTTTCCTTCAGCGTCATCGGCGGCTTCGGGTGCGGGATGATCCGCTTGCCCGGCTTGGTCGGATTGTCCAGTCTCAGATTCATGGTCCCACCCTGAATTGACGCCTGGCAGAGTAGCAAACTAATCGTCAGGCGGAAACGCACGGATGCCAAGCACTTGGCCCGGCAGGCTGCGAGATCGCTTCGACCGGGACCGGATGATGATTGCACAAGGGGGGTTAATGAACAACGGCAAGGAGCTTCGGGCGAAGATCGCGACGCTGTTCGGCGGCGCGGTCTGGGGGGCGTTCTGGGTTCCGGTGCGCTGGCTCGAGGCGGCGGGCATCGCCGGGATCTGGCCGGTGGCGCTGCTCTACGGCGTCGGCGCGCTGGCGCTCCTGCCGCTGGCCGCCTGGCGCTGGCGCCAGCTCCGGGCGGGGGGCTGGCGGCTGCACCTGGCCGGGCTGATGCTCGGCTCGGCGATGGCGGTCTATGCCACCGCCTTCCTGTTCACCGAGGTGGTGCCGGCGGTGCTGCTCTATTATCTCAGCCCGGTCTGGGGGTTCCTGCTGGCCTGGCTGGTGCTGGGCGACCGCATGACGCCGCCGCGCTGGGCGGCGCTGGTCCTTGCGCTGGCCGGGGCGGCGCTGGCGCTCGGGCCCGAGAGCTGGCCGCCGATGCCGCGCAACATCGGCGACTGGATGGCGCTCAGCTCCGGCATGCTCTGGGTGCTGGGCTCGATGCTGATGCTGGCGCGGCCGGTGGCGGGCAGCCTCGACTACGGGATCTCGTTCTTCCTCTGGGGCGCCTTCGTGATGTGCCTCGCGGCGGTGATCGTCGGCCCGCTGCCGGAGGCCGGGGCGGTGACCGGGGCGCTGCCCTGGCTGGTGCCGCTGGTGATCGTGCTGGTGCTGCCGGGCTGCATGGCGGCGATCCACGGCGCCTCGGTGCTCAATCCCGGGCTCGTCGGTATCCTCTTCATGGCGGAGATCGGGGTCAGCCTGGTGCTCGCCTGGCACCTCACCGACGAGCATATCGGCATGCCGCAGCTCGCCGGCGTGGCGCTGATCGCGCTGGCCGGAGCGGCGGAGGGGCTGTGGTCGATCGGCCGCGGGCGGGTGCTGCGGCGGCGGGCGCGGCAACTCGAGTGAATTTTTCTCGAAAAATTCACAGATCCGTGTTGACACCACGGCAGGCGGGCTGAATAAAAACATCATCGTTCATTCTTCGCCGAGGAGTCCCATGCCCCCCGATGCCTCGCACCATGCGCCCGACGCGCCGCCGGCCAATGGCGGCCGGGCGCTCGCGGCGCGCGCCGCCGGCTTCATCGTCGCCAACCGCTGGCTGTGGGTGCTGAGCAC
Source organism: Paralimibaculum aggregatum (assembly GCF_030270585.1). GTDB lineage: Bacteria > Pseudomonadota > Alphaproteobacteria > Rhodobacterales > Rhodobacteraceae > Thermohalobaculum > Thermohalobaculum aggregatum. The sequence continues at coordinate 106,041 of NZ_BSYI01000003.1, forward strand.
CCTGGCGCTGATCGCCTTCTCCGCCGCCCGGATCGACCAGATCTGGCCGCCCGACCCCTCGGCCCGCATCTTCTTCGCCCCCGAGAACCCCGACCGGCAGGCGCTCGACCAGTTCGAGGCGCGCTTCGCCAAGGACGACAACCTGATGATGGTGGTGGTGCCGGAGGGCGGCGACGTCTTCACCCCGGAGACGCTCGCCGCCATCGGCGCGCTCACCGAGGCCTCGTGGCAGCTGCCGCTGGTGCGCCGCGTCGACAGCCTCACCAACTTCCAGCACACCTATGCCGAGGGCGACGAGCTGATCGTCCGCGATCTGGTGCCCGACCCGGGCAGCGTCACGCCCGCCGAGGCCGAGGCGGCGCGCGCCGTCGCGCTCGACCGCATCGAGCTGCTCGACCGGATGGTGTCGGCGGATGGCGCGGTGACGCAGGTCCTGGTGCGCTTCATGCTGCCGGGGGCCGATCCGCAGCAGGAGGTGCCGCTGATCGTCGCCGAGACCCGCGAGATGCTCGAACGGGTGCTCGCCGGGCATCCCGGCATCGAAGTCCGCCTCACCGGCTCGGTAATGATCAACAACCAGTTCGCCACCTCCGGCAAGGAGGACAGCGCCAACCTGCTCGGCCCGATGTTCCTGGTGATCCTGGTGATCGTCGGGCTGGCGCTGCGCTCGGTCTTCGCGACGCTGGCGGTCTTCGTGGTGATCAGCCTCTCGGCCTTCGCCGGGCTCGGCGCGCTCGGCTGGATGGGCATCCCGCTCAACTCGGTGACGGTGCTGGCGCCGCTCTACATCATGACGCTGGCGGTGGCCTCGACCGTGCACATCCTCGCCGCGGCGCGCCAGACCATGCCCGAGACCGCCGACCGCAAGGAGTGGATGCGCCGCGCCCTCACCGACCATCTCGGCGCCATCATCGTCGCCTGCGTGACCACCGCCATCGGCTTCTTCTCGCTCAACTTCTCGATCTCGCCGCCGTTCCGCCAGCTCGGCAACATCGTCGGCTGCGGCGTTCTGGCGGCGCTGGTGCTGACGCTGACGCTGCTGCCGACGCTGGTCACCGTGCTGCCGATCCGCCGCCGTACCGAGCCGCCGGCCACCGGCGTCGCGATGGGCCGGCTGGGCGACTGGGTGGTGCGCCGCTGGCGCCTGCTGCTGCCGGGGATGACGGTGTTCGCCATCATCTGCGCCGGCGGCATCACCCGCATCGCGCTCGAGGACGATTTCCTGCGCTATTTCGACGAGCGCTACGAGTTCCGCCAGGACACCGACTTCACCGAGGCCAGGCTCACCGGCGTCAACGCGCTCGAGTTCGCGCTGCCGGCCGGCGAGGCGCAGGGCATCAACGACCCGGCCTATCTGCGCGAGGTGGAAGCCTTCTCCGCCTACATGCGCGGCCAGCCCGGCGTCACCTCGGTGGCGACGCTGACCGACACGATCGCCCGGCTCAACATGGACATGCATGCCGACGATCCGGCCTATCACCGCCTGCCGGAGAACCGCGACGAGGCCAGCCAGTACCTCTTCCTCTACGAGCTCTCGCTCGGCTACGGCATGGACCTGACCGACCAGATCGACATCGACCGCTCGGCGATGCGCGTGACCGTGGCGCTGGCCCATGTCACCACCGCCGACATGCGCGCCGTCACCGCCGATGCCGCGGCATGGCTCGACGCCAACGCCCCGATCATCGCCGCCGCCTGGAAGGAGAGCCATCCCGGCCTGCCGCAGGTCACCCCGACGGGCGTGACGCATGTCTTCAACATCATCTCGCACCGCGACGTGCGGGCCATGCTCACCGGCACCTCGGTGGCGCTGGTGCTGATCTCCGGCGTCATCATGCTGGCGCTGCGCGACGTGCGGATCGGGCTGATCTCGCTGGTGCCCAACCTGCTGCCGGCGGCCATGGGCTTCGGCCTCTGGGGCTATGGCGTCGGCGCGGTGACGCTGGCCATCGCGGTGGTGATCGCCGGCACGCTCGGCATCGTGGTGGACGACACGGTGCATTTCCTCTCGAAATACGCCCGCGGCCGGCGCCAGGGGATGAGCGCCGAGGATGCCGTGCGCTACGCCTTCCGCTCGGTGGGCATGGCGCTGCTCGTCACCACCATCGGGCTGTTCGGCGGCTTCGCCGTGCTGGCCCAGTCCGGTTTCGCGGTCAACGGCGACCTCGCCAAGCTCACCGCGATCACCATCGTCCTCGCGCTGGTGGCGGATTTCCTGCTGCTGCCGGCCCTGCTGATCTGGCTCGACAAGAGGAGCACCACCATGACGACCCGCACCGCCGCCGTCACCGCCGCCCTCGTCCTGGTCCTCGCCGGCGCCGCCACGCTGCCGGCGCTGGCCGAGACGCCCGAGGAGAAGGGGCTCGCCATCGCCGAGGCGGCCGACCGCCGGGATCTCGGCTGGGGCTCCTACACCGTCGAGGGCGAGATGGTCCTGCGCGACAGCGCCGGCAACGAGAGCCGCCGCGCCTTCGAGAACTTCACCTACGAGCGCGAGGACCCGAGCCTCGGCGACATGGGCATCATCGTGTTCCAGCGCCCGCGCGACATCCGCGGCACCGGCCTGCTGACCCATTCCAACATCGAGCCGCAGGACGACGACCAGTGGCTCTACCTGCCGGCGATCAAGCGGGTGAAGCGGATCTCCTCCTCGAACCGCACCGGCAAGTTCGTCTCCTCGGAGTTCTCCTACGAGGATCTCGGCAGCCAGGAGGTGCCGGACTACACCTACAGATGGCTCGCCGACGAGCCGTGCCCGACCGATGCCGGGCTGACCTGCCATGTCGTCGAGAGCTATCCGAAGAACCCGAAATCCGGCTACTCCAAGCGGGCCGCCTGGATCGATACTGCCGAATACCGGGTGCAGAAGATCGATTTCTACAATCGCCGCGGCGATCTTGAGAAAACCCTGACCTATGCCGGCTACAAAGAGTATAAGGGTCAGTACTGGCGGCCGGATTTCATGCGCATGGTCAACCATCAGACCCGGAAGGAGACCGATCTGGTGTGGTCGGCCTACGACTTCTCGGCGCCGCTCGGCGAGAGCGATTTCGACCAGAGCCGGCTGCCGCGGCTGGCGCGCTGAGCCGGCAGGCCGACAAGCCGGCAGGCTGAAGGGGCAGGGTGAGGAACCCGCGTGAAAGGGGCCCGAGAGAAAGGGGAATGCAGATGGTGATGCGACATCGCAGACCGGAGGCGACGCGCTTTGCCGCCGGCGTCTTCTGCGCGCTGGCCGGGATCGCGGCGCTGATCGCCCTGGTCTCGCCGGCACCGGCCGGGGCGGAGGAGGCGAACCGCCTCGCCTTCCTCGAGCCGGAGCATGCCGAGATCTACGGCAATGTGGAACTTGAGGGCACGCTGTTCTTCCAGCCGCCGCAGTTCGACGACCAGCGGCGCGACGACGTCTCGATGGCGATCGAGCCGACGCTGCTGCTGGAGTGGAACGACGGCGACACCGTGTTCACCTTCACCCCCTTCACCCGCTTCGACAGCCAGGACGACCACCGCACGCATTTCGACATCCGCGACATGAAGATCGAGCAGGTCTCGGGCGACTGGGCCGTCACCTTCGGCGTCGACCGCGAGTTCTGGGGCCGCACCGAGGCGGTGCATCTCGTCGACATCGTCAACCAGACCGACCTGGTGGAGGGCATCGACGGCGAGGAGAAGCTCGGCCAGCCGCTGCTCAAGCTCTCGCGGCTGACCGGGATCGGCGAGTTCTCGGCCTACTACTTCCCCTATTTCCGCAAGCGCACCCTGCCGGGGCCGGAGGGGCGGCTGCGCCTGCCGCTGCCCTATGCCACCGAGCGCGCCGAGTTCGAGACCGGCGCCGAGGAATGGACCCCGGCCTTCGCCGGCCGCTACACCGGCGTCTTCGGCGATGTCGATCTCGGGCTGCACGGCTACTGGGGGCTCTCGCGCGATCCCTCGTTCCGGGTGAGCCGGGGCCGGCTGCTGCCGGTCTACAGCCGCATCGCGCAGGCCGGCATCGACGCGCAGTACACCTTCGGCGCGACGCTCTGGAAGGGCGAGGCGATCCTGCGCCAGGGCCAGCGCAACGCCAGCTTCGAGCGCGAGCTCTATGTCGCCGCCACCGGCGGGCTCGAGCACACGCTCTACCAGATCGGCGGCACCGATGCCGATCTCGGGCTGCTGCTCGAGGGCGCCTATGACAGCCGCGGCGACGAGGCGCTGACCGCCTTCGACAACGAGGTGGTGGGCGGCCTGCGGCTCACCCTCAACGACACCCAGGACACCGCGGTGCTGCTCACCGGCGCGGTGGACGTGACCGACGGCTCCGCCTCGGTCCGCCTCGAGGCCGAGCGCCGCCTCACCCCGCACATCACCGCCGCGGTCGAGGCGCAGGGCTTCTTCAACACGGCGGACGACTTCGTGAACCGCGGCTTCGCCGACGACAGCTTCGTGCGCCTCAAGATCAAGTACTACTTCTGAGCCGGGATCACCGCTTCAAACCACCCGGGAGACCGTTCCGAACCATGACCAGTGCGAAATCCGAGCCGCTGCCCTCCGCCAACGACGAGGCCCACAGCCGCATCCGCGGCGAGATCCTCGACGAGGCGGAGGCGCTGTTCTGCCATTACGGCTTCTGGAAGACCAACATGAGCGACATCGCCCGCGCCTGCGGCATGTCGACGGCCAATCTCTATCGCTACTTCCGCAACAAGCAGGCGATCGGGCTGGCCGCGGTGGGCCGCCATTTCTCCGCCGAGGAGGCGGTCGGCGCGGCGGCCATCGCCGAGGCGGGGCCGGACCCCGAGGCGCGCATCCGGGCGCTGCTGCGCGCGGTGGTGCGCCACACGGTCGAGGCGATGGACACCTATCCGAAGATGATCGAGATGGCGGAGTTCGTCTGCGGCGACGAGGAGGGCTATTCGCTGCTCGAGGCGCATATCCGCTGGCGGCGCGAGCAGATCGCGGCGGCGCTGGCCGAGGGCGCGGCCGCCGGCGCCTTCGATGTCGACGACGCGGAGCGCACCGCCATCGCGCTGCAGCACGCGGTCAAGGCGTTCTGCATGCCGTTCTCGCTGGCGCAGTGGCGCGACCGCACGACCGTGATGCCCGAGCTCGAGGCGGTGCTCGACCTCGCCTTCAGGGGCATCCGGCGCGCCGGCGGCTGATCCGCGCGCCATCGCGCCCGGGGCTCTGGCCTCGGCGCCCGCGGCGGGCTATAGCGCGCCGATGAGCGATCAGGATGACATCACCGAGGCCGATCTCGACGCACTCGCGGAGGCCTACAATGCCGGCCTCGCGCATGAGCGCGCGGGCGACATCGCCGCTGCCGTCGCCGCCTTTCGGCGGGCGCTGGAGATCGACCCGGCCGACCGGGGCGGCGTCGCCGTGCGGCTCGCCGCGCTCGGCGAGGGGCCGGTGCCCGAGACCGCGCCGCCGGCCTATGTCGCGACGCTGTTCGACCAGACCGCGCCGCGCTTCGACGAGATCCTGGTGGAGCAGCTCGGCTATGCGGTGCCGATGATGCTGCGCGAGATGCTGGAGGCCCGCGGCATCGGCCCGGTCGGGCGGCTGCTCGATCTCGGCTGCGGCACCGGGCTCGCCGGGGTCGCGCTCTCCGACCGGGCGGCGGAGATCGTCGGCGTCGATCTCTCCGAGGCGATGCTCGACGAGGCGGCCGAGCGCGACTGCTACGACGCGCTCTATATCGGCGACGCGGTGGCCTTCCTCACCGGCGAGGAGGAAGGGCAGGAGGAAGACGACAGCCGCTTCGACATGATCGTGGCGACCGACATGCTGCCCTATCTCGGCGCCGTCGAGGCGCTCTTCGCCGGCGCGGCGGCCTGCCTGGTGCCGGGCGGGCGCCTTGCCTTCTCGACCGAGCGGCTGCCGGCCGATGCGGCGCCGCCCGAAGGCTATGCCGTGGGCCCGGCGCACCGCTTCGCGCACAGCCTCGCCTATCTCGAGGCGCAGCTCGCGGCGGCCGGGTTCGCGCTCGAGGCGGCGGAGCCGATCACCGTGCGCTTCAACGAGGGCGAGCCCGTGCCGGGGCATCTGATCCTCGCGCGCCACACCGGCTGAGGCGGCTTTCCCGGCCGGGTTTCCTTGGGGTCAGGGTTTCGCTATGATCGCCCGGACTTCAGGTGATCGCCATGGCTCGACACGGTTCTGGAACCGGGTCTTCCGGCCCGGATATCGACACGCTCGCAAGGACATTCGAGGCCGCCTATCGCGCCGAGGCCGGCGGCGATCTGGATGCCGCGGTGGCGGCCTATCGCGCGGCGCTGGCGCTCGACCCCGAGGACCGCGGCGGCGCGCTGCTGCGTCTCGCGGCGATGGGGCTGGCGCCGACGCCGGACCGGGCGCCGCCGGCCTATGTCGCCACGCTGTTCGACGAGAATGCCGAGGAGTTCGACACCCGCCTCGTCGACGATCTTGGCTACCGCGTGCCGGAGCAGCTGGCGGCGTCGGTCGCCGAGCAGGGCCTGCCGGCAGCGGCGCGGGCGCTCGACCTCGGCTGCGGCACCGGGCTGGTCGGCCGGGCGGTGCGCGGCATGGTCGGCCATCTGACGGGGGTCGATCTCTCCGCCGAGATGCTGCTGCAGGCCAAGCGGCGCCAGATCTACGACCGGCTGATGCTCGGCGATGTGGTGGCGGCGCTCGAGGCCATCGCGGCGCGCGGAGAGCCGCCGGCCGACCTGATCCTCGGCGCCGATCTCCTGATCTATATCGGCCGGGTCGAGCCGCTCTTCGAGGCGGCGGCGGCGGTGCTGGCGCCCGGCGGGCTGCTCGCGGTCTCGACCGAGACCCTGCGCCGGCCGCCGCCGGGAACCTGGCGCTGGCGCGTCGGCGAGGGCTCGCGCTTTTCCCATGCGCCGGACTATGTGGCGGATGCGGCCCGCGGCGCCGGGCTCTCGGTGGAGCGGCTCGAGCCGATCACCGTCCGCCAGCAGGCCGACCACCCGGTGCCCGGCCATCTGCTGCTGGCGCGGCGCCCGGGGGCCTGAGCCGCGGGCTCAGAAATCGGTCTTCCAGTTGATGCCGACGGAGGTGTTGCCCTCCTGATCGACCTCGCTGTCGACGATGATGTCCTCATAGACCTCGACCTCGACGCTGAGCCGGGTCTCGGCGCCGTCGAGCGACTGCTTGGCCCCGACATAGACGGTGTCGGTGACGTTCTTGCCGATGGAGATCTCGGCGCTGTCGTCGGTCGGATCGATCGCCAGCGTGTCGAGCCCGACGCTGGAGCGCACGTCGTCGACCAGCCCGCCGGAGCCGTCGAGCAGGGTGGCGAGGCCGGAGGCCAGCCGGATCGCCTGGCTCGCGCTCAGCGACTGCGAGGAGGTGCCGAAGAGGATCCGGGGCAGCACCTCGTCCTCCGGCAGCCCCTGCTGGGAGTAGAAGGTGATCTCCGGGTCCGAGGCCGAGCCGTCGACCGCGATGCCGCCGGTGACGTCGTTCTCGTCGGCCTGCAGCCGCACCTCGATGCGCGGGTCGATCTCCCGCCCGCCGGTGAAGCTGATGGTGCCGGTCTCCAGCTCGAAATTCGTGCCGATCAGCGAGAGCCGGCCGCGGATGCGCTCCACCGAGCCGGTGAGCCGCGGCGCCGCCGCGGTGCCGCCGACATCGATGCTGGCCCGCCATTCGCTGTCGAGCCCGCGGCCGCGGACGAAGATGTCGCGCGGCGCGCGGATCTTGACGTCGAGCGCCACGGTGCTGCCGGCGGCCTCCTCCTTGGGCTCCACCGGCGCGCCCTTGATGCGCACGTCGCCGAGGGTGACCACCGAGGGCGGGGTCGCGCTCACCAACCGGATCTCGGCGCGGTCGATGGTGACGGTGCCGGAGATGTCCGGCCCGTCGAGCGGGCCGGCGGCGAGGATGTCGAGGCTGATCGCGGCGGTGGCGTCGTCGCGGCGCACCAGCACCGCGCCCCGGCTCTTCAGCGTCGCCTCGACCGCCTCGGGCGAGACCGTCGCCGTGGCCTCGAGCCGACCCTCGGCGCCGTCGCGGGCATCGAGGTCGAGCCGGATGCGGTCGCCGCCGAGCAGCTCCGAGCGGAGGTTGATACTGGTGAGGATGGTCCCGGTGTCGAGGTTTTCGTAGCGCCCCTCGGTCATCGCCACCCGGCCGGTCAGCTTCGGCGCGTCGAGGGTGCCGTCGATGCCGAGATCGATCTCGAGCGGGCCGTCGAGCACATGGCCCGGCGCCGGCACCAGCGCCCAGAGCCGTCCGATATCGCCCGACCAGACCACCCGGCCCGAGAGCGGCGCCGATGCCGGCACCCGGGGCAGGGGGCCGCCGGAGGCGCGCAGCGGCACCGCCGCGGTCACCCGGAACGGGTCGCCGAACGGCCCGGCGAGCGCGGCGTCGAGATCCGCCTGCCGCCCGTCCCAGTCGCCGCGGGCGCTGATGCCGAGCTGGCCGATATCCGTCACGCCCTCGTCGAAGCGCAGCCCGTCGAGGCTGAGCTGCATCTGCCCGCGGGCGCGGCCGGGGCGGGTGTCGATGCCGAGCCTGAGATCGAGCGAACCCTCGGCGATCGGCGCATCCGCCAACCGCCTGGCGATGCCGAGATCGGCGAGCGCCAGCGCCAGCTCCGCCGAGAGGCCGGCGGGGTGCAGCGCGGCCTCGCCGGTGAGCCCGCCGCCGGGCAGCGCGAGGTCGATGCCGTCGAGCCGGATGCTGTCGCCCGCGGTGATGCGCAGCGGCGCGCGCAGCGCGGCCTGCTCCTCCTTGTAGCGCGCGGTCAGCTCGGTCACGCGGATCAGCGGCGCCTCGCGCGCGGCGTCGATCTCGGCCCTGACGGAGAGCGCGACCGGCTCGCCGTCCGCCGCGCCCTGCGTGGCGACCTGCGCCACCAGCCGCGACAGCACGCCGTTCACCGTCGCCTCGATGCGCTCGAGCCGGGCGCTGCCGGCGGTGACCGCGCCGCTCTCGAGCCGGGCGGCGATCCGCGGATCGGTGGCCGGGTCCTCGACCCGGGCGGTCAGGCGGACGGCCTCCACGGTCGCGCCCTCGGCGGCGATCCGCGGTGCGGTGAGGCGGGCCTCCGCGCGGGCGCCGGCGCCGAGCAGGTCGGTCCCGCTGGCGTCGATCCGCGCCGAGGGGATCCTGGCGCCGCCCGCGGCGAGCCCGCCGAGCGCGATCTCGGCCTCCGCATTGGCGCGCCCGGCATCCGGGGTCAGCCGGGCCGTCACCTCAGCCGTGTCCAGGGTGACGCCGGAGGCGGCGATGCCGCCGGCGCTGGCCGTGATCCGCCCGCCGGGCAGGTCGGAGAGCGCGTTGACGGCGACGATCTGGGCCGTCAGCCGGGCGATGCGGGCACCGGCCGCGGCATAGCCGAGCCCCTCGGCCTCGAGCTCCGCGCCGACCGCATCGAGGTTCTCCACATCGTCGATCCGCGAGGTCAGGCGGGCGCGCTCGGCGGTGGCGCCGAAGCCGTCCACGCCGTCGAGCGCGAGGTCGAGCCGCAGGCCCTGCGTGCCGTCCTCGCCGGTGAGCCCCACCGAGCCGCTCGCCGCGCCCCGGACCGGGGCACCCGCGAAGGCGGCGAGCGGCGCGAGGTCCGGCGCGTCGAGCTTCACCGTTCCGGTGGCGAGGCCCGAGGCGAGATCATAGGCCACCACCCCGTCGATCCGCGCGCCGAGCGCGGTCGCCTCGAGCCGCGCGAGGTCCAGCACCTCGTCCGCCAGCGCGAAGTCGAGATCCGCCGTCAGCGGGCCATAGGGCGAGCCGGTGGCGTCGAGATCCAGCGTGCCGGAGACGGTCTCGCCCGCCGTCACGTCATGGTCGAGCCGCACCGTGCCGTAGCGCTCGCCGGCATAGCTCAGCCCCTCGGCGGCGAGCTGCCCGGTGACACGGATCGCCGCCAGCGGGCCCGCGGCATGGCCGGTGATGCGCGCCGCGCCGCCGGCCATGACACCATAGGCCGCCGCGAAGGGGCCGAGCTCCGGCGTCGCCAGGCGATAGTCGAGCGCCGCGGTCTCGGCGCCGAGATCGAGCCCCCCGGAGGCCGCGAGATGCAGCGGGTTGCTGTCGAGCGTCAGGCCCGAGAGCACCAGGCGCTGGTTCTCGAAGCTGCCGCGGATGTCGAGCAGCGCCGCGCCGAGCAGCTGCGCCCCGATGCGGTCGAGCCGCAGCGCCTCGGCATTGCCGTTGACCGCGAAGTCGATGCGCTCGCCCATGCGGGTGACCTCGGTCTGCAGCCGCGCGCGGCCGATATCGGCCGGGTCGGTGGTCAGCCCGTCGAGGCGCAGGAGGCCGGTGGCGGCGAGATCCTCCACCGTGCCGCGGACCTGGCCCTCGAAGCCGAAGCCGTCGAACGCCACCCCCTCGGCGAGCTTCGCGAGATCCGCCTTGCCGTCGAGCAGGATGTCGAGATCCGCCGCGCCCGTGGCCTTGTCGTAGGAGCCGGCGGCGTCCAGCGTCAGCGCCGGCGAGCGCACCGCGCCCTTGCGGATCGCGATCACCCCGGCGGCATCCTCGGCGATGTCGATGTCGATCCGTGCCTCCGCGCCGAGCAGCGCGGCCGCCGTCGGGTGGATCGCCGGGCCGGGCGCCACGCGGAAGGCCGCGCGCACCGCGAGCGGACCCTCGATATCGACCCGCGCGGTGCCGTCGGCCTCGAAGACCCGCTCGGTGGCGGCGGCGAAATCCATCGCCCAGTCGGTCAGCGGGCCGTCGGCCTTGAGGGTGACGCGGCTGGCGCTGTCGTCCGGGAAACCGGCCAGCGCCGCGACCAGCCCGCCGGCGGCCTCCTCGGCCTCGAGATTGGCCTTCAGCCGGTTGCTGGAGAACTGGCGCACATAGTCCACCGCGATGCGCCCGGAGATCGCGTCGGTGCGGGTCAGGGTGAGCTGGAGCGACTGCTCGTCGCCCTCGTCGCGGGCGCTGCCGGTGGCGTCGAACGCCAGCGACTGGTCGGCGATCACCCCCTCGGCGATGAACACGCGGGTCAGCTCCAGCACCTCGACGCGGGTGGTGATCGGCGAGCGCGGCCAGTCGAACGGCTCGCCGTCCTGCTCCGCGATCTCGGCGCCTTCCTTGACCTCGACCTCGCCCTCGGGCGCGCGCAGCACCCGCACGCCGGAGGCGGCCAGCCGGTTGATCTCCAGCTCGCCCGAGAGGATCCGCCGGGCGTTCCATTGCAGCCCCATGCGCTCGGCCTCGAACCAGACGCCGCGCCGGTCGGAGATCTGCACCCCGACGAGATCGGTCACCCCGTCGCCGGGGCTCTCCACGTTCTCGGCGGTGATCGAGAAATCCTCGGTGGAGATCTGCTCCAGCGCGAACTGGATCAGCGAGTTCTTAAGGTTGAAGAGGTCCAGCGCCGGCGCCGGCAGCACCGCGGCGAGCCAGATCGCGAGGGCGAGGGTGAGGCGCAGCAGGGATCGCATCAGAATGCCTGTCCGACTGAGAGATAGGCCTGGAAGCTGTCGTCGACATCGCGGCCGTTGATCGGGAAGGCGATGTCGATCCGCACCGGGCCGATCGGGGAATAGTAGCGCACGCCGAAGCCGGCGGCGACCTGGAGGCGGTCGGAAAAGTCCGGCAGCGTGTCCTCGGAGATCGCGCCGGCATCGGCGAAGACCACGACGCCGAAATCGCCGTAGACCCTGGCGCGGAGCTCGGCGCCGAACTCGATCACCGAGAGCCCGCCGATCGGGTCGTTGGTGCTGTCGAGCGGGCCGATGAAGTCCTCCTGGTAGCCGCGCACCGAGCCGCCGCCGCCGGAATAGAAGCGCCGCGTCGCCGGCACCTTCGAGAGCCCCTCGGTGACGATCGAGCCGATCCGGCCGCGTTCGGCCAGCACGAAGCGCTCGTCGCCGAGGATGTCCTGATAGGCCGAGGCCCGCGCCGAGACCCTGAAGAAATTGGTGCTCTCGCCGGCGAACAGGCCGGTGAAGGGGGTCGCCTGCACGCGCAGCCGGTAGCCCTTGGTGGCGTCGAGCAGGTCGTCGGTGCTGTCGTATTCCACGAAGCCCGGCACGCCGAACAGCAGCACCTCCTCGTCGCCGAAGCCCTCGTCGACCCGGCTCGCCTCGATCAGCCCGCCGAGGCCGATCTTCCAGCGCTCGGTGAGGCGGCGGTTGATGCCGATGCTGAGCGTGGCGCCGACCTCCTGATAGGCGTCCTCGTCGACATGGCGCAGCTCGAGCCCGCCGACCAGGTCCTGCCCGTGGCGCAGCAGGAACTGCGGCTTGAGGAAGGTGGCCGCGGCAATCTGCTCGTCGAAGCTGATCTCGGTGGCGAGGCCGATCCGCTCGCCGGCACCGAAGACGTTGCGGTGCTCGAAGCTGCCGCGGAAGGCCGGGCCGTCATCGGTGCTGATCCGCGCGCCGAGGGCGACGGTGCGCGGCGGCGCCTCGTCGAGCTCCATGATCACCGGCGCGGTGGCGCCCTCGGGCGGGGTCTCCGGCGGGTGCAGGCTGGCGCCCGAGAACAGGCCGGTGGAGAACAGCCGCTTCTGGTATTCCTTGAGCTCGGCGCTGGAATAGAGCCCGTCGGCCTTCCAGGGGCGGTAGCTCAGCAGGTAGTCGTTGTCGATGTCGGGCGCGCCCTCGATGACGATCTCGCCATAGCGGTAGACCGGGCCGGTGGCGATGAAGCTCTCGACCTCCAGCGTGCCGGCCTCGAGATCGGCCACCGCGTCGCGGTCGCGGAACTGGGCATAGGGCCGCCCCGCGTTGCGCAGCCGGGTGACCGCCGCGCCCTCGGCGCCGACGATCCCGGCCGCCAGCGCCGGGCCGCCCACCGGCGAGCCGAGCGCCGCCGCCGAGAGCGGCTCGGGCGGCGTGCCGCCGGTGTCGATCAGCTGCATCCGGTGCTCGGCCAGCGTGAGCTGCGGCCCGGGCGCGATCTCGAAATGCGCGGTTGCCCGCATCTTCGGCGGTTCCGCATCCGGGTCGGCATCCCCCGGCGGCGGGGGCGGGGTCTCATCGACCTCGATCCGGGTCTCGATCTCGGCCTGGTAGTAGCCGCGCGAGCGCAGGATCTTCTGCGCCGTCTCGATGTCGCCCTCGGCCCGGCGGCGCAGGAAGGCGGCGCTGTTGGCGCCCTTCTCCTGCTGGCGATAGAGCGCCAGCGAGCGCTCCATCAGGTCGGCGATCTCCTCGCTCGGCGCGCCGGTCACCACGACCTCGTAGTCCAGCGCGGTCTCGGGCTCGGAGAACAGGGCGAACGGCTCGTCCTCGCCATTGCTGCAGGCGGTGAGCAGCAGGCCGCAGGCCGCGACGAGGGCACGGGCCAGACGCCCGAAGCGGGGGGAAGCGTGGTTCATGGGTGTCCGGCGTTCTGTCATCTCCCTCGGTGGTCGCCGCTGGGCAGGCGCGAGTCAAGGCCGGCCGGGGCGGCGGCGGCCCGCCACGCGATATCGGCTTCTGCCGGATGGAGCCGTGCAGTGCGCCGGCCTGCCGGAACGGTGCGTCCCTGCGCCCGCCCCGCGGCGGAATCTGCCGCCCTGGCCAGCCATTCCGGCCGGCGGCGGCCGGAATTTCCGCGCCCGGCCCCCGCGGCGGGCGGCGTGCCCTTCCCGGTCCCGAACTGCAATCCACTGTCACGAATATTACACCGGCCCGTCGCATCCCTGAGATCAACGATCCCTAACCGGAACCGGTCCGACGGGGTGGCCATGCCGCCCCCGCCGGGCTGTGCCGGTGTTGCCGTCTGTGCGGCCGGCGGCGGGGGGCCGAACGAGGCGGCCGGCCTGCGTGTTGCGGCTCCCGAGCGGGAGCGGCTGGGCCATGCGGCGCGCCTTCGGGTGCGCGAACAGGAAACGGGGACGTGAGATGGCTTTCACTCTGCAAATTCTACATGCGTCGGATCTGGAGGGCGGTGTCGACGCCATCTCCAACGCGCCGAACTTCGCGACCATCGTCGAGGCGCTCGAGGCCGAGGCGGCCGATGCCGGGCATCCCTCGATCCTGCTCTCCGCGGGCGACAACTACATCCCCGGCCCGTTCTTCAACGCCGGCGGCGATTTCAGCCTGAGCAACACCTATGAGGGCTTCTACAACGCGCTCTTCGGCCTGATCGACGAGAGCGCGCTGGATGCCGCCGACGACACCGACGGCAACGGCTTCTTCGACAATGCCGAGATCGAGGCGGCGATCCGCGCCGGCACCGCGAGCTTCGACGCGGTCTACACCACCGACATCAACGGCGACGGCTTCAGGGACTATTTCGAGGAGATCGACACCCAGGAGGGCCGCGTCGACATCGCGATCATGAACGCGCTCGGCTTCGATGCCTCGGCCGTGGGCAACCACGAGTTCGACGCCGGCACCGACTACTTCGAGAACATCATCAACTACGACAGCGAGGAGGGCAACGGCCTCTCCGGCAGCCGCTACGACGATGCCGCGCTGGTCCCGGGCCATGTCAACTATCTCCAGGAGATCGACACCCCCGGCGCGCAGTTCCCCTATCTCTCGGCCAACCTCGACTTCTCCGGGGATTTCGATGTCGGCCCGCTGTTCTCGGGCGCGATCCAGCCCGCCTCCGCCTTCGCCTCCGACCTGCTGAGCGCCCGCGTCAATCCCGATGACCCGGCCGAGACCGGCGCCGACAGCAACGACATCAAGGGCGCGCCGGCGACCGTGCTGACCGTCGATGGCGAGCGGATCGGCGTGGTCGGCGCGACCACCCAGCTGGTCTCGCAGATCTCCTCCACCGGCGCCGTCGCCGACGCCACCTCGCCGGGCGTCAACGACATGGCGGCGCTGGCCGCCGCGCTGCAGCCCTTCGTCGACGAGCTGACCGCCAGCGGCATCGACAAGATCGTCATCGTCAGCCACCTGCAGCAGTTCGCGCTGGAGCAGGAGCTGGCCTCGCTGATGACCGGCGTCGACGTGATCATCGCCGGCGGCTCGGACACCATCTCCGCCGATGCGCAGGACCGCCTGCGCGAGGGCGCCGCGGCCGAGCAGCCCTATCCGCTGATTGTCGAGGATGCCGAGGGCAACCCGACCGCGGTGGTCTCCACCGATGGCGAGTACCGCTATGTCGGCCGCCTAGTGGTCACGTTCGACGAGGACGGCAACATCGTTCCCGGCTCGATCGACGAGGACGTCTCCGGCGCCTTCGCCACCGATGAGCAGGGCGTGCTCGACGTCACCGGCGCCGACAGCCTCGAGGCGGCCATCGCCGGCTCCGAAGCGGGCGCCGACGTCGCCGCGCTGACCGGCGCCGTCACCGATGTGGTGATCGCCGCCGACAGCACCGCCTTCGGCGAGAGCACCGTCTATATCGAGGGCAGCCGCTCGGCCGTGCGCACCGAGGAGACCACCCTCGGCAACCTCACCGCCGATGCCAACATCTTCGCCGCCCAGGCGGTGGACCCGGCGATCACCGTCTCGATCAAGAACGGCGGCGGCATCCGCGCCTCGATCGGCGAGGTCGACAGCGAGGGCAACGAGCTGCCGACCCAGGCCAACCCGGTCTCGGGCAAGGAGGAGGGCGAGATCTCGCTCCTCGACATCCAGAACGCGCTGCGTTTCGACAACGGCCTGGTGGCGGTGGAGACCACCCCCGAAGGGCTGAAGATCGTGCTCGAGCACGCGGTGGCCGCCACCGCCGAGGGCGCGACCCCCGGCCAGTTCGCCCAGGTCGGGGGCCTGCGCTTCTCCTTCGACCCGGAGGCCCCGGCGCAGGAGCTGACGGTGATCGACGGCACGCTGGTCACCCTGCAGCAGGGCGAGCGCATCCGGAGCGTCGAGATCGACCTGCCGGACGGCTCCAGCTTGGTGATCGTCGAGAACGGCGAGGTCGACGACGACGCGCCGGAGAGCATCAAGGTGGTCACGCTCGACTTCCTCGCCGGCGGCGAGGGCGACCTGCTCGGTGGCGACGGCTACCCCTGGCGCGGCGTCGGCACGGTGACCGATCTCGAGATCGGCGAGCAGGACGCGCTGGCCGACTATCTCGCCGCGACCTTCCCCGTGGATGGCGACGACGCCTTCTCCGAGGCCGAGACCGGCCCCGAGGCGGACAGCCGGATCCAGAACCTCGGCCTGCGCGAGGACGACATCTCCGAGCCCGGGCCGGTCGAGCCGGTCGACGTGCCGGTGGTGCCGCCCTTCGAGGCGGTGCTCGGCTCTGGCGAGCTCGCCATCACCCCGGTGGTGACCTTCCAGGGCGCCTTCGAGACCGATGGCGACGCCGAGGGCGCCTCGGAGGTGGTGAACACCATCGACGGCATGCTCTACGTCACCAACGGCAACATCCAGACCATCGACATCTTCGACATCGCCGCCGGCGAGACCGCGGGGCGCATCCAGCTCTCCGACCTGCCCGGCTTCGACGGCGTGCAGTCGGTCGCGGTGAACGAGGAGGTGATCGTTGCGGTGGTCGATGTCGAGCCGACCGACGGCGTGCCCAACAACGGCATGGCGGCGATCTACGACCGCGACAGCCTCGAGCTGATCACCACCGTCGAGACCGGCAACCTGCCCGATTCGGTGACCTTCACCCATGACGGCAGCCGCGCGCTGATCGCCAACGAGGGCGAGTTCAACTCCGAGAGCGATCTCGTGGTCGATGCGCCGGGCGGCGTCACCGTGGTCGACCTCTCCGATCTCGGCGCCGTCACCGCCACCACCGTCGACTTCTCCGGCGCCGCCGACCTGATCGCCGCCGCCGCGACCCAGGGACTGCGCCTCAACCCGGAATACGACCCGGTGACCGATCTCGAGCCGGAGTACATCGCCGTCGCGCCGGACGACAGCCATGCCTATGTCTCGCTGCAGGAGGCCAACGCCTTCGCGGTGCTGGACCTCGAGACCCTCGCTTTCACCGACATCATCACCCAGGGCACCCGCAACCACTGGCTGGGCGACCCGGAGCTGACCACCGTCGCGTTCACCGACCTGCCGCTGCTCGGCACCGATGCCAACGGGCTCGACATCGATCTCGGCGGCTTCTCGGGCCTCTGGTTCGACGGTGCCGAGGCGGACGGCACGCTCAACTTCCTCACCGTGCCGGATCGCGGCCCGAACGGCTCCGAGGTGGTCGAGGGCGCGCGCACCTTCAACCTGCCGGACTACCAGGCCCGCGTGGTCGCGTTCTCGGTCGATCCGAGCACCGGCGAGGCGACCATCGGGAACCAGATCTTCTTCACCGATGGCGCCGGCAACCCGATCACCGGCCTGCCCAACCACCCGGCACTGGACGAGACCCCGGTGGATGCCGCCGGCAACCCGCTGGACTACGACCCGCTCGGCGCCGACATGGAGGGCATCGTGCGCGCCGGCGACGGCACCTTCTGGACCGTCGACGAGTACCGCCCGGCGATCTACCACTTCGACACCGACGGCACGCTGATAGACCGCTTCGTCCCGGCCGGCACCGCCGCCGCCGCCGGCGAGGAGGTGGGCAGCTTCGGCACCGAGAGCCTGCCGGAGGCGTATTTCTCGCGCGTGCCGAACCGCGGCTTCGAGGCGATGGCGATCGACGAGGCCAGCGGCATCCTCTACGCCTTCATCCAGACCCCGCTGGCCAACCCGGACAAGGCGGCCTCGGATGCCTCCGGCGTGATCCGCATCCTCGGCATCGACATCGCCACCGGCGAGCCGGTCGCCGAGCATGTCTACCTGCTCGAGGATCCGAGCGCGGCGATCCGGGCCGGCGGCCGGGTCGACAAGATCGGCGATGCGGTGTTCCGCGACCTCGGCGACGGCACCGGCGAGATCCTCGTGATCGAGCGCGACGGCAATTTCGGCTCGGATGCCGACAAGAACGTGTTCTCGATCATCCTCGACCAGGCCACCAACCTGATCGCCGACCAGGTGGCGCTGCCGGCGGGCGAGACCCTCGAGCAGCAGTCGGCCGCCGATCTCGCGGCGCTCGGCATCGAGCCGGTGGCCAAGAGCAAGCTCTTCGGCGTGCCGGAGATCGGCTACACCCCCTCCGACAAGACCGAGGGCCTGGCGCTGATCCAGACCGCGGAGGGCGAGGCCATCGCGCTGCTCAACGACAACGATTTCGGCATCGAGGACAGCGCCGGGCTGGTGCCGCAGCTCGGCATCGTCACCGCCGCCTTCAATGCCGGCTTCGACGCCACCGACGACGGGGTGATCGACATCGTGCCGCGCCAGGTCCTCGGCCTGCGCATGGCCGATGCCATCGCCGCGGCGGAGATCGGCGGCATCACCTACCTGCTCTCGGCCAACGAGGGCGACGGCCGCGGCGATGCCTTCGACGACGGCGAGGCGGTGCCCTTCGGCGACGAGGCCCGGGTCGGCGATCTGCTCGAGCTCGGCCTGATCGACGAGGCGGTCAACACCGACGGGCTGGAGCGGCTGGTGGTCTCGACCATCGACGGCGACACCGACGGCGACGGCGACATCGACGTGCTGCACAGCTTCGGCTCGCGCAGCTTCACGATCTTCGACAGCGCCGGCAACGTGGTCTTCGACTCGGGCTCCGAGTTCGAGCGCTACATCGCCGCCAACTTCCCCGAGCGCTTCAACGACGATGACGGCGGCCTCGGCCAGAACCGCTCCGACGCCAAGGGCCCCGAGCCGGAGGCGCTGGCGGTCGGCGAGGTCGATGGCCGGACCTATGCCTTCATCGGCGCGGAGCGCGATTCGGGCGTCTTCGTCTACAATGTGAGCGAGCCGGAGAACGCTTATCTCGTCGACTACATCGACGGGTTCGGCGCCGGCAACATCGCGCCGGAGACCATCGCCTTCATCCCGGCCGACGAGAGCAGCTCGGGCAAGGCGCAGATCGCGGTGGCCTACGAGATCTCGGGCACCACGGCGGTGTTCGATCTCGACCTCGACACCGGCGTGGCGACGGTCGAGGACTTCTACGATGTCGCGCTCGGCCGCCAGTTCGACGCCGCCGGCCTCAACTTCTGGTCGGAGGTCTACGAGACCGCCTCGATCGAGTTCGTCTCGGAGGCCTTCGACCTCTCGACCGAGTTCAACGCCGCGATCGACGGGCTGAGCGATCTCGAGGGGCTGAACCTCGTCGCCAACAACGCGCTCGGCCGCGATGCCACCGAGGCCGAGCAGGAAGCATTCCTGCCGATCATCGCCG
Organism: Paralimibaculum aggregatum; assembly: GCF_030270585.1. Lineage (GTDB taxonomy): Bacteria > Pseudomonadota > Alphaproteobacteria > Rhodobacterales > Rhodobacteraceae > Thermohalobaculum > Thermohalobaculum aggregatum. The sequence continues at coordinate 125,052 of NZ_BSYI01000003.1, forward strand.
AGGACGGCTACGACCAGGTCTTCCTGGCCTTCATCGAGCCGGACCTGGCCTGATGCGCCGCGCCCGGCCCCGCGCGGGCCGGGCATCGCCAGAAACCGGGAGGGCCCCCAGGCGGGGCCCTTTCGATTCGGAGGCGCCCGATGCCGGCGCTCCCCGCTTGTGCGCGGCCCCCGATTCGCGGGAGACTTCGCCGGCCCGAGGGGGCGGGCGCAAGACCGCTCCCGGCCCGGCCATTGCAGGAAACCGAGACCACGGGCCGCCGCCGCCGCTGCCCGACCGGGAGGGACCGATGAGACCAGCCGCCGAGATCACCGCCGCCGGGATTGCCGGGGCCGCCGCGCTCCTGCTGCTGGCGCTGGCCTCCGGGCCCGGCACGCCGATGGCGCGGGCCGATGCGGCGGCCGCTGCCGCGGCCGATCCGGCGGATACCCCGGGACCCGCCGCGGCGGCGCAGGAGCAGCCCGCCTTCCGCACCGCGCCGCCCGCGCCGCAAACCCCGCTCAGCCTTTTCCAGTGGGCGCTGAAGGCCGAGGGCCGGCTTCTGCTGGTGCCGCTCGAGGGCCATCTCTGGCCGGCCGAGCGCGCCGGCACCGGCATCATCGAGACCCTGCCGCCGAAGATCGCCGTGCGTCTGCACCATGACGGGCGCGAGATCAGCCTGCCGCTCGCGGCGGTGCTGGCGCCGCAGGAGCTGGCGCCGGGCTATGTGCTGGAGCGCCGCGAGGGCTCTGCCTGGCAGCCGCTCGACGCCGCGCATTTCGACGACATGACCTTCTATGGCCGGCGCGGGACCGGCGCCTTCGAGCCGCTCGGGCTCGGGGAGATCCGCATCCGCCCGCGCTGAGCCCGCAGCGCCGCCCGAGCCCGCAGAGCTTACTGATGAGGAGACCGCGCATGACCCGCCCCGCTTCGCGCCGCCTGTCCGCCGCGCTCGCCCTTGCCGTCGCCGCCGGCCTCGCCGTGCCCGCCGCGGCGCAGTCGCTGCCGGGGGTCGAGGGCTTCCTCGCCGCGCCGAAACGGGCGGCGCCGATGCCCGAGGGCCGCTTCCGCCTCGCGCCCCGGGGCGATCCCTCGCGCCGCGCCGAGGCGGTGCAGGGCGAGGCCAATTTCGTGCGCATCGCCAGCCTGCCGGAGGCGGACCCGAACCGCGCGCTCAGCGCCATGGTCGGGCAGATCTGGGTGCGGCGGGGCGAGAGCTTCGCGCCGCTCTGTTCGGGCTTCCTGGTGGGGCCGGACCTGTTCATGACCAATTTCCACTGCGTCGCCGACATGGCCTCGCTGCAGCCGACCGACCCGCGCAGCCTGATGATCGCCATGGCGCATCTCGCCGAGGGCGATGTGGGCGGTGCCGAGACGGTGAGCCCGGTGCTCGGCGTGAAGAAGATGGACTACGAGCTCGACTATGCGCTGATCGCGCTGGAGCGCCGCCTCGGCGACCGGTTCGGCTGGCTGGCGCTGGAGACCGACCGGGCGGCGATCGGCCGGGCGCAGGCGGTGAAGATCATCCAGCATCCCGATGGCCGGCCGAAGGAGATCGTGCTCGAGGACACCGAAATGGTGCAGCAGGACGCGCTCTTCATGCACTACATGGCCGATACCGAGGGCGGCTCCTCGGGCTCACCGGTGTTCGAGCTGGCCGGCGAGCGGGTGATCGGGCTGCACCATGTCGGCACGCGGAGCTACAACGAGGGCGTGCGCATGGCGCGGATCGCCGAGGAGGTGGCGCTCTACCTGCCGGAGACCGCGGGCGCGCCGGCCGCGGCGCCGGCACCGGCGGCCGTGGCCGCGGTGCAGCCGGCCGCCGCCGGGGCAGGTGCCGCGGGCACGGTGCTCGAGCTTCTGCGGGCGCCGCCGCCGCCGCTGACCGAGGCGGAACGGGCGGAGCCGCTGAGCCTCGGCCTGCCGCCGGCCGCGGGCGCCGGCGCCGGCCAGCCGGAAGCGGCGGGGCAGGGTGCCGCCGGCGGGGAGCAGAATTTCGGCATAGGCGGCGGCGGCCAGTCCGGCACCGTGAAGCTCAATTTCGACTGAGGCGCGGCCGTCCGCAGGCCCCACCCACCCCAGAGAGGACGGCGCCCGGCATCGCCTGCGGGGAAGCCCCCCGGCCTGCGGACGGCCGCGCCTTCGCTCCGCCGCCAGCCCTCTCATGGATGTGACGGCGCCCGGCGGCCGCTGTTGCTAGGCTGCCGCGGCGCGGCAATGGGGGGAGGGGCGGATGACGACCGGCGGCTGGGAGACCTCGGAGCGGGCGCAGCGGCTCTGCCTGCTGGCGCTCCGGGTGACGACGGGTTTCCTGCTGGTCTGGTTCGGGCTCAGCAAGGTGGTGACGGCCAGCCCGCCCCTCTTCCTGAAGCGCAGCGTCGAGCTCGGCCCCGACCTGGCGCAGGCGGTCGGTGTCGCGGCGGGGTCGGCGGAGGCGGTGATCGGCGTGCTCTGCGTGCTCGGGCTCTGGCGCCGCCTCGTGCTGCCGCTGCAGGCGCTGATCAACGGCTTCACCGCGGCGGCGGTCTGGTGGGCGATCCTCGATCCGTTCCGCTGGTACATCACCGGGGTGGACCGGATCGTCTTCAACTCGCATGTGTTCTACCCGGCGAGCATCACTTTTGCCGCCTGCCTCGTGCTGATCGCGTTTCGCGAGCACGATGCCTATGCGCTCGACAGGCTGCGCCGCCGGGCCGCGGCGCCTGCATTGCCCGGGGGGACATGAAAAACGCCCCGGCCGCTGGGGCCGGGGCGCTCGGTGTCTCGCGGCGGCTATGTGACCGCGCCGGAGTGACTGCGCCGGGGCTCAGCCGCCGAGGGTCTTGGCGACCTCGGCCGCGAAGTCCTCCTCTTCCTTCTCGATGCCCTCGCCGACCTCGAGCCGGACAAAGCCCGTCACCGTGGCGCCGGGGGCGGCTTCGGCGACCGCCTTCTCGACGGTGAGATCGGGGTTGATCACGAAGGCCTGCTTGAGGAGGCAGACCTCCTGGTAGAACTTGTTCATGCGGCCGACGATCATCTTCTCGATGACGTTGTCGGGCTTGCCGGACTCGCGGGCCTGGTCGGTGAGCACCTGCTTCTCGCGCTCGACGAGGGCCGGATCGAGATCGGCGACGTCGAGGGCGGCCGGGTTGGTCGCCGCGACATGCATCGCGACCTGCTTGCCGATCGCCTCGGCGGCGGCGGCATCGGCGCCGGAGATGCCGACCAGCACGCCGATCTTGCCCATGCCGGGGGCGGCGGCGTTGTGCACATAGGCGGCAACCGCGTCGGCCTCGAGCCGGGCCATCCGGCGCAGGGTCATGTTCTCGCCGACGGTCGCGACCTTGTCGGTGACGGTCTCGCCCACGGTCTTGCCCTCGAGCGGGGCCGCGGCCAGCGCCTCGATGTCGGCGACACCGAGCGCGGCGCGGGCGATGCCGCCGACCATCGACTGGAACTCGGCGTTGCGCGCGACGAAATCGGTCTCGGAGTTGACCTCGACCGCGACGCCGGTGCCGCCCTGCACGGCGACCGCAACCAGGCCCTCCGCCGCGGTGCGGCCGGATTTCTTCGCCGCCTTGGCGAGGCCCTTCTTGCGCAGCAGGTCGACCGCCGCCTCCATGTCGCCCTCGGTCTCGGTCAGCGCCTTCTTGGCGTCCATCATGCCGACGCCCGTCTTCTCGCGCAGCTCTTTCACCTGGCTCGCACTGATCGCCATCGCTCGCTCTCCATATTGTCTCGTGCCCGGGGGCCGGCCTTGCCGCCGCGCCGCGCTCCGGCACCGCCTCGTATCGCAGTTATGTGACGCGGACGCGACAGCCGGGAAACCCCGCTGCCGCGCCGCCGCATCGCTGTCCGGCCGTGGCGGCCGGATCTGGCCGATCAGCCGGCCGTCGCCGTGTCGCTGCCGGCCTCGGGGGTGCCGAGATCCTCGGGGGTCGGGTTCTCCGCCGCGCCCGGATCGACCGCCGCGCCGAGGTCTTCCTCCATCGGCAGATCCTCGAGCTCGCCGAGATCGAAGCCGGCGGCGCCCATCTGGCTCGCCATGCCGTCGATCACCGCGCGGGCGGTCAGGTCGCAATAGAGCGCGATGGCCCGCGCCGCGTCGTCGTTGCCCGGGATCGGGAACTGGATGCCCTCGGGGTCGGAGTTGCTGTCGAGGATCGCCACCACCGGGATGCCCAGCTTGTTCGCCTCGGCGATGGCGAGGGCCTCCTTGTTGGTGTCGATCACGAAGAGCATGTCCGGCAGGCCGCCCATCTCGCGGATGCCGCCGAGCGCGAGCTGCAGCTTGGTGCGCTCGCGGTCGAGGTTGAGCCGCTCCTTCTTGGTGAAGCCCGAGGCGCCGTCGTCGAGCCGCGTGTCGAGGTCGCGCAGACGGTTGATCGAGTTCGAGACGGTCTTCCAGTTGGTCAGCGTGCCGCCGAGCCAGCGGTGGTTCATGTAGTACTGCGCGCAGCGCTGCGCGGCATCGGCCAGCGGCTGCTGCGCCTGGCGCTTGGTGCCGACGAAGAGGATCCGCCCGCCGCGTGCCGCGACCTCGCGCATCGCGTTCAGCGCGGCATCGAGCAGCGGCACGGTCTGCGTCAGGTCGATGATGTGGATGCCGTTGCGGTCGCCGTAGATGAACTCGCCCATCTTCGGGTTCCAGCGGTGGGTCTGGTGGCCAAAATGCACGCCGGCTTCGAGCAGCTGACGGAGGTTGACGTCGGGCAGCGCCATGTGTCGGTTCCTTTCCGGTTTCACCTGGGCAGGGCTCAGGGCATGCGCCCAACCGGTGGACCTCCGGGGATGTCTCCCCCGACCGGCCCGACCCTGCCTGTGGATATGTGGCGGTGCCCTTACACGCTGCGCCGGCCGCTGGCAAGGGGCGGCGCAGCATTCGGGCGCAACTTCTGGGCGCAGGAAGCGGGTCGCGGCGCCGCCAGGGGCCGCGCAGTCTGCCGGCGAACAGGCACGGCAGAGGAGCATGGCCATGGAGTTCGACGGCAAGGTGGTGATCGTGACCGGGGCGAGCAGCGGCATCGGGGCGGCCAGCGCCCGGCGGCTGGCCGGCGCCGGGGCGCGGCTGGTGCTGGGGGCGCGGCGCGCCGACCGGCTGGCGGCGCTGGCGGCGGAGATCCGGGCGGGCGGCGGCGCCGCGGTCGCGGTGCCGGGGGATGTGCGCGAGGCGGCCCATGCGGCGGCGCTGGTGGCGGCGGCGGAGGCCGAGTTCGGCGGCCTCGACGCGGCGTTCAACAATGCCGGGACCACCGGCGCGCTCGGCCCGGTGCCGGCGATGGCGGAGGGCACCTGGGACACGGTGCTGGCGGTCAACCTCACCGCCGCCTTCCACGCCGCGAAGGCGCAGATCCCGGCGCTGGCGGCGCGCGGCCGGGGCGCTGCTGTTCACCGGCTCCTTCGTCGGGCACGGCGTCGGGCTGCCGGGGATGGGCGCCTATGCGGCGGCCAAGGCCGGGCTCGTCGGGCTGGTGCAGGTGCTCGCCGCCGAGCATGGCCGGCAGGGCATCCGGGTGAACGCGCTGCTGCCCGGCGGCACGCGCACGGCGATGGCCGGCACCGATCCGGCGGTGCTGGAGCGCGTCGCCGGGCTGCACGCGCTGGGCCGGATCGCCGAGCCGGCGGAGATCGCCGAGGCCGCCGCCTTCCTGCTCTCGGAGCGGGCGAGCTTCGTCACCGGCGCGGCGGTGCTGGCCGATGGCGGCAACTCGGTCTTCAAGGGCTGAGCGGGGCGCTTCGCTGCGGGAGGCCCTGGCGGGCCGCCCTGCGCTCCGCGCGAAAGCCCCGCCCCCACCCCCGGCCGCCCGCCGCGCTGCGCGCGCCGATGCGGCGGGGGCGGGCCTCTGCCGTTCCGAGCTCATGGCGGACCGGGGCCCGGTCCGCTGGGCCCGTGCCGGGACGGATCAGCCGCCGCGCATGCGCTCGACGATCTCGCGGGTGTTCTTCGAGAGGCCGGGGGTCGCGGCCATGCGGTCGAGCTCGGCGCGGATCAGGCGCTGGCGGTCGGGCGTGTAGCGGCGCCAGCTCTCGAAGGCGCCGGCGAGGCGCGCGGTGGTCTGCGGGTTGACCGGGTCGAGCCGCAGCAGCCAGTCGGTCACCAGCCGGTAGCCGGCGCCGTCGGCGGCGTGGAAGCCGCGCGGATTGGCCATGGCGAAGGCGCCGATCAGGCTGCGGAAGCGGTTGGGGTTCTTCCAGTCGAAGGCCGGGTGCGCGGCGAGCGCGGCGATCCGGCCGGCGGCGCCGTCGAGCGGGGCGGTGGCCTGCACCGTGAACCACTTGTCGACGACCTGGGCATCGCCCTGGAACCGGGCGTGAAACGCCGCGAGACGCGGGGCGGCGCCGGGCAGGTCGTGATGCGCCAGCACGGTGAGCGCGGCCATCCGGTCGGTCATGTTGTTGGCGGTGTCGAACTGCGCCTCGGCGGCTTCCGCCGCCTCCGGGCTGCCGGCTGCGGCGCGCAGGTCGAGGCAGCGGTTGCGCAGTGCGCGGCGGCCGGCGGCCGCGGCATCGGGGCTGTAGGGGCCCGAGCCGGCGAGCGCCGCGCAGGTCTCGGCGAGCGGCCCGGCGAGGCGGCTGCCGAGGGCGGCACGCATGGCGCTCCGGGCGGCGTGGATCGCCTCCGGATCGGCGAGGCCGCCGGCGCCGGCGATCTCCCCGGCGATCTCGTCGGCGCCCGGCAGGGTCAGGGCGCGGGACCGGAAGGCCGGGTCGAGCCCGGCATCGGTCAGCAGGCGCCCGAGGGCATCGGTCCAGGCCTCGGGGATCGCCGCATCCTCGCGGATCGCGGCCAGCGCGACGTCGAGGGCATAGCGGTGACCGGCCTCCCAGCGGGCGAAGGGATCGGTGTCATGGGCCAGCAGCAGCGCCCGGTCCGCCGCCGTCATCCGCTGGCGGAAGATCGCCGGTGCCGAGAAGCCGCGGGCGACGGAGAGCACCGCCGGCCCGTCCGCGGGGGCGTTGCCCTCCGGCGCCGGGGCGGGCTCGGGCAGCGGCTCGGCCGTGCCGGCGGCGGGCGCGATCCGCCAGCTCTGCCGCGCCTCGGTCAGCTCGAGCAGCGTGGTGGGCAGCATCTCCGCCCCGTCGCGCCCGATCAGCCCGATGGCGACCGGGATCACCAGCGGCGCCTTCTCCGCCTGGCCCGGGGTCGGCGGGGTCTCCTGCGCCAGCGTCAGCACCAGCGTCTCGCCCTCCCAAGCCTCCTCGACGGTGACCCGCGGCGTGCCGGCCTGGCTCCACCAGCGGGCAAACTGGGTGAGGTCGCGCCCGCAGGCATCCTCGAAGCAGGCGCGGAACTGCTCGATGGTGCAGGCCTGACCGTCATGCCGCTCGAAATAGAGGTCGAGCGCGGCGCGGTAGCCCTCCGGTCCGACGAGGCGGGCCAGCATGCCGATCACCTCCGCGCCCTTCTCGTAGACCGTGGCGGTATAGAAGTTGTTGATCTCGACGTATTCCTCGGGCCGCACCGGATGCGCCAGCGGGCCCTGGTCCTCGGGGAACTGCGCCGCGCGGAGCGCCACCACATCGGCGATGCGCTGTACCGGCTCGGAGCGCATGTCGGCGGAGAAGCGCTGGTCGCGATAGACCGTCAGCCCCTCCTTCAGGCAGAGCTGGAACCAGTCGCGGCAGGTGATGCGGTTGCCGGTCCAGTTGTGGAAATACTCGTGCGCGACGATCGACTCGATGCGCTCGTAGTCCTGGTCGGTCGCGGTCTCGGGGCTCGCCAGCACGTATTTGGCGTTGAAGATGTTGAGCCCCTTGTTCTCCATCGCGCCCATGTTGAAATCGTCCACCGCGACGATCTGGAAGATGTCGAGATCGTACTCGCGGCCATGGGTCTCCTCGTCCCAGCGCATCGAGCGCTTGAGGGCATCCATGGCATAGGCGCATTTCGCCTCGTCGCCGGGGCGGACCCAGATGGCCAGCTCGACATCCCGCCCGGAGGCGGTGGTGAAGCGGTCGCGATGCGCCACCAGGTCGCCGGCGACCAGCGCGAAGAGATAGGCCGGCTTGGGGTGCGGGTCGTGCCAGACCGCGACGCGGCGGCGGGTGCCGCCGGTCACCACCAGCTCGCTGGTGCCGCCGCCGGTCACCGGGTTGCCGTTGGAGAGCAGGACGGGGATCTCCTCCGGCGCCTCGATGCGCACCTCGAAGGGCGCCATCACGTCGGGCCGGTCGGGGTAGAAGGTGATCTTGCGGAAGCCCTCGGCCTCGCACTGGGTACAGTACATGCCCTTCGAGATGTAGAGCCCCTCGAGCGCGGTGTTGGCGGCTGGGTCGATCTCGGTCTCGCAGCGCCAGGTGAAGCGCTCCCCCGGCAGGTGCGCGGCGGCGACCGTGAGGCCCTCGCCGTCGATCGCCACCGCGTCGTCGGCCAGCGGCGTGCCGTCGATCTTCGCGCCGCGCCAGATCAGGCTGCGCCCGTCGAGGCGGAGATCCGCCGGGCCTTCCGCGGCGCGCTCGGGATTGCGGCGGAACTCGATCTCGGCGGTGACGCGGGTCGCGGTCGGGTCGAGCTCGAACTCCAGCCGCACCCGGTCCACCAGCCAGTACGGCGGGCGGTAGTCGGCGAGGCGGGTGGGGGTCTGCCGGGGGTCGGTATCGGTGCGGTGGCGCAAGGGTGTCTCCTGTGCAGGGCCCCCGCATCCAGCCCATGCGCCCCGCCCCCGTCAAGACCGCACAAGGCCTCGGGGGGGGGGCGCCGGCGCGGCCGGTCAGTGCCGGCGCCCGGCCTCCTCGATCAGGCTGCCGACGATGGCGCCGATGACGACGCCGACGCGCACGGCATCCGCCTCCGGGGAATGGCCGTAGCGGTCGTCACGGCGATCCTGCCGGCCGTGATGCCCGTCCTGGCGGCGGTCGTCGCGCCTGTCGAGATTGCCGCCGGGCCCCTGCCGGGTGCCGCGGCCGCGCTCGTCGATCCATACCTTGCGGACCGCGCCGGAGCGGGTGGTGTTGCAGGCGAAGCGGTCGTTGGCGCCGCGCCGCTCGACGATCACGCCGGTGACGCGGAAGCCGCTGCCCTGGCGCGCGGCGGCGACATCGCGCAGCCGGCGCGCGCCGGTCTCCGCCTTCACCGCCTGGATGCAGGCGCGTTGGGCGCGGTCATGCGGCGCCGCCTCGGCCGCGGAGGGCAGTGCCAGCACCGGCAGCGCGAGGGCGGCGGTCAGGGTGACGATCTGTCGGGTGAGCCGTTTCATGGCAGTCTCCTTTGGTTCGTCCACGTCAAACGGGATGCGCGGTCGGTCCCGCCGCGCAACCGGGATAAAGTTTTGCTAACGGTGCGCTCGCGTTTTCGCGAGGCGGGGTTGCGGCCATCCGGCAGCGCTGTCGCGGAGCCGAGAAGCGGCCTTTTGCACCGCCGCGGGATGGCGTATCAGGGGCCCGCGGCGGAGGGGGTTTCCGCCGGCTTGGAGGGGGCTCGGATGGCGGGTGCGGCAGGCTCGGACGATGGCGAGACAGGCTCGGGCCGGGCCGGGGCGCAGCCGGGCGCGGAGGCCCCCGAGGCGCCGAAGCCGAAGACCAGGGCAAAGCCGAAGCCCGCGGCGCCGAAAGCCGGCCAGACGGGCGCCGCAAAGCCGAAGCCCGCCAAGCCGAAGGCCAAGGCCAAGGCGCCCCGCGGCGCCAGGGCGAAGGCGGCGGCCGCGGCGGCCGAGCGTGCGCGCTGGGGCTGGTGGGCGCTGGCGCTGGTGCTCGGCGTCACGGCGCTGCGGGTCGGGCTGCTGGCGCTCGACCTGATCCCGCCGCATTTCGACGAGGGGCAGTACTGGGCCTATGGCCAGGAGCTCGCCTGGGGGTATTTCTCCAAGCCGCCGGGGGTCGGCGCGCTGATCCGGCTGAGCACCGAGCTCTTCGGGCAGGGCGGGCTGGGCCTACGCCTCGCCAGCCCGCTGGCGCACGGGCTGATCGGCTGGCTGCTGTTTGCCACCGCGCGGCGGATCTGGGACGGGCGCACCGGCTTCTGGGCGGCGGCGGCCTATCTCGCGGCGCCCGGGGTCACGGTCTCGGCGCTGATCGTCTCGACCGACCCGCCGATGATGGCGGCCTGGGCGGCGGCGCTCTATGCGCTGGTGCGGGCCGGCGAGCCGGGCGCCTCGAAGCTCTGGTGGGCGGTGCTGGGCCTCGCTCTCGGCCTCGGCGGGCTGGCGAAATACACCGCCGTCGCCTTCGCCATCGGCGGGCTCGGCTACGGGCTCTTCTCGGCGCGCGGGCGGGATCTCGCGGGGGTGGCGATCGCCGCCGGCGTGGCCTTCCTGGTGCTGCTGCCCAACATCCTCTGGAACGCGGAGAACGGTTTCGCCACCGTCAGCCATGTCGCCGAGGATGCCGATCCGGGCGATGGCTACGGCAATCCCGGGGCGCTGGCGGAGTTCCTCGGCGCGCAGCTCGGGGTGATCGGGCCGGTGATCTTCCTCGGCATCCTCGCGGCCTTCTGGAACCGGCGGCAATGGCTGGACGACTGGGGCATGCGGCTGATGGCCTGGCAGACCGCGGGGCTGCTCCTGCCGATCGCGGTGCTGGCCTTCACGACGCGGGCGCAGCCGAACTGGGCGGCGCCGGCCTATCTCGCCGGGACCGTGCTGGCGGTCCGCTTCCTGCTCGAGGCCGGGCGGCGACGGCTCCTGCTCGGCGGCCAGCTCGGGCTCGGCGCGCTGGCGGCGGCGGCGATGGTGGGGCTCGCCGCGCTCTATGGCGCGCGCGGGCCGGAGCTGCCGCGCTGGGGCGACCCGTTCAAGAAGGTGCGCATCGGCCCGCCGTTCTGCGAGCTGGCGCTCGGGGCGATGGCCGAGGAGGGCGCCGAGGCGCTGCTCGCCACCGACCGCCGGCGGCTCTCGGAATGCATGGTGCTCGGCGGGCTCGGCTGGGACCGGATCGCCGTCTGGAACCCGGACCTGCTGCCGGCGAACCATCACGAGATGGTGGCGACGCTGCAGCCGGGCGACGACCGCCGTCTGCTCCTCGCGGTGCTGAACCCGGCGGCGGCGGGCGCGATCGCGGCCCGTTTCGACGAGGCGATCGAGGTGGATGCCGGGCGCTTCGCCACCCATGGCGACCGCCAGTATTCCTATGCGCTCTGGGTGGTGCAGGGCTTCCGGGGCTACGACACGACCTATTGAGAGGCCGGCCGCCCCGCGGCCGGCGGCCTTCAAGCCACCCGCCCGAAGCGGGTGCCGCCCCCCTGATCCGCGCGGGGGACGGTCCCGCACCCGCCCGGCGGGCCCCCGGCATTGACGGGTGTCAAGGCCGCGCGGCGGGCCGCTGTGCCAGTCTGCTCCCAGCCACCCACAGCCAGGGAGAGAGATCCATGCCCGTCCTTCGCCACATCGCGCCGGCGCTCGCGCTCGCTGCAACCGTCGCCGCGCCGGCACTCGCCGCGGAGATCGACGGCGCCCATGAATACGCCGTGCGCTGTGCCATCTGCCACGGTCTCGAGGGCCGCGGCGACGGTCCCTACGAGCTCTATCTCAAGGTCAAGCCGGCGGATCTGACCGTGCTCGCCATCGACAATCGCGGGCGCTTTCCCTTCGAGGACATCTACCGGGTGATCGACGGGCGCACCGAGCTGCTCGCCCACGGGCCGCGGGAGATGCCGATCTGGGGCTACGAGTATCGCCGGCTGGAGAACCGCCAGAGCGATGCCGATCGCGGCGGCGCCTCGGCCGAGACCGTGGTGAGCCAGAAGATCCTCGCGCTGATCGAGCACATCCGGGCGATGCAGCGCGCCGAATAGGCGGTTTCAGCCCTGCTGCCCGGCCAGCGCGGCGCGGAGCGGGGCCGCCGCCGCCGCGTCGAAGGCGCAGAGCACCACCAGCGCGATGCCGGGATGCTGCGCCAGGCTCCCGGCAACCGTGGCCACCGCGACCCGTGCCGCCGCCTCCGGCGGATAGCCGAAGATGCCGGTGGAGATCGCCGGAAAGGCGATCGAGGCGAGCCCTTCCTCCGCCGCCAGGTTCAGCGCGTTGCGGTAGCATCCGGCAAGCAGCGCGGCCTCGCCCGAGCCGCCGCCATGCCAGACCGGCCCGACCGCATGGATCACGCGGCGCGCCGGCAGCCGATGCCCGCCGGTGATCCGCGCCTCGCCGGTGGGGCAGCCGCCGAGCCGCGCGCAGTCTGCCGCCAGCCCCGGCCCGGCGGCGCGGTGGATCGCCCCGCAGACCCCGCCCCCCGGCGCCAGCGCGGTATTGGCCGCGTTGACGATGGCATCGACGTCGAGGGTGGTGATGTCGGCGACCCGGATCTCGATGCGGCCCATGGCAGGTCTCCCCGGTCAGCGCTCGCCATCGGTCAGCCGGGCGCGCAGCAGCAGCGTGCGCTCGCCCGTCATCTGCATGAAGCAGGCGGCATGGACCACGCGGCCATGGCTGCCGATGCCCCATTCCGCGGCCTGGTTCATGCACTCCGCCTCGCGCCAGGCGAGCCAGGCCCGCTGCGCCGTCAGCAGGGTTTCGGCATAGGAGGGCAGGGTCATGCCCTCCACCGCCTGGTCCTCGTCGATGCGTTTCGCCAGCGCGCGGAGCTTCGGCCAGTCGGCATTCAGGATCACGTCCCAGGCAAGCTGCTCGCGGTGGAGGCAGGCGGTCATGCCGATGGTGGTGCCGCCCTCCGGGGTGCCCATGCAGGGCTCCGAGATGCTGCCGATGCAGCGCGCCTCGGCCTCGGCGAACGCCGGCAGATGCGCCGCGGTGCAGGCCTCGAGCGCCGCGACATCGCCGGGCTCGGCCTCCTCCGGCATCCAGCTCCAGGCCGGAGCGGCCGGGAACACCAGGGCGGCGAGGAGAAGGGCGGTGCGGATCATCGGTGGCTCCTCTTGCGGCGTGCCCGGACGGCGTGCCCGGCCGGGGCGCTCGGACGGCGTGCTCGAACGGCGGCGCTCAGGCCGGGGCGGAGGTGGTCTCGGGCCCGCTCGCGCGCTCCTGCGGCGCGAGGCCCACCATGCCGGCGACCAGGCGCCAGTAGATCGCCTCGACTTCCGACGGGGTCAGCGGCCCGCTCTTGCGATACCAGGTGGTGAGCCCGGTGAGCATGGCGATCACTGCTCGGGCGGTCACCCGCGGCGCCGGCGCGGCGAGGCTGCCCTCGCGCCGCCCGGCCTCGAGAATTGCCGCCAGGTCGCTCTCGTAGCTGCGCCGCAGCCCCTCGATGCGGTCGAAATTGTCCGGCGTCAGGCTGCGCAGCTCCATGTAGCTGAGGAACACGCCCTCGGCGCGCGGCAGGTGGTGGCGGATATGGAAGCGCGTGAAGCATTCCAGCCGTTCCGGCGCCGGGCGCGCGGCGGGCAGGCGGGCCTGCTCCCACGATGTCAGCAGGTCGAGCATGTGGCGCTCGAGCAGCCCCATCAGGATCGCCTGCTTGTTTGGGAAGTAGCGGTAGATCGCGGCGGCGCCGAGGCCGACCTCCTCGGCCAGCCGGCGCATCGAGAGCGCCTCGTAGCCGCAGCGTGCGATCAGTTTCAGCGCCGCGTCGCGGATCGCCGCCTCGGTCTTCTCGCCCTGTGAGCCGGCTCGCCTGGCCATGCGCGTCTCCCTCAGAGCGCGAGCCTAGGTGAACGCATGTTCAATTCCAAGCCGGAATTGCGCATGACCGGCCGGGGTCGGGGGGCCGGGGGAGCAGGTGCTGAGCCGCGGCGAGACCCCCGCGGCCCGGCCCGGCTCACTCGGCGCTGGGGGTGATCGGTCCGACCTCGAGGCTCTGCAGCCGCAGGCCATGGGCCGTGCCTTCCTCGTTGATCGCGAAACAGGCGATCTCGGCCGAGAGCGCCGCCTCGACGATGCCGGCCTCGCTGTCGACCTCGAGATCTCGGCATCGACGCCGAGGTTCATCAGATTGCCCGCGCGGAGCCCTTCGATGATCGCCGGGGCCATCCGCGGCTCAGCGACCTGCTGCCGATCTGCAGGTCCAGTGAGGCCCCTGTGGCGCGCCTGCAGCTGGTCTCGCTGCCGGCGGTGAGGCGGCCGATCGCGGTCTCCGAGCCGATCTGGAAGGCGTTGGCCTCGACGGTCGGGAAGCCCATGATGCCGGCGGCGGCGGGGCTGTCGGCCAGCAGCCGGGCCAGCACCGCGCTGGCATTGGCATCGGCGTCGAGCGCGGCGATCTCGCCCGCGGTGGTGGCGGCCGTGTCGGGTTTCGGCATGCCGCGGGTCTTGGCCTCGGCCTCGACGCCGGGGAGCGCGGCGACAAGCGTAAGCGCAGCGGTTCCGGTGAGCAGTGCGCGCCGGGCGATGGTGCGGGTGAACGCCATGATGTGTCCTTCCTCGGGCAATCTGCGAAGAAGCGTGGTCGCGGGCGACCGCGGCACGCCGCAGCGAGGCACGCGGCGAGACCGCTTCATGTCATTCCAACAGATCTTGGATGATCTGGCGCCGGCGTGACGCCGCGTTTCTGCGCCCGCCACCGCGTGCGGCAACGTCGCAGGAGGCTCGATCACCCGGAGAGGGCAACCCGTGTGATTGAACCGTCTGTCCTCACATCCCTTCGGCCGTGCCGCCGCGTGCGTCAGGCCCGACCGGCTGCATCCCGGTCTCGAGCGGCTGCAGCATCCCGCTGGCGGCCGCGATCGCGGCGAAGACCACGACGGGCAGGGGCGGCAGGCCTGGCTCCCGCAGCGCTGTGCGGAGCGGCTGGCGGCACCGGCTGCGCGGCATGCCGGTCGTCGACACGGAGACGCTGGCGCGATCTCTGCCGAAATGTCGGCGCGCGCGGGCCGCAACCTTACATGCAACGCCCGGCGCCGCCGGGAACACCGGCGGCCCGAACGCAGCCTTCGCGAGCGCCCGCGACGCAGGTGCGCGCAGCCGTCACTCGGCGGCGGGGGCTTCCTCGAGGGTGATCACCGGCTCCATGGCGTTGAGCTTCTCCGTGGAGAGGTGGCAGGAGATCACGTGACCCTCGCCCATCTCGCGGCGCGGCAGCGGCTTCTCGCAGGTGCCCGGCATGAAGTAGCCGCAGCGGGTCTGGAACGGGCAGCCCTGCGGCCGGTTGAGCGGCGAGGGCAGCTCGCCCTCGAGCACCACGTGGCGCTTCTTCACATGGGTGTCGGCCACCGGCACGGCAGAGAGCAGCGCCTCGGTATAGGGGTGATAGGGCGGCGAGAAGATGTCCTCGGTGCGGCCCTGCTCCATGATCTCGCCGAGATACATCACCACCACGCGGTCGGAGAGATAGCGCACCACGCCGAGATCGTGGGAGATGAAGAGCATCGTCGTGCGGCTCTCGCGCTGGATGTCGGTGAGCAGCTTGGTGACCGCCGCCTGCACCGAGACGTCGAGCGCGGAGACCGGCTCGTCGGCCACCACGAGGCGCGGGCGCCCGGCAAAGGCGCGGGCGATGCCGATGCGCTGCTTCTGCCCGCCGGAGAGCTGGCGCGGCATCCGGGTGGCGAACTCGCGCGGCAGCTTCACCAGGTCGAGCAGCTCCAGCATCTTCTCCCAGCGCTCGGCACCGTTGGCGCCGATCTCGAAGATCTCGAGCACCCGGCAGATCTGGTCGCCGATGGTCATCGAGGGGTTGAGCGTGTCGAACGGGTTCTGGAACACCATCTGCACCTGGCTGACGGTGGAAGGCCCGCGGCTCTCCACCGGCAGATGCGCGAGATCCATGTTGCCGAGGGTGATCTCGCCCTCGGTGGCGGTCTCGAGCCCCATCAGCACCTTCGCGAAGGTGGACTTGCCGCAGCCCGACTCGCCGACGATGGCGACCGTCTCTGCCTCCCTGGCGTCGAAGGTGAGGCTCTCGTTGGCCTTCACCGTGCGCCGGTCGCCGCCGCCGAACATGCCGGTGGAGACCGAGTAGTGCTTCTTGAGGTTGTCGACCGAGAGCACCACGTCGCCGAGCTCGATCGGCTCGGCGATCTCGGCATCGGCGGCATCGGCCTGCCAGTCGATCTCGTCGATGCGCACGCAGCGCGAGCGGTGCCGGTCGCCGAGATCGGCCATCCTGATCAGCCCGGCATCGCATTTCGTCTCGAAATGCGGGCAGCGCGGGCCGAAATTGCAGCCCCGGGGCCGCTCGTGCGGCAGCGGCAGCTGGCCCGGGATCGCCACCAGCGGGCGCGAATACTTGTCGGCCCCGGGCACCGGGATCGAGCGCAGCAGGCCCTTGGTGTAGGGGTGGCGCATCTTGTTGAACACGGTCTCGATGTCGCCCTCCTCGACCGCCTCGCCGGAATACATCACGGTGATGCGGTCGCAGGTCTCGAGGATCAGCCCGAGATTGTGGCTGACGAAGACCATGGAGGTGCCCATCTCGCGGGCCAGTTCCTTGATCAGCTCGACGATGCCGGCCTCGACGGTGACGTCGAGCGCGGTTGTCGGCTCGTCGAGCAGCAGGAGCTGCGGGCGCGAGAGCAGCGCCATGGCGATCACGATCCGCTGCTGCTGGCCGCCCGAGAGCTGGTGCGGATAGGCGCCCATGATCCGGTCCGGGTCGGGCAGGCGGACGGCGGCGACCATCTCGGCGGCGCGCTGGCGGGCTTCCTCCTCCGAGATCGCCTCGTGGATGGTCAGCACCTCGGTGAGCTGCTGGCCGACCTTCATCGCCGGGTTCAGCGAGGCCATCGGCTCCTGGTAGACCATGGAGATCTTGGAGCCGCGGAGCTGGCGCAGCTCCTCCTCGGACATCGCCGCCATGTCGCGGCCCATGAACTTGATGGAGCCGGACTTGATGCGCCCGTTGTTGCCGAGATAGCGCATGATGCCGAGCGAGACGGTGGACTTGCCGCAGCCGGACTCGCCGACCAGCCCCATGGTCTCGCCGGGCATCACCTTCATCGAGAAGTCCATCACCGCGGGGATCTCGCCCTTGCGGGTGTAGAAGGAGATATTGAGGTCCTCGATCTCGAGGATCGGGGTGGTGCCCTGCCGGGCCTCGGTCTGCTCGAGCGTCGCGGTCATCGCGGTCTCCTTCCTGTCTGGCGTCCCCGCCCGGCGCCGGGCTCGACGCGCGCCCCGCCCGCCCACCCGCGCGCGCCGATCCCGGCGCCGGGCGGGGACGGGTCTCAGTCCTTCAGGCTCTCTTCGCGCAGGCCGTCGGCCATCAGGTTGAGGCCCAGCACCAGCAGCATCAGCGCCAGCGCCGGGAACAGCGCCATGTGCGCGGTCGAGGCGAGGCGGACGAACTGCCGGCCGTGGTTGATCATCGAGCCCCAGTCCGGGCTCTCCGGCTCGAGCCCGAGGCCGAAGAAGCCGAGCGTGCCGAGCAGGATCGTGGTGTAGCCGATGCGCAGGCACGCATCGACGATCAGCGGCCCGCGGGCATTGGGCAGGATCTCCCAGAGCATGATGTACCAGGGCCGCTCGCCGCGGGTCTGCGCCGCCGCCACGTAGTCGCGCGTCTTGATGTCCATGGTGAGGCCGCGGACGATGCGGAAGACGCCGGGCGAGGAGGCGAAGACCACGGCGGCGAAGACGTTGAGCTCGTTCGGGTCGAGCGCGAGGTTGAGCGGGATCTCGCCGATCTTCGGCTCCCAGCCGAAGGCGATGCCGAAATAGATCCAGAAGCCGACGAGCGCCGTGATCCCGCCATAGGTCAGCAGCCTGGTCCGGTTCTTCTCGTATTTCGTGAACCACATGATGGTGAGGAACAGGATCGGGAAGAGGAAGAAGAAGGCGGCCATCGCCCGCGGGATCGACCAGCCCACCCCCATCCAGCCGAGCAGCCAGGTGTCGTATTGCAGGGCGCGGATCTCCGGTGTCACCAGCAGGTAGAACAGCAGGATCACCGGGAAGGCGAGCACGAGGTTGGCCACGAAGGAGAGCACGCTGTCGATCCAGCCGCCGTTGTAGCCGGCCGGAAGCCCCAGGGTGATCCCGACCATGTAGGCGATCAGGGTCGCGGCGGGGGCAATGATCAGCACCACCCGGGAGCCGTAGACCACCCGGGAGAAGACGTCGCGCCCCAGGTTGTCGCCGCCCCAGAGGAAGGCGATGCCCGATTGCGGGTCGATGCCGCCGGGCTGCGCCTTCTTCATCAGGAAGGCCACCTCGCGCGCCTCGAGCACCGCGATCATGTCGGCAAACAGCGCGGTGAAGACCCAGAACAGCACCAGCGTGATGCCGGCCAGCCCCACGGGGGAGCCGTAGAGCCGGCCGAAGGTCGAGAGCCGGTCGCGGACGAACCAGCCGCCGACCAGGGTGACCGCCAGCGCGATCCAGACCGGAATGAACCGGCTCAGGCTCTCGGCGATGATGCCGCCGGTGGTGAGGTATTCGAGCTCCATGTCCGGGTCTCCCTCAGCGCACGCGGATGCGGGGGTTGAGATAGGCGTAGCCGATATCGGAGATGAGCTGCGTCAGCAGCACCACCACCACGGCGACGCAGGAGCAGGCGAGCAGGAGATCGATGTCGTTGTTCTCCGCCGCGCGCACGAGCAGCCAGCCGAAGCCCTTGTAGTTGAACATCGCCTCGACGATGACGACGCCGGTCAGCAGCCAGGGGAACTGCAGCATGATCACCGTGAAGGGGGCGATCAGCGCGTTCCTGAGCGCGTGCTTCAGCACCACCTGGCGGAAGGCCATGCCCTTGAGCCGGGCGGTGCGGATATACTGGCTGGTCATCACCTCGGCCATCGAGGCCCGGGTCATGCGTGCGATGTATCCCATGCCGTAGATCGACATGGTGAGCACCGGCAGGGTGAAGTTCTCGAAGGTGATCTCGCGGGTCGAGGCGATGCCCTTGAACCAGCCCAGGGTCGAGGCGAAGATCACCGTGAACAGGATGCCGGTGACGTATTCCGGCGCCGATGTCGATGTTATCGAGGCCACCGACAAACTTCGGTCGAGCGTCGAACCCTCGCGCATCCCTGCCAGCACGCCGATGATCAGCGCGCCGGGCACCATCACCAGCATCACCCAGAACATCAGGATGCCGGTATAGCCGAGGCGCTCGGGCATCACCTCCTCGACCGGCTTCTGGAAGCGCAGGCTGTCGCCCATGTCGCCCTGGACGAAATTGACCAGCCAGCTGCCGTATTGCTCGAGGAAGGGCTCGCGGTAGCCGTTGCGCTCGAGCCAGCTCTCGACCTCCGCATCGGTCATGCGCATCGAGCCCTGGGTCTTGGCGATCTTCTCGAGATTGGGGTCGAGATTGACCATGTAGAAGACGACGAGGGTCAGGCAGACCATCGAGAGCGCGATCACGCCAAGGCGCTTGAGGATGAAGATCAGCATGCGATGCCCCCTGGAGAGCGGCCGTTTGGCTTCTTATCGGCTGTCGGCCCGTCCCCCGTCTGCGGCCCGGCGGTGGGGCGGGGCGGGCGGCCGCGCGGGCCGCCCGCCATCATGCCGGCGCGCTCAGCTCTCGATCCAGACGTTCTCGAGATGGTGCTCGAAGGCCTGGTGCTGCTCGAAATTGTGCACCCAGGGATGCTGGTGGCGGTAGAGGCTGCGCCAGTAGGGCTGGATGATGACGCCGCTGTCCTGCAGGATCTTCTCGACCTTGGCCATCACCTCGCGGCGGGCGTCCGGGTCGGCGATGCCCATGGCCTTGGTCAGTTCGGCGTCGAACTCCGGATCGGAATAGGAGCTCTCGTTCCAGGCCTCGCCGGAGCGGTAGGCCAGCGCCAGCACCTGCACGCCGAGCGGGCGGCCGTTCCAGTTGGTGGTGGAGAAGGGATACTTCGTCCAGTCGTTCCAGAAGGTCGCGCCGGGGATCACGGTGCGCTTCACGTTCATGCCGGCATCGCGCATCTGCGCGGCGATGGCATCGGTGGTGGCGCGGCGCCAGTCGTCGTCGATCGAGATCAGCTCGAACTCGTGATCGGTCTGGCCGGCCTCGGCGAGCAGGCGCTGGGCCTCCTCGACATTGCGGCTGATCGGCGGCAGCTCGGCATATTCGATATGCATCGGGCCGACATGGTGGTTCTCCGCCGGGGCGCCGCGGTTGTCGTAGCCGAGCGCGAGCGTGATCGCGTTGTCGCAGGCGAGCTGCGCGGCGCGGCGCACGCGCACGTCGTCATAGGGCGCCACGGTGACGTTGAAGCGCGCGACGATGGTGCCGCCGGTGGTGATGTCGCTCTTCTCGAGGCCGACGGCGTCGAGCTGGTCGATCGAGTCCGCCAGCGTCTGGTGGTTGCAGTCCACCTCCTCGGACTCGAGCGCGGCGATCATCGCGGTCGGGTCGGTGCCGTGGTCGATCCACTCGACGCGGTCGAGATGGACATCGCCGTTCCAGTAGTTCTCGCGCTTCACCGCGACGGCGCGCACGCCGGCCTGCCACTCGGTGATCTCGAAGGGGCCGGTGCCGATGTTGAACTGGCTGAGCAGGTCGCCCGAGGGGTCGAAGCTGCGATGCACGATCGAGGCCGGATAGTCGGACATGCCCGGGATGATGGTGATGTCGGGGCTCAGCAGGGTGAGCTTGACGGTGTGGTCGTCGACCATGGTGATCGCGCCCTCGCGGGCCATGCCGGTTTCGGCGTCGATCAGGGCCGCCATGCGGCCGGCCATCGAGTTGCCCTCGGCGCCCTTCTCGCACCAGCGGTTGAGGTTGAACACCACGTCCTCGGCGGTGAAATCGTCGCCGTTCGACCACTTGACGCCCTGGCGCACGTTCAGCGTGAACTCGGTGGCGTCGTCATTGGCCTCCCAGCTCTCGAGCAGCCAGGGGGAGAAGGTGAAATCGCGGTTCCAGCGGATGAGATATTCGAGGCTCTGCCGCGCCACGTTGCCCATTTCCGACCAGTCGAAGCTGCGCGGGTCCTTGAGCTCCTTGACCTCCATCGAGATGCGCAGCGTGCCGCCCTTCTGCGCCTCGTCGGCGCGCGCCGCGCCGGGAAGGGCGAAGCCGCCGAGTGCGGCGGCGCCGGCCGCGGTGACGCCCACGCCCATCATCGAGGCAAGATACTCGCGCCGGTTCATCTCGCCGCGCCGCAACGTCTCGACGAACTGCTCCGCCATCGGATGCAGTTTGCGATCGGTCATCATAAGCTTGGACATCTTCGTCTCCCAGCCCTGTCAGGATTCAGGTTTTCTTGTCGCCCCGAGCGAAACATGCCGAGCGCGGCCGGGCAAGAAAAATTCCGGCGACAGAGGGAGCGTTTCCGCCGGTTTCAAGCATGAATCCGCCAGCCGGCGACAGCTTGTGTCGCAGGCCTCGTTGCAGCGGCTCGCAGCAGTTCGTTGGCGCTACTTGCTGAGATCGACCCGATAGGCGATGCCGGCGGTCAGATAGAGGCTTCGACGCAGTTCCACGGGCTCGCCCGAGAGGTTGCGCGCGACGCGGGCGGCGCAGAGCAGCGGCGCGCCCTCGGCCACCGAAAGCGCCGCGGCGGCCTCCGCATCCGCGGGTTCGGCGGTCAGATCGTCGCGGGCTGCAACTACCGACTGCCGGAAGGCGCTTTCGTAGAAGGGATAGAGCGAGTTCGGCAGCGGCCGGTGCGCGCCTAGCTCGGGAAACCGCGCCACCGGCAGCACCATCCGCTCGAGCGACACCGCCCGCCCGGCATGGCCGCGGCAGCGGGTGAGGCGCCAGACCCGCGGCTCCGCAAGCGCCAGCTCCTCCACCTCTGCCGGGGTCGCGGTGTCCTCCGCCAGCGCCTCGGAGAGCGGCTCGGGAATCACCCGCTCGCCGCCGGTGTCCCAGAGCCGCAGGAAGGCATAGACCGCGGCCTCGTCGGTGGTCCGCGCAACGCGGGTGCCGCGGCCCGGGCGGCGCTCCACCAGCCCCTGCGCCTCGAGCGCGGCCAGCGCCTTTCGCAGCGTGCCGTGGCTCACGCCGAACTCTTCGGCCAGCCGCGGCTCGTTGGGCAGGCGGGCACCCGGCGGCCATCGTCCGTCGGCAATGCGGGCGCGCATCGCCTCCTCGGCCCGCTTGTAGAGGGGCAGGGCGACCAGCCGCGCATCCTCCGGCCCGCTCGCGTCGGTCTCGCTCATCGAATGCTCCGATCCGCTCTGTTGTCTCTTGCCATTGGTCCGACTCGCCGATACATGTACAAGATATCTTATATCACAACTCTGGAAAGGGAAGGAGGCCCGATGACCTCATCATCCGTGCCCCAGCTCCTCGTGCACGACCGCAAGGACAATTGCGGCGTCGTGGTCGTCGAGGGACTGACCGCCGGGACCGACATGCTCTGCGTCGTGACCGAGGACAATTCTGAGTTCCGCCTGACCGCGAAGGACGACATCCCGATCGGCCACAAGGTCGCGCTAGACGACCTGAAGGTGGGCGACACGGCGACCAAGTATGGCGAGGACATCGGCAAGATCGTCGCGCCGGTGGCCAAGGGCGGCCATCTCCACACCCAGAACCTCAAAACCAAGCGGTGGTGACATGGCTTTCGATGCAAGCAACGTGACGGTCAATGCCTGGCGCCGCGAGAACGGCCGCGTGGGCGTGCGCAACCATGTCCTGATCCTGCCGGTGGACGACATCTCCAACGCCGCCGCCGAGGGCGTCTCGCGCCTGATCCAGGGCACCATCGCGATCCCGCACTCCTATGGCCGGTTGCAGTTCGGCGAGGATCTCGAGCTGCATTTCCGCACCATCATCGGCACCGGGGCCAACCCCAACGTCGCCGCGGTGGTGGTGATCGGCATCGAGCCGGGCTGGACCAAGATCATCGCCGACGGCATCCGCAAGACCGGCAAGCCGGTGGCGGAGTTCTCGATCGAGCAGAACGGCGATCTCGAGACCATCCGCGCCGCCTCGTGGAAGGCCAAGGAGTTCGTGCACTGGGCCACCGAGCTGCAGAAGGAGCCGTGCCCGCTCACCGATCTCTGGGTCTCGACCAAATGCGGCGAGAGCGACACCACCACCGGGCTGTCCTCCTGCCCGACGGTCGGCAACATGTATGACAAGCTGATCCCGCACGGCCTCACCGGCTGCTTCGGCGAGACCTCGGAGATCACCGGCGCCGAGCACATCTGCAAGTCGCGCGCCGCGACCCCCGAGGCCGGCGAGAAGTTCATGAAGATCTTCCAGGCCTACCAGGACGAGGTGATCGAGCCGAACAAGACCTCCGATCTCTCGGACAGCCAGCCGACCAAGGGCAACATCCTCGGCGGGCTGACCACGATCGAGGAGAAGGCGCTCGGCAACCTCGAGAAGATCGGCCGGACCAGCACCTATATCGACGCGCTCGGCCCGGCAGAGGCGCCGGAGCAGGGCCCGGGGCTCTACTTCATGGACACCAGCTCGGCGGCGGCGGAATGCGTCACGCTGATGGCGGCGGCGGGCTACGTGATCCACACCTTCCCGACCGGCCAGGGCAACGTGGTCGGCCATCCGATCGTCCCGGTCATCAAGATCTCGGGCAACCCGCGGACGCTGCGCACGATGTCGGAGCATATCGATGTCGACGTCACCGGCGTGCTGACCCGCGAGATGACCATCGACCAGGCGGGCGATGCGCTGATCGAGATGATCACCCGCACCGCCAACGGCCGCAACACCGCGGCGGAGACCCTCGGCCATCGGGAGTTCTCGATGACCAAGCTCTACCGCTCGGCGTGACGGAGGCGGAAAACGGCGGCGAGCGGCTCACGCTCGCCGCGGCCGAGGATCTGGTCGCGGCCGCGCTCGAGGCCAGTCGCACCGGCGCCGCGCAGGCCCGGGCGGTGGCGCGGGCGCTGGTCGCGGCCGAGGCCGAGGGGCAGGGCGGGCACGGGCTCGCCCGGGTCTCGTCCTATGCGGCGCAGGCCCGGGCCGGCAAGGTCGACGGCTTTGCCGAGCCCGCGGCCGAGATGGTGCGACCGGGCTTCCTCTCGGTGGATGCCGGCACCGGCTTCGCCTATCCCGCGCTCGATCTCGCGCGGGAGAAGCTGGCCGCGATGGCAGCGGCGCAGGGCATCGCCGCCGCGGCGATCCGGCGCTCGCATCATTGCGGCTCGCTCGGTCTGCAGGTCGGGGCGCTGGCCGAGGCCGGGCTGATGGCGCTGATGGTGGCCAACACGCCGAAGGCGATGGCGCCCTGGGGCGGCGGCACGGCGCTGTTCGGCACCAATCCGATAGCCTTCGCGGCGCCGCTGGCCGGCGCGGCGCCCATCGTGATCGACCTCTCCCTTTCGGAGGTCGCCCGCGGCAAGGTGATGGCGGCGGCCAAGGCCGGGCGCGAGATCCCCGAGGGCTGGGCGCTCGATGCCGAGGGCCGGCCCACCACCGACCCGAAGGCGGCGCTGGCCGGCACCATGTTGCCGGCGGGCGGCGCCAAGGGCGCGGCGCTGGCGCTGATGGTCGAGCTTCTCGCGGGCGCGCTCGCCGGGCCGTCGCTCAGCTTCGAGGCGAGCAGCTTCCTCGATGCCGAGGGGGCGGCGCCGGCGGCGGGCCAGCTCCTGATCGCGATCGATCCGGGCTGCGGCGACGCCGTGGCGGCGCGGGTCACCCGCCTGGCCGAGGCCATCGAGGCCGATCCCGGCGCGCGCCTGCCGGGCCGCCGCGGGCTCGCCGCGCGGCAGAAGGCGGCGGCCGAGGGGCTCGCGGTGCCGGCGCATCTCCTCACCGAGATCCGCGCGCTTGCGGCCGGCTGAGAGGCCCGCACCAACAGGGTCCCGGAGACGATCCGGGGCCCTCTATCCTGCCGCGGAAAGGCCTCGGTAGAGCGCCTCGAGCCGGTCCGCCAGCAGGTCCCAGTCATAGCGCTCCCCGGCAAGCTGCCGGCCTGCGGTCACCAGCCGGGCGGCCAGCGCGGGCTCCCGGTGCAGCCGGATCACCGCCGCCGCCTGGTCCGCGGCGGGCCCGGCCAGCAGCAGCGTCTGGCCATCGGCCACCGCCAGCCCCTCGGCGCCCAGCGGCGTGCTGACCACGGGCCGCCCGAATGCCATCGCCTCGATGATCTTGTGCCGCGTGCCGCCGCCGGCGCGCAGCGGCACGACCACGGCGCTCGCGGCTTCGTAGAGCGGGCGGATCTCGGCCGGGTCGACGACGATCTCGACGCCGGCGGTGTCGATCCCGTCCATCAGGTCCGGCGGCGGCGAGCGCCCGGCAACCGTGAACACCGCCCCGGGGAGGGCGGTGCGCACAGCCGGCAGCACATCCGCCGCGAAATGCCGCGCCGCGTCGATGTTGGGCAGATAGACCATGTTGCCGACGAAGAGCAGCCGCGGCGGCCCCGGCCGCGGCGGCGCCAGCATCGCATCCCCGAATTCGACGCCGTTCGGCACCGGTTCGATCCGCCCGCGCGCGCCGATCGCCCGCAGCGCCTCCGCATCCGCCTCGGAGCAGGTGACCGAAAGGTCGAACCGGTTGGCCCACTCCGCCTCCCAGCGCTGCATCAGGAGCGCCTTGGCCCGCTCGGCGGCGCGGCGCCGCCAGGGCCCGGGCAGGGCGGCGATGCGGCCATGCTGGAGCGCGCCGACATTGTGCAGCGACAGCACCGTGGCGATCTCCGGCGCCCGCCGCACCGCCTCGACATAGGGCGCCAGCAGGGAATGCTCGATCTGCAGGATGTCGGGCCGGGATTCCGCGATCATCGCGCGAAGCCGCGCCTCGACCGGAGCATAGACGTAGTGGGCCGTGGCCAGCGGCCGGCGCTTGGCCAGGTGCCGCGCCAGATGCGCCGCGAGCCCGGCCGGCCCGAGCGCCGGGCGCACCATCGCCTCCGCCGAGGCGCAGATACCGCCCATCGCGGCGATGTCGGACGGGTCGGGCGCCGTCTCGCAGAAGGCCAGCAGCCGGACCTCGTGGCGCGCCGCGATCCGCCGGATCAGCGCGAAATCGCGGATCTGCCCGCCGGTGACGGGCGGACAGGGCAGGTCGCGTGTCAGATGGAGAATGCGCATCGGGGCGCTCATCCGGCCGCGCCGGCGCCGCGCCGAAGCGCCAGCGCGAGGGCCCGCCGGATCAGGTCGCGGTCGATCAGCGCGAGCAGCACGGCGTAGAGACAGGCGCCCCCCGGCACCAGCAGCGCCAGCGCGGCCGCCTCGCTCCCGGTCAGCGCCTCCGCCGGCCCGGCCAGCAGATGCACGGCAATCCCCATGACCAGCGCCGCGAGCCCCGGCCGCGCCAGCGCCGCGAGCCAGCCGCCGGCGCCGAGGCCGAGCGCCGTCAGCGACAGCCCGGCCATCACGGCGCCCTGCACGATCACCGCCGCGAGATAGCCCCAGGCGGCGCCCTCCGGCCCCCAGCCGGCGCCGATCCAGATCCCCGTCACCATCGCCACCAGCGTCACCGCCTCGCCCGCCATCATCCGGTCCGACCGGCCGAGCGCCATCAGCGCCGCGCCGACCATGCCGAGCGCCCCCTTGACCGCACCGGCAAGCGCCATCACCGGCAGCAGCGCGGCCACCGGAGACCAGTCCCACCCGGCGCCGCGGCCGAGCATCACCGCGACCAGCGGATCGGCCAGCGCCGCCATGCCGGCATAGACCGGGAAGGCCGCCGCCGCCAGCACCCGGCTGCCGAGGGTATAGGCCGCCGCCATTCCCGCCCGGTCGGCGCCATAGCGCGCGAACACCGGGAACATCGCTGCCGCCGACCCCCAGGCCAGCAGCTGCAGCGGCATCATCGCGAGGTTGCGCCCCTGGTGATAGAGCCCGAGCCCGGCCGCGCCGAGCCGTGCGCCGAGCACCGCCCGGTCGATCTGCAGGCTCGCCATGCCGAGGATCTGCGCGCCGAGCAGGCTGCGGCTGTAGGGCCAGATCCGCGCGATTTCCGCCCGGTCGATCCGGAACCGCGGCCGGAACCCCGCCGCCGCCAGCAGGAGGCCGGCGCGCAGCGGATACTGGACGACCAGCAGCATCACCAGCGCCGTCGCCCCGTGGCCGGCCCAGGCCAGCGCCAGCGAGACCGCCGTGGCGATCGCCTGCGCGGCGGTGTCGCAGAGCGCGATCCGGCCGAAGCGCTGCGCCCGCTGCAGCAGCGACCAGGGCACCGCGGCCATCGCGCCGGCCGGGATCATCACCGCGGCCAGCAGGATCAGCGGCGCGGCGCGGGGCTCGTCATAGACCGCGGCGAGCGGCCCGGCGGCGAGCGCCACCGCCGCCGCAAGCGCGAGGCCGACGCCGGCCTGCAGCCAGAACACGCTCGCGGCCAGCGGCGCCAGATCGGCGGTATCGCGCGTCTCGCGCACCAGCGCGCTCGACATCCCCATATCGGTGAAGTTGCCGACCATGAAGGCCACCGCCCAGGCCATCGCCGCGAGCCCCACCGCCTCGGGCGGCACCAGGCGGGCGACGATCACCAGATGCCCGAGGCGCAGCGCCAGCCCCGCCAGCGCCGCGCCGTTGAGCAGGAGCGCGCCGCGCAGGCCGGGCGAGCTGGTCACGCGGCGCCCCGGCGAGCCGCGGCGCCGGCCGGGCGTTCGGCGAGAAAGCGTTCGAGCACGCCCCGGAAGGCGGCGCAGAACCGCTCCGGCGTGAACAGCGGCGCCCGCGCCGCCAGCGCCGCCAGCAGCCGCTCGCGCAGCGCGTCGTCCGCCAGCGCGCGGGCCATCTTCCCGGCCGCCTCGTCGGGCGTGCGGAACAGCAGTTCCGGCGCGCGGCCGAGGATCTCCACCTGCCCGCCGCTGTCATGGGCGAAGGTCAGGCAGCCGGCCCGCAGCATCTCGGCCACGGCGATGCCGAAATGCTCGTCCTCCTTGGCATGGATGCCGATCTTCGAGGCGGCCATCAGCGCGCAGAGCGCATCGCGCGGCAGATCGAAATGCAGCTCGATCCAGGGATGCTCGGCGGCCGCCCGTTCCACCATCATGCGGGCCGGCGCGACGGTGTCGAGCGTGCCGGCGATGCGCAGGCGGAAGCCCGGATGGCGCTCGCGCAGCGCGGCCACCGCCGCGATGATCCGGTCGAGCCGCTTGTCGTCGGCGATCCGGCCGACACAGATCGCCGCGTCGTCGCGCGCCGCCCAGGGCCGCCGGGGAAAGTCTCCCGGCACCGGCGGATACAGCGTTTCGGGCAACCGGCCGTAGATGCGGCCGAAGCGTTCGGCGGTCCAGTCGGAATTGGCCAGCGTCAGGTTCGCCGACATGCGCGCGATCTCGAAGCCCGAGACCAGCCGCCAGGGACGCCAGCGCTGGCCCCGGCGCAGGCGCGGCGGCATGCCCTCGACATGGATCTCGCCGAGATGGGGATAGTGGATGTACTGCACCCCGCGCCCGCCCATGTCGCGCTCGTTGGAGCAGCTCAGCAGGATGTCGTAGGCCGGCCCCATCCGGCGGGCGATGCGTTCGAGCAGCGCCATGCGCTGGATGCTGAAGGGGTCCGGGTCGAGCGCGTCCAGCGCATCGCCGAACGCGCGGAGGCCGGGGGAGGGGCGCAGGACGCGGATACCGGCGGCGGCGAGATCGGTGCCGGCGAAGGCGTCGAGCGACGCGAAGTCGGGCCGCGACCAGCTCAGCAGGGTCGGCTCGGCCCAGCCGCGCAGCGCCTGCAGCATCCACAGCCCGACGATCTGCCCGCCCCCCATGCGGGGAAACAGGGGCTCGAGAAACAGAACCCGCGGACCTTCGCTCATACCCACCCGACGCTTGCCTCGGGGATTGTGTCGCGCGTCAGCCCTCGCCGCGCAAGCCCTCGCCGCGGCCGGTGCCGATGCGCCCGGCGACGATCGCCCAGATGCCGGCCCCGATCGCGCTCAGCAGGAACAGCCCGGCGGCCACGCTCACGATGGTCGGGCCGGTCGGCGTGTCCCAGCGGAACGAGGCCCAGAGCCCGGCCAGCGCCGCCAGCGCCCCGATCAGCGCCGCCGCCGCCGCCATCGCCTCCGGCGTGCGCACCAGCGGCCGCGCCGCGGCGGCCGGCACGATCAGCATCGCGGTGATCAGCAGCGCCCCGACCACCTTGAGCGCCACCGCCACCACCACCGCGATCATCAGCGTCAGCCCGATGCGCTCGGCGCGCGGGTCGATGCCGCCGGCATGGGCGAGGTCGGGGCTCAGCGTGGCGGTCAGCAGCGGCGCCCAGCGCCAGGCGAGCACCGCCAGAACCGCCGCGCCGCCGCCCCAGATCGCCGCCAGGTCGGCGCGGGTGACGGCAAGGATCTCGCCGAAGAGATAGGCCTCGAGATCGAGCCCCCGTGGCGCGATCAGCGCCACCGCGACGAGCCCCGCCGCCAGCGCCGCATGGGCCGCGACGCCGAGCGCCGTGTCCATCGCCAGGCGCCGCCCCGAGAGCGCGCTCACCGCGAAGGCCATGGCCGTCGCCGCCGCGAGCACGCCGAGGGTGATGGATATCTCGAGCGCCAGCGCCAGCGCCACGCCGAGCAGCGCGGCATGGGCGGTGGCGTCGCCGAAATAGGCCATCCGCCGCCACACCACGAAACAGCCGAGCGGCCCCGCCGCCAGCGCCACGCCGAGCCCGGCGAGCGCCGCGCGCACGAGGAAATCGTCGAGCAGTGGGGCGAGGCTCACGGCGTCTCCTCCGGCGCCGCGGCCCGCGACCGGGGCGCCTCGCGCGCATGGTCGTGTGCATGGTCGTGCGTGTGGTCATGCCCGTGATCGTGCGCATGGTCGTGCCCGTGGTCATGGGCATGGCGATAGAGCGCCAGCGCCCCCGCGGTGCCGAGGCCGAACAGCGCGCGGTATTCCGGCGCCGAGGAGACCACCGCGGGGGTGCCCTCGCAGCAGATATGGCCGTTGACGCAGATCACCCGGTCGGAGGCGCTCATCACCACATGCAGGTCGTGGCTCACCATCACCACCGCGCAGCCGAGTCGTGCCCGGATATCGGCGATCAGCCGGTAGAACTGCGCCGTGCCGGGCTGGTCGAGCGCCTGGGTCGGCTCGTCGAGCAGTAGCACCTCCGGCCGGCCGAGCAGCGCCCGCGCCAGCAGCACCCGCTGGAACTGCCCGCCGGAGAGCTCGGTCAGCTGGCGCCGGCCGAGGGCGCCGAGCCCCACTTCCGCGAGCGCCGCAGCCTTGTCGGCGCGCGGGCGGCGCACCGGCAGCGAGAGGAAACGGTCGACCGTCAGCGGCATGGTGGCATCGATCGCGAGGCGCTGGGGCACATAGCCGAGGCGCAGCCCCGGCCGCCGCCAGACCGTGCCGCGCGCCGGGCGCACCGCGCCGATCAGCGTGCGCAGCAGCGTCGACTTGCCCGATCCGTTGGGGCCGAGCACCGTCAGGATCTCCCCCGGCGCGACGGCGAGATCGACCCCGTGCAGCACCGGCCGCCCGCCGAGCGCCACCGTGACGCCGGCGAGCCGGATCAGCGCCTCCGCCGCGGGCGGATCCGTGGAGGGCGGCGCGTGCAGGTGGATCTCGGCGGCGGCAGCGGGATTCGGAGAGGGTGGCATACGGGTACTCGTTGCATTGTGATGATATAACATTTACTGGGTTCTTCTGCCGCGGGCAATGCCCCCCCGCGGCCTGCATGTGCACCAGCCGGAGGTCCCGATGATCGCTGCCGCCCGCCGCCCTCGCCTTGCCATCCTCGCCGCTGCCGCGACCGTCCTCGCGGCGCAGGCCGCGGCGGCCGGCCCGCCGCGGGTCGTCACCGACATCCCGCCGGTGCACAGCCTTGTCTCCCAGGTCACCGCAGGGATTGCCGAGCCGGTGCAGATCATGCCCGCGAATGCCTCGCCCCATGCCCATTCAATGCGGCCCTCCGAGGCGGCGGCGCTGGCCGATGCGGATCTCGTGGTCTGGATCGGGCCAGAGCTCACGCCCTGGCTCGACCGGGCGACCGGCGCGCTCGCCGGCACCGCCGCGCGGCTCACGCTGCTCGAGGTCGAGGGCACCCGCTTGCTACCGGTCGATCCGGAGGCCCACGACCACGCGCATTTCGGCGGCGAAGCGGGCGATGACGACGATGACGGCCACGAGCATGACGAGCATGACGAGCATGACGAGCATGACGGCGAGGGCCATGACCACGAGGATGACGAGCACGGCCACGACGATGATCACGGCGATGACCACGGCGACGACCATCACGACCATGGCGACGGCGCCGACCCCCATGCCTGGCTCGACCCGGACAATGCCCGTGTCTGGCTCGGTGCCATCGCCGGCCGGCTTGCCGAGCTCGACCCGGAGAATGCCGCCGCCTATCGCCGCAATGCCGCCGAGGCGCAGGCCCGCCTCGCCGCGGATGCCGCATCCCTCGAGGCCCGCCTCGCGCCGCTGCGCGGCCGGCCCTACATCCTGTTCCACGACGCGTACCGCTATTTCGAGACGCGGTTCGACCTGCCGGCGGCCGGCACCATCGCGCTGAGCGATGCCGCCGCGCCGGGGGCGGCGCGCCTCGCGGCGCTGCGCGAGCGGGTGCGGGAGCTGGGCGCGGTCTGCATCTTCTCCGAGCCGCAGCTCTCCGACCGGCTGATCGGCACCGTTGCCGAGGGCAGCGAGGCGCGCTTCGGCCGGCTCGATCCGCTCGGTGCAGAGCTTGCGCCTGGGCCGGGTCTCTATGGTGCGGTGCTCGAAGGGATGGCGACGGCACTCGAGGACTGCCTCGGCTGAGCCGGGCCGGCCATCCTCCGGCCGCAGGGACCGGGCGGAGGATGGTCATGCGCCGCCGCAACCGCCGGGCCGGGCGCGTCGGATGGTAACCAGGGCTGCGGAGGGCACTTCGCCGGAGCAGTCTTGCGAGGTCCGGCCGTGTCGCGAGCCCTTCCATGCCGGACGCCCGAGCGCAGTGCCAAAGCCCATGTCCCCGCAGCCGGGGGTCTGCCGCTCGCCTTATCCGTCCGCGAAAGCTCCTTCGCCTACATAGCTGCCGCTTGGCAGCGCCGGTCGCCTCGTACTTTGAGGCTGCCGGCTCAGAAGGTCTGCACCGGCCTCGGTCGTCCGACGGGTAACCCGGGCCTGTTGGTGCTCGTCGCCCGCGCGCCAGGCGGCCAGGCGAGGCTACCCCGCATCGGCGCTGTACCGAATGGGCTCGCTCCGGATGGCGGTGCGAATCCTGCCCGCGCGTCGCTCTTCTCCGGGCTGCCTGGCCACCCGGACATCGCACGGCACGGGCTGACGCGGCGCGAAACGACCGGCTGCCCGGTGCAAACCTGCGCGCGCTGCGGCTCGACGTGGCAATCGCGGCACTGCCTGCGGCTGTGGAGTCTTCCTTTCGCGCGTTCCGACTCCGTCTGCCGGGTCCGGAAATCGCGCGGCAGGGCGATTCGCCGCCCACGGGTTGGCGCCGCCGCCCCCGCCGCACTTCGCCGTGTTCCCTCGGCGGATGGCCGGCGATGTGCATCTTCGGCGCGCGGTGCAGGCGGCACGGGAGCTCGGAGTTGGCCGCGTCGCTGGCGATTCATCGCGGCATCACGCGGTCGGAGGGGGATGTTGCTCGCGCCCGAGCTTGCCGGGGAGGCGGCCATCGTGCGCCCGTTCGCCGATCGGCAGGACGGGTTGCAGACGGCGCAGATGCATGGCTGGCCACCGGCGCTCAAGGCAGCGGTGGCGGTGAGGCGGCCGCCGGCAGGCATGCATCCCGCCTTGGCCGGCATGGGCGCCGGTGCGTGTGCGGACCGGCGCGCGGCCGGCCAGCAAAGCCCCCGCGGGCTTGATCCCGATCAAGGACGGCCCCCCGGCGCGCGCCTAGAACGGCGGCATGGACCAGGCTGTTCTCAGATGCGCGCAGGCCCGCGCGCCCCGCTACACGAGCTATCCCACCGCGGCGCAGTTCGGCCCCGAGGTAGGCTCGGATACCGCCGCGGGCTGGCTCTCGGCGATCCCCGAGGGCGAGGCGGTGTCGCTCTATCTCCATGTGCCGTTCTGCGCGCAGATCTGCTGGTACTGCGCCTGCAACATGAAGCTCGGCCGGCGGCCCGAGCCGCTGCTTGCCTATGCCGACGACCTGCGCGCCGAGATCGCGCTGGTGGCGGCGGCGCTGGGCCGGCGGCAGCGGGTGGTGCGGGTGCACTGGGGCGGCGGCACGCCGACCTCGCTCCCCTTCGCCGCCATCGAGGCGATCATGGCGGAGGTTCGCGCGCGCTTCGACCTGGCGCCGGATGCCGAGATCGCCTTCGAGCTCGACCCGCGCAACGTGCCGGAGGGGCTGCCGCGGCGGCTGGCGGCGCTCGGCGTCGGGCGGGTCTCGCTCGGGGTGCAGGAGTTCGACCCGAAGGTGCAGGCGGCGGTCAACCGCATCCAGCCCTACGACATCGTCGCCCGGGTGGTGGAGACGCTGCGCGGCGCTGGGATCGAGGCGATCAATTTCGACCTGATCTACGGGCTTCCGCACCAGAGCGTCGAGACGATCTCCGAGACCATCCGCCTGACCCTCGGCCTCGCGCCGAGCCGCATCGCGCTCTTCGGCTATGCCCATGTACCCTGGATGGCGAAGCGCCAGCGGATGTTGCCGGAGCAGGCGCTGCCGGGGGCCGAGGAGCGCTTTGCCCAGGCCACCCGCGCGGCGGATATGCTGGTGGAGGGGGGCTACCGGCGCATCGGGCTCGACCATTTCGCCCGCCCCGGCGACGGGCTGACCCGTGCCGCCGAGGAAGGCCGGCTGGTGCGCAACTTCCAGGGCTACACCGACGATCCGGTGGAGACCGTGATCGGCATGGGGGCGACCGCGATCTCGGCGCTGCCGGAAGGGTATCACCAGAACATCTCCGAGACCGGCGCCTGGGCGCGGGTGGTGCGCGGGGGGCGGCTGCCGGTGGCCCGCGGCGTCGCGCTGACGCCGGAGGACCGGCTGCGCAGGGCGGTGATCCTCGAGCTGATGTGCGCGATGGAGGTCGATCTCGGCGATCTCTGCGCCGCCCATGGCCGGGCTCCGGGCGCGCTCGATGCCGAGCTGGCGGCCTGCCTCGGCTTCGTCGAAGACGGGCTTGCGCGGATCGAGGACCGGCGGCTCAGCGTCACCGAGCGCGGGCGCCCGGCATTGCGGGTGATCGCCGCGGCCTTCGATGCCCATCTCGCGGCGGCGCAGGCAACCGGGCCGCGCCATGCGGTCGCCGTCTGAGCCTCCGGCGGGCTGACGACGCCCCGGACCTCTGATAGTCTCGCGCCGGATACCGGTGGAGGATGGCGGCATGTGGACACGCGGACTGGCGGTCGGCTCGGCGGCGGCGTTCGGCATGGCGATGCTGATGCCGCAGACGGCCCTGCGCATGGGGCGCGAGGCGGTGGCGCTCGGGCAGTCGGTGAACCGGGCGATGCAGCGCGAGATGCTGCGCGCGGCGGCCGAGGCTGCCGAGGTGATCGAGGACCTGCTGGCGGAGATCCGCGCCGATGCGGCGGCGGCCGAGGGCCGCGGCGCCGGGCAGGGGCCGCTGCCGGAGGTTCTGGCCGGCCGGGCGGTCTCGGGCGGCGCGGCGGTGCAGCCCCAGGCGGCGGATGCGGCGGTGCTGCACCGGGCCGGCGGGCGCCTCAGGCTGCGGTTGCTCGGAGCCGGCGGGCCGGAGGAACTGGCGGCGCTGGCCGCGGCCTTGCGGGCCTTTCCCGGGGTCACGCGGATCGAGATCCGCCCGGCGACGATGTGCCTGGTGCTGCAGGCCGATGCGCCGGCCGGGCAGCTCGCCGCGGCGCTGGAGCGGGCCGGGCTGCTGCGGCTCGCGCCGCTGGCCTTCCGCCACCCCGCGGCGATCGCGACATCGGTGGCGCTGGCGCGGCTCGATCTGCTGATCCGGGCGCGCAGCCGCGGCCAGGCGAACCTCAGAACCGTGCTGGCCATGGTGCTGCGCGCGGTCGACACGATCCGCAGCCGGCAGGGGTTCTGATCCGGCGCCTGCTGCCGGGCGGGCCGGCAATGCCGGGCGAGCGGATCGCGCCGCCGCAGCCTTCGGCTCGCCTGACGGCCCTGCCAGCCCCTGCGCCCGGTCCCGAAGCGGCCGGATGGCGGGGCGGCCGACCCGCTGCGGCCGGCGGGCCGGCATCCGGTCACAGCCGTCTGGCCTCCGCCCGGCGGCGGCGCTAGGCTCGGCGCCCTGACCAGGGGCCGGCGACGGAGGGGGCGTGGACCGGATCGAGCTACTGATGGCGACGCTGACGCCCTCGGCGGTGCTGCTGCTGGTGGCCGTCGCCGGGATCTTCGTGCTGGTGATCGGCTGCATCGCGGTGCTGATCCTCGCGCTGATGCGCCGCTCGGCCGATATCGGCACGCTGAGCGCGAAGCTCGAGGCGGCGGAGGACGAGCTGGAGAGCGTCACCGGCCAGCGCGATGCGGCGGAGGCGGCGCTCGAGCGTTTCGTCACCCTGGCGGACGGTGCCAGCGAGGTCTGGACCCGCACCCCTTTCGAGCCGCCGGACGGCTATGCCGAACGCATGGCCGAGAGCATCCCGATCATCGCCGCGGCCAATCTGAAGGGCGGTGTCGGCAAGACCACGCTGGCGGCCAATCTCGCGGCCTGGTTCGATGCCCGCGGCGAGCGGGTGCTGCTGATCGATCTCGACTACCAGGGCTCGCTGACCGCGATGGCGCTGGGCGGCGATGCGCGGGGGCGGGACTTTGGCGCGCCGGGCGCGCGGACGCTGCTGCGCGGCGAGATGCCGAAGGTCTTCCCGATGGCCGGGGCGGAGAGCAATTCCGGCGTGATCGATGCCTCCTATCCGCTGCTCAACGAGGAGAGCCGGCTGCTGTTCCGCTGGCTGCTGGGGCTGGAGCCCGGCGATGTCCGCTATCGCCTGGCTTCGCTGCTGCTCGCGCCGCGGGTGCAGACGATCTATGACCGGGTGATCATCGACACGCCGCCGCGGGTGACGCTGAGCCTCGTCAACGCGCTCTGCGCGGCGACGCATCTGGTGATCCCGACGCAGCTCAACGGGCTCTCGACGGAGGCGGTGCAGAGCTTCCTGGCAACGCTCGATGCGCTGCGCCCGCGCCCGCTGCCACCGGTGCAGCGCTATCGCATCCTCGGCATGCAGAAGACCTGGTCGACCGAGCGGATGAGCCGGGCGGAACTGGCCGCGGTGGCCGAGATCGACCGGATGCTGGCAATGCGCGGCGAGCCGCCGGGGCTGTTCCTGCGCGACGCCATCCTGCCCAACATGTCGGGCTTCCAGCGCGCCGCGGGGCGCGGGCTGGCCTATCGCACCGAACCCTCGGTGCGCCCGGAGCTCGACCGGCTGGGGGCGCGGATCGGGCGCTTCGCCCCCTCCTTCGCCGAGGAGCTGGAGGAGGAATGAGCGGGGCCGATGCGGCACAGGTGAAGGCCTGGGCGGCGCGGCTCGAGGCCGCCGGGCCGGAGGACGCGCTCGCGGCGCTCGATGCGCTGGCGGCGGACCGGGGGATGCGCAAGGCGGAGCTGCGGGCTCTGGGCGAGCGGCTCACGGGCAGGATGCCCCCGGCGGCGCTGTCGCGGGATGCGCTGCTGGCCGAGCTCGCCCGGCCCTGGCAGGAGGCGCTGGCGGCGCAGGCCAAGGCGGCGGCGTTGAAGTCGCCGGGGGCGATCTGACCGCGCGGGCGCCGTGCTCCCTGTTGTCGATCCGGCATGGTCCTGGCAGGGTGAGCGGTCGGGCTCTCGCGCCGGCCCCCAAGGGCGGGTTTCCCCGCCGAGCCGCCGCACGGCGCAGGACCGGGGGAGCGGCGGGACCGGACCGGCAGTGCCTCCGGCCCGGCGGGCGTTTCGGGCTCAGGCCGGCATCAGCAGCTCCAGTACCTCGGGCGCCTCGCGGTAATGGCCGATCACGTGATCCGGTGCCAGCTCGTCGAGCGGCTCGGCGGCGAAGCCGAAGGCGGTGAGCACCACCGGCGCCCCGGCGGCGCGGGCGGTGTCGAGATCGGTGCGGGTGTCGCCGAGCATCACCGAGCGGGCGGGGTCGGCGCCGATGCGCC
Organism: Paralimibaculum aggregatum; assembly: GCF_030270585.1. GTDB lineage: Bacteria > Pseudomonadota > Alphaproteobacteria > Rhodobacterales > Rhodobacteraceae > Thermohalobaculum > Thermohalobaculum aggregatum. The sequence goes on from NZ_BSYI01000003.1 coordinate 161,594, forward strand.
GGGCGGTCTCGCGAAAATGCTCCGGGTCGGGCTTGCGCACCGGCAGCGTGTCGGCCCCCAGCACCGCGCCGAAGCGGCCGAGCACGCCGAGCCGGTCGAGCAGGATCAGCGCCAGCCGCTCCGGCTTGTTGGTGCAGATGCCGACGCGCCAGCCCGCCGCCACCAGTGCGTCGAGGCAGGCCTCGACGCCGTCGAAGAGGCGGGTCTCCTCGGCGATGCGGGTCTCGTAGGCCGCCAGCAGATCGGGATAGAGCGCGTCGGTCAGCGCCCGTTCGTCGGCGCCGTCCGGGTCGCGCCCGGCCAGCACCAGCGAGCGGCGGATCATCTGCCGCCCGCCGCGCCCGGCATAGGGCTTGTCGGCGCCCGGATCGAGCAGCGGCAGCCCGGCCGGCGCCAGCGCCGCATTGGCCGCGGCGAGCAGGTCGCCCGCGGTATCGGCGAGGGTTCCGTCGAGATCGAAGATGGCGCCGCGCATGTCTGCTCCCCTGTCGGCCTGCGTTGACGGCTTCTTAACCATCTTTCGCAATCTTCTGAAACACGAACTGAAGGCGCGCGGCGCCGCGGCGGCTTTGCAGCCGCGAGGCCCGGGGATATACGGGCGCCATGATCGAGCAGGACATGACGGCGGCAGGCCGCGGACGGGCGGGCGACGGGACGGAGCGACCGGTCGCGGTGGCGATACTCGCGGCGGGGAAGGGCACGCGCATGCGCTCCTCCCGGCCCAAGGTGCTGCACGAGATCGGCCATGCACCGATGCTCGTCCATGCCATGCGGTCGGCGCTGAGCCTCGCGCCGCGTCGCCTCGCGGTGGTGGTGGGCCATGGCGCCGAGGCGGTGGCGGAGGCGGCGCGGGCGGCGGCGCCCGATGTCGCGGTCTGCCTGCAGGAGAGCCAGCGCGGCACCGGCGATGCGCTGCGTGCCGCGGCGCCGGCGCTGTCGGGCTTCGAGGGGCGGCTGCTGGTGATGTTCGGCGACACGCCCTTCGTGCGGCCGGAGACGCTGGCGGCGATGGCGGCGGCGCTGGAGCGCCACGACCTCGCGGTGCTCGGCTTCGAGGCGGCGGAGCCCGGCCGCTATGGCCGGCTGGTCACCGGGCCGGCGGGGCTCGAACGCATCGTCGAGGCCAAAGATGCGACGCCGGAGGAACTGGCGATCCGGGTCTGCAATTCCGGCGTGATGGCGGGGGATTGCGCGACCATGCTGCGCCTGCTCGGCAGCCTCTCCACCGAGAACGCGCAGGGCGAGTATTACCTCACCGATCTGGTGGGGCTGGCCCGCGGCGAGGGCCGCACGGTCGGCCTCGTGCTCTGCCCGGAGGCGGAGACCCTCGGCATCAACGACCGTGCCGGGCTGGCTGCGGCGGAGGCGGTGTTCCAGGCCGGCGCGCGCGCCGCGGCGATGGCGGCCGGCGCCACGCTGACCGCGCCGGAGACGGTGTTCTTCGCCCATGACACGGTGCTCGCCCCGGATGTGGTGGTGGAGCCCAACGTGGTCTTCGGCCCCGGCGTGCGGGTGGCCGAGGGCGCGCGGATCCGGGCCTTCTCGCATCTCGAGGGCGCGGAGGTGGGCCCCGGCGCCGTCATCGGCCCCTATGCCCGGCTGCGCCCGGGCACCCGACTGGCCGAGGACGTGCGCATCGGCAACTTCGTCGAGGTCAAGAATGCCGAGATAGGCGCGGGCGCCAAGGCCAACCATCTGAGCTATCTCGGCGATGCCACGGTGGGCGCCGGCGCGAACATCGGCGCGGGCACCATCACCTGCAACTATGACGGGGTGAACAAGCACCGCACCGAGATCGGGGCGGGGGCCTTCATCGGCACCAATTCCTCGCTGGTGGCGCCGGTCACTGTGGCGCCGGGGGCCTATGTCGCCACCGCCACCACGGTCACGCGCGACGTGCCGGCGGAGGCGCTGGCCATCGGCCGCGCGCCGCAGCAGAACCGCGAGGGCGCGGCGGCGCGGCTGCGCCAGGTGCTCGCGGCGAGGAAGGCGGCGCGCGCCGCCCGGAAAGATTGACCCGGAAAGATTGAGGGAGAGCCCCCATGTGCGGCATCGTCGGCGTGCTCGGCCAGCTCGAGGTGGCCCCGCGGCTTCTGGATGCGCTGCGGCGCCTCGAGTATCGCGGCTATGACAGCGCTGGGCTGACCACGCTGGAGAACGGCAGGCCCGTGCGCCGGCGCGCGGTCGGCAAGCTCGGCGAGCTGGTGCGGCTGGTGGCGGCGAACCCGGCGCGCGGCACCATCGGCATCGGCCACACGCGCTGGGCGACCCATGGCGCGCCGACGGTGGACAACGCCCACCCCCATGCCGCCGGCCCGGTCCATGTGGTGCACAACGGCATCATCGAGAACTACCGCGAGCTGCGCGCCGAGCTGGCCGGCGAGGGCTTTGCCTGCAGCACCGAGACCGACACCGAGGTGGTCGCCCAGCTCGCCGCGCGCGGCCTCGCCCGCGGCCTCTCGCCGGAGCAGGCGGTGGCCGAGACGCTGTCGCGCATCGAGGGGGCCTTCGCGCTGGCCTTCCTCTTCGAGAATCAGCCGGACCTGATGATCGTCGCGCGTCATGGCAGCCCGCTGGCGATCGGCTGGGGCGAGGACGAGATGTATGTCGGCTCCGACGCGCTGGCGCTGTCGCCGATGACCAGCCGGATCACCTATCTCGAGGAGGGAGATATGGCGGTGCTGACCCGCGCCGGCGCCCGCATCCTCGACCGCGCCGGCAATCCGGTGAGCCGCGAGATCCGCTCGGTCTCGGTCGAGAGCACGCTGGTCGACAAGGGCCGCCACCGGCACTTCATGGCCAAGGAGATCCACGAACAGCCCTCGGCCGTGGGCCGGGTGCTGGCGCGCTATATCGGCGCCGACCGCAGCCGCGTGGTCTCCCCCGCAGAGGCGGTGGACTGGTCGGCGGCGAGCCGGGTGCTGCTGATCGGCTGCGGCACCGCGAGCTTCGCCGCGCATGTCGCGAAATACTGGTTCGAGCAGCTCGCGGGCATTCCCTGCGAGCTCGATATCGCCTCGGAGTTCCGCTACCGCGAGGCGCCGCTCGACGGGCGCGAGGTGGCGATCTTCGTCAGCCAGTCGGGCGAGACGGCGGACACGCTGGCGGCGCTGCGCCATGTCGCGGGCCGGGTGGCGGCGACCCTCGGAATCGTCAACGTCACCGAGAGCTCGATCGCGCGCGAGGTCGACACGGTGCTGCCGATCCTCGCCGGGCCGGAGATCGGCGTGGCCTCGACCAAGGCCTTCACCTGCATGCTGGCGACGCTGGCCACCACCGCGATTCTCGCCGGCCGGGTCCGCCGCCGGCTCGATGCGGCCCGCGAGGCGGCGCTGCTCGGCGAGATGCTCTCGCTGCCGCGGCTGATGGCGGAGACGCTGCGCCTCGAGACCGAGATCGCCGAGGCCGCGGCAGAGATCGCCCCGGCGCGCGACGTGCTCTATCTCGGCCGCGGGCGGCTCTTCCCGATCGCCCTCGAGGGCGCGCTGAAGCTGAAGGAGATCAGCTACATCCATGCCGAGGGCTATGCCAGCGGCGAGCTCAAGCACGGGCCCATCGCGCTGATCGACGATGGCGTGCCGGTGGTCGTCACGGCGCCGTCGGAGCCGCTCTTCTCCAAGACCGTCTCGAACATGCAGGAGGTGCTGGCGCGGGGCGCGCGGGTGGTGCTGCTGACCGATGCGGCCGGGGCGGAGGCGGCGGGCTCGGAAGCCTCGATTCGCATCGTGCTGCCGAACATCGGGCCGGAGATGGCGCCGATCCTCTACTCCCTGCCGGTGCAGCTTCTGGCCTATCACGCGGCGCTGGCGCGGGGCACCGATGTTGACCAGCCGCGCAATCTCGCCAAATCGGTCACCGTGGAGTAGTCTCGGCCGAGGTCGAGCGCCGGGGGCTGAACCCGGCCAGTCTGAGAGGCGGGACGGATATGCGAGAGACACTTTCCTATCGGCGGCGGTTCCTTGCGCACGCGGCCGTTCTGGCCGGAGCGATCGGGCTCATGGGCTGCAATCTGATGCAGGAGGAGGCGCCGCCCCTGGCCGCCACGCCCGACACGATCTCGCTGCGCGAGCCGGGGTGCTACACGGTGGATCTGTTCCGCGAGGTGAAGATCAACCGGACCAAGGGGTTGCCGAAGAAATACGCCGCCTTCCTCGGCGAATGGGGCAACGGGGTGTGGAACGGCAAGTGGTGCCACGACCTGCTGATCCACACCGTGACGGCGGATGGCACGGTGGAGCTGCTCGACATGCACGCGCCGTCGGAGCACTACCGCCAGCCGGCCTCGATCTTCAAGCGCAAGGGCCAGATCCGCGATGACGGGGTGCTCTATTTCGCCCACGGGCTGACCACGCGGCAGTACAAGATCGGCAAGGACGGGTTCCTCTACGGCTATGCCGAGGGCCAGCCCTGGGGCGATGCGCGAATCGTGATGTCGCGGAAGGGTGTGGTGCCGCTGCCAAGGGCGCGGCCGGGGCCGGGCGGGCTGAGCGAGCCCGGCGAGGGCGAGGTCGAGACCGTGCTGGCCGCCGCCGGGCCAGTGCCGAAGCCGCTGCCGGCGGTGGTGGCGCGGCCCGGTTCGACGCCGGCGCTGCCGGTCTCGGGCACCGGAACCAGCGCCGCGGAGCGGGTGGTGCCGGCAAGCTTCACGCCCTCCGGCCCGCCGGTGCCGCCGGCCGGCACGGGCTCGCCGCTCGCACCGGCAAGCGCCGCGCTGCCGCCGCGCTCGCCGGCCTCGGGGCCGGTGCTGGCCGCCGTGCCGAAACCCGCCCCGGCGCCCGCGCCGAAGGAGGAGCCCGGCTTCTTTTCGCGGCTCTTCGGCACCGGCGAGGACGCGAAGCAGTCGGAGTGACCGGGGCCGGCCGTCGCCGGCTGATGCGGCGCCGGGCGGCGGCGCCAGGCTCTCCCGGAGGGCCGGGGGCGGCAGCCGCCGCGCCCGGGGGCAGCCGCGGCGCCGGCGATGCCGGACGGCTCAGGGGGCGAGCGTCACCAGCACCTCGTTGCGGCGCAGGAAGGGCAGGGTCCAGGGCGGGTTGTAGCCCGCCGCCTGCCAGTCGCCTTCATGCGCGAGACCTTCGGCTTCGAGCCAGGCCGTGAGCCGCCCGCGGGCCTCGGCGATGGCGTCATCTGTGAAGAAGCCGGAGAAGCGCAGCGCCGCGACCCGCCGGGCCGGGATCTCGCCGAGGCGCACCGCCGGGTCGCTCGGCCGCGGCGCGGTCTCCGGCGTCGTGCCCTCGGGCAGCACGAAGGCAATGGCCCAGCCCTCGGCCCCCCGGTCGACCAGCACCGGTGCGGTCATCGCGATCTCGGTGCCTTCGGCGCCCTCGGCGGGCGCGGTCAGCACCGGCGCGGTCATGGCGATCTCCGCCGCACCGGAATTGGCGCCGGAGATGTAGTCGAACAGCCGGCCGAAGCCGGTGCGCACCGCGGCGTCATAATCGCCGCCGGCAACCGTCCGCGCGACCGTCACGGCGCCGTAGCTGCGGATCTCCACCGGCGGATCGGCGCGCAGCAGCGCATAGGGCGGCTCCTCCGCCGCGGTGCCGCCGAACACCGAGCAGGCCCCGGTCAGCAGCAGCGCCGGCAGCGCGGCGAGGCGGCGGAGCCAGGGCGGGAAGGGCAGGGCGCACGAATCGGCGGGAAGGCGGGGCATGGCGTCTCCGTTTGCTGGAACAGCCCCGTATACGCGGGCCAGGCCCGGTCGGATCTCCGCCGCCCGTTTCAGGTGAGGCCGAGCTCGCGCTCCCAATGCGGCTCGGCGCCGAAATGCCCGCGCGCCGCCTCGATGAAGGCGCGGGTCTTCGGCGCCACATGGCGGGTGTTGGGATAGACCAGCTGCAGCGCGATGCCGCTCCAGTCGGTCTCCGGCAGGATCACCTCGAGCGCGCCGGCGCGGATCGCCCGTGCCACGATGAAGCTCGGCTTGAGCACCACGCCGAGCCCGGCGATCGCGGCATCGCGCAGCATGTCGCCATTGGTCGCGCGCAGGCGGACATCGAGCTGCACCGCCTGCTCGTTGCCGTCCTCGTCGCGATAGCGCCAGATGTCCGGCCGCGTGCTGCCGGCATAGCAGAGCGCCGGCATGCCGCGCAGCTCCTCCGGCCGCTCGGGCCGGCCATGGGTATCGAGGAAGGCCGGCGCGGCGCAGGCGATCATCCGCATCTCGCAGAGCTTGCGCGCGATCAGCGAGCTGTCGCGCAGCGTGCCGATGCGCAGCGCGACGTCGAACCCCTCGCCGACGAGATCCACCAGCCGGTCGGAGAGGTCGATGTCGAGGGTGAGCTCGGGGTTGGATTTCGCGAAGCTGCAGACCAGCGGCGTCAGATGCGCCAGCCCGAAGCTGAGCGGCGCGGCGAGGCGGAGCTGGCCGCGCAGGCCCTTGCCGCCATCGGCGATCTCGGCCTCGGCCTCCTCGAGATCGGCGAGGATGCGCTGGCAGCGGCGGAAGAACTGCTGGCCCTCCTCGGTGAGGCTCATGCGCCGGGTGGTGCGGCTGACGAGCTGCACGCCGAGCCGGGTCTCGAGCTCCTTCAGACGGCGGCTGACCGCCGAGGGCGCAAGGCTGAGCTGCTCGGCGGCGCGGGTCACGCTGTTCTGCTCGGCCACGTGCACGAAGCAGCGGATGTTCTCCAGACGGTTCAGATCATTCTCTCCCGGGCAAATGTATTTGCGCGAATGCGTCGGTTATTGCGCAATCTGATGCGGTCCATCTCCAGACGCAAGGGCCTCGGCCCGTTGGCAAGAGGAGATGGGACCATGAACATTCTGCGGCTGGATGCGAGCATGCGTCGACAGGGCTCGGTGACGCGGGCGCTGGCCGGCAAGGTGGTGGGGCGGCTCGGCGAGGCGGGCGCGGTGCAGGTGGTCCATCGCGATCTCGCCGACGGGCTGCCGGCGATCGACGAGGCCTGGATCGGGGCCAACTTCACCGCGCCGGAGGAGCGCTCGGCGGCGCAGCGCGCGGCGCTCGGGCTCTCGGACCGGCTGGTGGCGGAGCTGAAGGCGGCGGATGTGCTGGTGATCGGCCTGCCGGTCTACAATTTCGGCATGCCGGCGGCGCTGAAGGCCTGGATCGACCAGATCGCCCGGGCGCGGGTCACCTTCCGCTACACCGAGAACGGGCCGAAGGGCCTGCTCGAGGGCAAGCGGGCGATCGTGGTGATGGCCTCCGGCGGGGTCGAGGCCGGCAGCCCGGCGGATTTCGCCACGCCCTATCTGCGCCATGCGCTGGCCTTCGTCGGCATCACCGAGGTCGAGATCATCTCGGCCGGCGGGCAGAGCCTGCGCGCCGATGCGGTGGAGACCGCCGAGGCGGAGATCGCGGCGCTCGCCGCCTGAGGCCGGGCAGGGCGCGGGCGGTGGCCGGCGCCCCCTCTGTCCGTCCCCATCCGCTGCCGGCTCAGAGCCCGCGGGAGGATGGGTTGCCGATGATGTCCATGAATTCCTTGCGGGTGCGCGGGTCCTTGCGGAAGAGCCCGAGCATCGTCGAGGTCACCATGGTCACCCCCGGCTTGTGCACGCCGCGGGTCGACATGCAGTGATGCTCGCCCTCGAGCACCACCGCCACGCCGCGCGGGCGCAGCACCTCCTCGAGCGTGCTGGCGATCTGCACGGTCATCTTCTCCTGCACCTGCAGGCGCTTGGCGAAGGCATCGACGAGCCGCGCCAGCTTGGAGATGCCGACCACCCGGTCGGTCGGGATATAGCCGACATGGGCGACGCCGATGATCGGCGCGAGGTGGTGCTCGCAATAGCTCTCGAAGCGGATGCCCTTGAGGGTGACCATCTCGTCATAGCCCTCGACCTCCTCGAAGGTGCGCTGCAGCATGCCCTTGGGGTCGTCGTCGTAGCCGCGGAACCAGTCGCGATAGGCCCGCGCCACGCGGCCGGGGGTGTCGCGCAGCCCCTCGCGGTTCGGGTCGTCGCCGGCCCAGCGCAGCAGCGTGCGCACGGCGGCCTCCGCCTCTGCCTCGGTGGGACGATCCTCCGCCGCCTGCGCGACCTGCAGGACATCGGGCTTGTCGATCCGGTTCATGGCAACCTCCGCAGGTTGGGCCTCTTGCCGCCGTGAGCGGTGCTCCGTCCGGCCTTGGCCAGACCTAAGCCGGCGCGGACGGGGCGCAAGCACCCCGGTGCGCGGGGGAGCAATTTTTGCACGGCGTCCGCCCCGCCGTCCATGCTCCGCTGCCGGGCATCGCAGGGTGCGCGCCCGCAGCGGCCGACCGGCCGGCTCAGACCGCGGCCAGCGCCCGGTCGAGATCGCGGCGCAGATCCTCCGGGTCCTCGAGCCCGACCGAGAGCCGCACCAGCCCGTCGGAGATGCCGAGCGCCGCGCGGGCCTCCGCCGAGAGGCGCTGATGCGTCGTCGTGGTCGGATGGGTGATCAGGCTCTTCGCGTCGCCGAGATTGTTGGAGATGCGGATCAGCTCGAGTCCGTTGAGGAAGCGGAAGGCGCCGGCCTGCCCGCCCTCGATCTCGAAGGAGATCACCTGGCCCGGCCGCTCCATCTGCACGCCGACGAGGTTGTGCTGCGGGTGGCTCGGCAAGCCGGGATAGAGCACCCGCTCGATCCCCCGCGATGCCGCGAGATGGGAAGCCACCGCCTCGGCCGCGTCGGTCTGGGCGGCGACGCGCAGCGGCATCGTCTCCAGCCCCTTCAGCATCACCCAGGCGTTGAACGGCGAGAGCGCCGGCCCGGTATGCTTGACATAGGGCTCCACCTCGTCGCGGATGAAGGCGTTGCCGCCGAGGATCACGCCGCCGAGGCAGCGGCCCTGGCCGTCGATGTGCTTGGTGGCGGAATAGACCACCACATCCGCGCCCCAGGCGATCGGGCGCTGATACATCGGGGTGGCGAAGACGTTGTCGACCACCAGCCTGGCGCCGACCGAATGGGCGATCTCGGCCACCGCCGCGATGTCGATGATCTCCAGCGTCGGGTTCGAGGGGGTCTCGAGGAAGCAGACCCGGGTCTCCTCTCGCATCGCGGTGCGCCACTGGTCGAGATCGGTGCCGTCGACCAGCGTCACGTCGATGCCGAAGCGCGGGCACAGCGTCTCGACGATGTAGAGGCAGGAGCCGAACAGCGCCCGCGCCGCCACCACATGGTCTCCGGCGCGGAGCTGGCACATCAGCGCGGCATGCACGGCGGCCATGCCGCTGGCGGTGGCGAAGGCCGCCTCGGCGCCCTCGAGCGCGGCGATCCGGTCCTCGAACATCGCGACCGTCGGGTTGCCGTAGCGGGCATAGATGAAGCTCTCCTCGCCGGCCGGCAGCTCGCCCTTGAAGCGGGCCTCGGCAGCCTCGGCATCTGGATAGACGAAGCCCTGCGTGAGGTAGATCGCCTCGGAGGTCTCGCCGTAGTGGCTGCGCCGCGTGCCGGCGTGGACCATGCGGGTGCGCTGGGAATACTGTTCGGTCATCGCATTTCCGGGGGGTCTGCCCCGGCCTCCTTGTACGGGACCGGGTCCGGGAGCGCCGGAGCGCTCCACGACCTCTTTAGCGGATTTTTTTACGTGGCCCGCAATCCGGTCCGACAAATCGCCACGTCGATCCCGGTTATTCGCTTGCACCGGCGCGGTCAAGCCCGGATCGGCGGCGGGCCGGTTTGCGCGCTCAAAGCTCCGTTGCGGAGGGCCGCAGGGCTTGCGCGCGGGCGGGCATGGCCCAACTCTCTGCGAAGCGGCGAGGGGCGGACGGGCTGCCCGGCGCGCGGACAGCATCACGGACGAGGAAGGAGGCCCCCATGGCCAAGCCGATCGAGCTTCACTACTGGCCCACCCCGAACGGGTGGAAGATCTCCATCGCCCTCGAGGAGATGGGCCTGCCCTATGACGTGAAATACGTGAACATCGGCAAGGGCGAGCAGTTCGAGCCCGGCTTCCTCGCCATCGCGCCCAACAACCGGATGCCGGCGATCATCGACCCCGAGGGGCCGGACGGCGAGCCGGTCTCGATCTTCGAATCCGGGGCGATCCTGCAGTATCTCGGCCGCAAGTCCGGCAAGTTCTACGGCAGCTCGGAGCGCGAGCGCATCGAGATCGACCAGTGGCTGTTCTGGCAGATGGCCGGCGTCGGCCCCAATGCCGGGCAGGTGCACCATTTCCGCAACTATGCCGACGAGAAGGTGGAATACGCCACCACCCGCTTCATCAACGAGGTGAACCGGCTCTACGGCGTGCTCGACACCCGGCTGAAGGACCGCGACTTCATCGCCGGGGACTATTCCATCGCCGACATGGCCACCTGGCCCTGGGTGCAGGGCTGGGAGCGCCAGGGGCAGGACATCGCCGAGTTCCCGCACATGAAGGCCTGGCTCGATCGCTGCTGGGAGCGCCCGGCGGTGCAGACCGGCCGCAAGCTCGGCGAGGAGCGGCGCATGGACCTCGCCACCGATGCCGAGGCCAAGAAGGTGCTCTTCGGCCAGCGCGCCCGCCCCGCCGCCGCCGCCAGCTGATCGCCCGGTCCTGCGCCCGGCGGCATCGCGCGCCGCCGGGGCCTGCCGGCCCCCCGTTTCGTCCACTTGCGGCATCAAGGCTTGCGTGCAGCCCGCAGGTTTGGCATCCGCTTGGGGCGCGGCGCGTTCTGGCGCCGCGGGGAAGAGACAGGAGCGGAGACCAATGCGTGCCATCAGGGGAGCTGCCGTCATCGCCCTCGCCGCCGGCGCGGTGCTCGCCGCACCCGCGGCCCGGTCCCAGGGGACAGCGGAGCATCAGAGCTTTGTCGACGGCTGCATCCAGGAGGCGGACGTCTTCCTGCGGATCGAGAGCTGCACCCGCGTCATCAAGGGCGGCGAGCTGACCGGGGGCGCACTGGCCTGGGCCTTCAACAACCGCGGCCTGGCCTATGAGCAGGTGAAGCGGCCCGAGCGCGCGCTCGGCGACTACAACACCGCCCTCGTGCTCGATCCGAACTATGCCGTGGGCTTCAACAACCGCGGCAACGTGCGCGCCGCGATGGGCGATCTCGAGGGCGCCGTGGCCGATCACACCCGCGCCATCGAGCTCGACCCGGACTATTCCCACGCCTTCTACAACCGCGGCGCCGATTTCGAGGAACTGGGCGATGCCGAGGCGGCGCTGCGCGACTATGACCGCGCGCTGGCGGCGGACCCGGAATACACCCTCGCCCGCGTCAGCCGCGCCGCGGTGAATTGCGGGCTCGGCAACATCGACGCCACGGTCGAGGACCAGCTCGCGCTGCTCGAGCTCGGCCACTACACGCCGAAGCAGATGCAGGAATATCTCAAGGATCGCGGGTTCTACTCGAGCCGGATCGACGGCATCTTCGGCCGCGGCTCGCGCGCCGCCCTGCGGCGATGGGCGGAGGCCAAGTGCCCCTGACCCGGGCGGCACCGCGCCCTATCTGCCAGTGAGACCCCGGCAGAGGAGAGGTTCCGCATGATCCGCCACCTGCTCGCAGCCGCCTGGCTCGGCGCCGCGCTCGCCCCCGCCGCCCTGGCCGGGAGCCCGATCGGCGCGCCGCGCCAGCTCACCTTCGAGGGCGCCCGCGCGGGCGAGGGCTATTTCTCCGCCGATGGCCGCGCGATGATCTTCCAGAGCGAGCGCGAGCCCGGCAACCCGTTCTACCAGATCTACCGGATGGATCTCGAGACCGGCGACATCCGCCGCCTCTCGCCCGGCCATGGCAAGACCACCTGCGGCTGGCTGCACCCGGACGGCCGCCGCGCGCTCTTCGCCTCGACGCAGGCCGATCCCGCGGCGCGGGCCAAGATGCAGGCGGAGCGCGAGTTCCGCGCCTCCGGCCAGACCCGGCGCTATGCCTGGGACTACGACCCCGCCTTCGACCTCACCGAGTTCGACATGGCGAGCGGCACCTACACCGCGCTGGCCCCGGCCGAGGGCTATGACGCCGAGGGCGCCTATTCGCCGGACGGCGGCAGGATCGTCTTCGCCTCCAACCGCCATGCCTACGCCGGCACGCTGGCCCCGGAGGCCGCGGCGCGGCTCGAGCACGATCCGTCCTACTTCATGGATCTCTACGTGATGAACGCCGATGGCACGGGGCTGCGCCGGCTCACCGACACCCCGGGCTATGACGGCGGGCCGTTCTGGAGCGCCGATGGCAGCCGCATCACCTGGCGCCGCTTCGCGCCGGACGGCGCCACGGCGGAGGTCTTCACCATGGCCGCGGACGGCAGCGATGCGCGCCAGGTCACCCATCTCGGCGCGATGTCCTGGGCGCCGTTCTTCCATCCCTCGGGGGAGTACATCGTCTTCGCCTCCAACCTCGAGGGCTTCGGCAATTTCGAGCTCTATCTCGTCGATGCGGCGGGCCGGCGCGAGCCGGTGCGGATCACCGAGCGGGAGGGCTTCGACGGGCTCGCCAGCTTCTCGCCGGACGGGGCGACGATCGCCTGGACCTCCAACGCCACGCCGGCGCGCCGGAGCCAGATATTCCTCGCGCCCTGGGACCATGCCGCCGCCCGCACCGCGCTTGCCGCGGCGCCGCTGCGCGGCGGTGCCGAGGCCGCCGTGCCGCGCCCGGAGATGGACACGACCGACCCGGCGATCACGGAGGCCGATCTCGGCCGCCATCTGCGCGCGCTGGCCTCCGAGGCCATGGCAGGCCGGCTGACCGGCACCCCCGGAGAGGCCATGGCGGCGGACTATGTCGCCGCGGCCTTCGCGGCGCTCGGCCTCGAGGGCGCGGGCGATGGCGGCGGCTTCACCCAGAGCTTCGGCTTCACCGCCGGCGTCGCCCTCGGCCCCGGCAACGCGCTCGAGATCACCGCCGGCGGGGCCCGCCTCGCGCCGGAGATCGACCGCGGCTGGCGCCCGCTCGCATTCTCCGAGAGCGGCCCCGCCGCGGCGCGGGAGGCGGTCTTCGCCGGCTACGGGCTGGTCGCCCCGGCCGGCGCCGATCAGCCGGCGCATGACAGCTATGGCGAGATCGACCCGTCCGGCAAATGGGTGGTGATCTGGCGCGGGCTGCCGGGCGCGGTGCGCCCCGAGCGGCGCACCTGGCTCGCCCGCTTCGCCGATCTGCGCTACCGCGTGGCGGTCGCGAAGTCGCGCGGGGCCGCCGGGGTGATCCTGGCACCGCCGCCGCGGCTCAGCCTCGATACCGCGCTGCCGCGGCTTGCCTTCGAGGCGCGCTCCGGGCGCTCCGGCCTGCCGGTGCTGGCGCTGGCCCGCGGCCCGGCAGAGGCGCTGCAGGCGGGGCTCGCGCCGGGCACGGCGGAGGCGGTCGATGCCGGCGAGCCCCGGCCGCAGGCGCTGGGCGGCGTCGAGGTCGCGGCGCGGATCGATCTCGTCCGCGAGGCCCATACCGGGCGCAACGTGCTGGCCCGCCTCGATCTCGACGGGCTGCCCGCCGGCGAGGGCCGCCCGCCGGTGCTGATCGGCGCGCATCTCGACCATCTCGGCCGGGGTGAGACATCGGGCTCGCTGGCCCGTCCGGAGGAGCGGAACGAGATCCACTACGGCGCCGACGACAATGCCTCCGGCGTCGCCGCGCTGATCGAGATCGCGCAGCATCTCGCCGCCGAGCGCGCATCGGACCGGCTACAGGCCGCGCGCGACGTGGTGTTCGCCGCCTGGTCGGGCGAGGAGCTGGGGCTGCTCGGCTCGGCCCATTTCGTCGAGGCGGCGCAGCAGGCAGCCGGGACGGAGAGCCTGGCCGACAGCGTTTCCGCCTATGTCAATCTCGACATGGTGGGCCGGCTGCGCGACCGGCTGGCGGTGCAGGGGCTCGGCTCCTCCCCGGTCTGGGCACGGGAGATCGAGCGGCGCAACGCGGTGGTCGGCCTGCCGGTCGCCACCGCCGAGGACACCTATCTGCCGACGGATGCGACCTCGCTCTACCTCGCCGAGGTGCCGATCCTGGCGCTCTTCACCGGAGCGCATGCGGAGTATCACACGCCGCGCGACCGGGTCGAGACGATCAATCTCGCGGGGCTGAAGGACATCGCCCGGTTCGCCGCGCTGGTGGTGCGCGGCCGGGCGATGGATGCCGAGGAGCCCGCCTATGTGGCGGTGGCGCGGCCGCGCGGCCAGGGCGGGCGGCGCAGCGGCGGCGTGTTCCTCGGCACGATCCCGGACTATACCGGCGGCGACCGCACCGGCGTGCCGATCTCCGGCGTGGTCACGGGCGGTCCCGCGGCGGCGGCAGGGCTGGCGGGGGGCGACGTGATCCTCGCGATCGCCGGTGCGGACCTGGCCAACATATACGATCTGGTGACCGCGCTCGACGGGTTGAAGGCGGGCGAGACGGTGCCGATCGTGGTGGAACGCGGCGGCCGGCGGCTCGAGCTCGAGATCACGCCGGCGCTGCGCGACTGAGCCCCGCCGGGCCGGACCTCGGAGCGGCACCTGCCCCGCCCACCCACCCGCAGGCGCCGCCCCGAGGTCCGGCCCGGCGGGGGCGGATCGATGCAGGTTCGGACAAGCGGCGTGGCCCGGCGCCTCCCTTGGGTGGGCCGCGATGCCGCTTCAGCCGCCGCGACGGTGCAGGGGTGGGGGAGGTGGCGGGCCACGCCGCCGGCGCGGCCCTTCGGCGCGGTGTCAGGCGGCCCGGCCCCGATGGCCGCGCTGCCCCTTGGTCTCGGCCCTCGCGCGGGCCTTCGGGTCGGCGTCGAAGAGCGCTGCGAGCTGTTCGGTGACGGCGCCCGCGAGCTGGTCGGCATCGGTGATCGTCACCGCCCGCTCGTAGTAGCGCGTCACGTCGTGGCCGATGCCGATGGCCAGGAGCTCCACCGCCCGGCGCCGTTCGATCATCGAGATCACCTCGCGCAGATGGTGCTCGAGATAGTTCGACGGGTTCACGGAGAGCGTCGAATCATCCACCGGCGCACCGTCGGAGATCACCATCAGGATGCGCCGCTGTTCCGGCCGCCCGACCAGCCGGCGATGCGCCCATTCCAGCGCCTCGCCGTCGATGTTCTCCTTCAGCAGCCCCTCGCGCATCATCAGCCCGAGATTGCGCCGCGCCCGCCGCCAGGGGGCGTCTGCCGCCTTGTAGACGATGTGGCGCAGGTCGTTCAGCCGGCCCGGGCCGGCCGGGCGGCCATCGGCGAGCCAGCGCTCGCGGCTCTCGCCGCCCTTCCAGGCCCGCGTGGTGAAGCCGAGGATCTCGACCTTGACCTGGCAGCGCTCGAGCACCCGGGCCAGCACGTCGGCGGTGATCGCGGCGATGGAGATCGGCCGGCCGCGCATCGAGCCGGAGTTGTCGAGCAGCAGCGAGACCACGGTGTCGCGGAACTCGGTCTGCTTCTCCACCTTGAAGGAGAGCGGCGTGGTGGGGTTGGCGACAACGCGGGCGAGCCGGCCGGCATCGAGCAGCCCTTCCTCGCGGTCGAACTCCCAGGAGCGGTTCTGCCGCGCCTGGAGCCGGCGCTGCAGCCGGTTGGCGAGGCGGTTCACCGCGCCCTTCAGCGGCTCGAGCTGCTTGTCGAGATAGGCGCGCAGGCGCTCGAGCTCGGCCTCGTCGGCCAGCTCCTCGGCGGTGACGACCTCGTCGAACTCGGCGGTGAAGACCTGGTAGTTCGGATCCGCCTCGGAGGGCGGTGCCGGCATGTGATCCGGCGGCGGCAGCCCGTCGTCGGCATCGAGCGCGTCGGTCTCCTCGGCATCGTCGTCCGATTCGTCCGGCACCAGATCCATCTTCGCGCTTTCGGCATCCTCCGAGCGCATGTCGTCCGGCGCCATCTCCTGCTCGTCGTCCTCTTCCGAGCCGGACTGGTCGCCGTCGGTCTGCTCCTCGGTCTGGTCCTCCTCGGACTCCTGTTCGAGATCTTCCTCGGACTCGCCCTCGGGATCCTCGCCGAGCTGGTCGCCATAGCCCAGCTCCTCGATCATCGCGCGGGCGCGCCGGGCGAAGGCGGCCTGGTCCTCGAGCCCCTCGCCGATGTTCTCGAGGCTGTGCGTCAGGTGCTCGTCGAAATGCTTCTGCCAGAGGCCGAGCAGGTGCTCGCAGTCCTTCGGCAGCGCGCGCCCGGTGATCTCCTTGCGCAGCAGCAGCCCGGCGGCCTCGGCCATCGGTGCGCTCTCGGTGGAGGTCATCGCCTCCCAGCCCTGGCGCTTGGCGGTATGGGCAAGGCGGGCATCGATGTTGTCGGCCACGCCCGGCATGGCGCGGGCGCCGATCGCCTCGCAGCGGGCGCTCTCCAGCGCGTCGAAGAGCGCGCGGGCCATCTCGCCCTGCGGCGCGAACCTGGCGTGGGTGGCGTCGGAGTGGAACCGGTCGCGCAGCGCATAGCCATCGGCGGTGCCGCGCGCCAGCATGATCTCCTCGCGGTTCAGGCGGCGCGAGACCTGCGGCAGGCGCACGCCCGAATTGGTCCGGCCCGAGGGGTCGGAG
The DNA here is from genome assembly GCF_030270585.1 of Paralimibaculum aggregatum. Lineage (GTDB taxonomy): Bacteria > Pseudomonadota > Alphaproteobacteria > Rhodobacterales > Rhodobacteraceae > Thermohalobaculum > Thermohalobaculum aggregatum. Next base: position 177,911 of record NZ_BSYI01000003.1, read on the forward strand.
GAATAGCTGACCTCGAGCTCCGCCTCGCCGGCGAGCGCGCGGGTCGCCTCGGCCAGCGCCTTCTTGAAGGGATCGGCAGGGTTCTCGAGCTTCTTGTTCATGGCGTTACCGGCAGGTTCAGGGTGATGTCGCGGCAGGTCCTGAGATCGGCGGAGAAGATCCCGCTGGCGGCGTTGGAGAGCGTGTCCGCCGCCGCCTTCTCGTAGATGCCGCGATAGAACGGCAGGGAGGCGTCGATGCGGTTCTCGAGGCCGGGATAGACCGCGCCCTCGGCGCGCAGCCCCTCGAAGGCCGCGGCGCGCACATCGCCGCAGAAGGCGTGGCTTTCGTCACGGCAGATGTTCTCGACCTCGGCGATTCGCAGGGCGAGGCAGCGCGGCACCAGAACCTCCGTGGTCCAGGCCATCGAGGGCGCGTCATTGGCGCCGCGGCCCGCGTCCGGCACCCTGGCGATCGGCAGCGGCAGCGCCTCTGCGCTCATCGCCGAGGCCGGCGCCGGAACGATGCCGGCAGCGCCCAGCGCCGCACAGGCCGCGAGTGCGGCGACAAAGCTCCGGAGCGCGGATTTCGGTGCGGCGGCGCGCATGTCGTCGGTCCTGATCACATGATCCTCGTCTGCTGTCGTCCTGCCGCGCCCGGGCCTCATACCGAGAGATAGGGCGGGGCCGGCGGCTTGTCTCTAGGGCTTTTCCCCGCGCCGGGCAAATCCCGGCAAAGGGCCGGCTTACTTGCGCGTCGCGCGGGCCTTCGCGGCGGCGATGCGGGCGCACCAGTCGATCCGCCTGCCGCCGGCATAGGGCACCGCCAGCCCAGCTGCCACCATGCGCTCGGCCACGTCCTCGCCGTCGAGCGCGAGGCGCAGGAGCGGGCGGCCATAGCGGTCGCGCCCGGTGACCTCGCCCTGCACCCGCTCGGCCTCGAGCAGCCATTCCGAGAGCCGGATCGCCGCATCGAGCCCCAGCGCCTTCTCCTCGGCGCAGCCGGGATCGGTGGTCTCGGGCGTGTCGTAGCCGACCAGGCGGACATTCATCTCCTCGCCCCCGGCGCAGCCGAAGCGCAGCGTGTCGCCGTCCACCACGCGGAGCACGCGGCAGCCCGCGAGCTGGTCCTCGCCCGGCGGCAGCGCGGCCTGCGGGCGGGGCACCGGCGCCGGCGCCTCGGCCGCGCTCCGCTCGCCCCGGGCGGCCTCGGCGCGCGGAACCGGCGCGGGGGCGGTGCCCGGCGCCTCGGCGCAGGCGAGCAGCGGCGAGAGCGCGGCCAGCGCCGCCAGCGCCCGGCGTCTCACGCCTCCGCCGCCTCGGGCAGGCGCTGCGCGATCCACCAGAGATTGCCCGCCATGTCGTAGATGCCGGCCGCGCGGTCGCCGTAGAACTGGTCGGCCGGCGCCATCATCTCGCGCCCGCCGGCGGCGATGGCGCGCAGGAAGCTCGCGGTGCAGTCCTCGACATAGAGATGCAGCATCGCGGTCATCCGCTGCTGCGGGTCCGGCGGGCAGCCGAGCAGCACCACGCTGTCGCCGATCCGGAGCGCCAGATGCAGCAGCCGCCCGTCATCCTCGGCATAGACCGGCCCTGCGACCGTCTCGGCATCGAAGACCTCGCGCGCGAAGGCGGCCACGGCCTCGGCCTCCGGCACGGCGAGATAGGGGCTGAGGGTGCGGTAGGGGCGGGGCGCTGGCATGGGCGGCTCCTCGGTCGTCAGAGTGAGGGGGCGTCGCGGCGATCGAAGCGGGCAGGGGCCGTGGCCTTGCGGCGGCAGCGCCGGGCTGCCGCGGCGTTTCCCGCGCATGGCCCGGCCTGCTTCGCGCCGCCCGCCCCGGGGTGCCGGCGCCGCCCCGGGCGGCGCGCAGGCGTCAGCCGAGGCTGACCGAGACGGCGCTCTCCGGCAGCTCCTCGCCGAAGCATTTCTGGTAGAGCTCGGCCACCAGCTTGCGCTCCAGCTCGTCGCACTTGTTCAGGAAGGTCAGGCGGAAGGCAAAGCCGAGGTCGCGGCCGAAGATCTCCGCGTTCTGCGCCCAGGCGATCACCGTCCGCGGCGACATCACGGTGGAGAGATCGCCGTTCTTGAACGCCTCGCGGGTGAGATCCGCCACGGTGACCATGCGCTTGACGATGTCCTCGCGGCCACCCTGGTATTCCGGGCACTTGGCCAGAACGATGTCGGTCTCGGCCTGGTGCGGCAGGTAGTTGAGGGTGGTGACGATCGACCAGCGGTCCATCTGCCCCTGGTTGATCTGCTGCGTGCCGTGATAGAGGCCGGTGGTGTCGCCGAGGCCGACCGTGTTGGCGGTGGCGAACAGCCGGAACGACGGGTGCGGGTGGATCACCTGGTTCTGATCGAGCAGGGTCAGCTTGCCGTCGGTCTCGAGCACGCGCTGGATCACGAACATCACGTCCGGGCGGCCGGCATCGTATTCGTCGAACACGATCGCGGTCGGCGTGCGCAGCGCCCAGGGCAGGATGCCCTCCTGGAACTCGGTGACCTGGACGCCGTCGCGCAGCTTGATCGCGTCCTTGCCGATCAGGTCGATCCGGGAGATGTGGCTGTCGAGGTTGACGCGCACGCAGGCCCAGTTGAGCCGCGCCGCGATCTGCTCGATATGCGTCGATTTCCCGGTGCCGTGATAGCCTTGGATCATCACGCGCCGGTTGTGCGCGAAGCCGGCGAGGATTGCGAGTGTGGTGTCGCGGTCGAATCGATAGGCCTCGTCGATCGCCGGCACCCGGTCGGTGGGCTCGGCGAAGCCTCTGATCTTCATATCCGCATCAATGCCGAAGGTCTCGCGGACATCGAGCTCGACGCTCGGGATCTCGGCGGGATTGACGCTCCCATCGGGCATGTCGGTCTCCTTAGCCTCTCTGGCGCACCCGTGTGAAGGATAGACAGCGCATTGGCAAGGGCAAGCATGCGCCCGGGGCTGTCCAGTCGCCTGCCGGAAACTGGCCGGATCGGCAGCCTGGCAGGGTGCGGGGGTCAGTCGGTGAAATTCGGGCTCCGGCGCAGGATATCCCAGGCCTTGAGCACGCGGGCGAGGCGCTCCGGGTCCGGGTTCTCGCCGCCGTTCATGTCGGGGTGCAGGTCCTTCACGAGCCCGCGATAGGCGGCGCGCACCGCGGCCCGCTCGGCCACCTGATGCGGCACGCCGAGGGTGTCGAGCGCGCGCTGCTCCTCGCGGCTGAGGCGGCGGCGCGGGCGGGTCGGGTCGGCCTCCGCCTGCGGCCCGGGGCTGATCGTGGCGGCGGCGCCGAGCACGTCCATCGGGTCGGATATGCCGAAGCGCGCCCAGGCCCGGCCCGGCTCGTGCGCGGCGGTGCCGCCCTCGCGCGCGCCCTGGCCCAGCGTCCAGGTCGGCCGCTCCCAGGTGGTGGCGCCGCGCAGGATCTGGTCCACCTCGTCGTCGCTGCGATTGGCGAAGAAGTTCCACGAGGCGTTGTAGTCGCGCACATGCTCGAGGCAGAACCAGCGGAACTCGTTGAGCCGGTCCGGCGCGGCGGGGGCGCGGTACTGCGCCGTGCGGTCGCAGCCGGGGTTCTCGCAGACCCGCTCGGAGGTCTCGAAGGCGCCGGACATGCCGCGCGTGCGCATGCGCCGCCGCTTGTCGGCGGCCACCGAAACGTCGTAGTCGAATGGCGAACGGCGGGCCATCCCGTCTTCCTTCGGCTGTCCTGTGTCTGTCCTTCGGCAGGCGGATGCGGCACGATGCGTCTCCGGCACCGGATCAACATACCCTTCCCGCGCCGCAATTCGATATCTTGACAGGGAAAAAAGCGCTCATGTCGGTAACCGAAACCATCGAGACCAAGCTTCGCGCCGCCTTTGCCCCGGCGGAGATGGAGCTCGTCGACGAGAGCGACCGCCATCGCGGCCATTCCGGCTATCGCGAGGGCGGCGAGAGCCATTTCCGCCTGCGCATGGTCTCCGAGGCCTTCGCCGGGCAGAGCCGGGTGGAGCGCCAGCGCGCGGTCAACCGGGTGCTCGCCGAGGAGCTGGCCGAGCGGGTGCATGCGCTGGCGATGTCGCTGAAGGCGCCGGGGGAATGAGCCGGCGCGCCGTCCTTGCGCTGGCGCTGCTGCCGCTCGCGCCTTCGGGCTGCGTGGTGGCGACGGTGGTCGGCACGGCGGTGGAGGTGACGGCGACGGTGGTCGAGACGACGGTGGAGGTCGGCGCGGCGGTGGTCACCGCGCCGGTGCGCATCGTCGGTGCGGTGATCCCCGATGACGACGATGACGACGATGCGCCGCGCCGCGAGGCCGCCCGGCGCGAGCCCGAGCCGGCGGACGACTGAGGCCCGCCACCCCGGCCGCGGGCTGTACGCGCCCGGGCGCGGCGCCGCCGGTGGGGGGCGAGGCGGGGGCGGCAAGCCCGGGTCGGGCGAGGCATTGCCGGGGCGGGCGGCGCCCGGAGGCGCCCCGCCCGCGCCTCACTCCACCCCGAGCTTGGCCTTCACCAGCTTCTGCACCGCCTGCGGGTTGGCCTTGCCGCCGGTCGCCTTCATCACCTGCCCGACGAACCAGCCGGCCAGCGAGGGCTTGGCCTTGGCCTGCTCCACCTTGTCCGGGTTGGCGGCGATCACCGCGTCGACCGCGGCCTCGATGGCGCCGGTGTCGGTGACCTGCTTCATGCCGCGAGCCTCGACGATCTCCGCCGGGTCGCCGCCCTCATTGTAGACGATCTCGAAGAGGTCCTTGGCGATCTTGCCGGAGATGTCGCCCTTGGCGATCAGGTCGAGAATGCCGCCGAGCTGCGCCGCCGAGACCGGGCTCTCCGCGATGCCGTGGCCCTCCTTGTTGAGCCGGCCGAAGAGCTCGTTGATCACCCAGTTGGCCGCCGCCTTGCCGTCGCGCCCCTCGGCCACCGCCTCGAAGAAGTCGGCATTGGCGCGCTCGGCCACCAGCACGCCGGCATCGTATTCGGTGATGCCGTAGCTCGCCACCAGCCGCGCCTTCTTCTCGTCCGGCAGCTCCGGCAGCCCGGCGGCGATCTCGTCCACCAGCTCCTGCCCGAACTCGAGCGGCAGCAGGTCGGGATCGGGGAAATAGCGGTAGTCATGCGCCTCCTCCTTGGAGCGCATCGACCGCGTCTCGCCCTTGGTCGGGTTGTAGAGCCGGGTCTCCTGGTCGATCGTGCCGCCATCCTCGAGGATCGCGATCTGGCGGCGCGCCTCGTACTCGATCGCCTGGATGATGAAGCGCATCGAGTTCATGTTCTTGATCTCGCAGCGCGTGCCGAGATGGGAGAAATCCCCGGTCTCGCGGAACTTCTCGTAGGCGCCGCGCCGGCAGACCGAGACGTTGACATCGGCCCGTAGCGAGCCCTCCTGCATGTTGCCGTCGCAGGTGCCGAGATAGCGCAGGATCTGGCGCAGCTTGCGCACGTATTCCGCCGCCTCCTCCGGCCCGCGGATGTCCGGCCGGCTGACGATCTCCATCAGCGCCACGCCGGTGCGGTTGAGATCGACGAAGGAGAGCGCCGGGTCCATGTCGTGGATCGACTTGCCGGCATCCTGCTCGAGATGGATGCGCTCGATGCGCACGCGGCGCGCGACGCCCGGCTCCATGTCCACCAGCACCTCGCCCTCGCCGACGATGGGGTGCTTGAACTGGCTGATCTGGTAGCCCTGCGGCAGGTCGGGGTAGAAGTAGTTCTTCCGGTCGAAGACCGAGCGCAGGTTGATCTCCGCCTTCAGCCCGAGGCCGGTGCGGATCGCCTGCTCGACGCAGCCGCGGTTGATCACCGGCAGCATCCCCGGCATCGCCGCATCCACCAGGCTGACCTGGGTGTTCGGCTCGGCGCCGAAGGCGGTCGAGGCGCCGGAGAACAGCTTCGCCGCGGATGCGACCTGGGCATGGACCTCCATGCCGATGACGATTTCCCAGTCCTCCTTGACGCCGGCGATCGTCTTCGGCGTGGGCTCGCGGTAGCTCAGTCCGGTCATGGGTGCCTCGGCTCTTCGGGTCTCTTCAACGTCCCAGCTTCTAGAAATCCCGCTGCCCGCAGGCAAGGGCCGGTCGCCGGTCATCGCGTGCATTACGTTGACGTAATTGCCTGTGTGCCGGAACCTCGGGACAGGACCACGACTCTGTTTCGACCCTCGGGAGACCCGGGAATCCAAGGAAGACAGGAGGAGACGATGACCAATCTGCAGGCTGGCGGGATCGCGATGATGGCGGCCGCAACCCTTGCCCTCGGCGCCGAGCGCGGCGCGGCGGCGACCTTCGATCTCACCGGTGCGGGGCCGGACATGGCGACGCTGGTGCTGAGCGTCGACGGCATCGGCCTCACGATCTCGCCGGCGGGCAGCACCGGCACGCCGTCGATCACCCAGAACGCCGGAGGCATCGGCGTGATCGGCACGGCGGGGGCGATGATCACCGACGGCGTGGCCGAGATCGACAGCCGGCTCACGGTGCTCGGCTTCAGCTACGGCAACGATGTCATCCTCACCTTCGACCAGGTGGTGGAGCTCGACCTGCTCTCCTTCGGCAATTTCGAGGATGGCGACGATTTCGGGCTGGTCGTCGACGGCAACACCCTGTTCGGCGCCAATGCCGTCTCGCAGGCGGATCTCGGGGTCGACGACATGCTCGAGCTCGCCGCCGAGCTGACCCTCGCCGAGCGGACCGGCACCGTGTTCCGGCTCAACACCGCCGTGGTCGACGGCGGCCCCTTCGGCACGGACGACGTCGACAGCTTCCTGCTTTCCGAGGTCACCGTGACCGCGTCCAGCTCGGAGATCCCGGTGCCGCCGGCGCTGCCGCTGATGCTCGGCGCGCTGGCGCTGCTCGGATACCGCGCGCGGGGGCGCCGCAGCTAGGCCGCGCGCCGGGGCACCGCGCCCGGGCGGCCCCCCCGGCCGGAGCGGCGCGGTCGCCGCCGCGCCGGCCGATACACGCGCGCGCCAATTGAAACGCGGGCCGAAATCAAGCGGATACAGGGGCTGCCCATCTGCCTCGTCGCGGCAGGCAAGGCCGCGAGCACAGAGGCAATGGAGAAAGACATGCCCGTATACATCAAGTTCGACGGCGTCGAGGGCGAGAGCCGGGCCGCCAGCACCCCGAAGCTGCAGGAGGCCTGTGCCGACGGCACCTTCATGGCCGGCGACGACGGCTTCGCCTTCGCTCCGGTCGAGGCGCCCATGCAGACCCGCGAGTCGCTCGAGGCGGCGGGTCTCGAGGTGGTGGTTGCGGCCGCCACCACCGAGTCGCTGCCGGCAGAGGACCTGCAGCTCAACTACATCGAGATCGTGTTCGATCATTCCGTCGAGGGCGGCGCGACCGACGCCATCATCGGCTGACCGCACGACCGTCCACGACAGGGCTGTCCACGACAGGGCTGTCCACGACACGACCGCCCGCGCAGGAAACGGGCGGACACCGTCGCCCACCCCGGCTATCCCTCCTTCCGGCAATGCAGGGCACGGGAGGCAGGGATGGCCGGACAGGGCATGACGAGCGGCGTGGGGGCAATGCTGCTCGCGCTCTCGCTCCTCTGGGGCGGGTCCTTCCTCTTCGTCGGCATCGCGGTGGCGGAGCTGCCACCCTTCACCATCGTCGCGCTGCGCGTCGGGCTCGCCGCGCTCGCCCTCTGGGCGGTGCTGGCGCTGACCGGCGCGCGCGTGCCGCGGAGCGCGCGCATCTGGGCGGCCTTCCTCGCCATGGGATGCCTGAACAACGCGATCCCGTTCAGCCTGATCGTCTGGGGGCAGACGCAGATCGCCTCCGGCCTTGCCGCCATCCTCAACGCGACGACACCGATCTTCACCGTGCTGCTGGCGCACTGGCTGACGGCGGACGAGCGGCTCACGGGGGCGAAGCTCGCCGGTGTCGGGCTCGGGCTCGCCGGGGTCGCGGTGATGGTCGGGCTCGATGCGCTGGAGGGGCTGGGCGCGGCGGTGCCGGCGCAGCTCGCGGTGCTGGCGGCGGCGCTCTCCTATGCCGCGGCGGGGATCTTCGGCCGGCGGTTCCGTGCCATGGGGGTGAGCCCGCTGACCACCGCGGCGGGGCAGGTGACCGGCTCGGCGCTGCTGATCCTGCCGCTGGCGCTGTGGCTCGAGCGGCCCTGGGCGCTCGCGGCGCCCTCTGCCGGCACCTGGGCCGCGGTGGCGGCGCTCGCGCTCCTCTCCACGGCGCTCGCCTATCTGCTCTATTTCCGCATCCTTGCCGCGGCGGGCGCGACGGTGCTGCTGCTCGTCACCTTCCTGATCCCGCCATCGGCCATCGCCATGGGCTGGCTGGTGCTGGACGAGCGGCTGGAGCCCCGCCACGCCGCGGGGCTCGCGCTGATCCTCGCCGGCCTCGCCGCCATCGACGGCCGGGCGGCGCGGCTCATTCGGCGGGGGAAGCGCCCGCCGCCGCCTTCGCCGCGACCTGCTCGGCGGCCTCCCGCTCCCTGAGGCGGGCGAGCTTCTTCTGGTAGCCGGTCTGCAGGATGTCCACCGCCACCAGCACCGCGATCGAGAAGTAGAAGGTCGCCTTCGACATCGGCTCCACCGCATAGCCGAAGAGATGCAGGTGCGGCTCCGCGGCATGGCCCGATTCGCCGAGCAGCACGACGCCGACGATCAACAGGATGAAGAGCCCGAGCACCTCGTATTTGCGATTGTTGCGGATGAAGCTCGAGACCGTGTCGGCCAGCAGCAGCATGCCGACACCCGAGGCGATGATCGCGATCGCCAGCAGCGGGAAGAGATCGGTGATCGCCAGCGCCGAGAGGATCGAATCGAACGAGAAGATCAGGTTCATCAGCACGATCATCGCGATCACCGCGGTGGCCGATTTCGGCTCGCGGCCCTCGGTGTGCTCGGGGTCCTCGATCTTCAGCAGGTGGTTGATCTCCTTCACCGCGGTATACATCAGGAAGGCGCCGCCGAAGACGAAGATCACGGTGGAGAAGTTGACCCCGCCCTCGATGATGCCCGGAATCGCGAACACGTAGAAGGGCTCGGCCAGCGCCTCGATCAGCTGGATCATCGCGAACAGCAGCACGATGCGCAGGCCGATCGCGATCAGGATGCCGGTGCGGCGCACGCGGGCCTGGTCGGCCGCCGGTGCGCGCTGGCTCTCGATGCTGATATAGAGCAGGTTGTCGAAGCCGAGAACGGCCTGCAGGAAGATCAGGACGCCGAGATTGAGGAGGCTCGTGAGGGTGAACAGCTCGTCCATGGCGGGCTCCTTTGCCGGGGTTGCCGTGGCTCTGCGCCGGGGCGCGGGGCGGTCCGAAAGCTCGGGGGCGTTCTACCGGTGCCGCGGGGTCCGCTCAAGGAAGGAAAGCCCATGATCGCAACCATCGGCTATGCGAAGGCAACCCAGGACGCGCTGATCGCGCGGCTGCAGGGGGCCGGAATCGGGCGGCTCGTCGATGTGCGCGCGGTGGCCGCCTCGCGCCGGGCCGGCTTCTCCAAGCGGGTGCTGGCGGCGAGCCTCGGGGAAGCCGGGATCGACTATGTGCATCTGCGGGGGCTCGGCACCCCGAAGCCCGGGCGCGACGCGGCGCGCAAGGGCCGGGTGGACGAGATGCGGGCGATCTTCGCCGCGCATCTCGAGACGCCGGAGGCGCAGGACGACTGGGCAAGGCTGCTCGCGCTGGTCGAGGAGGGGCCGCTGGCGCTCCTCTGCTACTGCGAGCATGCCGCCGGCTGCCACCGCCGCGTGCTCAGCGAACGGCTCGAGGCGGAGACGGGCCGCGGCTGGACGGATCTCTGATCCCCGCCCCCCTGTCCCGCAGCCGGAGCGGGGCGCGCCCGCCCGCCCACCCCGCGCCCCGCTCCGGCCGCGGGACAGGGGGGCGGAACCGGCCGCCGCGCCGCGTTGCGCCCCGCCTGCGGCGAGGGTAAGGAGGGCGCATGGCCCCGTAGCTCAACTGGATAGAGCACCGGACTTCTAATCCGACGGCTGCAGGTTCGAGTCCTGCCGGGGTCGCCAGTGCTGCCGCGCCAGCGCGGCGTCCGGCCGGCATGCCGGCCCGTTTCCTCGGCTGACCGACACCGCGCGCCCCGCCGCCGCCGGGTGTTCTCCGATGGCCCGGCGCCGGTGCCGCCATGCCCGGCCGGAGGGCCGCGTGCATTGCACCTAGTGCGCTGCACAAAGACCCTTGTCAGAGCATTCGTGAAATGTCAGGAACGCAAAAGGCTCGGGAGAGCACGAATCTTGCGCGCAGGGTTGCGCGAAGCGCTGGGAGACGAAAATGGACGCTACCGCGGATGCCCCGCTGAAGGACCTCTACGAGATCGGCCAGATTCCCCCGCTCGGCCATGTGCCGAAGCAGATGTACGCCTGGGCGATCCGCCGCGAGCGCCATGGCGAGCCGGACACCGCGATGCAGGTGGAGGTGGTCGACACCCCCGAGATCGACAGCAACGAGGTGCTGGTCTTCGTCATGGCCGCCGGCATCAACTACAACGGCGTCTGGGCCGCGCTCGGCACCCCGATCAGCCCCTTCGACGGGCACAAGGCGCCCTATCACATCGCCGGCTCCGATGCTTCGGGGATCGTCTGGAAGGTGGGCGACAAGGTCAAGCGCTGGAAGGTCGGCGACGAGGTGGTGATCCACTGCAACCAGGACGACGGCGACGACGAGGAGTGCAACGGCGGCGACCCGATGTTCTCGCCGAGCCAGCGGATCTGGGGCTACGAGACCCCGGACGGCTCCTTCGCGCAGTTCACCAATGTCCAGGCGCAGCAGCTGATGAAGCGCCCGCAGCACCTGACCTGGGAGGAGAGCGCCTGCTACACACTCACCCTCGCCACCGCCTACCGGATGCTGTTCGGCCACCGCCCGCACATCCTGCGGCCGGGGCAGAACGTGCTGGTCTGGGGCGCCTCGGGCGGGCTCGGCTCCTATGCGATCCAGCTGATAAACACCGCCGGCGCCAATGCCATCGGCGTGATCTCCGACGAGGACAAGCGCGATTTCGTCATGGGCCTCGGCGCCAAGGGCGTGCTCAACCGGCGCGACTTCAACTGCTGGGGCCAGCTGCCGAAGGTGGGGACCGAGGAGTACAAGACCTGGTTCGGCGAGGTCCGCAAGTTCGGCAAGGCGATCTGGGACATCACCGGCAAGGGCAACAATGTCGACATCGTCTTCGAGCATCCGGGCGAGGCGACGATGCCGGTCTCGACCTTCGTGGTGAAGCGCGGCGGCATGGTGGTGATCTGCGCCGGCACCACCGGCTACAACCTGACCATGGATGCCCGCTATCTCTGGATGCACCAGAAGCGCGTGCAGGGCAGCCATTTCGCCAACCTGCTGCAGGCCAGCCAGGCCAACCAGCTGATGCTGGAACGCCGGCTCGACCCCTGCCTGTCGGAGGTGTTCAACTGGGGCGACCTGCCGGCGGCACACATGAAGATGCTGCGCAACGAGCACAAGCCGGGCAACATGTCGGTGCTGGTCTCGGCGCCGCAGACCGGTCTGCGCACCATCGAGGATGCCCGCGAGGCGGCACCGCGGGGATGACCGCGCGCGGGTGAAACGGCCCGGTCCTGGGGAGGACATCGCGAGACGGAGAGGGGCGCCCTGGGCGCCCCTTTTCATGCCGGCCCCGTGCCTCGACATGCCACGCCTCGACATGCCACGCCTCGCCCTGCCCTGCCGCGGGCCCGGCAGTCAGAGGATGCCGGCGCGGTAGAGATAGAGGCGAGCGGCCTCGGCCTCCTCCGGGTCGTAGAGCCCGGAGCCGGGGTCGCGGTAGAGCGCGAGCAGGCCGAAGGCTGCCTCGCGGTAGCCCGCCTCGAGCGCCCGCAGATAGAGCGCGTGGGCGCGGGCGGTGTCGCGATCGACGCCGGTGCCGGTGTGGTGGAGCTGGCCGAGGATGTAGTAGGCGGCGGCGTTCCCGCGGGCTGCGGCGGTGACGAGATGCGCCCGTGCCTCGTCGTATTGCCCGAGCTTCAGCAGCGCCCGCGCGAGCTGCAGGTGGTGGCGCGGGCGGGCGCCGGACGAGCGGATCGCGGCGCGGCAAGCCGAGGCGGCGGCCGGCGCGTTCAGCTCGGCCAGCTTCACCGGCGGGACCGGGGCGCTGCCGTCATTCGTCGCCGCGAGACGGTCGCAGCTGGCGCCCGGATCGCTGTCCTGCCCGGCCGGGAGCGCGGCGGCAGGGCCGGCGGCGAGGATCGCGGCGAGAAGCGCCGGGGCGAGGGCGGTCATGGAGAGAAACCGTTCCATGTCGGGATCGTCACACAACCGTCACAAATCCGCAAACGGAATGTGATCCGACCCGGCCGCGGCGGCGCCAGGGCGGCGATGGCGTCTGGCGGCGGCCCGCGCCGCGTGGCAAGGTGCCGGCCATGTTGCACCACCGTTTCACCGCACCGCGCCGGGCCGCTGCACCGGCGGCCGAGGGCGCCCCGGGCGCCGCCACCGACCTGCTCGGCCGGGCCGATGCCGCGCAGAAGGCCGCCGCGCTGCCACCGCTTTCCGAGGAGCAGGCCGATGCCTGGGACCGGATCTCCGAGCTGCTGGCGGGGCAGGGGATCGATCTCGTTGCCGGCACCGCCGCGCCGCGCAGCGAGAAGAAGCAGCCGTCCGAGGTGATCGCCGTCTCCGGCAAGGCCGGCTCGGGCAAGACGGTGCTGCTCGCCGGGCTCGGCGCGGCGCTCTCGGAGGCCGGGCTCGCGGTGGTCACGCCCGACTGGGAGAGCCGGCGCAAGGGCAGGGGGCGGTCCTATGCCGTGCTCGCGCCCACCAACAAGGCCGCCTCGGTGCTGCGCGGCAAGGGCGTGGCGGCGACGACGCTGCACCGCATTCTCTACACCCCGGTCTACGACCCGGAATTCGAGAAGATCGCCGAGTGGCTCGAGGATGCCCGCAAGGCCCGGCCCGAGACCGACGTACTGGCCCCCGAGGCGCTCGACCGCGCGCGGGCGGCCTTCGACGAGCACGGCTCGGTGCCCGGTGCGCTGGCGGCGGCAGGTGTCCGCGGCGCCGACTTCATCACCGGCTGGACCCGGCGCGAGGAGCCGCTCGACATCGCGCTCGTCGACGAGGCCTCGATGCTCGAGCCGCGCCAGCTCGACGACCTGCGCGAGATCTTCGGGCTGATCGTGCTGTTCGGCGACCCGGCGCAGCTGCCGCCTGTGCGCGGCGCGGCGAAGGGGGCCAAGGCCGACGAGGGCATGGTCTTCGAGCAGCTTCCGGCGCCGCGGATCTGCCGGCTCGCGCGGGTGCACCGCCAGGCCGGGGACAACCCGATCATCGAGCTCGCGCACCGGCTCGGCGAGCCCGATCTCGGCTTCGAGGATTTCGAGGCGGCGGTGGAGCGCGCCGCGGCCGAGGATCCGCGCGTCGAGGTCGCCCAGCGCGCCGATGCCGACCTGATGCGCGAGAGCCCGGTGCTGGTCTGGCGCAACAAGACGCGGGTGCGGCTGATCGGGGCGTTCCGCGGCGCCCATGGCTGCCCGGAGGCGGCGCTGCTGCCCGGCGAGCCGCTGATCTGCGACGGGCTCGAGCTGCCGCTCAAGCAGCGCAAGCGCCGGGTCGAGCTGGAGAGCCGCGGGCTGATCAAGGGGGCGCAGGCGCGCTATCTCGGCCCCGGCTCCAGGCCGGGCTTCGCGCGCGTCGATGTCGCCGGCACCGACGAAGGCGGCATCTCGGTGGCCGCGATCATCCAGGTGGAGCACCCCGACGAGACCGAGCCGCGGCTGCTCTCGGCGGCCCGCATGGGGGCGCTCTTCGTCCATGGCGCGGCCTGCACCATCCACAAGGCGCAGGGCAGCCAGTGGCCCGCCGTGCAGGTCTTCGCGCCCGATCTCTTCGCCGCGGCGCGGGCCGGCGCGGTGGAGGCCGGCGTGCATCTCTGGAAACGGCTGGCCTATGTCGCGATCACCCGCGCCGAGGACCGGCTGCTCTGGGTCACGCGCTACCGCATCTCGCGCCCCGCGGCGCCGCTCTCCGAGGCCGCGCAGGGCTGACCGACGGCCGCTGCCCGGGGGGATGGATTTCGCGCCCGCGAGAGACTATGCAGGCGGCGCCGAACCGAGGGGAGAGGGCCATGACCAACCGCATCGCGCGTCTCAGCGAGGTTTCCGGGCGCTACCGCGCGCTGCTCTGCGATCTCTGGGGCTGCTATCACGATGGCGTCAGGCCCTTTCCGGCGGCGCTCGAGGCGCTGCGCGAATACCGGGCGGCCGGCGGGATCGTCATCCTGCTGACCAACGCGCCGCGGCCCGTGCCGGGGGTGCAGCGCTTCCTCGACAAGATCGGCGCGCCCTCGGACACCCATGACGCGGTGCTCTCCTCCGGCGAGGTCTGCCTGACGGCGCTGCGCGAGGGCGTGCATGGCCGCCGCATCCACTATGTCGGGCCGGACCGCGATCTCGGCATGCTCTCGGATGCCGGGCTGGCGCCTGTGCCGCTGGCGGAGGCGGAGGCGCTGCTCTGCACCGGGTTGCGCGACGACAGCACCGAGACGCCGGAGACCTATGCCGGCGAGATCGCCGACTGGGCGGCGCGCGGGCTGCCGATGCTCTGCACCAACCCCGATATCGTGGTGGATCGCGGCGCCGACCGCCTCTGGTGCGCCGGGGCGCTGGCGCGGGACTATGCCGCCGCGGGCGGCGTGGTGCATTACTTCGGCAAGCCGCATCTGCCGGTCTACGACGCCTCCTTCCGCCTGCTCGAGGCGATCACCGGGGCGCCGGTGCCGCGTGCGGAGGTGCTGGCGGTGGGCGACGGAATCCATACCGACATCGCCGGTGCCGCGGCGGCGGGCATCGATTCCGTGTTCCTCACCGGGGGCATCGCGGCCGAGCGCTGCGGGCCGGATCCGCTCGCGCCGGAGCCCGGCAGGGTGGCCGCGTTCCTCGCCGAGGAGCGCCAGGCGCCGACCTTCTGGATGCCGCGGCTCGCCTGAATCCCTGTTGCGGCTGCGAACGGCGCGGCTCGCAGCGGGGAGCGCTGCCGAGCGATCTGCAACTGATTCTTCAAAGCGTTGAAAAACGGGGAAACCTTGCCTCAAACGGGGCGGGTCGCGTTGTGTGCGCTCGTGACATGGCCGCAACATGCGATCTGCACGCCCGGTCTTTAGGAAATTTTATTGCGCAATAATCTTGCGCCTGCTGCGCTGCAGCGTTATTGAGTCGGCATGGCCGAGCTTCAGGAGGGACAGTCATGCTCGACACGGCACAACAGGGCGGCATCCGGCGCGGAACCATTCCGATCGAGGAACTCGAGGTGGGCGTCGTCCGCACCCTGACCAAGACGGTGGCGGAGCGCGACATCCAGCTCTTCGCCGAGGTCTCGACCGACCGCAACCCGGTGCATCTCTGCGACGACTACGCCAGGGACACCATCTTCGGCGGCCGCGTGGCGCATGGCATGCTGACCGCGGCGCTGTTCTCGGCGGTGATCGGCGAGCAGCTGCCGGGGCATGGCTCGATCTATCTCGAGCAGTGGCTGAAATTCGTCCGCCCCGTGCGCCCGGGCGATGTGGTGACCGCGACCGTCACCGTCACGGCAATCGACAGGGAGCACAAGCGCGTGACCCTTGATTGCCTCGCCACCGTGCGCGAAAAGGCGGTGCTCCGGGGGGAGGCGCTGGTTCTGGCGCCCTCCCGGGTAAAGGGCTGAGAGGAGGCCGGCAGCGGGGGCGTGAGGCTCGGCCTGCCCGCCTCACCCGAGGGGGCAGGGATGGACGTCATCCGCGGCTGGCACGGCAGCGAGGCCGGCGAGGGGAGCGCACGCACCTGCGGGGCGAGCGCTGCGCTCGGCAATTTCGACGGGGTGCATCGCGGGCACCAGGCGCTGCTCGCGGCGGCCCGCAAGGCCGCCCCCGGGGCGCCGCTCGCGGTGGTGAGCTTCGAGCCGCATCCGCGGCGCTTCTTCCAGCCCGATGCCGCGCCGTTCCGCCTGACATCGGCCGAGGCGCGGCCCCGGGTTCTCGCATCGCTGGGGGTCGAGCGGCTCTATGCGCTGCCCTTCGACCGGGCGCTGGCGGCGATGTCGCCCGAGGCCTTCGCCCGCGACGTGCTGGCCGAGGGGCTCGGCCTCGGCCATGTGGTGGTGGGCGCGGATTTCCATTTCGGCAAGGGCCGGGCCGGCACGGCCCAGATGCTGGCGGAGCTCGGGCAGCGCTTCGGCTTCGGCGTCACGATTGAGCCGATGCGCGGCGGGCCGGGCGGCGCGTTCTCCTCCACCGCGATCCGGCAGGCGCTGCGCACCGGGCATCCGGTGGCCGCGGCGCGTGCGCTCGGGCGCTGGCATGGCATTTCGGGCCGGGTCGCTCAGGGCGACCGGCGCGGGCGCGAGCTCGGCTATCCCACCGCCAATCTCGATTTCGGCGAGCAGCTGGTGCCGGCCTTCGGCGTCTATGCCGCGCGGGTCACGGTGCATGAAGGCCCCCATGCCGGGCGCCATGACGGCGTCGCCAGCATCGGCGAGCGGCCGACCTTCGGCTACAACAAGCCGAATTTCGAGGTGCATCTCTTCGATTTCGCCGGCGATCTCTACGGCGCCGAGATCACCGCCGAGCTGATCGCCTTCCTGCGCGGGGAGGAGCGGTTCGACAGCATTGCCGCGCTCGTCGCACAGATGGACCGTGACAGCGTGGAGGCCCGGGCAGCGCTTGCCGCCGCCGGCGAGCCCTGGCGCGAGGAAGGAGATCTCCGATGACCGGGCTGCGCGTGCTGGGCTTCAACCTGTTCTTCTACGGCTACACCTTCGCCACCGCCTTCTCGCTCTACGTGCTGGCAAAGCTCTCGACGCGGGAGCGGATGCAGGGGCGGATCCGGCGCTGGGGGCGCACGGTGCGGCGCGCGCTGCGGCTCTTCCTCGGCAGCCGGGTCGAGGTGCGCGGGCTGGAGAACCTGCCCGAAACCGGTGGGCGGCTGCTGGTCTCCAAGCACCAGTCGGAGCTCGACATCGTGATGATCGCCGAGCTCTTCCCCGATGCCTCCGCGGTGGCGATGGCCGAGCTCAAGCGCTACCCCTTCTTCGGGCCGATCCTCGACAAGCTCGGCGTGGTGATGGTGGCGGTGGATTCCGGGCCGCAGGGGCGCACGGCACAGGTGGTCGAGGGCGCCCGGCGGGTGATCGCCGAGGAGGCCCGGCCGATGATCATCTATCCCGAGGGCGAGCTGATGGCGCTCGGCGCGCGGGAGCGCTACCGGCGGGGCGCCGGGCACATCTATGCCGCGCTCGGGGTGCCGGCCTATCCGGTTGCGGCCTCGCTCGGCGCGATCTGGCCGCAGCGGCGCTGGGCCAAGAATGTCGGCCGGGTGGGCGCGATCGAGTTCCTGCCGCCGGTGGCGCCGGGCCTGGCGCTCGAGCCCTTCATGGCGGAGGTGCAGGAGCGCATCGAGACCGCCACCATGGCGCTGATCCGCGAGCATGCCGGCGCCGAGGAGCTTGCCGCGGCGGAGGACCGTTTCGCCCGCGGGCTCAACAATGCCGGCGAGCCGGCGGCGCCGGCCGGGGCCCCGGCCGAGGGTGCCGGCGCGCGGTCTTAGATGCGGCCCCGGGCGCGGCCTTCGCCGGGCCACGGAACCCGCCCTCGGGTGGGTTGATCGTGGCGCGCGGCAGTCATCCGGGGCGTGTGGGGCCCCGAGGCCGGTCCATGCCGGATAAGCGCGGCTTCCGAGTGGCTTGATCGAATTTCGCGTGGTAGGGTGCGAAGGCTTCAACGGCGCGTGCAGGGCGACCGGGCGCGGCAGCACGCCCGGCGTTCCGCGAGACGGCACCGCCAGCCTGTCGACTGACCGAGCCCAGGAGGGACCTCCCGATGTGCTTCTTCTGTTCGATGTACACCGGTGACTGCGATTTCAGCGTCGCCGCCGTGGCCAGCGCGGCGCTCGCCGCGACCGGCGGCAATGGAGATCCCGGCGTGGGGATCGCGACCTTCTCGGGCACGCTGGTGCGCCTGCCCCCCGGCGGGTTCGGCGAACGCCCGCTGGACGAGGAGCCCGAGCCGCCGATCGGCAAATGGGGTGACGACGCCCCCGGCACCCCCGGCGGCACGGTGAGCTGGAGCATCGCCGGCGGCGGGCTCGCGGTGCCGGGGCTTGCGGAAGGCCAGTTCACCATCGACCCGGACGCGGCCTATGATTTCGAGCTCGAGCCGATCCTCGAGAACGTCTTCGCGCAATGGTCCTCGGTCGCGGATATCGAGTTCGAGCAGGTCGAGGACGACGGCGCGCCGCTGACCGGGCCGAGCAGCGCCGACATCCGCATCTCGCTCGCCGACACGCAGGTGATCGGGGCGCTCGGCTATGCCTATTTCCCCCAGGTCGGCGAGGTGGTGATGGATGCCAACCTCGAGGACGTGGTGGACGACTACGAGGCGGAGACGGCGGGGGAGCTGTTCTTCGCGATCGTGCTGCACGAGGTCGGCCATGCGCTGGGGCTGGAGCATACCGACGTGTTCACCGCGGTGATGGCGGCGGGCAACTTCCTCACCCCCACGGAGCTGCAGCCGGACGACATCAACAACATCCAGGCGATCTATGGCGCGCAGGACGACGACATCGAGGTCCCGCCCATCGATCCGTCGCTCACCCCCGAGCCGCAGCTCTTCGCCGCGCCGGTGGAGCTGGTGGGCAATTCGGAGGCCAATGCGCTCACCGCGGACAATGGCGACGACACGCTGCGCGGCGGGCAGGGCAACGACACCCTCGACGGCGGCGCCGGCAACGATCTGATCGAGGGCGGCGGCGGCAACGACCTGATGGAGGGCAATGCCGGGCTCGACACCGCTTTGTTCTCGGGCAATTACGGCCCGTCGCGGCTCGCCTTCACCGATGACGGCCTGCTGGTGCGCGGCGATGATTCGCGGCTCGACACGCTGAACGGCATCGAGCGGCTGGCCTTCGACAACGGCATCCTGGCGCTCGACCTGCCGGGCTCGGAGCTCGGCTATGTCTACCGGCTCTATACCGCGGCGTTCGGGCGCGAGGCGGATGCCGGCCTGCTCTACTGGCAGGAGGCGCTGTCCGAGGGCATGACCCGGCTCGATCTCGCCGAGGCCTTCGTGATGAGCGACGAGTTCGGGGATCGCTACGGCGTGCCGGACGACGAGGATTTCATCGACGCGCTCTATCTCAACGTGCTGGGCCGCGAGGCCGAGGACAAGGGCCACGACTTCTGGCTCGACGCCTTTGCCGAGGGCACCTCGCGGGCCGAGATGCTGGTCTATTTCACCGAGAGCGGCGAGAATGTCGCGGCGGCGGCGGCCGAGCTGGAGAACGGCCTGTTCTTCGAGGGCGCCGTCCTCGGCTGACCGGCCGGGACCTGGGGAGACGGGCGCGGCATGTGCGAGTTCTGTTCGATGCAGGCGGGGGGATGCGATTTCGCGCCGTTCGCCGGGCTCGCCGCCGCCACCAGCGCCAGCGCAAATGGCGACGACGGTGCCCCGGTCACCGCCGGGAAATGGGGAGACGGCGGCTGGGGCAGGCCGGGGGGCGTGATCACCTGGTCGCTGGGCGCCGCCGGGATCGACATCGACAACTTCCCCTTCAACGATCTCTCCTTCGATCCGGATGCGTTCTTCGGCTTCGACATGGCCGAGGTGGTGCGCGAGGCGCTGGCGATCTGGTCCGCCGCGGCGAATATCGAGTTCGTGCAGGTGGCGGATGACGGGCTCGCCTCCGGAGTGGGCACCATGGGCGATATCCGGGTGTTCCTCGGCGCGCATTCCGGGCGCAACATCATCGGGCGGGCCTATTACCCGACGCCGCTGACCGCGCAGGGCGGGGATGTCCTGATCGCCAATGACAGCCGCCTGAAGGGCCTCTTCGACGGCGAGCCGGACTATCTGCTCTATCTCCTGCTGCACGAGATCGGCCATGCCCTCGGCCTGCCGCACAGCGCCGACCCCGAGGCGGTGATGTATGCGCAGGTGCCGGTCGGCAGCATCAAGACCGAGCTGTCCGGGATCGATATCGGCGAGATCCGCGAGCGCTACGGGCTGCAGGACAATGCGCCCATGGTCTACGAGCTGCCCGAGGCCAGGGCCGAGCTCGCGCTGCTGCACAGCCCGGCGCCGCTGACGGTGATCGGCAATGCGCGCGACAACCGGATCTCGGGCAGCGCGGCGGACGAGACCATCGAGGGCGGCGCCGGCGACGACACGCTCTCGGGCGGCGGGGGCACCGACGCGCTGATCGGCGGCAGCGGGCTCGACCGGGTCGAGGTGGCGGGCGAATACGCCGCCGACCGGCTGGACTTCGCCGGCGGCCTCACGCTCGACGGGGACCGGCTGGAGGGCGTCGAATGGGTGGATTTCGAGGACGGCATCCTTGCGCTCGACATCGAAGGGGCGGAGCTCGGCGCGATCTACCGGCTCTACACCGCCGCCTTCGGGCGCGCGGCGGATGACGGCATCCTGTTCTGGCAGACCCGGCGGCTGGACGGGATGCAGCATGACGAGATCGCCCGCGCCTTTGCCGAGAGCCCGGAATTTGCCGAGCGCTACGGCGCCGAGCCGGAGGCCTTCGTGGCGGCGCTGTTCGGCAATGTGCTCGGGCGCGGCGCCGACCCGGCGGGGGAGGCGTTCTGGCTCGCCGCGATCGAGGCCGGCACCCCCGCGCATGCGATGCTGAGCGCCTTTGCCGACAGCCCGGAAAACCGCGCCGCGACCGATCCGCTGCTCGCCGAGGGTCTGTTTTTTGCCGACATCATTGCCTAGATCTCCGACGGAAACGGCGCTGCAGCGTGTTAAACTGCGGGAGGCGCATCCAAGGAGGCGGCGATGGCGCAGGTGTCGGGGTTCTTCTTCGGCCCGATCTGGGACGACGATTACTACTACGACGACTACTATGGCTATGATCTCATCGGCACGGGCTATGACGACTACATCGTCGGCAGCTATGGCAGCGACGAGGTCGACGGGCGCGATGGCAACGACACAATCGAGGGGCTCGACGGCAATGACACGCTCGCCGGCAAGGACGGGCATGACGATGTCTATGGCGACGACGGGCACGACATCGTCACCGGCGGGCGCGGACGCGACTGGCTCGATGGCGGGCGCGGCAACGACCGGGTCGGCGGCGGCGACGGTGCCGACACGCTCTGGGGCGGGCCCGGCGACGACCTGATCGGCGGCGACAACGAGCCGGACAATCTCTATGGCAATTCCGGCCGCGACACCCTCGTTGGCGGCAACCAGAACGACACCCTCGACGGCGGCGACGGCAACGACACGCTGGAGGGCGGCAACGGGCTCGACACCGCGCTCTACCGCGACTGGCTCGGCCGCGAGGCGCGCTTCACCCGGATCGATTCCGACACCATCCTGATCGACCTGCCGGACGGCTCGCGCGACCGGCTGGTGACGATGGAGCAGGCGGAATTCGCCGATGGCGTGTTCGACATCCGCGAGGTGACGCAGGAGGAGGCCTTCGTCTTCCGGCTCTACGACGCGGTCTATGACCGGCCGGCGGATGACGGGCTCGATTTCTGGGTCAACAAGCTCGAGGCCGGCATGAGCGAGGCGGAGGTTGCCGCCTCCTTCCTCGACAGCGCCGAGTACAAGGCGAAGTTCTCCGACGATCTGTCCGACAAGGCGCTGATCGAGCAGCTCTACGAGGTGGTGCTGGGCCGCGAGGGCGACACCGCCGGCTGCGATTTCTGGCTCGGCCGGCTGGAGGACGGGCTGGCGCGGGAGGACATGCTGTTGCTCTTCACCGAGAGCCCGGAGAACGTGGCCGCCCATGCGGACGAGCTCGAGGCGGGGATGTTCTACCTGGGCTGAGCGGGCGGGCGGCGATCCCGGCGCTCAGAGCACGATGTCGATCGCCGTCTCCCAGTCGCCCCCGGCATTGCGGGCCAGCTCCATGCTCGCCGCCGCCTGCCCGCGGGCGCCGAGGCGGCGGAAGATCCAGTCCCGCGCATTGCCCGGATCGCCGGCGACATAGAGCTGGGTGGTCAGCCATGTGCCGTCGGGCCGGGCGATGCGGGCGTGGATATGCGGCGTGCGGCCGGGATAGGGCACCGGCCTGATGGTGCGGAAGCGGAAGCCGCCCTCTCCGTCGGTCACGGTCCGGCCGAAGCCCTGGAAGGCCGGGTCGCGCTCTGCCGCGCAGCCGTCGCGCGGGTGGTGGTAGCGCCCGCCCGCATCGCATTGCCAGATCTCGACGGCGCGGCCCGGCAGCGGCTTTCCCCCCGGCCCGACCACCCGGCCCGTCAGATGCAGCACCTCGCCGCCGGCCTCGCGGACCGCGCCTTCGATCTTCACGAGATCGCGGTCGGTGTCGGCCGGGCGGTCGGCCGGCTGGGGGTAGAACGGCCCCTCGGTCTGCGGCGGTATCGGCGTGAGGCCGCGGGCCGCGGCGCTCCATCCGGGCATGGCAAGCCCGAGGGCGGCGAGCAGGCTGCGGCGTCGGAGGCGAGGTGGCATGGGCTTTCTCCCGTGGCTTCCCCGAGAGATGGGGTGCCGCGCGCAGGTGGCCAACCCCGGGGGCAACGCCGAGGTCATCCCCGGGGCCAACCCCGTGCGCCATCGCCCCGATGTCGCGAAAACGACGCTTTCGGTCGTTTGATCCCGTGAAGGTGGCGCGCGGCGGGCGCATAGAGGATCGGAACCCTTGAACGCGTCCCGGGAGACACGCCCCATGAAGACCCATGCCCGTGCTGTCGTCGTCGGCGGCGGTGCCGTCGGCACCTCGATCGCCTATCACCTGGCAAAGGCCGGCTGGACCGACACGGTGCTGCTCGAGCGCGACGAGCTGACGAGCGGTTCGACCTGGCATGCCGCGGGGCTGCTGCCGCTGTTCAACATGTCCTATGCGGTGAGCCACATCCACGACCACTCGGTGAAGCTCTACAAGGCGCTCGAGGCGGAGACCGGGCTCAATGCCGGCTTCTCGGTGGTGGGCAACCTGCGCATGGCACAGACCAAGGAGCGCATGGACGAATACATGCTCTACGCCTCCACCGCGGAGACCATGGGCATTCCCTTCGAATGGCTGAGCCCGGCCGAGATCAAGGAGCGCTGGCCGCTGGTGCGCACCGAGGACCTGCTCGGCGCGGTCTACCACCCGACCGACGGTTACATCAATCCGGCCGACGTGACCCAGGCGCTGGCCAAGGGCGCACGCCAGCGCGGGGTCGAGATCGTCCGCAAGGCGCAGGTCGATGCCTTCCGCCGCGAGGGCGGGGAATGGATCGTCTCCGGCCGCATCATGGGCGAGAAGGGCGGCAACCTGATCGCCACCGAGGAGCAGTTCGAGATCCGCTGCGAGGTGGTGGTGACCGCCACCGGCAACCACGCCCAGCGCACCGCCGCGATGGTCGGCTGCTACATCCCGGCGATCCCGGTGGAGCACCAGTATATCGTCACCGAGCCGGACCAGGCGCTGGTCGACTGGCGCAAGGCCGGCAACCCCGAGCACCCGGTGCTGCGCGATGCCGATGCCAAGTGGTATGTCCGCGAGGAGCGCGGCGGCTGGATCCTGGGGCCCTACGAGCGGAACGCCCCGGCGCGCTTCATCCACGGCGTGCCGGACAGTTTCCGCGCCGATCTCTTCCAGCTCGATCTCGAGCGCATCGAGGAGGAATATGCCTCGATGCTGCACCGCGTCCCCTCCACCGAGAACTGCGGGCTGAAGGACGATTTCAACGGCCCGATCTGCTACACGCCGGACGGCAACCCGCTGGTCGGCCCGGCGCCGGGGGTGGAGAACTTCTATTTCGCCGAGGGCTTCTCCTTCGGCATCACCGCCGCCGGCGGCACCGGGCACTATCTCGCGCAGGTGATCACCGAGGGCGAGGCGGAGATCGACATGTGGTCGCTCGACCCGCGCCGCTATGGCCGCTGGGTCAACCGCGAATACGCCGCGCGGAAGAACGAGGAGGCCTACGAGCACGTCTTCATCCTGCACCACCCGGACGAGGAGCGCCCGGCCGTGCGCCCGCTGCGCACCGCGCCGAGCTATGACCGGATGAAGGCGCAGGGCGCGCAGTTCGGCCAGGTGAACGGCTGGGAACGGCCCAACTATTTCGCCCCCGCGGGCTTCGACGACCACGGCGCGCGCAGCTTCCGCCGCGGTGGCTGGTGGCAATATGCCGAGGCCGAGGCGAAGGCGGTGCGCGAGGGGGTGGGGCTGTTCGATGCCACCGCCTTCACCAAGCACATGGTGAAGGGGCCGGGCGCCACCGCCTTCCTCGACTGGCTCACCTGCAACCGGCTGCCCAAGGTCGGCCGCATCAACCTGACCTACGGGCTCACCGATGCCGGCACGGTGCGCACCGAGTTCACCATCGTGCGGCTGGCGGAGGACGAATACTATGTCGTCACCGCCGGCGCGGCGCAGCTCTACGACAGCGACTACATGGTGAAGATGGCCGAGGCGAAGCGCGGCGAGCTGGGCTGGATCGAGGTGCAGGACGTCACCACGCAATGGGGCGTCTTCGCCGTGGCCGGGCCGAAGAGCCGCGAGCTGCTGCGCCCGCTGCTGGTCGATGCCGATCCGGCCAGCGCGCTCTCCAACAGGCGCTTCCCCTGGCTCTCGATGCGCCGGATCGACCTCGGCGCGGTGCCGGTGTTGGGCATCCGGGTGGCCTATACGGGCGAGCTCGGCTGGGAGCTGCACCACCCGATCGAGATGCAGAACCATCTCTTCGACCGGCTGATGGAGGCGGGCGAGGGCGTCGGCCTCAAGCTCTGCGGCGCGCGGGCACAGAACTGGCTGCGGCAGGAGAAGTCCTACCGCGCCTTCGGCTCGGATCTCGGGCGCGACGCGACGCCGCTCGAGAGCGGGCTCGACCGCTTCGTCGACATGACCAAGGCGTTCAAGGGCAAGGCGGCGATGGAGGCCACCGGCATCCGTGCGAAATGCGTCACGGTGCTGATCGACGGGCCGGCGGATGCCGATCCCTGGGGCCGCGAGGCGCTGCTGGCCGATGACGGCAAGGGCGGGCTGCGCAAGGTCGGCCGGCTGACCTCGGGCGGCTGGTCGGTGGCGATGGGCAGGCAGATCGGCATCGGCTATGTCGAGCCCGGTTTCGCCGCGGAGGGGCAGAAGCTTCGCCTGCGCATGTTTCGCGAGCTCTACGATGCCGAGGTGGTGCCGGAGAGCCCCTATGATCCGGGCAACGCGAAGATCCGCATCGACGGCTGAGGCCGGGGCGGGGCTTTCCCGGCCCTTCGGGGCAAGACGCCGGTGCGGCCAGGGGCGGCGCCGGCGTTTCTCGTCAGGCGCGGGCCGGGCCGGCCCTGCCGGTCACCGGACCGCGCGGTCGATGCTGTCGGCCGCGTCGTCGGCGGCATCGGCGGTCGCGTCGCCGGCGTCCTCGATCGCATCGGCGGTGTCCTCGGCAGCCTCCTCGGCCGCGCTGTCGGCGCCGTCGGCGGCGTCGGAGATGGCATCGCCCGCCGCATCGCCGGCCTGCTCGACTGCCTGCCCGGCAGTATCGAGCGCTTTACCGGCATCCGACTGCCCGGCTTCGGCGAGGTAGATCGCGGCGCCCGTCCCCAGGGCGGCAACGGCAGCGACGGCAATGATGACCTTGCTGTTCGTGTTCATGGCTTCCTCCTCGACAAGTGGTCGATGCCGGGGAGGTAGGTGACGTGAACGGGGAGTCCAGTCCCTCACGAAAATGAAAACCCAGGGCGGCGGCTTGCCTTCGTGACCGAAAGTCCTACTGCGCGGGCGGGCGCGCCATTTCGTTTTCTGTTCTGGCCCGCACGGCTTCCGGGACTGACGGGCCGGCGGCATATACGGCCGCCCGCGCGACCCCCGCCGCACGTGATTGCAGCGTGACTTTCCGGATCGCCGGCAGGATCTGCCGCCGCGCCGTCAGCTCAGCTTCTGCCGATGTGTCCGGGCGCTCAGCGACATGGTGCGGGCGACGGCGGCAGCGTCCTCGTACTGCTTCTTCTCGTCGCCTTCCTTGGTCTTGGCCTGCTTGGTCAGCTCGCCATGGGTCTTGGTTCCGGCGGTGTCGATGCTCCCGAGCGCGGTCACGACCTTCTTCAGCTCGGTCGCGGCGGTGCTGTAGACATCGCGGGCGCCCTCGAGTTTCGAGACCTTGAAGTCCGGCAGCTTGGCGAGGACCATGATGTCCTTCTTGGTGGCCGTCTCGTAGGCCTTGAGCGCGTTGGTGAGATCCGCGCCCTTGTAGCTCTTGGGCTTGGCCGCGTTCCAGGTGGCGACCTTCAGCGAGGTGTCGACGACGGTGGCTCCCATGGCAGACTCCCGGGTTGATATCTGCTCGGCAGTCTACACCAGAAGCCTGCCGCCGGGGGAACGATCCTGCCGCAGCGTCGCCCGATCGGCGGAGCCGTGCCGCTTCAGACGCGCCGCCGCGCGAGAAGCCCGAGCCCGCCGAGCCCGCCGAGCAGCAGGAACAGGCTGGCCGGAATCGGAACCTCCGTTCCCTCGGCACCTTCCGAACCCTCGCCGCCGCTGCCCTCGCCGTCGAGATCCTCGGCCTGGACGACGAGCCGGAACATGAAGATCGTGTCCAGCGCTCCGTCATCGAACTCGCCGATGGTGATTCGGGCGGAATAGGGGGCGAGCAGCTCCGTGGTGACCGCCGGGGCAGTGCCGCGGCCGGCGGGGTGATCGTCCTCGTCGATCCGGAAGCCGACATACTCGATTTCGAGGATCTCGCCGAGGATCGGGCTGCTGATCACGTCGGAGAAGTCGAAGTTGGTCAGGAAGTGGACGGTCTCCGGGAAATCGGCGTTCCCGTCCGGGCTGGCCTCTTCGTCGAAACGGTAGATGATCTCGAGACCCTGCGGGCCGATCATGTCGATGCCGACAACGGGCGACTCGGGGTCGGACTCGATCAGATGGTCG
The DNA here is from genome assembly GCF_030270585.1 of Paralimibaculum aggregatum. Taxonomy (GTDB): domain Bacteria; phylum Pseudomonadota; class Alphaproteobacteria; order Rhodobacterales; family Rhodobacteraceae; genus Thermohalobaculum; species Thermohalobaculum aggregatum. Next base: position 204,640 of record NZ_BSYI01000003.1, read on the forward strand.
GGGCCGCTGCAATCTGCCGTCAGCGAGGCCACGGGCCTGTCCGTGCCTCCGACCGTTGCGGTCCAGTCGTAATCCGCACCGCACAGATCCGCCCGTGCATCCGGCGCCGCCACGGACAACATGAGCCCTGCGGCCACGGCGATTCCCGAGCCAGTCGACATGAAGTTCAGCTGCATCGCATCCACCCTCGAATACTCCGGGTCTCCCCGGTCCCAAGCCTGACGCTCCCCCCCACGGCGCACGCTGCACGGCAACGTTACCTCAAGTTGTACCGATTTGAAATGCTCAATGCAGGGAGGTGCGCGGCGGCGGTCACTCGAGGAGCTGCCGGACCGCGCCCTCGACGGCTTCGCCGGTGGATTTCAGGTCCTTGCCTGCCTGGTCCACCGCCGCCGCGGCATCGTCGGCGATCTGGCTGCCGATCTCCGAGCCCTGCCTGGCGGTGGCGTCGATGGCGGCCGAGCCCTCGGTGACGATCTGGTCGGCCTGGCGCTCGAGCAGCGAGCGGTCGTCGGCGGCCGGGGCGGGCCGCGGGATCGGCACGCGGATGGTCTCGCCGGGCTGCGCGAAGCGGGCCACCGGCAGCGGGCTCACCTCCACCGCGGCCGCGCTCTCGACGAAGCTGACCGAGACCGTCGGGTCCCCCGGCAGGCCGGCATAGACCACGCGCGCCGCGCCGCCCGCCTTGGCAGGGGGCATCAGCGGCCCGATCGAGCCGACCGAGACCATGTCGCCCGGTGCGAGCACCACGCCCTGGCGCATCAGCCAGAGCAGGCTGTTGACCGGGTGGCCGAGCACCGAGGCGCCCTTTGCCTCGGCGATGGTGGCGCCCGAGGCATCCTCCACGCGCACCGTCATCTCCGCCAGCGCGGCGACGAGATCGACCCCGGCGGCCTGCGCTTCGGCCACCACCAGCGGCGCGCCGAGCACGCCGAGCCGCGCGCCGACATTGCCCGCGGTGAGCGTCACGCCGGTGATCGGCTCGCCCTCGGCCACGGCGAGGTCCGGCAGCTCGAGGAACGGCCGGATCGCCGCAAGATGCGCCAGCGCGCCGGGGATGTCGGTGGCCTCGTTGATCGCCGCATCGCCGACCACGAGGATCAGGTCCGCCTCGAAGAGCGGGCGGGCGCCGAAGGCCAGCGGCACCGCGGCGCCGTTCTCGAGCAGCATGTTGCGCAGGAGCACGCCGCGCACCGGTTCCGCCACGCCGAAGCGCTCCTGCGCCGCCGGCGAGGTGAGCCCGGCCTTGTGGCCGATGATGCCGCCGAGCTCCGGTGCCAGCGCGGCGACGAGCCTGCCCTGCGTGCAGAGCGCATCGGCCATGCTGCCGCCGGCGCCGAGCGCCTTGGTCGGGAGCCCGGCCCGCCAGTCGGAGAGATAGGCGGCGATCTCGCCGTCGCTGGCGCAGGCGGCGAAGGCCGGGCCGGTGCCGAGGGCGGTGCCGGCGGCGAGGATGGCGGCGAGGGCCGCGGCGGAGAGGCGGATGCGGGGCATGGGGATCTCCTTCGATCTCGGCAGGCGGCGGGCCGGGACAGGCGCCGCACTGCTTGTCCCCGAGTCCACTCCCTCCGGCCTCCCCGGTCAAGCCGCCTTGGTGCCTCAGCCCGGCCCCGGAGCCTCGTCGCGCGCCCGGTCGAGGCGGCTCGACAGCCAGGCGGCGAAGAGCGGCAGCGCCACCAGGATGAAGCCGATCCGCACCACGTGGTGCAGCGCGACGAAGCCCGGATCGGCGTCGATCGCCAGCGCGATGAGGCTCATCTCCGCCACCCCGCCGGGGGCGTAGGCGAGCAGCGCCGCGAGATAGTCGATGCCGGTCAGCGCCGCCACCGCCCAGGCGAAGACCGCGGTGACCGCCATCAGCACCAGCGTGCCGCCGAGGGTCGCCAGCGCCACCGCCAGCCAGGTCGAGAGCTTCAGCCCGTGGAAGCGGCAGCCGATCGAGGAGCCGGTGACCACCAGCGCGATCTCCACCAGCCAGTGGGGCAGGGCGCCTTCCACCAGGCCGGTCATGCGCAGCACGGCGCTCGCGAAGATCGGGCCGATCAGGAACGGGATCGGCAGGCCGAGCCGGTCCATCGCCCACATCGTCGCCAGCGCCGCGGGCACCAGGATCGCGATGCCCTCCCAGCCGATCGGCGCGCGGGCCGAGAGCAGCTCCTCAGAGGGCGGTGTGAAGCCGAGCAGCCCGAAGGCGACGATCGGGGCGGCGAAGATCACGATGGCGATGCGCAGCGACTGCGACAGCGCCACCGCGCGGTCGTCGCCGCCGAAGGCCTCGGCCAGCAGCACCACCGCCGTCAGCCCGCCCGGGATCGCCGAGCAGACCGCGGTCATCACCGGCTGGCGGATCAGCCAGTGGTAGTAGAGATAGGCCACCCATCCCGCCACCGGCACATAGAGGATCGCCCCGGCGATGGTGGCCGGCCAGCGCGAGAGCTCCGCCAGCCCGATGCCGTCGAAGCTCTCGCCGAGGAAGAGCCCGATCAGGAACATGAAGTTGGCCCGCAGCCAGAGCGGAACCGCCACCGGCGCGCCGGCCAGCGAGGCGATCATGCAGGCGAAGAGCGCGCCGAGCATCCAGGCCAGCGGTACCTCCGCCCAGGCCGCCAGCGCGCCGCCCAGCCCGCCGACCAGGAGGCCGAGCGCGAGGCGCCTCAGCACCTCCGGCCGGAGCCGCTCGGCCCAGCGGCTGGCGCTCATGCCGTCTCCCCGGCCGGCGGCGCGATGATCTCGACCTCCGTGCCCGCGTGCACCGCGGTGTAGAAGCAGCTTCGGCGGCCGGTATGGCAGGCGGGGCCGGTCTGCTCGACCAGCACCAGCAGCGCGTCGCGGTCGCAGTCGAGGCGCATCTCCACCAGCCGCTGGATGTGGCCGGAGGTGTCGCCCTTGCGCCAGAGCTCGCCGCGCGAGCGCGACCAGTAGGTGACCCGGCCCGTGGCCAGCGTCGCCGCCACCGCCTCGGCGTTCATCCAGGCAAGCATCAGCACGGTGCCGTCGGTGGCATCCTGGGCGATGGCGGGGATCAGCCCCGCCTCGTTGTAGCGCAGCGTGGCGGGGTCGAAAGGCGTGGTCATCGGGAGGCTCCTTTGCAGAAGGCGCTCTTTTACCCCGCCGGGTGCCACGCTATCTAGGGGGTCGGGAGGGCCGATCATGACCACAGCCGAGACCAAGCCCCGCGCGTCTGCCGATGGCGACCTGATGAAGCTCTATTCGCAGCGCATACTGGCGCTTGCGGCGAGCATTCCGCATGCGCGGCGGCTCGAGGCGCCCGGCGGCACGGCGATGAAGCGCTCTCCGCTCTGCGGCTCCACGGTGACGGTGGATCTCAGCCTCGATGATGGCCGGGTGGCGGCGTTCGGCCAGGACGTGAAGGCCTGCGCGCTCGGCCAGGCCTCGGCGGCGGTGCTCGGCCGCTCGGTGATCGGCCTGAGTCGCGCGGAGATCGAGGCCGGCCGCGAGGCGCTGCGCCAGCTCATAAAGGAGGACGGGCCGGAGCCGGCAGTTCCCTTCGCCGATCTCGAGGCGCTGCGCCCGGCGCGGGATTATCGAAACCGCCACGCCTCGATCCTGCTTGCCTGGGATGCGACCCTCGCGGCCATCGATGCGGCCGACGAAGCGGCGGGTTGACCTTCTCGCATTCTGCGAATCCCGGCCGACGCCGCGCCGCTAGGGTGCGGCTGCGCGACAAATCCTGCATTTGCCCGAGACCCGCGGTGCGATTCGCTCCGGACACGGGGGCATGACTGCCTGAAGGGGAAATAAGGCGCAAATTTGTCGAAAAATTGAACGTAAGTTCAATATTGATACTTTGCTGCACCGCCCCCGAGTGCCGTATTTCTGCCACGCGCAAATGACCGCACTCGCCATTCCTCCCGGAAGAAACGGGTTGGGAATCGAAAAAATCTCAACGCCTTACACGGCTTAAGTCATTTGGTGCCTTGATTGGCGATGCTCGTGCACCCTGCATCGCGTTTGGCGATGCAAATTGCGAATATGGCGGGAAACTGTTGCACTTTCAAAAAATTGCCTTCATTCCGGTGTATGGAGAAGTGTGGGTGAGAAGGGTGGTAACGTTTTCTTCCCTTGTTGCGTGACAGAAGAAACGCGGCCTGGCCGGTTCATAGTTTGGGGTGAAATCGAACACGGCGCGGGAAACGGGGTGAAGCTATGTCATATTATTCAGAGATCGAAGTCGATCTTGACCGTCTCGACCGGTGCGAAGCGTTTCGGACCGCGCGCAACACCATCAGGCCCGGCTTTGTCATGCGCCGGGCGAACGATCCGGAATTCATTGCCTACCGGCAATATATCGCCGAGATCGAACGCTATACCGAAAACGAGGACGCGATGCGCGCCATCGCGCGGGAGCCGATGCTGAAGATCGCCTTCTTCCGCACCTTCGGCTATCGCGGCGAGGTCGAGTTCACGCTGATGCCGGAGGTCTGGCTCCGGGATCTGCCCCTGCTGGTGATCGGGCGCGATGCCCATCTCGGCTACGGCATGATCCTCGGCACCGGGCAGGTGAGCCAGGACGGCAGCGGCGTGCGGCTGCGGCCCATCGCCATCGGCGCGCGGAGCTTCTGCAACCAGCATGCGGTGATCGAGGGCGGCACGGTGATCGGCGACGATTGCCTGGTGGGTATCGGCAGCTCCATCGGCGAGGCCTGCCGGATCTCCGACCGGGCGCAGATCGGCGATTGCGCGCGGCTCGGCCACGAGGTGGCGATCGGCGAGCGCACGGTGATCGGCCACAATGCCCGCATCGGCAACGGCTCGGTGATCGACCCGGACCTGCGGGTCGGGGATGGCGCGCGGATCCCGCCGCAGCACCGGCTGACCTCGGCGGGGCTGTTTCCGCTGCTGGCGGGCCGGCTCGCGGCCTGAGCCGCTCCGGGCCGTGCGCGGCCCGAACTGAAGGCGGCCCCCGGGCCGCCTGCCACCGGCGGTAAAGCCGATTGTCCCCAGGTTGACCGCTTGCGGCGCATTGACGCGGAGATCGCGCAATCGCCGCAAAAAGCCGTTGCCCGCGGGTATCCTCGAGGCGTATCGGAGCCGGCGCAGACCATTCATATTGCGGTGCAGCATGAACCGTGGTACTGCGGCTCGACCGATCTCAGAGGAGTAGCCCCATGAACCTGCACGCCATTCCGCCCGGTGTGAACCCGCCCCATGACGTCAATGTGGTCATCGAGATCCCCGGCGGCGCCAGCGGCGGCCAGCCCGTGAAATACGAGATCGACAAGGACTACGGCATGGTCGTGGTCGACCGCATCGTCAACGTGCCGATGTTCTACCCCAACAACTACGGCTTCGTGCCGAACACGCTGCACGAGGACGGCGACCCGGTCGATGTCATGGTGCGCACCGAGGTCACGCTGGTGCCGGGCTCGATGATCCGCTGCCGGCTGATCGGCGTGCTGCACATGGAGGACGACGGCGGCATCGACGACAAGCTGATCGCCATGCCGATCGAGCAGGTCGATCCGTTCCAGGCCGAGATCCAGGATCTCGAGGACCTGCCGATCCGTCATCGCGAGCGCATCTGGCACTTCTTCGAGCACTACAAGGCGCTCGAGGCCGGCAAATGGGCCAAGATCACCGGCTGGGGCGACAAGGCCGAGGCCGAGCGCATCCTGATGGCCTCGATCAAGCGCTACGAGGCGAGCAAGGTCGCGGCCGAGTAATCCGGCCGCCGGCGGCCCGGCATCGCGGGCCGCACCGCCTTCCCTGACGACATCTGCCAGGCGACGCGCCCCCCGGCTTCCGGGCGGGCGCTTAAATCCGTTGCGTGGGTGGGTCTCTTCGGTCACGTTAACCGCGCCGTTTCAGGCTCGCGACAAGACCGAAAGAATTCCGAGGGGAGGAGCAACATGCTGTTGGGGATCGTGATATGCGGCGCGCTGGCGCTCGCATATGGGTTCTGGACCATCAAGCAGGTGATGGAATCCGATGCGGGGTCCGCCCGCATGCAGGAGATCGCAGCGGCGATCCAGGAGGGCGCGGAGGCCTATCTGCGCCGCCAGTACCAGACCATCGCCATCGTCGGCGCGGTGATCTTCGTGATCGTGGCGCTGCTGCTCGGGATAGCCGTGGCGATCGGCTTCCTGATCGGCGCGGTGCTCTCGGGGCTGGCCGGCTTCATCGGCATGCATGTCTCGGTGCGGGCCAATGTGCGCACCGCGCAGGCGGCCTCGGTGAGCCTCGACAAGGGGCTCGACATCGCCTTCCGCTCCGGCGCGGTGACCGGCATGCTGGTGGCCGGGCTGGCGCTGCTCGGCGTCGCCATCTACTTCACCATCCTGACGCAGTTCGGCCTCGGCTTCGCGCCGACCGACCGCGTGGTGGTGGATGCGCTGGTGGCGCTCGGCTTCGGCGCCTCGCTGATCTCGATCTTCGCGCGGCTCGGCGGCGGCATCTTCACCAAGGGTGCCGATGTCGGCGGCGATCTCGTCGGCAAGGTCGAGGCCGGCATCCCGGAGGACGACCCGCGCAACCCCGCCACCATCGCCGACAACGTGGGCGACAACGTGGGCGACTGCGCCGGCATGGCGGCGGATCTCTTCGAGACCTATGCGGTGACGGTGGTGGCGACCATGGTGCTCGCCTCGATCTACTTCGCCGGCACCGGGCTCGCCGAGACGGTGATGATCTATCCGCTGGCGATCTGCGCGGTCTGCGTCATCACCTCGATCGTCGGCACCTATTTCGTGAAGCTGGGCTCCAACGGCTCGATCATGGGGGCGCTCTACAAGGGCTTCATCGCCACCGGGATCCTCTCGGTGATCCTGCTGTTCCCGACGACGATGCTGGTGTTCCCGGACGGCATGTCGACCGAGCTCGTGGCCGGGGACAAGAGCTTCACCGCCCGCGATCTCTATATCTGCGGCGTGATCGGGCTGGTGGTGACGACGCTGATCGTGGTCATCACCGAGTACTACACCGGCACCAACTACCGCCCGGTGCGCTCGGTGGCGGAGGCCTCGATCACCGGCCACGGCACCAACGTGATCCAGGGGCTGGCGGTCAGCCTCGAATCCTGCGCGCTGCCAGCGATGGTGATCATCGCGGGCATCATCTCCACCTTCGAGCTGGCCGGCCTCTTCGGCATCGCCATCGCGGTGACGACGATGCTCGCCCTCGCCGGCATGGTGGTGGCGCTCGACGCCTTCGGCCCCGTCACGGACAATGCCGGCGGCATCGCCGAGATGGCCGACCTGCCCGCCGAGGTACGCTCCACCACCGATGCGCTGGATGCGGTGGGCAACACCACCAAGGCGGTGACCAAGGGCTATGCCATCGGTTCGGCCGGGCTCGGCGCGCTGGTGCTCTTCGCGGCCTATACCGAGGACCTGAAGTTCTTCGCCTCGAAGGCCGAACCGGGGAGCTATTTCCACGGCGTCTCGGTCGATTTCGCGCTCTCCAACCCCTATGTGGTGGCCGGGCTGTTCTTCGGCGGGCTGCTGCCGTTCCTGTTCGGCGGCATCGCGATGACCGCGGTCGGCCGCGCCGCCGGCTCGGTGGTCGAGGAGGTCCGGCGCCAGTTCCGCGAGAAGCCGGGCATCATGCAGGGCACCGAGAAGCCTGACTATGGCCGCGCGGTGGACATGCTGACCCGGGCGGCGATCCGCGAGATGATCGTGCCCTCGATGCTGCCGGTGCTCTCGCCGATCGCCTGCTTCGTGCTGGTGAACTGGATCGCCGGCAAGGATGCCGCCTTCTCGGCCCTCGGCGCGATGCTGCTGGGGGTGATCGTGACCGGGCTCTTCGTCGCGATCTCGATGACCTCGGGCGGCGGCGCCTGGGACAATGCCAAGAAGCTCTTCGAGGACGGCTTCACCGACAGCAAGGGCGAGAAGCACTTCAAGGGTTCCGAGGCGCACAAGGCGGCGGTGACCGGCGACACCGTGGGCGATCCCTACAAGGACACCGCCGGCCCCGCGGTGAACCCGATGATCAAGATCACCAACATCGTGGCGCTGCTGATGCTGGCGGTGCTGGCGCACTGAGGCCCGCCCCTGCCAGACGCGAGAAGCGCGCCCCTCGGGGCGCCCTTTTCATTTCCGGCCCGGCGGCATGTGGCATCGGGTCGGCTTCCCCGCGCCGGCCCTTTCGGGCCGCGCGCTCAGCGCAGCTCGATCAGCGCGGGCAGGGGCTTCATGTCGTCCTTCCACTGGGTGCTCCAGTAGAGGCCCACGAGCCGGCCCTCGGGGCCGAGTTCCATCCGCCCGCGCCAGTGGCTGTTCTTGAAATGCACGATGGTGCCGAGGATCTGCAGCGCGCTGTCGTTGCAGCTGGCGCGGTGGAAGGAGACGCAGTTCTCCTCCGGCACCGCCTGCGAGACCGACCAGATGTGCGAGGGCGTCTGCTTCACGAAATCCGCCTGCTCGCGCGTCAGGCCCTCGGCGGGCAGGAAGCGCACCACCACCTGGTTCATCCCGTAGAGCATGGGCGCGAGCACCTGCGCGCGCACCGAGGGGCTCGGTGCGGTCAGCGCGGTGCGCGCCGCGAGATCGCGCAGCGCCACGCGCTTCGCGCAGATCAGCGTGTCGATGGCGAAGGCCTGGTCGACCTCGTCGGCGGCCGGGTCCTTCAGGAAGGCCACGGCCTCCTTCGCCTCGGCGCGGTCGACCTCGTAATATTCCTCGCAGGCCAGGGCCGGGGCGGCCAGCAGCACGGCGGTCATGCTGGCGGCGAGGGCGGCGGAATCGGTGATCTTCATGCAATGCTCCGTGTCGGCGGGTCGGTGGCTGCGGTCCCGGGTCAGGGCAGCCGGGCGAAGATCGCGACGAGGTCGAGCTTGCGCGTGGTGCGCAGGAGACGCAGGCGGCAGTCGGGCGCCAGCGCGATCTCCTCACCGGGGGCGATGCCGACCGAGCCTTCGCGGCCCGGCGGATACCAGCGGATTTTCTGCCGGTAGCCGGGGCTGGAGGCCTGCCGGACCACCCGGACCCGCAGCGCATGGGTGCCACAGACGGTGGCCTGCCGGCCGGAGACGAGCTCGATCTCCGCGGCCCCGGCAGGCGCCGAGACCGGCGCCGGCTCCGCGGGTTGCGGCCGGGGGGTCTCGCGGCGCCGGGTCTCGGCCTCGGTCGGCGGCACCATGGCAAAACCCAGGGTCTCGCCGAAGGGCTCGTCGCGCTGGTCGAGCGGCTTCACCACCGCCCAGTCGCCCTCGGCCCAGGGCACCCGGCCGAGCAGGCGGAAATGCGTGCCGGCCTCGATCACCCCGATCTCCTCGGAGAAGATGCTCGGCGTGCGATGCAGGAAGAGCGGCGCCTCGGCGGTGAGCAGCCGGTTCACCACCCGGATCGGCGCGAGGCAGGCGCGCGGCTCCGGGCCGAGCCCATCGGGCGAGACGGGCAGGGCGCCGCTGCCGATCTCGGCGATCTGCTCTGTGCCGAGATCGCCGAGCCGGAAGCTCAGCACCATGTAGGGGCCGGCCGTCAGCCAGTTGACCACCAGAACGTATTGCCCGGGCCCGCTGCCCTGCATCTGCACCAGCCGCGCGCCATGGCGGCCGGCGCGCTCGAAGGCGGCCGGCAGCCGCGCCCGCAGCGCCTCGGCGAGCCGCGCCGAGAGCGGCGGGCAGACCACCCGGTTGCTGCCGTCGAAGGGCGCGCGGAGATAGATGAAGGCGGGGTCGCGGCGGCCGATATCGTTGGCGTCGAGCGATTCGGCGATGCGCGCGGTGAAGCGGTCGAGATCCGGGCCCCAGCCATCCCCCGGTGCGGCGGGCTGCTGGGCCCCGGCCATGCCCGCCGCGAGGGCGAGCGCCGCGAGGGCGGATCGGAGCAGGCGCAACGGCATGGCGGCGCTCAGTTCGAGCGCTCGCAGGTCATCTCGCCCCCGGTATCCGGGTTGACCGCCGTGATGCTGTCCTGGCTGCTGCGGGTGATCGTCACGGAATAGGGGAAGCGCGACACCTGGGGCAGGCCGCCGAGCGGCTGCATGTCGACCTGCCAGCCCTTGACCTGGAAGAGCCCGTACTCGCCGAACATGAAGGAGCCCATCTGCGAGTTGTCGAAGGGGTTCCGGCGCACCGCATTGCCGCCGAAATTGTAGCCGCCGCCGGCCTTGAACTCGAGCCGGAAGGCGAGCTGCAGCTCGGTGCCGGTTTCCTCCGCCTCGCGGCCGGTGCACTGCCAGGCGCCGACCAGGTTCTCCGCCGGCTGGCGCATGGCGAGCTGGGTTCCGCCGCCCTGGCCCGACTGACCCGCGCCGCCGCCGCCGCCTTTGCCGAGTTCGATCTCGTCCTCCTCGCCGAACCGGCCGCCGCCCTGGCCCGACTTCGGCTTGCCGTGGAGATCGGAGAACTCGCCGCCGTCATCCTCGCCGTAGCCGGCGCTGTATTCCTCGACCGCGCCGCCGCCGTCCTTCGAGACGAAATCGCCGAGCTCGCCGGCGTGGCCGCCACCATCCTGGCCGCCGCCGCCGATCTCGCCGCCATCCTTGCCCTGGGCGAGCCGGCGGCGTTCCTCCTCCTCCTGCTTGCGCCGCGCCTCGGCCTGTGCCGCCTCGAGCTTGCGCGCGGCTGCCGCCTCGGCCTCGGCACGGCGGCGCTCCGCCTCGCGCTCCAGCCGCTCGGCCTCGGCGCGGCGGGCGGCCTCCTCCTCTTCCTTCTTGCGGCGCTCGGCGGCGAGGCGCTCGGCCTCGCGCTCCAGCCGCTCGCGCTCGGCCTTCAGCCGCGCCAGTTCCTTCTGCACCAGTTCGTGCTGGCGGGCGGCCTCTTCCTCGGCCTTGCGGCGGGCCTCCTCCGCCCTGGCCCGGGCGGCCTCCGCGGCCTCGCGGGCGGCCTCGGCCGCGGCCTCGTCGGCCGCCTTGCGGGCGGCGGCTTCCTCGGCCTCGCGGCGGCGCGCCTCCTCGGCGGCAAGGCGCGCCGCCTCCGCCTCGCGCTCGAACTTGGTCGGCGGCACAGAGGCGAAGCCCACGGTCTCGGCGAAGGGATCGTCCGGCGCGCCGTCGAGCAGCTTGACCACCGCCCAGTCGCCGTCGGTATAGGGCATCCGGCCGAGCAGCCGGTATTTCTCGCCGGCCTTGATCATCGCGATCTCGGTGGAGAACACGTCCGCCGAGCGGTGCACGAAGAGCGTGGTGTCGGCGGTGGCCACCCGGTTGATCACGTCGAGCTCGGCGAGGCACTGGCGCTCGGTCTCGCGCAGCTCGGTCATCGGGATGGTCATGGCATGGCCGCCCATGGTGGCGACCTGCTCGCCGTTGAGATCGCCCAGCTCCACCGCGATCTCCAGCGAGGCGTCGTCGAACAGCGCGCGCCAGGTGACGTTGAGCATGAAGCGCCCCTCGCCCATCCCGGGGTCCTGCACGAGGCGGGCGCGGCTGAGGTTCTTGGCGTTGAAGGCCCGCGGCAGCTCGGAGCGGATCGCCCGCGCCAGCCGGCGCGAGAGCGGCGGGCAGACGACGCGGCTGGCATCGTCGAAGGGCGGGCGGATGTAGAGATCGGCATCGCTCAGGCGGCCGAGATTGCGGATCGAGAAGGCCTCGGCCACCCGTTCGGTCAGGCGCTGCATGGCCTGCTCGAAATCCTGCGCGGCGGCGGGTGTCGTCGTGGCGAGAGCACCGGCCAAAGCGAGCAGGAGCGCGGCGGCGGGTGCCTTGGGGAACTGCATGTCAGCCCTCTGTCCGAGAAAGACGCGGTCAACGCGATACGAAGTCTAGGCCAATTTTCGCGTCTGCAAAAGGCTGCTCCTGCGGGCGCGGCGCCGCATGATTGACAGCCCGTCGGACGGCTGGGACGATCGCCGGACCGGCGGGAGGCCGGGACGGAGGCGCGGCATGTGGCGGAGCGGCTGGCTCGCGGGCCTGCTGGCGCTCGGCCTGGCTTGCGGGCCGGGGCAGGCGGCGCCCTGCGCCCCGCCAGGATGGTCCGAGGCGCGCGCCGATCTGCGCGCGGCGCTGCTCGGCCAGCTCGCCAGCGCGGCGAGCGAGGCCGAGGGGAGGGCGGCGGAGGAGGCGCTCTGGCAGCTCTGGTCGGCGGCGCCGGGCGATGCGGCCCAGGCGCTGCTCGACCGGGTGCACGACCGCCGCCGCTGGTACGATCTCGCGGCAGCGGAGGCGGCGGCCCGGGCGCTCACCCGGCTCTGCCCGGACTATGCCGAGGGCTGGAACCAGCTCGCCACCGTGCTCTTCCAGCGCGGCGAGGGGGAGGCCGCGCTGGCCGCCATCGCCGAGACGCTGGCGCGTGAGCCGGCGCATTTCGGCGCGCTCTCCGGGCGGGCGCTGATCCTCCTCGGGCAGGGGCGCGGCGCGGCGGCGCAGGCGGCCCTGCGCGCGGCGGTGGCGCTGCATCCCTGGCTGCGGGAGCGCCATCTTCTGGCGCCTGCGCCAAAGTGATCTGGCCCGTGCATTTCCGTTTGGCATGGCCGCGGCGGATCGCTATGGGGAGGGCATGAGGGAGCTGCTCTATCCAACGGCGGACGCCTATCTCGCCGCGCCGGCAAAGTCGGTCGCGCTGTTCGGCATGTCGGGTCTCGGCAAGACCCGCACGGCGGCCATGTTGCGCGAAGAATCCGGCTGGTTCCACTACTCGGTGGATTACCGGATCGGCACGCGCTATATGGGCGAGCACATCGTCGACAACTTCAAGCGCGAGGCGATGCGGGTGCCGTTTCTGCGCGACCTGCTGCGATCGGACTCGATCTACATCGCCTCAAACATCTCCTTCGCCAATCTGAGCCCGCTCTCGACCTATCTCGGCAAGCCGGGCGATCCGGCGAAGGGCGGCATCCCCTTCGCGGACTATCTCGAGCGCCAGCGCCAGCACCGCGAGGCCGAGATCCGGGCGCTGCTCGACACGCCGCTGTTCCAGCACAAGGCGACCGATCTCTACGGCTACGAGAACTTCCTCTGCGACACCGGCGGCTCGATCTGCGAGGTGGTGAACCCCGAGGACCCGGCCGACCCGGTGCTCACGGCGCTGGCCGACTGCACGCTGCTGGTGCAGATCGAGGGCACCGCCGCGCTCGAGCAGGAGCTGGTGCGCCGCTTCGAGCGCCACCCCAAGCCGATGTACTATCCGGAGGATTTCCTCGTGACGCTCTGGGAGGAGTATCGCGGGAGCCACGGCTTCGCCGAGGACGCGGTCGATCCGGATGCCTTCATCGTCTGGGGATATCGGCGTTTGCTCGCGCACCGGGTGCCGCGCTATGGTGCCATGGCGCGGCACTGGGGCGTCAGCGTCACCGCCGCGGAGATCGAACGGGTCCGCAGCCCGGCCGCCTTCGATGCGCTGATCGCCTCGGCGATCGCTCGAAGGGCCGGCGGCGAGGCCCCATCCTGAGGAACCCGCCATGGACCATCCCTCCGCTTCCCCGTTCTCCCTGCGCGCGCGGCGCGATGGCGGGGGCACGCCGCGGCTCAACGGCTGGGGCGCCGACAGCGACTACGGCGTGCTGCGCGACGTGCTGCTCGGCCCGATCGGCAACTATCGCTGGCTCAAGACCTCCTCGCTCTCGAAGAAGACCCTGCGCCGCGGCGTGGCGTTCGACCCGGCGGTGGCGGCGAAGCAGCACGCCGAGATGGTCTCGGCCTATCGCTCGGCCGGGGTAGAGGTGCATTTCCACGAGGCCGACCCGGAGCTGCCCTATCAGGTCTATGCCCGCGACAGTTCGGTGATGACGCCCTTCGGCGCGGTCATCACCAACATGGCGCAGTGGTGGCGGCGGGGGGAGAACTTCCGCGCCATCGAGACCTATCAGCGCCTCGGCATCCCGATCTACGACTATGTCACCGCCGGCTGCTTCGAGGGCGGCGACTTCAACGTGATCGAGCCCGGCTGCGTGCTGATCGGCTGGGAGGGCGAGGAGGGGCGCAGCCAGTTCGAGGGGGCGGACCAGCTCCGGCGCTGGTTCGAGGCCGAGGGCTGGGAGGTCCGGCTGGCGGATATCGACCCCTATTACGTCCATATCGACCTGATGGTGGTGATGCTGGCGCCGAAGCTGGCGGCGGTCTGCCTCGAGACCACGGATGCCGATATCGTCGACTGGATGAAGGCCAAGGGCATCGAGATCGTGCCGGTGCCTTTCAAGGAGACCATGGCGCTCGGCTGCAACGTGGTGGCGCTCGGCGACGACCGGGTGCTGCTGCCGGCGGAATCGCTGACGCTGAAGGAGAAGCTGAAGGCGCTCGGCTTTACCGTCTACGACCCCGAGCTGGCGATGATTACCCAGGGCGGCGGCGGCGTGCACTGCATGTGCCAGGCGCTGCGCCGCGATCCCGGCTGAGGCGCCGCCCGCGGTTGACGCTGCGGAAACTTTCCTGCTCGTGCTATGGCTTCCCGTGATCGCAGCGGGAGACCGAGGGGGCCGGGAGCATGGCGAATCTGTCCTATGGCAGCACCGGGCGCGCGGTCAGCAAGCTCCAGACGATGCTCAACAAGGTGAAGGCGCGCCCGAAGCTGAAGGTGGACGGCATCTTCGGCCCGCTGACCCGCAAGGCGGTGCTTGACTTCCAGAAGCGGCACAAGGACCTCGCCGACGACGGCGTCGCCGGCAGCAGGACCATGAAGCGCCTCGGGGAGGCGGCGAAGGGCGGCGGCGCGCCGAAGGAGGACCCGAAGGCGGCGGCGACGATCCGCGAGCTCGAGCAGTTCCACGCCAAGATCCAGAAGGCCGAGAAGCAATCGGCCGAGGAGCGGAAGCGGTACCGGGCGGCCTGCATCAAGACCTCGAAGGTGATCGCCGAGCAGCGCAAGCTGCTGGAGGCGGCGCTCTCCAGCGCCGACCGCTCGATGGGCTGGTTCGTCGAGGAGATGACCCAGGGCGCCAAGCGCGAGGGCATCGAACTGAAGAAGGTCAAGGCCAGCCTCGCCGCCCTGATGAAGGCGAAGGACAAGCAGGCCCATTTCGCCCGGCACAAGGCCGAGCTGATGAGATGCCTCGATGCGGTCGATCAGCACCACATGGTCATCGCCGACTGGAAGGTGGCGATGCACAGCCTCCACAAGCTGCTCGCCGGGCTGAAGCAGGCGGGCGCCGCGATCGAGAAGGCCGCCGACGGCAAGTGACCCGGCGGCCGAGGGCGGCAGGGCAGGGCGGGCGGCGCCGGGCCGCCCGCGCGCCGGTTCAGGCGGCCGCGGCAGTCAGGTCGCCGCGGGCCGGGTAGTCGTTGCGCGCGGCGAAATCGAGCCCGCGCAGCAGCGCGTCGATGGCCGGCCGGGTGAAGGGCGCGCTCTGCACCGCCATGAAGAACATCGTCCCGTCGGGCCGGATCACCATGGTGCCGGGCTCGGAGAAGCGCGCCGGCTCCTGGCTGCCCGGCCGCTGCGAGGAGATGTAGAGCCCCCATTCCCGCGCCGTGGCCTCGCTCATGTCGAAGCCGAGCGGCAGGCGGGAGATCCCCCAGTCCTCGGCGGCGGTGCGGGCGCGCTCGGCGCTGTCCATCGAGACCGCGAGGATGTTGATGCCGGCGGCGGCGATGTCGTCGATCTGCGCCTCGATAGACTGCAGGTAGTCGCGGCAGATCGGGCAGTGCTTGCCGCGGTAGAAGACCACGATGGTGAAGCGCTCCGGCCGGCGCTCGGCGAGGGTCCAGGTGCCGCCCTGCAGGAGCGGGACGGAGAGGGCGGGGGCGGGCTGGTTCGGCATGAGCATCGGCGGTCTCCTCCGGGGGGGGTGCGTGCGCCTCGCAGATAGGGCGTGCGGGCATGGGGCGCCAGTGTGCGCCGCGCCTCGCGGCGGCGTGAGTCGAAACCGGCCATGCGGGGCTGCGGGCTTTTCCTTTGCAGCGCGGGGGGGTAGGGACAGGGGCGCGGCGCCTTTCCCTGCCGCGAAGCGATCCCGAGGACCCCGATGCCGATCAAGATTCCCGCCCAGCTGCCCGCCCATGACGTGCTGCGCCGCGAGGGCGTCATGGTCATGTCGGAGGAGACGGCCGAGCGGCAGGACATCCGGCCGCTGCAGATCGCGCTCCTGAACCTGATGCCCAACAAGGTGCGCACCGAGACCCAGTTTGCCCGGCTGATCGGCGCGACGCCGCTGCAGATCGAGCTGACCCTGGTGAAGATGACCGAGCATGTCTCGAAGAACACCGCGGCCGAGCATCTCGATGCCTTCTACATCCCCTTCGCCGAGGCCCGCGCGCGTCGGTTCGACGGCTTCATCGTCACCGGCGCGCCGATCGAGCACCTGCCCTTCGAGGAGGTGACCTACTGGGACGAGCTGACCGAGGTCTTCGACTGGACCCAGAGCCACGTCCACGCCACCTTCGCGATCTGCTGGGGCGCGCAGGCGATGCTGCACCATTTCCACGGGGTGCAGAAGCACATGCTGCCGGCCAAGGCCTTCGGCTGCTTCCGGCACCGCAACTGCGCCCCGGCCTCGCCCTATCTGCGCGGCTTCTCGGACGATTTCACCATCCCCGTCAGCCGCTGGACCGAGGTGCGCGAGGCCGAGCTGCCCGAGGGCCGCGGCCTGCGCCTGCTGATGAGCGCGGCGGAGACCGGGCCGTGCCTGGTCGAGGACCCCGAGCACCGGGCGCTCTACATGTTCAACCACATCGAATACGACACCACCTCGCTCGACGAGGAATACCGGCGCGACGTGGACCGCGGCGAGGCGATCGCGGTGCCGGCCAACTACTATCCCGGCAACGATCCCGCGCGGCCGCCGGAGAACCGCTGGCGCAGCCACGCGCATCTGCTCTTCGGCAACTGGATCAACGAGCTCTACCAGTCGACCCCCTACGACCTGGCGCAGATCGGCAGCCGCAGCCGCTGACCGGGCGTCTTGCAGGCGCGCCGCATCGCCCCATCTCTTAGGGTGAATGCCAACATCGGAGAGCGGTGGAATGCAGCGACGCAGGTTCCTCCTCGGGGGCGCAGCGCTCGGCGTCGGGGCGCTGGCGGGCTGCAGCTCGCCGGTGCCCTTCGACGAGGCGCAGATCCGCGCGGAGTATCCCCCCATCGGCAAGTTCACCGAGGTCTGGGGCCTGCGCGTGCACTACTGGGAGGCCGGCGAGGGGCCGCCGGTGGTGCTGGTGCACGGCGCCAGCGGCAACCTGCGCGACTGGACCTTCGACATCGCCCCGAAGCTCGCCGAGCGGTTCCGCGTGATCGCCTTCGACCGGCCCGGCTTCGGCTATTCCGACCGGCCCTCGGTGGCGGGCTGGGACCCGGGGGTGCAGGCCCGCGTGCTGCAGGCCGCCTCGCGGCAGATCGGCATCGAGCAGCCGGTGGTGGTGGGGCACAGCTGGGGCGGCGCGCTGGCGATGGCCTGGGCGCTCGAGTTCCCGCGCGAGACCCGCGGCGTGGTCTCGGTCTCGGGCGTCACGGTGCCCTATGGCGGCATGGTCTCGATCCTCGGTGCCATCGGCCTCGATGCGGTGATGGTGGAGGCCTACATGGACCGTCTGCTGCGCCGCGCGCGCGAGGGCGGCATCCGCGACTTCATCGCCCGCGTGTTCCGCCCGCAGCGGGTGCCGCCGGGCTATATCGAGCATGTCGGCGCGACCCTGGCGCTGCGCGAGCACACGCTGCGCGCCAATGGCGAGGACCTGCAGAACATCGACGCCTCGCTCGCCCGCATGGCGCCGCGCTATGGCTCGCTGCCGGTGCCGGTGGAGATCATCCACGGCCAGGCCGACTTCATCGACTGGGACCACCAGGCCACCGGGCTGGCGGAGCTGGTGCCGCATGCGCGGCTCAACCTGCTGCCCGGGGTGGGGCACATGGCGCATCACGCCGCGCCCTTCGAGCTGCGCCGCGCGGTCGACCGCATCACCGCCCGCGCCTGACCCGGGGCCTCGCCGCCGCGTCTCGCTTCCGGGGGCGTCACGGCCGGGCGGCGTGCTGTGAATGCGGCGCGGCGCGACCGCCGGTTCCGCCTGCACCTCTCGGGTGACAAGCCCTTCGGCATTTCCTATCGTATTCCGAAAGAGGAAAGCCCTGAATGAGTCACCACGAATCCGCGCTCAAGGCACAGTTCTATCTGACGGCGCCGCAGCCCTGTCCGTATCTGGAGGGCCGCGAGGAGCGCAAGGTGTTCACGACGCTTCAGGGCGCCAGCGCGGTGGCGGTGAACAATGCCCTCTCGGCCCGCGGTTTCCGGCGCTCGCAATCGGTGATCTACCGCCCGGCCTGCGTCGGCTGCTCGGCCTGCATGTCGATCCGCATCCCCGTCGCGCAGTTCCGCCCCTCCAAGACCCAGCGGCGCGTCATCGCGCGCAACGGCGATCTCACCCGCCGGCCCTGCGAGGCCTGGGCGACGGAGGCGCAGTTCGGCCTGTTCCGCCGCTATCTGGACCGGCGCCATGCCGATGGCGGCATGGCCGACATGGACGCCTTCGACTATGCCTCGATGGTCGACGAGACCCCGGTGAACTCGGCGGTGATCGAGTATACCCGCCCCGATCCCGAGACCGGCGAGGCGCAGCTGATCGGCGCCTGCCTCTCGGACATCCTCGGCGACGGGCTCTCGATGGTCTATTCCTTCTTCGAGCCGGACCATCCGCAGCGCAGCCTCGGCGCCTACATGATCCTCGACCATGTGCGCCTGGCGGCCGAGATGGGGCTGCACTACGTTTATCTCGGCTACTGGGTCGCGGGCAGCCCGAAGATGTCCTACAAGACCCAGTATCGCCCCTTCGAGCTCTGCGACGGCGCGAGCTGGCGGGAATACGAGAGCGTCGAGGCCTTCGAGGCCTGGCGCCGCAGCCGGCTGGAGACCGCGGCGGGCTGACCCGGCCGCGGTCGGTGCTGCCCCCGCGAAGTTTTTCCGCACTGCGGCATCGCGACCGCGAAATGGCGGCCTTGCCGCGCTTTACCGATCGTTCCGGCCTGCGATGATCGGGCCATGACCGACTTCCTCGCGCTCGATTCGCTCTCCGTCTCGCTGGCCATCGCCTTCGCCTTCGGCATGGGCGCCCGCGTTCTCCAGATGCCGCCGATGCTCGGCTTCCTCGCGGCGGGCTTCGTGCTCAGCCAGCTCGGGGTTGAGCCGAGCGAGGCCGGCCGCCGCATCGCCGATTTCGGCGTGTTGCTGCTGCTCTTCACCATCGGGCTCAAGCTCAAGCCGCGGATGCTGGCGGAGAAGCAGGTGCTGGCCGCGTCGCTCGGGCACATGTCGGCGGCGGTGCTGCTGCTCTTCGGGCTGCTGCTCGGGCTCGGCGGGCTCGGTTTCGGCCTGCTCGCGGGGCTCGGGCCCGGCGAGGCGGCGCTGATCGCCTTCGCGCTCAGCTTCTCGAGCACCGTCTTCACGGTGAAGATCTACGAGGAGAAGGGCGAGCTCGGCTCGGTGCACGGCAAGATCGCGCTCGGCATCCTGATCATCCAGGACATCGCGGCGGTGGTCTATCTCACCGCCTCCACCGGGGCGCTGCCCTCGGTCTGGGCAATCGGGCTCCTGGTGCTGCTCGGCCTGCGCCCGGTGCTCACGCTGCTGCTCGACCGCATCGGGCATGACGAGCTGCTGCCGCTCTTCGGCCTCGTCGCGGTGCTGGTGCTGGGCGCGGCCACGTTCAAGGCGGTGGGGCTGAAGCCCGATCTCGGCGCGCTCTTCATGGGGATGCTGATGGCCGGGCAGCGCCGCGCCTCGGAGGTGGCGGATGCGCTGCTC
The DNA here is from genome assembly GCF_030270585.1 of Paralimibaculum aggregatum. Lineage (GTDB taxonomy): Bacteria > Pseudomonadota > Alphaproteobacteria > Rhodobacterales > Rhodobacteraceae > Thermohalobaculum > Thermohalobaculum aggregatum. The sequence goes on from NZ_BSYI01000003.1 coordinate 224,205, forward strand.
TCGTTCAAGGACATCTTCCTGATCGGCTTCTTCCTCAACATCGGCCTCGGCGGCATTCCCTCGACGGAGGTGATCGTCACCGCGCTCGTGCTGGTGGCGCTGCTGCCGCTGAAGGCGGCGCTGTTCTTCGGCATCTTCGTCTGGCTCAGGCTGCGCGCGCGGACCGCGCTGCTCGGCGCGCTGGGGCTCGCCACCTATTCCGAGTTCGGCCTGATCGTCGGCGCCGTGGCGGTGAGCCAGGGCCTGCTGTCGGCAGACTGGCTGCTGGTGCTGGCGCTGGCGCTGGCGATCTCGTTCCTGCTGCTGACCCCGGTCAACGCCGCGGCGCACGACATCTATGCCCGCTTCAGCCGCCATCTGCGGCGCTACGAGGCGCGCACCGCGGCGCGGGCCGATCAGCGCCCGATCATCGGCCAATCGGAGGTGGTGATCTTCGGCATGGGGCGGCTCGGGCAGGCGGTCTACCGCACCCTCGAGGCGCGGCTCGGGCGCGGGCTGGTCGGCGTGGAGACCGACTGGGAGAAGGTTCGCCGGATGCAGCTTCAGGGCTGGAACGTGGTGCATGGCGACGCCACCGACAGCGACTTCTGGCTCCGGGCGGTGCGGCCCTCGGCGCAGCTCCGCGCGGTGCTGCTGGCGATGCCTGACCACGAGGCCAACATGTATGCGCTGGAGCAGATCCGCGGGGCGGGGTTTCCGGGCTTCGTCGCCGCCATGGCCCGCTTTCCCGAGGATCTGCAGGCGCTGCGCGATGCCGGCGCCCATGTCGCCTTCGACGTCTACGGCGAGGCGGGGGCGGGCTTCGCCACCGATATCGCCGAGCATATCGCGCCGCTGCCGGCCGGGGCGGAGGGCCGGCGCGAGGCCGGCGTCGCCCCCGGCTGAGGCGGGTGCCGTTGCGTAACACGGGGGTGCGCCGCGCCGGTGGACCGGCTTGCGGGCGGGCCCGGCGGGTGCGATAGTGCGCGCCGCTCTAGATGCCGTTCCTTCCCGGATGGACCGCGATGCCGACTCGGACCGACCAACGCCTGCTTGCAGCCGGGCGCCACGCCAGACCGAGCGCGCGGGGCGTGCAGGCCCGCCGGAGCGGTGCGCGGGCCGGGGCCCGGCCGTGAGCGGCTATTTCGACCATGCGCGGCGCGAGATCCTGCCGCATCTGCCGGCGCGCTGCGCCCGGGTGCTCGATCTCGGCTGCGGTGCCGGGGCGACGCTGGAGCTCCTGCGCGCGGAGCGCGAGATCGCCTGGGCCGGGGGCGTCGAGCTCGACCCCGAGGCCGCCGCGCGTGCCCGCGCCCTGGCCGACCGGATCTGGGAGAGCGACCTGCAGCGCTTCGACCCCGGCGCAGCGATCCCGCCGGGCTCGCTCGACCTCGTCCTCTGCCTCGACGTGCTGGAGCACTTGCCGTGGCCCTGGGAGGTGGTGGAGCGGCTCTCCGCCCTGCTGGCTCCCGGCGGGCGGCTGATCCTCTCGGTGCCCAACATACGCAACTGGAAGTTCATCTGGCGGCTGCTGACGCGGGGCGATTTCCGCTATCGCGAGGCCGGGCTGCTCGATCGCACGCATCTGCGCTTCTTCACCTTCGAGACGGCGGCGGAGCTGGCCACCAGCGGCGGGCTCGTGCGGCTCCATGCCGGCAGCGCCACCGCCTATGGCCGCTGGGAGCTGCGCCGCTGGCTGATCGGCGCCACCGGCGGGCGCCTCGAGCCGCTGATCGCCAAGCAGGTCCTCGTGGTGGCGGAGAAGCAGGGTCCTGCGGCCGCGGCGCGGGCAGGGGCATGACGGTGATCACCCGCGTCGTCGTGGCCTACAACTCCGCGGCCGCGCTGCGCTGGCAGGCGGCGAGCAGCCAGTCGCTGCCGACGGTGCTGGTGGACAATGCCAGCCCCGACGACAGTGCCTCGGTGGGCGCCGAGCTCGGCTACCGGGTGATCCGCCTGCCGGCGAACAAGGGCTTCGGGCGCGGCGTGATGGCCGGGCTGGCGGCGGTCGAGACCGAGCTCGCCCTCGTGGTGAACCCCGATGTCGCGGTGGATGCGGCGGCGGTCGCGGCGCTGGCCGCGGCGGCGGCGGAGTTTCCCGATTGCGATCTCTTCGTGCCGAAGCTGGTCGACGAGGATGGCGAGGTGTTCTTCCGGCACGAATCGAGCCTCGAGCCTCGGCTCTCCCGGCGCGACGTGCCGGAGGGCACCGCCTGCATCCCGATGATCTCCGGCGCGGCGATGCTGGTGCGGGTGCGCGGCTTTCTCGATTTCGGCGGCTTCGACCCGGCGATCTTCCTGTATTTCGAGGATGACGACCTCGCGCTGCGCTACCGCGCGGCGCGCCGGCCGATCATCTTCGTGCCCGCGGCGCGCGTGCTGCATCTCGGCGACCGCTCCTCGGGCGGCGATCCCTCCGCGAGTCGGATCAAGGATCGCTCCTTCGGCTGGAGCCGGGCCTATCTGATGGCCAAGCACCGGCGCGGCTGGCGGCTGCTGACACTGGCCGGGATGATCGCGAAGCTGCCGGTCTATGCGGTTGCCTT
>NZ_BSYI01000004.1 GCF_030270585.1 Paralimibaculum aggregatum
TGTGTGGACGGCCCTTCCGACGCAAGCGCGAGATCGCGATTTGGCTTGGACAGGTTTGCATCCATGTGTCCGGCCTGTTCGCGCGGCGTGCGCCGCTGGCCCTGATGAATTCCGCGGATCGACGCCCAAATCACCTCACCGCGCTCGAAGCGCCTGGTCCCCGTGGGTTTGGCCGATCCCCGGCCCTGCCGGTTGCTCATCACTTTCCTTCACCTGCGCCAGCCGCTTCGCCGTCTTCGTCGATGGGCGAAGCGGATCCTTTTCATGCCGTGCCGGGCGTCGAGTACACGGTGCCGCGCGTCATGACGGCCCAGACGATCCGCGCGTTCTTGTTCGCCATCGCCACGGCGGCGAGCTTTGCCGGCTTTCGCTCGAGCAATTCGGCGGCCCAGGATGGTGCCGCTCCCTCTCTTCTGACATGTCGCAGAACGGCCGTGGCTCCGACGACGAGAAGCCGGCGCAGATAGCCATCGCCCTGCTTGCTGATGCCGGTCTTGCGTTCCCGTCCCCCGCTACTGTGCGCCTTCGGCGTGAGGCCGAGCCACGCCGCGAACTGGCGGCCGGAGCGGAACTGCGCGCCATCCGGCACTGCCGCGGCGATGGCGCTCGCCGTGATCGGCCCGATGCCCGGGATCGTCGCGAGACGCCGGCTCAGGTCACTGTTTCTATGCCAATTGACGATCCGGGCTTCCACGCGGTCGATCTCGCTCTCCAGGCGCCGCAACTGATCGACGATGGCGTGCAGCGCCTCCCGCGCGGATTCAGGCAGGTGGTCCTGGTTCTCGTGCAGGGCCGTGATCACCATCTTCACCCCTCCCGGCCCCTTCGCTGCGATGATACCGAGCTCCGCGAGGTGCCCGCGCAGCGCGTTGACCAGCATGGTCCGCTGACGAACCAACAGATCTCGCGTCTTGTGCAGCATCAGCGCCGCCTGCTGATCGAGCGTCTTGATCGCGACGAAGCGCATGGTCGGCCGCGTGACAGCCTCGCAAATCGCCTCGGCATCAGCGGCATCGGTCTTGCCCCGCTTGACGTAGGGCTTCACGTAAGCCGGAGGCAGCAGCTTGACCGTATGTCCGAGCGCGGAGATCTCGCGCGCCCAGTAATGCGCGGTCGCACAGGCCTCCATGCCGACGAGGCATGCCGGCAGTCGCTCGAAAAACCGGAGAACTTCGCCGCGACGGAGCCGCCGCTGCACCCGCGCCCTACCCTCATCATCCACTCCGTGGACCTGAAACACGTTCTTTGCCAGATCCAGACCGATCGTCACGATGTCAGACATCTTCCGCCCCTAAAGTTGGTCTCTTCGACCGCTCCAGTTTGCCCCCGGAGCGGGAGGGTGGAAGGGCCGTCCACCACATCACCTCTGGGGGATACGCGCAGTTCCCGGGCGGCAATCGGCACCGGGTCACGCTGGGCGCGCTTCGCGACGAACAGCTCCGTGACAGGCTGCGGACGATCTGGACCGATCCGATGGCGCTCGACCCGTCGCGCACCGCCGCACGGGTGACACGGGAGATCGCGCGCCACCTCGCGGGTCTGGGAAAGTGGACTGATGCCGCTGGGTGGGGGCATCCACCGCATCGGTTCACAGAGTTGCAGGCCGACGACAGCGTCATGCGGGACCAGGCGCGTGGTTGCCGCGGACGACAACGCCCGATACCGATCGTCTGCGGCTCCTAGTCGACAACCGGATAGAACGGCCGCCCCCAATCCTCCGTCGGATTGTCCATCATCAGGTCGACGAATACCGGCATGAGGAAGGCTAGGATCGCGGCGCCGTCGCGCACCTGGGCCCGGTTGACACCGCTGTTCCAGGTCGACCCACCATGGACCAGCTGGTTGCGCAGGACGTATAGCCGGTCGAAGACGAAGCTCAGGACGCGGACGCCGTCGCCGGCCTGGAATGCCTTCGCGAAACTGCGCGACGATGCCACGAATTTTTCCTCCCAGTCTTCGAAGCCCGCGATCCCATTGTGGTGCTGCCAGAACGGATTGAAGACGTAGCGATTTGCCATGAGCATTCGTACCGGACCGGAGAAACGCTGCCACAGCGCCCTGTAGATGCGCCGATCGTCGTCGCACGCCACCAGCCTGCCAAAATAGTTGACGAAGGCAGTGCGTTCGCCGGGTGCTATCGACTGGAACTCCCGCTCATCCGCATAGGCGGCGTTGAACGCGATCCAGAGGAAGATGAAGCGGGCGTCATCGTCGTCGCCGCATGCCTCGGCGCGTCCGATCCAGCTGATGGCGCGATGCACGCGCAGGCCCATGGTTTCGGGAAAGCCGCCGCGAATGGCGCGCTGCTTGGATTTCAGCGCGGCGTGGTCGAGACCATTCCTCATGCAAAGTTCCCCTCTGAAAATCCGGTCATGGCAGGGCGTCGATATCCGGACCTGGATATCCGCCGACCAGAGCCCGCGGCCGCTCGGGCGCGATCCCCTCGACCTTGTCGGCCGATCGATGGAGATGCCTCGCCATCTCGAGCCATCCGGCCGCGGTGAAGCGGACGGTCGGGCGTCCGTCATCCCGCGGCACCAGGACCTGCGTGGGGCGAGAGCGAGGTCTGGCGGCATGCGGGGCGCCCTCACGCGCGCAGGCATGGCGCCGCCGTGCCGGGGCGCGGGCGGTGCGGGCTGTGATTTCTGGGGCTTCGGTGGTGGTTTCCTGCCGCGGCTGCGGCCGCCCAGGCGGGGGCGTGCCCAGTCGCCAGTATCGCCGGCGATCCTCGGCAGTTCTGGTCGCGGCGTTCGCGAAGGCGGCGTCCAGCGCCCCGGTCATCGGCTGCGCAGCGCGATGTGAGGTGCCGAACCGGGGGCAGATATCCTCGAGACTGACGCCGCATCGCCGGGCGGCGGCCATCCGGGCGAAACCGAGCAGATCCTGAACCTTGCAGAAAGACATTTGACCTCTATGCCAGAAATTGACACGAGTAAAAGCTATTGGTCAGATCGCGATCTGTCGAGGCGATTCCCTCTGAGACGAATCTCGCAAGTATTGGAGCATTGATGAGGGATTTTGGCGGCAATATCTTCCTGTCCGCGTCGGACCTCATGCGTTTTATGGGATGCGCGCATGCGACAACCCTCGATCTGGCACATATGCGCGGCAGCGGACCGGAGCCGCGCCAGGACAGCGAGGATGCGGCGCTGCTGCAGAAGCAGGGCGACACCCACGAGGCCGCCCATCTGGCCCGGCTCAAGGCGGCGGGCCATGGCGTGGTGGAGATCGCGAGGGGCAACCTTGCCCGCGACGCCGAGGCCACGCGCGAAGCGCTGGCCGCGGGGCCGGACGTGGTGTTTCAGGGCGCTTTCCAGTCGGGCAACTGGGGCGGCTGGTCGGATTTCCTGGAGCGCGTCGATCGGCCCTCGGCGCTCGGGCCGTTCAGCTACGAGGTGGCCGACACCAAACTGAAGCGCCGCCCGCACCCCAAGCATGTGCTGCAGCTGGTGCTCTATTCCGACCTGCTGACCGAGGTGCAGGGCGCGGCGCCCGAGTTCGCCCATGTCGAACTGGGGGACGGCACCCGCGCGACCCTTCGGCTGTCGGACTACGCGGCCTATGCCCGCATGGCGCGGGCGCGGCTCGAAGGCTTCGTGGCCGATCCGCCGCCAACCCGTCCGATCCCCTGCGCGGATTGCGCTCTATGCCGCTGGGGCGACCATTGCGCCGATGTCTGGCAGGCCGAGGACAGCCTGTTCAATGTCGCCAACATCAGCCGTGGGCAGGTGAAGAAGCTGGAAGCTGCCGGCGTCCAGTCCATGGCAGCCCTCGCCGGTCTCGATCATCCGATCCGCGGCATGGCGGAAGGCACGCGTCTCCGGCTCGTGACGCAGGCCCGCCTGCAACATGCACGCAAGACCGGCCTGCCGGCGTTCGAACTGCGCGCGCCGGAACCCGGCAAGGGGTTCGATCTGCTGCCCGAGCCGCAGACCGGCGACCTGTTCTACGACATCGAAGGCGATCCGCATTTCGAGGGCGGCCTCGAATATCTCCACGGCGTCTGGTTCGACGGCCAGTTCCGGGCGTTCTGGGCGCATGACCATGCCGCCGAAGCGCGCGCGCTCGCCGAGCTGCTGGCGTTCTTCCGCGCGCGTCTCGCGGCTTGTCCGGAGGCGCGCATCTATCACTACGCACCCTACGAGATCACCGCCCTGCGCCGACTGACCACGAAATACGGGATCGGCGAGGCTTTCCTCGACCGGCTCCTGCGCGAGCGCCGCTTCGTCGATCTCTACGCCGTCGTGCGCGGCGGGCTGATCGGCTCCGAGCCCAACTATTCCATCAAGTCGATGGAGGCCTTCTATGGCCGCGAGCGCGATGGCGAGGTGAAGACGGCGGGCGGCTCGGTCGTCGCCTATGAGCGGTGGCGCGAGACCGGCGAGCAGCAGATCCTCGACGAGATCGAGGATTACAACCGCGTCGACTGCATCTCGACGGAGGAGCTGAGGGACTGGCTGGTCGGCATCCGGCCCGGCCGCCCCTGGCCGTCGCTCGGTCAGGATGCGGGGACGAAGGAGGCCGAGGAGGACGCCGACACGCAGGCGCTGCGTTCGGGTCTGGCGGCCGCTGGCCTGCCCGCGGACCGGCAGGAGATGCTGTTCAACCTCGGCCTCTTCCACAAGCGCGAGGCGAAACCCGCGCAATGGGCGGTGTTCGACAGCGTCGGCAAGGACGAGGACGAGCTGATCGACGATCTCGACGCGCTGGCCGGGCTCGAGGCCGTGGGCGCGCCCGAGCCCGTGAAGCGCTCGAGGGTGCGCACCTATCGCTTCCCGCAGCAGGAGACGAAGCTGCGGAGCGGCAAGAACGCGACGGTGCCGGTCCATGACGGGCCGCCCGCCACGATCAGCATCGCCGCTCTGGACCGGACCGCGCGCGAGATCACCCTCAGGGCCGGGAACGCGAAGGCACATCTCCTGACGGACCGCCTGACGCTCCACCCGGACTGGCCGATCGCCACTGACGTGATCGCCGCCGCGCTGCGCGATGTGATCGCCGATCAATGCGGGCCGCGCCGGTTGACGGCCGCCGACGATCTGCTGTCTCGCGCCGCGCCGCGCCTGACGACCGGCGCGAAGCCTGACCTGCTGGATGGCGCCGACCCGGTTGCGGGCACGATTGCGGCAGTCGGCGCGATGGACGGCACCGTGCTGCCGATCCAGGGGCCGCCGGGCACCGGCAAGACCTATGTCACCGCGCGCGCGATCCTGAACCTCGTGCGCAGGGGTCATCGGATCGGTGTCACCTCGAACAGCCACGAGGCCATCCGCAACGTGCTGATGGGCTGTCTCGCCGCGCTGGAGGATGCGGATCTGCCGGTCACGCTCGACCTCGTCCACAAGACTTCGGGCGATGACGACAACTATCCCGACGATTGCCCCGTCCGGCGCACCACCGACAATGCCGAGGCCGCCGAAGGAAGACAGGTCGTTGGCGCGACCGCGTGGTTCTTCACCCGCAAAGAGAACGTGCAGGCCTTCGACTGGCTCTTCGTGGACGAGGCGGGACAGGTCGGCCTCGCCAACATGGTCGCCATGGCGCGGGCCGCGCGGAACATCGTGCTGGTCGGCGACCCGCGCCAGCTGCCGCAGGTCATTCAGGGATCGCATCCGGACCCGGCGAACCTCTCCTGCCTCGACTGGATGCTGGGCGAGCATGCGACGGTGCCGCCGGATCGCGGCATCTTCCTGCCCGTCTCGCGCCGGATGCATCCCGATGTCTGCCGGTTCGTTTCCGACCAGGTCTATGAGGGTCGGCTGACCAGTCACCCCGACACCGCGCGCCAGGCCGTGGCCGGCACGGCGTTTCCCCCGGCGGGTGCGTTCTGGGTGCCGGTCCCGCATGAGGGCAATGCCCAGATCGCGCCGGAGGAGGTCAGGGCCATCCAGGCTGCCGTCCACGAGCTGCTGACGGGCGCCTGGACGGAGAAGGACGGCAGGACGCGTCCCATGCGCCAGTCCGACATCATCGTGGTCGCACCCTACAACGCACAGGTGAACGCCCTGCGCGAGGCGCTGCCCGAGGGTATCCGCGTCGGCACCGTGGACAGGTTCCAGGGTCAGGAAGCGCCCGTCTGCCTGGTCTCGATGACAGCCTCGTCGGCCGAGGAAACGCCGCGCGGCATGGATTTCCTGTTCTCCCTCAACCGGATCAACGTTGCGGTCTCGCGCGCCAAGGGGCTGGCGCTGGTCTTCGGCGCGCCGCGTCTGCGCGAGGCGAGATGCGAGACGGTCGAGCAGATGCGGCTGGTGAACACGCTTTGTGCATTGCCTGAGTTTGGAGGTCTCTGAATGTGGGAGAGGTTCGAGGCACGTCTTGATGAAAACGAGCGCGACCAGCCCCTGCCGCTGCGCCGGGTGCTGTTCGACGTGCTGCGCGGCTCGGGCCTGCGCCCGGGCGGCGGCGTCACCAAGAAGATGGTGTCCTTTGAATTCGGCGCTGGCGAGCGGCTGCTGTGGGAAATACAGAATCCGTCCAACATCTTCCTCCATGTAAGTTGGCGCGATCGCGTCGAGGCGAACGGCCTTGCCAGCGAGCCGCGGCCCTATCAGAGCGGCATGAAGGATGGTGGGCGGCATTCGGCCCTCAGCCGCGGCTGGTCCTTTGGCGATGCCGATTGCATCGTCGTCCGGGTCGATAGCGCCGAGGCGCTGCGCCGACTGCTCGGGGTTTTGCTGAAATCCGACGATGCGCTGGTTCTCGACCCGGCGGCGATCAAGCGCTGGATCGAGCGGCTTCGCCATTTCTTCCCCGGCCTCGATCGCTTTGACCGGCCCGATCCGCATTTCGACGAGGCGGAGCGAAACTACAAGCTTGCGACTGCATCCGAACTCAAGGCGGCGATCGCGCGATCCGGGTCCGATCAGGATCTGGCCGATGCCGTGAACACCGCGCTTGCCAGCAGCAACCTGGTGCAATGGCGCGCCTATTGGCCGATCTCGCCCAAGGGGGATGCGGATCGCGAGAAGCTCTGGCCAGCCTTGCGGGGGTTCGTCGATGCCGCGCTCGGCGCAGCCGACGGTCATGCCCTGGCGCTGGAGGCCTTCGTCAACGCCTGGATGGCGGCCGTCCCGAACGGCAAGCCCGATCCGGCCCGTCAGATCGGCGAGTTCCTGCTCATGCATCTCGCGCCCGACGAGGGCATCTATATCCGGCATTCCGTCCGCCAGGACCTATGGCTGGAGGCAGTGGGCGTTCGCTTCCCCGATCACGCGTCGATGGCCGACACCTATCGCGACGAATGGCGCTTCATGGAGGCGGCGCGCAGCGCCTTCGTGGCTCAGGGGCTGGCGCCGCGCGACATGATCGATGTGCAGAGCGCATTGTGGATCGTCCACAACTACAAGGACGAGGAGGTCGCAGCCGTTTCGCGCGAGGCGATCGAGGCGGCGATGGACGCCTATGACAGCTATCGCCAATCGGGCGAGCACGCCGCGATCTTCGACGCCTTCGGCGATCCGCGCGACTACTGGGTGCGCTCGACACGCGAGCGGCCCGACCGGGTCTATCCCTCCAAGCCGATCGTCGGCTACCTGCGCGGCAGGACGCACCTCAATGGCGGCTGGGGGCAGAAGTCCGATGCGGCGGCCCAGCTCCACAATGCCGGCTACATCATCGTCGATGCGGATGGCGCTCCGGTCGCTCCGCCGGAGCGCTACGAGCACCTGATCGCAGGTGCCGACCGTGTCCGCCTGTGCGCGCGCAACTATTTCATCGAACCGGCGCGCGAGAACGGCGAAGCGGAGGCCGCGATCCACGCCGGCAACCTCGGCCACGACCTGGGTATGCACGACCGGCCTTCGGTGATTTGCAGCGTGCTCGGCAGCGAGGAGTTCCAGAACTTCGCGCAGGTTTCGCCGCCAACGCATACCCTGCCCTATCCCAGCAGTTCCACTGTCTTTACCTATCGGCTTGGCCTGGCGAAAGGGCACGAACCCATGAGCGTCGAACCTGCGACCGCAATGCCCGCCGCCACCAATCTCATCCTCTACGGCCCGCCCGGAACCGGCAAGACCTACGCAACGGCCTGGGAGGCGGTGCGGCTTTGCCTGGGCGGGGCAGCGGCCGAACCGTTGCGCGACGACCGAGATGCCCTGATGACCGAATACCGCCGCCTTGCCGGCGAGGGTCGGATCGAGTTCGTCACCTTCCACCAGTCCTTTTCCTACGAGGATTTCGTCGAGGGGCTGCGGCCGACGACAGCGAGCGAGCAGGAAGCCGACGACGAGGGCGCCGGCGCTTCTGGCGGCTTCAGGCTCAAGCCGCATGCCGGCGTGTTCAAGATCATCAGCGAGAGGGCACGGCTCGACACGGGCAATGCGCCGGCAAAGCGGCTCGACCGCTCCCGTCCGATCTACAAGGTTGCCCTCGGTCAGCGCGGGATCCACGAAAGCCGGATCCGCGAAGGCCTCGATGGCGGTCTGATCCATTTCGGCTGGGGCGGCGATATCGACTGGTCGGACGAGCGATTCGACGATTTCGATGAGATCCGAAAGACGTGGAACGAGCAAAAGGACCCCGATGCAACCGGGAAGGACTCGAATATTGAGATGACTTTCGCGTTCCGGTCCGGTCTTCAGGTCGGCGACTATGTCGTCATCTCCGATGGCCGCGACAGGTTCCGCGCCTTCGGACGCGTGAGCGGCGAGTATTACTTCGATGCCGATGCCGATTTCCACCCGCATCGGCGCAGCGTCGAATGGATCTGGCGGGACGACAACGGGGCGGAGCGCGCGCCGTTCTATTCCCGGAACTTCCGCCGTCACTCGGTCTATTGCCTCGATCCGGAGGGGATCGACTGGGATGCGCTGGAATCGGTGGTGATCGATCCCGATGCCGAGCGGCCGGTGGCGAATGCGCGGCCGCATGTTCTCATCATCGACGAGATCAACCGGGCCAACATCTCCAAGGTCTTCGGCGAGCTGATCACGCTGCTCGAGGTTGACAAGCGGCTGGGCTGCGAAAACGAGGTCAGGGTCCGGCTTCCCTATTCCGGGGCGAATTTCGGCGTGCCGGCCAACCTGCACATCATCGGCACGATGAACACCGCGGACCGTTCGATCGCGCTGCTCGATACCGCCCTGCGCCGCCGCTTCACCTTCCGCGAGCTGATGCCCGACACCGACGAACTGCGCCGGGCGCTGGCGGCGCGGCAGCTCGATGCGGCAAATCTCGACGGGATCGATCTCTGCAAGCTGCTCACCACCCTCAACGAGCGGATCGAGTATCTCTTCGATCGCGAACACCAGATCGGCCATGCCTATTTCACCGGATGCACGACCCGCGCCGATGTGGATGACGTGATGCGGCACAAGATCATCCCGCTTCTGGCGGAGTATTTCTACGAAGACTGGTCAAAGGTCGCCGCGGTGCTCGGCGATGGCGACGGCACCAACGGCGCGCGCTTCCTCGAATCCAGACGGTTGGTGGCGCCGGCCGGCCTGGCCGATGATGATCTGGGCGGAGAGAAACGGCGCTGGAGCGTGAAGGCCAGCTTCGATTTCTCGGATTTCGCAGCCTGATGCCCGCCTACACGGTTCGGGAATGGGACAAGCTCGCCTACGGCGAGGCCGAGGGTCAGATCGCGGCTCACCATGCCGATCGGCTGGCGGGGCTGGCGGCCCGCTCGGCCTTCGCCGGCCGCGCCGGCCGCAGCGGCAGTGGCGGCAGTGGCGTGCTCGAGCATGGCCGGCATGCGCTGCGAGCCCGCGGCGTGGTCGGGATCCTGGCGGCGGGCGATGCAAGCCTGGAGATCCTGCCGAAGATCGATGTGGCGCCCGGTGCAACACCCGATCACCAGAACGCCGCGATCCGGAAACGCCTGGTGCATATGCTGGCCGTCGCGCTCGACCTCAAGATCGACCTCGGCGTCGTCACCGATCTCGCCTGGCAGCGCGAAACGCTCCTGGAAATCCTGATCCGCATCTTCTGCGAGAAGCTGACCGAAACCCTGCGCAAGGGCATGCCGCGCCGGTATGTCGGCCGCGAGGAAGACCTGCCGACCCTGCGCGGCCAGCTCGACGTCAACCGCCAGTTCACCCGCCATCCGGTCAACCCTTCGCGCCTCGCCTGCCGTTTCGATCTTCTGTCGGAAGACACGCCGCTCAACCGGATCCTGAAGGCGGCAGTGCTGCACCTGTTTCGCCTCTCGCGGCGCGGCGCCAACCAGAAACGCCTGCGCGAGCTGGCCTTTGTCTATGCCGACATCGCCGATGTTCCGGTCCCGGCGCTGCGATGGGACGAGGTCGTCATCGACCGCACCAACCGGTCCTGGCGAGAGCTGTTCGCCATGGCGCGTCTCTTCCTGCATGATCGCTACCAGACAACGACCGGCGGGACGGGCGAGGGAACCGCGATGCTGTTCGAGATGAACGCACTGTTCGAGGAATATGTCGGACGGCTGATCGCGCGCGCGGTGGCGGGAACCGGGTATGCTGTCTCGCTGCAGGGTGGGCGCCTGTTCTGCCTCCGCGCGCAGGACAGCGAACGCGGGCTGTTCCAGACCAGGCCCGACATCCTGATCCGCAGGGGTGGTGCGGTGGTTCATGTCATCGATACCAAGTGGAAGCGGATATCCGCGCGGATCGATGATCCCAAGCAAGGCGTCTCGCAGGCCGATGTCTATCAGATGATGGCCTATGCGCAGCTCTATCGCGCGCCCCGCCTGACGCTGCTCTATCCCCATCACCCCGGCCTCGGCGCCAGCGACGATGTTCACGCCCGCCACCGCATCACGGGGCATGGCGCCATCCTCGAGACCGCGAGCATAGACGTGGGGAATGGTGCAGGCATGCTCGATCGCATCCGGAGACTGGTTCTTGCCGATGAAGCCATGGCCGGAGCCGCTGGCTGAACGGGGGCGAAAGCCGCCTTGCGCCGCAAGAGCGGCATGCTGAAGAGTGGAGGAGGTTGGATATTTGATCCGTTCCTCTTGCCATCATGCCCATGTCGAACCAGTGACGCGATCCTGACGAGAGAGGATTTTTGCGCGTTTTCAGAATGGTTTGCCGGAACTTGCCGATCTGATATGTGCGCCGCCAGGCCACAGCTCCAGCGCGGTCTGCGCGGCATGTGAATCTGGGGGGCGAGCGGTTCGAGGTACGGCTCGCGCCGGGGGCCGGTGAGGGAGGCCAAGCTTGGCGTTGGGAGACACCGGATGTGCCGCGCGCATGCACGATGCGCTGGCGCCTGCGGGAGGAGCTGCCGCTTTCCCGCAGCGGCCTCCTTGGGGATCGCCCTGCCCCGCTCCGCATCGGCCAGCTGCCGCCAGAGCCCGGGCTCTTCTTCACGAAAACCTTCAGCTGCGTCGCCCGACTTTCTGCCCGTCGCGCGCCTTGCGGCACCTCTGGCAGGTCGCCCGGGTCGCCCCGAGCCGATGGACGGCCTCGTCCACGTGCATGGCCTCTGCCAGCAGGTTCGCCGCCCCACTGATCCCGGGAGAAGGCCGGCCCCACACCCGGGCAACCGCCGGGCGGCGCATCTTCGTGGCGATCGGGAATGCGCGCCGACCGGGGGGGCACGCCTGTGCGCCGGGCGGCTGCGGAGCTTCGTCCCGGGCCTGGTGATCCGGGCGCAGGCCCGGCGCGATGCGCCGGGTCGCGGGGGAATGGTCACATCGGCGGTCAGCGGATCTTCGCCCGTGCCGCGCAGGCGAATGGCGAAGCGGCCGGAGGGGCCGCGGTGCAGCGCCTGCGCCGCGCGCGGGCGCCGAGCCCGTGCGGGCGGCCGGGGCGCTCACAGCGAGGCCCAGAAGGCTTCCGCCGCCGGGCCGAGGTGGCGGCTCTCGTCGCGGATCCGGCGGAGCTGGCGGCGGGTGAGCGGATCGGCGGGCATCACGAACGCCACCTCCTGCGAGAGGTGCTGCACGGCACTCCGGGGCAGCACCGTGGCGCCGAGGCCGGCGCGCACGAAGGACAGCAGCGCCGTGGTGTTGCGCGCCTCGAGATTGCAGCCCTCCAGCAGCGGCGGGATGCAGGGGTGATCGACGAGACGGCACAGCGGGTTGGCGATGATCGGCTCGCGCTCCAGCAGGGTCCAGGACGGCCCGCCGGCCGCCGCCGCGGCGAAGATCGCGCCGTCGCGGTGGCAGAGGATGCCGAGATCGTCCTCGAAGATCACGTTGCCGTCGGAGGCGTCGCCGGCCGCGTCGGAGACGATGCCGATATCCGCGGCATCGGTCTTGATCCGCCGCCGCACCGCCGCGCTGTCGACATCGCTGATCTCGAGCCGCACATCGGGGCGGACCAGGCGATAGGCCGCGATGATTCCCGGCAGGATGGTGATGGTGGCCGAGGGCACCACGGCGATGCGCACGGTCCCGGCGGTCGAGACGGCGTGCCGGCCGATCGCCGCGAGGCTGTGATCGAAGGCATCCGTCGCGCGGCTGCTCTCCTCGAGCACGCGCTGGCCGAGCGGCGTCAGCCGGTTCTTGCGGTCGGTCTCGAACAGCGGCGCGCCGATATGGTCCTCGAGCTGCGCCAGCGTCATCGACACCGCCGAGGGGGTGCGCCCGAGCCGTTCCGCCGCTGCCGCCAGCGCGCCCTGCTCGGCGACGACGCGGAAGGTGCGCAGCATCTCCAGCTTGATTGCCATTTCAGCATACCTGAAATTCAGTTCATCTTTTCCAAATTGCCTGAAGTCAGAGCGATCGTCTAGGTGGGAGGAAAGCCAAGACGAGGATTCATCGTGCAACAGACCGGACTTTTCATCGACGGCCGTTGGCAGGACGGCGCCTCCCGGATCGAGAACCGCAACCCGTCCGACGTCTCGGACCTGATCGGCCTCTACGCGCAGGCCGGTGCGGACCAGCTCGACGAGGCCCTCGCCGCCGCGCGCCGGGCGCAGCCCGCATGGTGGGCCGCGGGCATCCAGAAGCGCCACGATGTGCTGATGGCCATCGGCACCGAGATGATGGCCCGCGCCGAGGAGATCGGCCGCCTGGTCGCCCGCGAGGAGGGCAAGCCGCTCGCCGAGGGCAAGGGCGAGGTCTATCGCGCCGGGCAGTTCTTCACCTATTTCGCCGCCGAGGTGCTGCGCAACCAGGGCGACCTGGCCGAGAGCGTGCGCCCGGGGATCGAGATCGACGTGCGGCGCGAGCCGGTCGGGGTGGTCGCGATCATCTCGCCGTGGAACTTTCCCGTCGCCACCCCGGCCTGGAAGATCGCCCCGGCGCTGGCCTTCGGCAACGCGGTGGTCTGGAAGCCGGCCAACGTCACCCCCGCCAGCGCCGCCGCGCTGACCGAGATCATCGCGCGGCAGGACATTCCGGCCGGGCTCTTCAACCTGGTCACCGGCTCGGGCCGCGAGATCGGGCAGCGGCTGATCGAGAGCGCCGGGGTCGACGCGATCAGCTTCACCGGCTCGGTGCCGGTGGGGCGCGGCATCGCCGCCGCGGCGATCCGGAACATGACCCGGGTCCAGCTCGAGATGGGCTCGAAGAACCCGTTCCTGGTGATGGACGACGCCGATCTCGATCTGGCGGTCGCCCATGCCGCCAACGCGGCCTTCGGCGGCACCGGGCAGAAATGCACCGCCGCCTCGCGCCTGATCGTGCACGCGGCGGTGCACGACGCCTTCGTCGAGAAGCTCGCGGCGGCGGCGCAGGCGCTCAGGGTCGGCCATGCGCTGGAAGCCGGCACCCAGATCGGCCCCGTGGTCTCGGCGGACCAGCTCCGGCAGAACCTCGACTACATCGCCATCGGCCGCGACGAGGGCGCCGAGCTGGTCTGCGGCGGCACCCGCCTCGAGCGCCCGACCGAGGGCCACTACATGGCCCCCG
Source organism: Paralimibaculum aggregatum (assembly GCF_030270585.1). Lineage (GTDB taxonomy): Bacteria > Pseudomonadota > Alphaproteobacteria > Rhodobacterales > Rhodobacteraceae > Thermohalobaculum > Thermohalobaculum aggregatum. The sequence goes on from NZ_BSYI01000004.1 coordinate 13,781, forward strand.
CCGTCTTCGCCGGCACGCGCAACGACATGCGCATCAACCGCGAGGAGATGTTTGCGCCGATCACCTGCGTGATCCGCGCGGGCAGCTATGACGAGGCGCTCGCCATCGCCAATGACAGCCCGTTCGGCCTGACCGGCGGCATCATGACCCGCAGCCTCGCCCGCGCCAGCCATTTCCGCGCCAACATGCGCGCCGGCTGCGTCATGGTGAACCTGCCCACGGCCGGCACGGACTACCACGTGCCGTTCGGCGGCCGCGGCGCCTCGTCGTTCGGCCCGCGCGAGCAGGGCCGCTATGCCGCCGAGTTCTACACCACCGTGAAGACCGCCTATGTCGCGGCGGGGGCGCCGGCATGAGCGTGCTGATCGACGGCCTGCAATACGCCAACTGGTCGGAGCGGATCTTCCGGCAGATGCGCGAGGGCGGCGTGGACGCGGTCCATGTCACCATCACCTATCACGAGACGTTCCGCGAGACGGTGCTCAACATCGAGCGCTGGAACCGCTGGTTCGAGCTGTATCCCGAGCTGATCTTCCAGGGCCGCAGCGCGGCCGATGTCCGCCGCGCGCGGGAAACCGGCCGCACGGCGATCTTCTTCGGCTCGCAGAACCCCTCCTGCATGGAGGACGATATCGGCCTGGTCGAGATCCTGCACACGCTGGGCCTGCGCTTCATGCAGCTCACCTACAACAACCAGTCGCTGCTGGCCTCGGGCTGCTACGAGGCCGAGGATGCCGGCCTCACCCGGATGGGCCGCGAGGTGGTGGCCGAGATGAACCGCGTCGGGCTGGTGGTGGACATGAGCCATTCCGGCGAGCGTTCGACGCTGGAGGCGATCGAGCACTCGACCCGCCCGATCGCCATCACCCATGCCAACCCCGCGCGCTGGCACGGCGCCCTGCGCAACAAGTCCGACACGGTGCTGCGCGCGCTCGGCGAGAGCGGCGGGATGCTGGGCTTCTCGGTCTACCCGCATCACCTGAAGGGCGGCAGCGCCTGCAGCCTGCAGGACTATTGCGACATGATCGCCCGCACCGCCGAGCTGATGGGCGTGGGCCGGATCGGGATCGGCACCGATCTCTGCCAGGACCAGCCCGACAGCATCGTCGAGTGGATGCGCGTCGGCCGCTGGACCAAGCGGATCGACTACGGCGAGGGCAGCGCCGCCGCGCCGGGGTTCCCCGCCATGCCCGAATGGTTCGCCGACAACCGGGATTTCGCCCGCATCGCGGACGGACTGCGCGCCGCCGGCATGGGCAGCGCGGATGTGGACGCGGTCATGGGAGGCAACTGGCTGCGGTTCTTCGAGACGAGTTTCGGCGCAGTCCGGGAAACGGACACCAGCTCCGCAAGCGCAGCGGAATAACGCGCCCCGCGGGAGGGGGCATTGCCCGGGAGGACAATAAGTGACTGAGACAACCGCCATCGACAAGACCATCCCCGGACCGGGACAGGTGGACAAGCCCCTGTTCGCGATCACCGGAGGCTTCATCGCGCTGTTCTGCGCGCTGGCGCTCATCGACATCGACCTGCTGTCGCGCCTGGTCGATTGGGGCTTCAACTTCTCCGCCACCTGGTTCGGCCTCTACTGGCAGGCCCTGCTGCTGGCGACCTTCCTGATCGGCCTCGTGCTCTGCATCCTGCCGGGCGCCGGCACCCGCATGGGCGCGCTCGAAAGGCCGGAGTTCTCGCTGTTCCAGTGGGGCTCGATGATCATGTGCACCCTGCTGGCGGGCGGCGGCGTCTTCTGGGCGGCCGGCGAGCCGATCGCGCATTACCTCTCCACCCCGCCGCTGTTCGGCGATCTCGGCGGCGACCCGGCGGCGCGGGCCCATGCCGCGCTGGCGCAGAGCTACCTGCACTGGGGGTTCCTGGCCTGGGCGATCCTCGGCTCGCTGACCACGGTGATGCTGATGCATTACCACTATGACAAGGGCCTGCCGCTGGCGCCGCGCACCCTGCTCTACCCGGTGTTCGGCGAGCGCGCGATCCGCGGCCCGATCGGGCTGATCGCCGATGCGTCCTGCATCATCGCGGTGGTCGCCGGCACCGTCGGGCCGATCGGCTTTCTCGGCCTCCAGATGTCCTATGGCCTGAACGCGCTCTTCGGCATTCCCGACAGCTTCGCCACCCAGACCGTGGTGATCCTGGCGCTGGCCGGGCTCTACACGATCTCGGCGATCTCCGGCCTGTCGCGGGGCATCCAGCTGCTGTCGAGGGTCAACGTCATCCTCGCCTCCATCCTCCTGGCCTTCATGCTGGTGGCCGGCCCGACCTTCTTCATCTTCGACGGCTTCGCCGGCGGCATGGGGGTCTACCTGTCCAACTTCCTCGACCTGACGATGTATCGCGGCGAGGCCGGGGCCTTCGGCGAGCCGGGCTGGCTCGGCTGGTGGACGGTGTTCTTCTGGGGCTGGTTCCTCGGCTACGGGCCGCTGATGGCGATCTTCATCGCCCGGGTCAGCCGGGGCCGGTCGATCCGGTCGATCATCCTGATGCTGTCGATCGTCGCGCCGATCGTGACCAATTTCTGGTTCACCATCATCGGCGGCACCGGCATCGCGCTGGAACAGGCGGTTCCGGGCGTGATCTCGGGCCCGTTCGAGGGCTTCAACCTGCCCGCCGGCCTGCTGGCGATCACCCAGGCGCTGCCGCTCGGCTTCCTGCTGTCGCTGCTGTTCCTGGTGCTGACGATGATCTTCGTCGCCACCACCAGCGACTCGATGAGCTTCGTGATCGCCACCGCGATGTCCGACGACACCCCCTCGCCGGCGCTGCGCGCCTTCTGGGGGCTGGCGATGGGCGTGATGGCGCTGATCCTGATCTCGACCGGCGCGGGCGGGATCGGCAAGCTGCAGAGCTTCATCGTGGTGACCGCGGTGCCGGTGTCGCTGGTGCTGCTGCCCTCGCTCTGGGATGCGCTGCGGATCACGCTGGCGCTGGGCCGCAGGGCCTGATCGACTGCCTGACGGTGCGGGCGGCCGTGCTGCCGCCCGCGATCCCTCATGATCAGAGATCCGAGGACATCATGGATTTCGCGTCTCTCGACCCGGTGCCCGAAGCCGCCCGCTTCCGCCGCCCGCCGAGCCAGGTCATGCGGCTCGCCCGGATGGGCAGCGCCCACCCCACGCGCCTCTCGTTCCTGCGTGTCCTGCTGCGCCGGGTGACGCGCGAGGGCTGGCTCTTCGACCGCCCGCTCTGGGACATCGACGCCAATGGCGTCGGGCGCGCGGTCTACCGCGCGAAGGGCCCCGAGCGCACCTACAGCCTCGTCGCCTTCGCCCATGACCTGCCCGACGAGATGCGCTCCGACCGCGTCATCGCCACCTCCTGGGACGCGACCTTCACGCTCTTCGACGGCGAGCCGGGCGCCGCCGATCTCGACCGGCTGCAGCGCAACGTGCCCCTGCAGGAGGCCGGCCGGATCAGCGAGCGCGAGCTGTCGCTGAGCCGCGCCAACCGCTCGGTGCGGCTCCATGCGCATGTCGTCGAACGGCTCGCCGAGGGCCGGCAGCCCGACCGCGCCGAGGTCGATGCCGTCGGCTACCTGATGCGCACCACCGCGGTCTACGGCTCGGGCAAGTTCGGCGCCGCCGACCGCGCGCGCATCGCCGGCCGGCCCGAGCTCGGCGGCCCCTTCCAGGCGGAGATGCTCTCGGTCTGGCTGACCCGCCAGTTCACGGTCGATATCGCGGAGCATCTGGCACAGGCCCGCGGCGGCGCCAGCGCGGTCCGGCTCGACCCGGCGATCCGGCGCGGGCTCGGCGTCGGCAATTCCACCGGCCTCGGAATGGCGCCCTTCCTCGTCCGCCATCCGGTGCTGCTCAACAACTGGATGATGGCCCGCGAGGAGGCGCTGGCCCGCGTCCGCGCGCAGCGCGCCGCGCCGCCGGACGCCGTCGCCGCCTTCCGCAAGGCGCTGGCCGACGCGCAGGACAACGCCGAGCACTGGCATTCGCAGCACCCGATCCAGGTCGGCAAGCTCGACGCGCTTCGCCGCGACCTCGCCGCCGTGGCGCGCTGGACCGACTGGCCGGAGGCCGGGCAGGAGCACCCCTGGGACGCGCTCTGGCGCCGCGGCGAGGCCGCGCTGTCGCTGGAGGGCCAGGAGGCGCTGCTGGCGCTGATGCTGGAGCCGCACGGCGAGATCGTCGATCCGCTCGCCGCCTGCATGACCGCCGACGAGGCCGCCGCGTTCCGCATCGACGGCGCGATGACGGTGGCCGAGCTCGCCGCCATCCTCGCCGAGAGATACGATTGGGCGCTCGGCATCGACTTCGCCCGGCCGGAGAATGCCGCCCGGTTCTGGTACGTCTCCGAGGAGAAGCTCGAGCCGCGCCTCGGCAACCGCGGCGGCGAGGACGGCGCGGCGCTCGAGCTGCCGCTCTGCACCGCCCGGCTGGCGCGCGAGCTCAGCGATGCGCTGGCAGGGTGGCCCGGCGACCGGCCCCTCGCCGCCTTCCTGCTGGCGCATCCGGAGCACCGCTTCATGGCGCGCCGCGCGCAGGTCGTCGCCCGGCACCCCTGCGCCGAGGTGCGCGACAACCTGATCGCGCAGGACATGCTGCCGATCGACCTGATGCGCTGCAAGCTGGCCTTCTTCGGCGCCAGCCGCTTCGACCCGCGTTCCGACAAATGGGTCAGGATCAGCCTGTTCCAGGACCTGCCCTACCCGTCCGACCTCTGCCCGGGAGACTGGACATGACCGGCGACCGCACCCCCGAGATCGAGCCCAACGACCCGACCCGCTCGGGCGCGCCGCTGCCCGCCGGCCGGGGCGCGCGCCTGTCGCGCAACGAGATCGAGGCGCTCTGCCTCAAGGCCGCCCGCGGCGCCGGCATGAGCTGGGGGCTGGCCGAGGAAGCCGGCTTTGCCGCCGGCTGGCTGTCGCAGCGTGGGCTGGACGGGCCGGGCGCGCTGCTGGCGCAGCTGCGCACCGCCGAGGCCCGCCCGTGGCGCGACATCTGCCCGGTGATCGAGCCCGGCGCGTTCCGCGCGCTGCCCGAGGGGCTGCTCTGCCCGATCGCGCTCGGCGCCGCGCTCTGCGACTGCGCGCGGCTGCCGGATGCCGACATGCGGGCGGCGCCGATCGGGATCGGCCCGGTCAGCCAGCCGCTGCTGCTGGTGCCGTTCCTCGCCGAGGTGGCCCGGCTGCGGGGCGCCGCGCTCCGGCTGGGCTGGCCGCAGGGCGCGGTGACGATCGGGCCGGATGGCGGGGTCGGCGGCGACCTCGCGGCGCTGGCCGCGGCCGAGCGGCTCGAGGCCAGCCTCGCCGCCGCGCCGGATGCGCCCGCCGCGCCCGCCGCACCCGCGCCGGAGGCCGGGCCGCCCTTCGTGCCGCATGCGATCCTTGCCGATCTCGACGCCTATGCGCTGCGCACCACCGTGCCCGCCTCCGACGCCTCGCGCGCCGGCGCCGGGGGCGGCGAGAGCGACTGACCGGAGATACCCCGCGCCATGACCGTGCAGAGACTGAACCCCGGCCCCCGCATGAGCGATGCCGCCATCATCGGCGACATCGCCTTTCTCGCCGGGCGGATCCCGACCGACCTGACCGGCGACATCACCGCCCAGACCCGCGAGGTCCTGGACGCCATCGACGCCGTCATGGCCAAGCTCGGCGGCAGCAAGGCCGACATCGCCTCGGTGCAGGTCTGGCTCGCCGACATGGCGGATTTCCCGGGCATGAACGCGGTCTGGGACGCCTGGGTCGACCGCGAGAACCCGCCGGCCCGGGCCACCTGCGGCGCGGCGCTCGCCAGGCCCGGGATGCGGGTCGAGATGGTCGCCGTCGCCCGCGCCCCGCGCTGACGCGCCGGAGCCGGCGCCCGGCGGGCCGGGCCCCGGCACCGCGCATCCGCACTCCTGCCGCGCGGCGGCGCCGCCGGCCCCGGGGCGCGGCGCTCGCGCCTCGCGGTCCGGCGGCGTTCGGGCGGCGGCGGATCGGGCCGCCGTCTGCCGGCAGGCCGCGCCGGGTGGGCGATCCGTGTCCCGGAGGGGCGGTGATCGGACGGGAGGCGGGGCACGGACGGCATTCCTGCAAAAATAGATCTCGGGGAGAGACCCGAAAACTTCCGTATTTGCAGACAAGAAACCCGAAAAACCGTTGTCAATCGAGAAGGTTTCCCATTTTCCGCCGCGGAGGATCACCGTGAAACCGCCGGGAATTTATTCGTTGACATCCAAAAACTCGGCGTGGTTAAAATAAATGTCCTTGAAGGTCGGCGTATGTCGAGTAGAGCGCGTTGGTGATCCATCGCTCTTCAAGTCGACTCCCGCAATAAATTCAGGATGATGCAGGCAACGTGTTGCCGGTGGCAAGACGTGTCTCTGTGAAATCTGAATCTCGACGCGGGTGCCGGAAGACGACCCGAGTGCGCAACGTCTCCGGCCCCGGGCAATCGTCCCGGTGCAATCGTCTGGAAACGTTGCTGTAACGCGAGCCCTGCCCGGGCTTGCCCGAGTTGTGCCGCTTACACCGGGAGAACGCCATGGCGACGTTCACAGTCACGACCAACACCGATATCGTCGATGCCGCAGACGGCGTGCTCAGCCTGCGCGAAGCCATCGTCATGGCCAATGCCTCGGTCGGGCCGGACCTGATCGACGTCTCGCTGGCGGAGCTCGGCGAGGACACCAGGCTCGAGCTCGGGAGCGTGCTGGTGATCCAGGACGATCTGGTCATCGACGGGCTCGGGGTGTTTTCGGTGGCGGCGGCGCCGGATAGCGGGGCCCAGCTCTTCCGGGTCGATCCGGGTGTCGCCTCGGTGGTCTTCCAGGGCATCAGCCTCTCCGGCGGCAGCACGGCCGGCGGCGGCGGCGCCGTCGAGGCGCTCGACCCGGGCGGCAACACCCTGCTGGTGTTCGAGCTCGCGGAGCTGACCGGCAACGTCTCGACCGGGCCGACCGGCGGCGGCGCGGTGCGCACCGCGGGCAACGTGGAGGTGCGCGGCTCGGTCTTCGCCGAGAACGCCGCCGTCGGCGATGGCGGCGCCATCATCGCGGGCGGCGATGTCGAGATCAGCGACAGCGCCTTCATCAGCAACAGCACCACCGGCGGCTCGGGCGGCGCGGTCTCGGCCGGCGGGTCGGTCATCGGCATGTCCTCGCTCTTCGAGGCGAACCTGGCCGAGAGCGAGAACGGCTCCGGCGGCGCGCTGTTCGGCAACGAGCAGGCGATCGCCGCCGACAGCGAGTTCACCAACAATCTCGCGGGGAACGAGGGCGGCGCGATCGCCGCCTCCGGCGCCTTTGTCGAGCGCTCGCTGTTCGCCGGGAACGCCAGCGGCCAGCGCGGCGGCGCCATTGCCGCCGCCTTGGCCGAGATCACCGACAGCACCTTCGCGGCAAACGTCACCTCCGGGACCGGCGGCGCGATCTCGGCGGAGGAACTGCTGCTGGGCCGCGCCTCGCTCTCGGGCAACGAGGCCATCGGCGGCGGCGGCGGCATCGACGTCTCGCTCGTCGCGATCATCTCGGGCAGCCTGGTTCTCGGCAACATCTCGGCCGAGCCCGGGCTCGGCGAGATCAACCTCGGGAGCGACCCGGAGCTGGTCTTCGAGGAGCCGAGCATCGTCGGCGCGATTCCCGGGCATTTCGAGGCCGATGCCTTCGATGGCGTCGAGAACGCCGATCCGGGCCTCGTCTTCGACGAGATCGGCGTCTCCGGCGGGGTCGTCTTCGGCCTGCTTTCGCAGAGCCCGGCCGAGAGCGCCGCACTGGCGCTGCGCCGGCTCGTGACCAATCCGGCGCTCGACCGGGCACCGGCCCTGCCGGGGCAGACCGATGCGCGCGGCGAGATGCGCAGCGTCGACTACCCGGACGCGGCCGGCGGCGCCATCGACATCACCGATATCGGCGCCTTCGAGCTCCAGGACGATCTGCGCCCGACGGCGCGCAACGATGCCCTCGCCGCCAGCGAGGGGGTCGCGAACGCGCTCGACGTGCTCGGCAACGACAGCGACCGGCTGGGCGAGCCGGTGCTGCTGCAGAGCGTCACGGTGCCCGGCCTCGGCGCCGTCTCGATCAGCGGCGACACGCTGCTCTACACGCCGAACCCGGGCAGCGCGGGCAGCTCCGACAGCTTCACCTACACCGTGATCGACGGCGCCGGGCTGACCGACACCGCCACCGTCTCGATCACCATCGCGCCGCCGCCCAACATGGCGCCGACGGTGGTCAACGACGCCGCCATCGTGGCGCCGGGCGGCGAGATCCTGATCCCGGCGCTCGCCAACGACACCGACCCGGAGGGCGATTTCCTCACCTATTCGGCCTTTGGGCAGCCGCTCTTCGGCACCGTCGACGCTCCGGGCCCCGACATCCGCTATGTCGCCGATCCCGGCTACAACGGCATCGATCTCGTGAACTATACCGTCACCGACGGCCAGGGCGGCTTCGACGAGGGCTTCGTTTTCGTCTTCGCCTATGATCTCGATGCCGACATCCTCGACCCGATCGAGTTCGTCACCTTCGGCGACGGGACCTTCGACACGCTGGGCCACAAGTTCCTGCCCGGTCTGGCCGGCGAGGTGTTCGAGCCGGATGTCGCGCTCGGCGGCATGCCGGTGCCGGCGTTCTTCTCCGATCTGCAGGCCGGGGTGGCCGGCGGCACCGGGCCGGACGGGGTGTTCGAGGCCAGCCTCGCCTTCGGCGGCCAGGACCGGTTCGACTATGCCTTCGTCGCGCCCGCGCCGCTGCCGCCGGCGGAGGAGACCTTCTCGCTGGTCTACAGCGTCACCGACAGCGCCGATCCCGGCCGCTCGGCCTTCGGCGTCGCGCGCATCGTCAGCAGCACCGATGCCGGTAATGCCGTGCCCGAGGCGGTCGACGACGCCGCCCTCGCGGTGGCCGGCAGCCCCGTGGTGATCGACGTGCTGGCCAACGACAGCGACCCCGACGGCGACCCGCTCGGCCTCTCGATCGTCGATGCCCCGGCCTCCGGCACGGCGGAGATCGTCGACGGTGCGATCACCTACACCCCCGACGCCGGCGCGGGCGGCAGCGACGGGTTCCTCTATGCCATCGACGACGGCGCGGGCGGCATCGCCATCGCGGCGGTCGCCATCTCGATCGGCCAGGTCACCGCCAACACGCCGCCGGTCGCCGTCGACGACCGGTTCGCCGTCGCCGGCGATGCCCCGCCCACCGCGCTGGACGTGCTGCGCAACGACAGCGACCCCGACGACGATCCGCTGAGCGCCGCGCTGCCCGCCGCCGCATCCGCGGCCGGCGGCACGCTGCAGATCTCCGGCGGCGAACTGCTCTACACGCCGCCGCCGGGCTTCGTCGGCATCGACAGCTTCACCTACACGGCGGCCGACGGCCAGGGCGGCGAGACCGATGCCGGGGCGACGGTGGTCGTCACCGATCCGTCCTGCGCGGCGGTCGCGGGCAGCGGCGACGGCGACGAGATCCCCGCCGGCGCGGGCAACGAATGCATCGACGGCGGCGCGGGCCGCGACACCGTGGTCTTCGCCGGCAGCCGCGACGCCTCCGAACGGGGGTTCCTGCCGGACGGCGACGTCGCCTTCTCGAGCGCGGCGAACGGCACCGACACGCTGACCGATATCGAGCGCGCCGCCTTCGACGACGGCACCCTGATCTTCGATGCGGCCGGCGCCGATCTCGGCTACATCTACCGCACCTATGCCGCGGCCTTCGCCCGCACGCCGGACGAGGGCGGCTTCATCTTCTGGAACGACGCGATCAACACCGGCGCCTTCAGCCGCGCGGGGGTCGCGCAGTTCTTCGTCGACAGCCCGGAATTCGCCGAGAAGTTCGGCGAGGACCCGAGCGACGCGGACTTCATCGACGCGCTGTTCAACAACGTGCTGCTGCGCGACCCGGACGACGGCGGCCGCACCTTCTGGCTCGACGCCTTCGAGACCGGCCTCTTCGACCGCGCCGACATGCTGGTCTTCTTCGCCGAAAGCCCCGAAAACGTCGCCCGCAACATCGACAACCTCGACGTCGGCATCTGGGTGGTGTGACCCGCCTGACCTTGCTCCCTGATCCCGGACCAGGCGGCAAGGTATGAACCGAGCTGGAGGGACAAGGATGACGAAGCGGGTGAGACGGCGGCTCACCGGGGCTGGTCGGCGCCGGCGGCGGGCGGTGCGGCGGCGTGCCAGCGCGGCGATCTGAACGACTCGACCATGAACTCGATGAACAGGCGGATGCGCGGCACGATGGAGCGGTCCGGCAGGAACACCGCGTAGATCGCCGATGCGTCGGTCGCCGTCTGCTCGGGCAGGAGCTGCACCAGGCGCCCCGCGTCGATCGCCGGGCGCGCCAGGTGCTCGGCCATCCGCATCACTCCGAAGCCGGCCAGGCACATCTGGTAGAGCGACATGCCCTGATTGCTCTGGAACCGGCTCCGGGCGCGGTAGATCACCGGCTCGCCATCGACCACGAAGGGCCAGCGGTTGAGGTGCTCGCGGCTGCCGTCCCAGGCGAGGCAGGGAAACCGGTCGAGCTCCGCCGGGCTCGCCGGCATGCCGTGCCGCGCGACCAGCCCGGCGGCGGCGACGACGATGCGCTGCAGGCCGCAGAGCCGCCGGTGCATCAGGCTCGAGTCGGGCAGGCGCCCCATGCGGATGGCGATGTCGATGCGGTCCTCGATCAGGTTCTCGATGTCGTCGGTCAGCCTCAGCTCGACCGAGACATGGGGGTGGCGCGACAGGAATGCCGGCATCAGCGGCGTGATCCGGTCCTGCCCGAAGGCGATCGGCACCGAGACCCGCAGATGCCCGGCGATCCTCGGCCCGTCCTGCTGCAGCGTCGCGTCGGCCGCCTCCACCGCCTCGATCGCGCGCCGCGCGGCGCCGAGGAAGGTCTCGCCCTCCGGGGTCAGCCGGTGGCCGCGCGTGGTGCGGTGCAGGAGCTTGCTGCCGAGCCGCGCCTCCAGCCGCTGGATGGTCTGGCTGACGAAGGGCTGGCTGACGCCGATGCTGTGCGCCGCGGCGGTGAAGCTGCCGGCCTCGACCACCGCCTGGAAGATCCGCATCTCGAGCAGACGGTCGTCCTTCATCGGTCGCTTCCCCCCTGCCCCTGCCCCTGCCCCGCCGCACCCGGGCGCGCGGCAATAACACTTATTGCGGCGGCTGCGTTGCCGTGCCCGCCCGGCGGCACCATTCTGGACAGCGAACGGGACGGGGCAAGTCCCGCAGCAACAACCAGAGGAGAGGAACCGCCCCATGTTGGATCTCGGAAAGCGCGTGTCGATCTACCAGCCGGAGCAGGAGGGCCTGATCTTTCCCGAGCTGCCGGCCTTCGAGACGGTCGAGCAGGAACGCCGGCATCGCAAGGAGCGGCTGGTCGCCGCCTGCCGCGCCTTCGACCGGCAGGGCTTCGACTACGGCTTCGCCGGGCATCTCACGGTGCGCGACCCGGAGCGCCCGGAGCTCTACTGGACCAACCCGATGTGCGTGCATTTCGCCAAGGTCAGGGTCTCCAACCTGATCCTGGTCGATCACGAGGGCACGGTGATCGAGGGCAGCCACGCGGTGAACCGGGCCGGCTTCGTGCTGCATGCCAACGTGCACGAGGAGCATCCCGACATCATCGCGATGTGCCATGCCCACACCGTCTACGGCACCGCCTGGGCCGCCACCGGGCGCCCGATCGAGCCGATCACCCAGGATGCCTGCGCCTTCTTCGAGGACCATGTGATCATCGGCGACGAGGCCGGCGCGGTGGCGGTGGAGAACCATGCCGGCTCGAACGTCGCCAAGGCGTTCAAGGGGGTGAAGGCGGCGATCCACCAGAACCACGGCCTGCTCACCGCGAGCCGCCACAGCATCGATTCGGCGGCGTTCTGGTTCATCGCGCTGGAGCGCTGCTGCAAGCAGCAGCTCGACATCGCCGCCTCCGGGATCCAGCCGACCCATGTGCGCGCCGACCGCGCGCGCTACAGCCGCGAGCATGTCGGCAGCGACTATATCGGCTGGCTGCATTTCCAGACCATCTGGAACCAGCTGGCCGAGGATCAGCCCGACATGTTCGACTGATCGCGGCGGCGCTGCCGGGCACGGATGCCGATATCCGGCCCCGGCGGCGCGCCCGCGCCGGGCCGGCCGGGGGCCTCCGGGCGATCGGCCGGCCTCTATCCGGGCCCTGCGGCGCGCCGGCACCGGGCCGGCCGTGGGCCGCCGGGCGATCGGCCGGCCCTTCGCCCGCCCTCCCGCCTGCGCCCGTCATCCGTCCCGCTGAGTCAGGTCGGGAGCCTCCGGCCTGCCGCCTCCGGCCCGTGCCGCCGGATGCGCCCGGCCGCGGGGCGCGGCGGCTCAGGCCGACCTTGCGGTCAGCCAGCCCGTCCAGGCCTCGAAGCCCTCGCCGGTCCGCGCCGACAGCGCGATGATCTCCGCCTCGGGCGCGATCTCGCGGATGTTGGCGCGGCAGGCCGCGTCGTCGAAGCCGACATGCGGCGAGAGGTCGATCTTGTTGATCAGCACGAGGCCGCAAGCCCTGAAGATATGGGGATATTTCAGGGGCTTGTCCTCGCCCTCGGTGGTCGAGATCACGGCGATCTTCAGGTGCTCGCCGAGGTCGAACATGGCCGGGCAGACGAGGTTGCCGACATTCTCGATCATCAGGATGGTGCCGGGTGCGGGGTCGAGCCGGGCGACCGCGCCGGCGACCATGTCGGCCTCGAGATGGCATCCGGCTCCGGTGTTGATCTGCACCGCCCGCGCGCCCGCCGCGCGCACCCGCTCGGCGTCGTTGGCGGTCATCTGGTCGCCCTCGATCACGTCGATCCGGACCCGGTCGCCGAGCTCGCGGATGGTGCGCTCGAGCAGCGTGGTCTTGCCCGCACCGGGGGAGGACAGCAGGTTCAGCGCCAGCACGCCGCGGCCCTCGAACCAGCCGCGGTTGCGCGCCGCGATGCCGTCGTTCTTGGCCAGCACCGCGGTCTCGAGGCTGATCACCTCGCCGTTGGGGCCATGCGCATGGGGCCGGTCGTCGCCGTCATGGCGGTGATGGTGATGGCCGTCGGCATGGTCGTGCGCATGGCCGTGGTCGTGCGCGTGATCGTGCGCATGCCCGTGCGCATGGGCATGGCCGGGCGCGTGATCGCCGCCCTGCCCCAGGATGCCGCCCTGGCGCAGCACGGTGCGCTCGCCGCTGTCAGGGTCGATCAGCGCGACGTCGTTCTTCGGGTCGGAACATCCGCATGTGCCGCACATCAGGCCGCCTCCTCCAGTTCGTAATCCTTGATCAGGAACGTGTCGCCCTCGGCCTCGACGAAGGCGAGCTCCGCCGCCGCCAGGCCGGTGCCCTCGGTCACCACGCCCCAGCAGAAGGCGAGCGCCGGGCGCTCGACGCAGGCCAGCGGGCCGACCGCCACCCGCACCCGCCGGACCGGACGGTCGCCGGCATGTTCGGAGACGATGGCGAGAATGTTGCGGCAGAGCCCGAGCTCGTGCATCAGAACGCCCTCCAGGCCAGCGCGCCGGTGGTCCACATGATCTCGCCGCCGATGACGATCGCCACCGTGGCGGCGCCCAGCGTCAGCGCCTGGTAGATCCTGCGGGTGTGCCGCTCGATCCCGGCCAGCGGCCAGGCCGCCACGAAGGACAGCGCCCCCATGCCGGCGATCGAGCCGAGCCCGAACATCAGCACATAGGCGAGCGCCATGGCGGGCTCCCCGGTCGCGGCCACCGCCAGCGCCAGCAGCGCCGCCGAGCCGGCCGCGCCGTGGATCAGCCCGACCCCGAGCGCCCGCAGCGAGAACCCCCTCGGATGGGCGTGGTGGTGCGGGTCCCGCGCGTGATCGGTGTCCGAGCCGGCATGGGAATGGGCGTGCAGGTGCGGGCGCCCGTCGCCGTGGTCATGCACGTGGAAATGCACGCGCCGCCGCCGCATCCGCCGCAGGACATCCGCGCCCAGCAGCACCAGCATCGCGCCGACGCCGAATTCGAGCGCCGCCGCCCGCTCCGCGGTCAGCGCGAAGCCGAACATCAGCACCAGCGTGCAGAGCGCGAACAGGGTGATCGTGTGGCCCAGCCCCCAGGCCATGCCGCGCATCACCATCGCGCGCTTGCCGCCGCGCTCGCGCGCCGCCATCGCGCCGACGGCGGCCAGGTGGTCGGCCTCCAGCGCATGGCTCATGCCGATCACGAAGCCGAGGACGAGAAAGCTTGTCATGGATGCCTCAACATATGCGCGGCAGCTGCTCGCCGACCAGCATGTCGACGATGCGCCTGCCGCCGAAGACGGTCTGCATGACCACCCTGCCCGGATGGTCCCCGACGGCCCGGCCGATCGCCACCGCATCCCGCCCGGCGGGCACCGAGCGCATGGCGGCGAGGGCCGCATCGGCCTCGTGCTCCGGCGCGAACAGCACCAGCGTGCCCTCGTTGGCCAGGTAGAGCGGATCGAGGCCGAGGATCTCGCACAGCCCCTTCACCTCGGTGCGCAGCGGCAGCGCGGTCTCGTCGATCACGATGCCGCAGCCGGCCGCCTCGGCGATCTCGTTCAGCGCCGAGGCGAGCCCGCCGCGCGTCGCATCCCGCGCCGCCCGCGTGCCGGGCGCCGCCGCGAGCACCGCCTCGACCAGCGCCCCGAGCGGCTGGCAGTCGCTCGCGACATCGGTCGACAGCGCCATGTCGCCCCGGGCCGCCAGGATCGCGGCGCCGTGGTCGCCCAGCACGCCGTTGACGATGGCGACGTCGCCGGGGCGCACCCGGTCGGCCGCCAGCGCCCGGCCGGCGGGGATGACGCCGACGCCCGAGGTGGTGACGAAGACCCGGTCGGCCGAGCCGCGGCCCACCACCTTGGTGTCGCCGGTGACGATGGCCACCCCGGCCTCTTCCGCCGCGGCCTGCATCGAGGCCGCGATGCGGCGCAGCAGCGCGACCTCGCAGCCCTCCTCGATGATGAAGGCGGCCGACAGCCAGAGCGGCCGCGCGCCGCCCACCACCAGGTCGTTGACCGTGCCGCAGACCGCGATCCGGCCGATGTCGCCGCCCGGGAACTCGACCGGATCGACCACGAAACCGTCGGTCGTGAAGGCCAGCCGCGCGCCCGGCTCGGCCAGCGCCGCAGCTTGCAGCCGGGCCTGGTCCTCGAGGCCGTCGGGCCGGAACACCGAGACGAAGACATCCTCGATCAGCTCGCGCATCGCCTTGCCGCCGCCGCCATGGGCCAGCGTCACGCGGTCGGCCCGCAGGCGGCGCACCGGGGCGTTCATCCTGCCGGTTCCAGCTGCCCGCCGCCATACTGGTAGTAGGCCGCGCAGGCCCCCTCGGACGACACCATCAGCGCGCCGAGCGGCATCTCCGGCGTGCATCCCGTGCCGAACTGCGGGCACTGCCGCGGCTTGATCCGCCCGGTCATCACCTCGCCGCAGGCACAGCCCTCGGGCTCCGGCACGGCGGCGCGGGCGGCGCCGTAGCCGATGGCGAACCGGCGCTCGGCGTCGAAGCCGGCATAGCGCTCGCGGATCCTCAGCCCGGACAGGTCGATCTCGCCGAGGCCGCGCCATTCGAAGCTGGGGCGCGGCTCGTAGACATCGGCGCAGGCGGCGATGGAGACCGGGTTGCCCTCGTCCGGCACGACGCGGGCATACTGGTTCTCGACCTCGGCGCGGCCGTCGCGGATCTGCTCGAGCACCATCAGCACCGATTGCAGCAGGTCGAGCGGCTCGAACCCGGCGACGACGATGGGCTTGCCGTAGTCCCGCGCGATGAAGTCGTATGGCCGCGTTCCGATCACCATCGATACATGGCCCGGCCCGACGAAGCCGTCCAGCACCATCCTCGGGTCGTCGAGCAGCGCCCGGATCGGCGGCGGCACCGTGATGTGGTTGCAGAACACCGAGAAGTTGGCCAGCCCCTCGGCCGCCGCCTGCTGGATCGACAGCGCGGTCGAGGGCGTCGTGGTCTCGAAGCCGAGCCCGAAGAACACGATCTCGCGGTCCGGGTTGCGCCGGGCCAGCTCGAGCGCGTCCAGCGGCGAGTAGACCATGCGGATGTCGCAGCCCTCGGCCTTGGCCTGCATCAGCGACTTGCGGGTGCCGGGCACCCGCATGGCATCGCCGAAGGTGGTGAAGATCACCTCCGGGCGCTCGGCCAGCGCGACGCATTCGTCGACCCGGCCCATCGGCAGCACGCAGACCGGGCAGCCGGGGCCGTGGATGAACTCGAGGCCCGGCGGGGTCAGCTTGTCGAGCCCGTAGCGGAAGATCGCATGGGTATGGCCGCCGCAGATCTCCATGATGCGGATCGGGGCATCGGCCGTCGCGCCGATCTCGGCGGTGACGCCGGCAATCGCCGCGAGAACGCCCCTGGCGGCGGCGGGGTCGCGGAACTCGTCGGCGAACTTCATGACGCGCGCTCCATCATCGCCTGGCTGGCGCGCATCGCCTCGATCTCGTCCTGCGCCTCGCCCAGCATCTTCAGCACCTCCAGCGTCTTCGCCGCCTCCTCCTCGTTGATCCGCGACATCGCGAAGCCGACATGGATCAGCGCCCAGACGCCGATCAGGTTGTCCAGCGGTCCGTCGGCGATGCAGGCGACATTGACCTCGCGGCGCACGCCGGAGACGTCGACCGTCGCAAGCTTCCGCTCGGCGTCCGAGATCTCAATGATCTGGCCGGGAATCCCGAGGCACATTGTGGTCTCCCTGTTGGCTGGCGGCCAGGGCGATCGCGGCCTGGCCGAGGGCTAGCCCGCCGTCGTTGGCGGGGGTTGCGGAGTGGCTGAGAACGGTGAGGCCGGCGGCCTCGAGGCGCGCATGCACCAGCGCGAACAGCGTCGCGTTCTGGAAGCAGCCGCCGGTCAGCGCGACCGTGTCGATGCCGGCATCGGCGGTGGTCCGGGCCGCCATCGCCGCGATCGCCCGGGCGAGGCCGCGATGGAACCGGGCCGAGATCACGCCTGGCGGCGTGCGCAGGATCAGGTCGCCCAGCATCGCGCGCCAGGCCGCCAGCGGCTCGATATAGGGCAGCCCCCGGCCGCCCAGCAGCGGGATCGCGAAGGGATAGGCAAGCTCCTCGGGCTCGTCGAGGGCGGCGGGGTCGAGCGCCGCCTCGAACAGCATGGCGGCCTGGCCCTCGTAGTCCTGCCGCTCCCAGGCGAGGCCGGCGATCGCCGCGGCGGCATCGAAGAGCCGCCCGCAGGATGAGGACAGCGGCGCGTTGGTGCCCGAGGCGATCATCGCATCCAGCGTCTGCCGCGGCAGGCCGGCGAGGCGCGCGCAGAGCGGCAGCCCGGCGAAGTTCATCGCGAACTCGGCCCAGCCCATCTCGGCCATCAGATGCGCATAGGCGTTGCGCCAGGGCTCGCGCACCGCGGCCGTGCCGCCCGGCAGGGCGACCGGCTTCAGGCAGCCGACCCGGCGATAGCCGCGATAGTCGGCCAGCAGGAACTCGCCGCCCCAGATCGTGCCGTCGCTGCCCAGCCCGGTGCCGTCCATGGCGATGCCCAGCACCGGCGGCGCGTCCAGCGGCCGGCCGTTCTCGACGAGGCAGGCGGCGACATGCGCATGGTGGTGCTGCACCTCGATCACCGGCCGCTCGCCGGCCATGTTGAAGCCGCGCTGGGTCGACAGGTATCCGGGATGCATGTCGACCGCGATCACCGCCGGGTGATGGGCATAGAGCCGGTGATAGAGATCCAGGTTGCGCTCGGCATCGGCATGGGTCGCGATGTCCTCGAGATCGCCCATGTGCTGGCTGAGCACCGCCTGCCCGTCCTTGATCATGCAGAAGGTGTTCTTCAGCTCGCCGCCGAAGGCCAGCACCTCGGTGCCGCGGTCGAAGCCCTCGGGCAGCGCGATCGCCGCGGGCGCATAGCCCCGGGCCCGGCGCAGCATCCGGGGCCGGCCGAGATCGACGCGCACCACGCTGTCGTCGATGCGGTTCGCGATGTCCCGGTCATGCATCAGGGCGAAATCGGCGATCCCGGCGAGGCGCGCGCGGGCATCCGCGTTGTCGGTGCATTGCGGCTGGCCCGAGAGGTTGCCGGAGGTCATCACCACCGGCCGCTTCATGCGCCGGAGCAGCAGGTGATGCAGCGGCGTGGCCGGCAGCATGAAGCCCAGCCGGTCGAGCCCCGGCGCGACCGCGTCCGGCAGCGCCGCGCCGCGCGCCTTCAGCAGCACGATCGGCGCCTCGGGCGAGGCCAGCAGCCGGGCCTCCTCCTCGCCGATCTCGGCATGGGCGCGGATCACCCCGAGATCCCGCGCCATCAGCGCGAAGGCCTTGCCGCGCCGCCGCTTGCGCGCGCGCAGGCGCTCGACGACCTCGGGCCGGGTCGCGTCGCAGGCCAGGTGGAAGCCGCCGATCCCCTTGATCGCGACGATGTAGCCGTTCATCAGCGCGCCGCCGGCGGCGTCGACGTCGTCGAGCATCGAGAAGGCCTCGAGATTGACCGCGCCGCCGCCGAGCTTCTCGAACCAGGCGCGCGGGCCGCAGGCATGGCAGGCAACCGGCTGCGCATGGAACCGCCGGTCGGCCGGGTCGCCGTATTCCGCCGCGCAGTCGGCGCAGAGCGGGAAGTCGCGCATCGTGGTTCGGGCGCGGTCATAGGGCGCGCCGCCGACGATCGAGAAGCGCGGCCCGCAATTGGTGCAGTTGGTGAACGGGTAGCGGTAGCGGCGCTGGAACGGGTCGGTGGTCTCGGCCAGGCAGTCGGCGCAGACCGCGGCATCCGGGGTCACCGCCGTGCGCATCGCGCCGCCGCCCGAGGCGGCGATCGAGAAGCCGTCGGGCGCCGGGTCGGCCAGCGGCACGCGGTCCCAGCGCTCGATCCGCGCCAGCACCGGCAGCTCGCGCCGCAGCCGCTCGGCAAAGGCGGTCAGGTTGGCGCCCCAGAGCCGCACCTCGACCCCCTCGCCGGTGTTGCGCACCTCGCCGCTCAGGCCGAGCGCCCGCGCCACCCGCCAGACCGCGGGGCGGAAGCCGACGCCCTGGACCTGGCCGCGGATGGTGTGCAGCTCACCCTGCATCGGCCAGCCTCCAGAGCAGCACCCGGTTGTTGCCGCTGTCGGCGATGGCGAGCAGCCCGCCGAGCGCCGAGAGCCCGTAGGGCCAGCACAGGCTGTCGCGCGTGGCGACGCCCCAGCGGTTGTCGCCCTTCGCGGCGAAGTCGGGCTGGCCGGTCAGCCGGTCGGCCGCCGCGCCGGTGGTCGCCGCGGACCAGCCGAGCAGCCGGGAATTCGCGGTGTCGGCGACCGCCAGGCGCGCGCCGGCGGCGACCGCGGCATAGGGCATGTTCAGCGCCGCCGCGCAGGGATAGTAGGCGGCCATGTTGTGGTCGCAGCCGGCCGCGCCGCGCTGGCCGAGGAGCGCGTCGCAGGGCGCGCCGTTCCGCTCCGGCAGCCGGTCCCAGAGCATGATCCGGTTGTTGCCCGCATCGGCCACCGCCAGCCGCCCGGCCCAGCCCGCCGCCATGTGCGGCCAGCGCATCGAGCGGGCCGAGACCGCGGCGCCGGCATTCTCGTCGCGCGTGGTGAAATCGCCCTGCCCCAGCACCAGATCCGCCGGCTGGCCGGTCTCGTCCGGCGCGTTCCAGAGCAGCACCCGCCGGTTGCCGGTGTCGCAGACCACGAGGCGGCCCTGCACCACCGAGACGCCATAGGGCCAGTGCAGGCTCGCCGCGGTCGGGCGGTCGGCGCCGCGATTGGCCTCGACCTCCCGCGCGCTGCGCTGGCCGAGCACGATATCGGCCGGCTGGCCGGAGGCCTCCGGCAGCCGCCGCCACAGCAGCACCCGGTGGTTCCAGGGATCGGCGACGGCGAGCCCGGCGCCCCAGGCGGCCACCCCGGTCGGCACGTTCAGCGTCGCCGCGCCGGGCGCGCCCTTGGCGTTGCGGCCCTCGCGGGTGAAGCCGGGCTGGCCGATCAGCAGGTCCGCCGGCGCGTTGTCGGCCGCCGGCACCCGGTGCCAGCCGAGCAGCCGGTGATGGCCGGTATCGGCGACCCAGAGCGAGCCCTCCGGATGCAGGCAGACGCCGCGCGGGCCGAACAGCGTGCCGGCATCGGGCGCCAGCGGCACCGCGAGCTCGCCGCCGCGCCAGCCGAGCACGGCCATCGGCCCGGCCGGGTCGAGCAGCGGCGCCCCTTCGGTCGCGGTGTCCGGCGCCTTCACCGGGCGGAACGAGGGGGCGAGCGAGACCCTCATGGCATCAGCCTGACATCGATGCGCCCGCCGACCACGCGCACGCCATGCGGCTGCAGCTGCACCTCGGGCGCGGTCAGGCACTCGCCGGTCTCCAGCGAATAGCGGAACCCGTGATGGGGGCAGGTGATCAGGCCGCCGGCGATCGCGCCGCCATCCATCGGCATGCCCATATGGGCGCAGGCGTTCTCGAAGCAGGTCACCCGGTCGCCGAAGCGCGACAGCAGCACCGAGCGCCCCTCGACCTCGAGGATGCGGGTGGTGCCGTCGGCCAGCTCGCCGAGCTCGGCGGCGCCGGCCCAGCCCTCCTCCTGCCCGGCGGCGAAGGGCGAGGTGAAGTGCACCTGGCCGTCGCCGCCGCCGCCGCCCAGCCCCTTGGCCTGCCGGACCTCGGTGATCTCAGGCACATGCTCCTGGATCGCCTTCTTGACGCCGGCATAGAAGGTCAGCGCCGAGGCCGGGCAGCCGTCGCAGGCGCCGAGGAAGCGGATCTCGGCGCGCGCCCCCTCGACCGAGACCAGCTCGGCATCGCCGCCGTGGCCGGCCAGCATCGGGCGCACCGTCTCGAGCGCCGCATCGACCCGCTCGAACAGCGAGGGCCTGAGGATGCCGTGGCGCCGCAGCACCGCATAGATCACCTCGTCTCCGGCGGCGGCGCGCAGCGCCTCGGCCATGCCGGGAACATCGCGCAGCGCCCGGATCAGCCGGCGGAATGCCTCGGCGTTGAGCGCATCGACCGCCTCGGCCCGGGCCTGCGCCCCGGCGCGCTCGGCCTCGCCCCAGCCGGCCGCGAGCGCCTCCAGCGCGGCGAGGTCGCGCAGCAGCTCGTCCAGCGGCCGGGTGTCGGGGGATGCGCTGCCATCGGCCATCGGATCACGCGTATTTCAGGTCTTTGAACAGGATCGGCTGCAGGAAGCCCGCAACCGCCCCGCCGATGATCGCCGCCAGCCAGACCGGGGCGACGAGGCCGACCAGGATCATCGCCCCCGCCCCGGCGCCGGCGCCGAGGGCGAGCTGGCGGATCACCAGCGACCGGTCCTTGAACAGCTTGCCCGCGAAGAACAGCTTCGCGGAGTTGATGGCCATGTCGAGCATCCGCTTCCCCTCAGACGATCATGAGAACGATCAGGCCGAACACCACGGCCGCGGTGCCGGACAGCACGCCATAGAGCCCGCCCATATAGGCCGCGAGCTCGGCGCCCAGCGCCTCCCTTCCGATGCGCAGGCCCGATGCGGCGCCGGCACAGAGTGCCGCGGCGAGGCCAAGCAGGAGCGCGAGCAGATAGATCAGAGCGGCCATTCAGAGGTCCTTTTCCTGCACGGCAGGCACGCCGAAGCTGGCCTGCGCGGATTGAAGTTCGGCCATCGCGCCGCCGACCGCCTCGGCCTTGCCGTGCTCGCCGGTGCGCTCGAAGATCTCCCGCGCCTCGGCATAGAGCGCGAGCGCCGCGGCGATGTTGCGGGCGTTTCCGGCCTCCGGGGCGGCCGGGTCGTCCGGCAGGTTGGCCAGGCAGTTCGCCCGGTTGGCGATGGTGTTGGCGTATTCGCCCGGGGCATCCCGGGCGGTGCGCACCTTGAGCGCCGCGTCATAGGCCTCGAGCGCGCGGAACCCGTTCTCGATGCGGTGGCTCGACGAGGCATATTGCAGCGCGTTGCCGAGATTGTTCTGGAGCATCGCGTATTCCCGCGGGTGATCGACGAGGTTGACCACCCTGAGGCCCTCCTCGAAGGCCTGCACCGCCAGCGCCTCGCGCATCCGGCCGGTCTCGTCGGTGAACGGGATCGAGAGGAACGCCGTCGCCAGGTTGTTCTGCAGGATCGCGAACTCGGCGGGGTGCCCGGCCTTGTCGAACACCCGGAGCGCCCGCTGATAGGCCGAGATCGCGTCCTGGATGCGCGCCCTGCCGGCGCCGGCGAGGGTTTGCAGCACCAGCCCGAGATTCATCTCGGCCTCGGCGATCTCGGTGTCGAGGCCCTCGGCGCCGAGGGTCGCGAGCGCTGTCTCGAGCTCGCCCCGCGCCGCCTCCAGCAGGCCGGTGTCCGCGGCCGGGGCGGCCATCATCGCGGTGGCCATGCGGGCGCGGATGCGCGCCTGCAGCAGCGCCTGCCCGGACGGCGCCTGCTCGACCCCCAGCCGGTAGAGCTCGATCGCCGCATGCAGGTCCTCCGGCGCCTGCGGCTTCTGCTGCATGCCCATGGCGATCTCCATGAGCATCTCGGCCTTCTCGGCCGCCGGCGCATCGCTTTCGCCGACAACCCTGAGCGCTGCCCTGACCTGATCCTCGGTGCGGCTGAGCGCCACCATTGTCGTCCTCCCCGGGACCGATGGTCCGATTCTTCCGAAACCTTCTTTGCACAAATGAAAGCGCGCTGGCGTTTGCCTGTCTAGTTATTTTTCTTCTTGTAAACTTAGTTTGCAGGCAGATCGGCGACCAGCGCCCCGACCTCGGCCGACCACACCGCCTCGAGGTCGTCGGCCTGCCAGGCCAGCAGGCCATGCTCGGCAAACACGTCCGGGGCGCTGGCCACGCGGTCGCCGCGGGCGTTGCGGATCTTCAGCAGGCAGCCGCCCGCCGCCATCTGGCGCACCGGCAGGATCTGCAGCTGGCCGTCGCGGATCAGGACGATGATCGCCGTGATGCCGCCGAAATACGTCGCCACCGCCTGGTGCCCGAGATAGACCGAGCCGTTCCGCACGGCGATCCGGGCCGCCATCGCCTCAGCCCTCCGCCGGCGCCGCGAGCAGCCCGGCGATCCGCTCCGCCACCCGCGCGCCGGCCGCCCGGACCGGGCCGCTGAGCTCGAGCCCGAGGCCGGTGCTCGCGGCCTCGATCAGGAACACCGAGACCTCTGCCGGGAAGGCGTCGCCATAGATCCGGCGCCCGGCATAGAGCGCGTGATCCCAGCGGAAATCGTGGAGCGACAGGCTCTGCGGCGGCGGCGCCGCGAGCACCGCGCCCGGCACCTCGTAGATCGCCCCCGGCGCCCCCTCCGGCGCGCGGGCATCGACGATGATCAGCCGGTCGGCGCCGCGCGCCCGGTAGATCACGCCCATGCCGTCGGTGCCGGCGTCGAACAGCGCCGCGCCCGGCGGCAGCGCGCGCGCCCGCAGCAGGCCGATCACATGCGGGCCGATCCCGTCATCCGAGCGGTTGGTGTTGCCGCAGCCGATGATCGCGGTCCGCATGCTCAGATCCGCCACAGGCGGCACGACCAGCCCGCCTCGACCGGCAGCATCAGCTCGGGCAGCTCGCAGAACCGGCGATGCACCAGGTAGTACATGCAGGTCTCGCAGGGCTGCTCGAGGCCGTTGGCCTCGACCGTGTGGTCGGTGAAGCCGGCGATCACCAGCTTGCGCCCGAGATCGCCGGTGGCCTCCGAGCGCAGGCGTGCGATGATCTCGCTGACCATCTCCGAGCTCTCGGCCCGCGGCCAGACCTCGGTCTCCAGCCCGCCGGCGAGGCGCCGGGCGATCGCCTCCCTGAGGGTGTCGTCGTCCGGGCCGGCGCTGTCTTCGGCCATCATCGCCTCCCTAGATCCGCCACAGCCGGCACCACCATTCCGGCTCGGCCGGCAGGTTCAGCTCCGGCAGGTCGCACCAGCGGCGGTGGACGAGGAAATACATGCACTCCTGGCAGCGCATCTGGTCCTCGCCATAGGGCCTGAGGAGCCAGCCCGAGATCACCAGCTTCGCCCGCAGCTGGTCGGGCGACAGCGCCCGCAGCTCGTCGAGGATCGCCGCGAACTCGCGATCGGTCTCGGGAAACGGCTCGACGAGGGTCTGCAACCCCTCGTTCAGCAGGTCCTCGATCATCCGCAACAGCGTCGCGTGATCCGCCCGGGCGGGCGTGACCCCGTAGCGGTCCTCGTAGTCCGCGGCTTCCTGGGCGACAGAGCGCCCGTCGACGTCCAAGGACATCGCACCCTCCCCGGTCCTGTTCTGGGCGGGGAGCGCGGCGGCCGCACTCCCCGGTTGAGCATGCAGCCTACTAGGCGGTCCGGAACCGGGCCAGTTCCTCGCCGGTCTTGCCGTCATGGGCATGCACCGTGCAGACGAGGCAGCTGTCGTAGGAGCGGCAGACATGGCCAACCTCGACCGGGTCCGCGGGATTGGCGATCGGCGTGCCGATCAGCGCCTCCTCGATCGGGCCGCGCTCGCCGTTGCCGGCGCGCGGGCCGACATTCCAGGTGGTCGGCGCGATGATCTGGTAGTTCTTGATCCGGCCGCCCTCCACGTCGATCCAGTGGCACAGCGCGCCGCGGATCGCCTCGGTGGCGCCCCAGCCGCGGCCATCCGTCTCGGTCGGCTTGATGTACCACTCGTCGTTGAGCCGGAACTCGCGCAGGATGCGCTCGGCCTCGCGGTAGAGGATGCAGAGCTCGTGCATCCGCGCGAAATGCCGCAGCATGATCGAGGCGCCGCCCATCTTCCTGTACATGTCGAGGACCAGCCCGTCCGAATGCTGGAAATCCTCGCCCGGGCCGCCGGCCACCAGGCGCCGGGCCAGCGGGCCGGCCTCGAGCCGGCCGTTCTCGGCATGGCGCACCGCGGTCGCCCAAGAATACTTGCCGTCCGGGTCGATGTCGTTCTTCTGCACCGGCGTGGTGGTGCGGTCGAACGGATGCAGGTCGTCGCCCTCGTCGTACCAGGCGTGCATCATGTCCTCGCGGGTGTGGATCTGGTCCATCGGCTTGAAGCTGTCCGACGCGCCGTCATAGACCCCCGATTTCATGATGACCGCGCCGTTGCGGCCCGCGATGGTCGGCTTCTGGTACCTGTCCTCGTGCGGCAGGTAGCCCCAGGTGACGAACTTGCCGTGGCCCTTGCCGTAGCTGTCGAGGCCGATGTCCTTCGACATGCGCCAGTAGAGGCCGAGATCGGAATTGGCGTGCTCGGGGCGCTCGTCGAGCCAGGCCTCGAAATCCTCGAGGGTGCGGATCTCCTCGTAGCGCTCCATCGAGCAGCCGAGCCAGAGCGGCTCGATCCAGTTGCGCCGGAAATGCTCGAGGATCGACCAGGCGCGGGTCACGTCGGTCAGCGTCGGCGCGCACATCACCCCGCCCGGCACCATGTAGGAGGAGTGCGGCCACTGCCCGCCGAGCAGGGCGTAGATCTCGACCGGGCGGCCGGAGATCGTCACCCCGGCCTCGTAGGAGGTGCCGGTGAACGGCGCGAAGCGCTTCACCGCCTCCTCGTAGAAGCCCGAGCCGGCATAGTTCTTGTTGGTGTAGTCGATCATGAACAGGCCGTAGTGGTGCCGCGGCAGCGACTGGATCGACTCGACGATCTGCCCGAGATTGCGGGCCAGGATGGCGTTGCGCGGCACCGTGGTGCCCCAGGCGGTGTCGAGCGCCCAGGCCGCGCAGGTCAGGTGCGAGGCGCCGCAGATCCCGCAGGCGCGCGGCGTGACCACGAGCCCGGCCTGCGGGTCCTTGTCCTTCAGGATCACCTCGAACCCGCGGAACATCTCCGCATTGGTCCAGGCATTGGTCACCACCCCGTCGGTGATGTCGACGCGGACATCGAGATCGCCCTCGACGCGGCCGACCGGCGAGATGTCGAGGGTTTGAACTGCTGCTGACATGGTTTTCCTCCCCAGTCGCCGTTCAGACGACGAAAATGTCTTCTTCCGCCCAGGCCGGGGCAGCGCCCTTGGCAGCGGCGGTTAGCTTCACGTAGCCCTTCTTGTCGACGCCGGCCGGCAGGTCCTTCGGCACGCCCATCATCGTCTGGGTCTTGAACACCGTGCCGGGGGCGAGGTCGAAGAACGGGAACTCGGGCTCGGTGCAGCCGAGGCAGGGCATCCCCGCCCGGGTCTTCGACGACACCCGGTTCCACAGGATCCGGTTGCACGGGCTGTGGGTCATCGGGCCGCGGCAGCCGAGATCGTAGAACAGGCAGCCCTTGCGCTGGCCGAAGGCGGTCGAGGAGACCTTGTAGGCGAAGTGCATGTTCCGCGTGCAGCCGGTCTGGGTGAACGAGGAGAAGAAGGTCTTGGGCCGCTGGAACTCGTCGAGCGTGAGATCGCCGGCGCGGCCGGTGGCGACGGCGACGAGGATCTGCGTCACCCAGTCCGGATGCGCCGGGCAGCCCGGGATGTTGATGACCGGCAGCCCGGCCTTCGAGGTGAAGCCCGCGCCGAGGGCGCCGCCCTTCTCGCGCTTCAGGAACTGCAGGCCCTTCGAATCCGACGGGTTCGGCGCGGTCGCCGGGATCCCGCCCCAGGTCGCGCAGTCGCCGATCGCCACCACGAACTGCGCCGCCTCCGAGAGCTCCTTCACCCATTCGCGCATCGGCCGGCCGCAGAAGCGGTTCCACTCGCCGGTGCCGTTCGGGGCGTCGATGACGGTGCCCTCGAAGACGAAGATGTCGAGCGGGATCTCGCCCGAGATGCATTTCTTCAGGATGGCCTTCACGTCCTCGCCCAGTTCCAGCCCCAGCGACGGCTGCCAGAGCACGTTGATCCCGAAATCCGTGACGAGATCGCAGGCGCTCGGTTCCTCGGCATTCAGGAACGACATCGTGTTGCCGGAACAGGCTCCGCCCTGGAGCCATAGAAGATTGGCCATTCTTTCCTCCCTGCACGGCACCCGGAGGTGCGGCGTTGGTCTTTTTCGCAAACCTGCCTGGTTGCTGCGGATCTCCTACGCAGGAACCGTGCCAAAGCCGGGATAATTTTTTTATACCAGCAAAAACAGATCGTTACGGGATTTTCCTGAAATCTGGCTATTGCCGCTTCCGCACGAATGACAAGCAACTATCTTTGCACCTGCAAAGTTCATTTGCAGAAGTTTCAGCCGTGGCGGTTGCCGCAGACCGGGCATTCGGCCTCGAGGAAGCAGCTGTACCAGATGCCCCGGCAGCGGCTGCACCAGTGCCCCCTGGCCGAGCGGGCATCGGCGCCGGCGAGGCGCGTGAGCGCGGAGAGGCCGAGATCGCGGGCCGGCTCGCGCGGGCCGATCCGCGTGCGCGACTGCGGGAAGCGCAGCACCCGGCCGCCCTCGGCATCGTCATCGCTCTCGGTCATCCGCCGTCACTCCGCCATCGCTCCACGGGGCACGCCGCCGCGCCTTCCGGGGCGACCGGCGTTCACTCCGCCTGAAGATTATAGCGCTTGATCTTGTTGGCCAGCCCGACCCGCGACAGGCCGAGCTCGCTGGCCGCCTGGCTCTGGTTCCAGCGCGTGCGGGTCAGCGTCTCGCGCACCACGCGGCGCTCGAGGTTCTCCACCATCTCCTTGAGGTTGGCGCCCTCGATCGCCGGCGCCTGCGGCGCCCCGGCGGTTGCCGCCAGGTCCCGGATCGTCGGCGACAGGTGGCGCTCGGAGATGTAGCCGCCATGATCGGCCACGGCGACCATGCGCTGCACCTCGGTCTCGAGCTCGCGGACATTGCCGGGCCAGCGGTAGCGGGCGAGCAGCTCGAGCACCGAGCGGGTGATGCCCATCACCCGCCGCCCGACCACGCCGGCATATTTCTCGAGGAAGAACTCGGCCAGCACCGGGATGTCCTCCGGCCGGTCGCGCAGCGGCGGGATCAGCAGGGTGAAGCCCTTCAGCCGGTAATAGAGGTCGCGCCGGAACTCGCCGCGCTCGACCATCTCCTCGAGCGAGCGGTTCGAGGCCGCGACGATCCGGACATCGGAATACGCGACGCTGTCCGAGCCCAGCGGCTTGACCTCGCCCTCCTGCAGGAACCGCAGCAGGCTGACCTGGAAGTTCCGCGAGACCTCGGAGATCTCGTCGAGGAACACCGTGCCCCCCTCGGCCGCCCGGAACAGCCCGAGCCGGTCCGAGATCGCGCCGGTGAAGGCGCCGCGGACATGGCCGAACAGCTCCGAATGCAGCGTCTCGTCGCTCATGCCGCCGCAGTTCTGCACCAGCAGCGCCGCGTCCATCCGGCGCGAGTTGAAGTGGATCGCCCGCGCCAGCAGCTCCTTGCCGGTGCCGGTCTCGCCATGGATCAGCACCGGCAGGTCGGTCGCCGCCGCCTGCCGGGCATGCTCGGTGAGCTCGGCCATCCGCGGGCTGGCATAGACCAGCTTCTCGAACTGCGAGACGCCGCCCTTCACCGACATCTTCTCGGTATCGCCGAAGATGTCGTCGTCCATCGAGATGCGCAGCTCGCGCGAGAGCACCCGGTGCCGGCGCGACAGCTCGTTGAGCTCCAGCGCCCGCTTCACCGCGATGCCGAGCTGCGCCGGCAGCACCGGCTTCAGCAGGAACAGGTAGGCGGCGCTCTGGAGCGCGGCCTCGGCGCCGTGATCGGCGGTGGCGGCGGTGGCGATCAGCAGCCGCGGCACCTGCGGATGCGTGACCCGCGCGCCCTTCAGCAGCTCGGCGCTGCCGGTCGCCGCCTCCTGGCAGTCGGCGACCAGCAGGTGCACCTCGATCTGGCCGAGGCGGCTGGCCGCGGTCCGGCCATCGGCGCAGACCACCAGCCGATAGTCCCCGGCATGGCCGAAGGCGGTCCGCGCCGCCTCGATCAGCCCGTCATCGAGCGAAACCAGAAGGACCGTCCGCTGCGCCGTCAATGCCGAGCCTCTCTGCCGTTGATCTGCCCCCCATCGTGGAAATCTTCTTGTCAGAATGCAAATGGAATTATCGGCTGCGGGGGCGCGGCGCGGGGCCCGGGGGCCGCGGCGGGGCGCTCCCCGATGAGCGGGCTGCCGGGCACGGGTGGGCTGCGGGCGACGGCTCTCGAAACGGGAATGACTCTCGATTCGGGAGCCGAATCGAGAGTGGGCGGCAGCGATGCCCGCCCGCCGCAGCCGCGACATGGCATCAGGTAACTGGAATCATTGCACAAACGCGATTTCCAATTCCGGCTCTCCGGCTGGCACGCGGCTTGCTTCGTCTCTGTGCGAGAATGCTGCAGGCGGATCGGCCGGGGCGGGGACCCGCGCCGGCATGGCTGCCAGACCGGGAGGATGCGATGCAGACCAGCAGGACCACGGCCCGCGGCGCGGCCGATCCGCGGCGCGCGGCGGAACCACGGGTGGCGGAACCACGGGCGGCGGAACCTCGGGCGGCGGCGGGCGCCGGCGGCCGGGTCCTGCTGATCGAGGACAGCACCACCGTCGCCCTGCTCTGCGCCGACGAGCTGGAGCGCGCCGGCTTCGACGTGACCCATGTCGAGACCGGCGCCGGGGCCCGCGCGGTGCTCGCCGACGAGGTGCCGCCGGTGATCCTGCTCGATCTCGGCCTGCCGGACATCGACGGCATCGACCTCCTGCACGAGATCCAGGACCGCAGGCTGCGCACCAGCGTCATCATCATCACCAGCAACGGCTCGCTGTCGACCGCGGTGAAGGCGATGCGGCTCGGCGCCATCGACTACGTGGTGAAGCCGTTCTCCGGCGACCGGGTGGCGGTGACGGTGCGCAACGCGATGCGCAGCCACGCCCTCGAGCGCGAGGTCGACACCCTGCGCCGGACCCAGCAGGGCGACGGCTTCGCCGGGCTCGTCGGCACCTCGCCGGCGATGCACCGGGTCTATCGCACGATCGGCGCCGCCGCGGCCTCGCGGGCCAGCGTCTTCATCACCGGCGAGAGCGGCACCGGCAAGGAGCTCTGCGCGCAGGCGCTGCACAGCGAGAGCCCGCGCGCCGGCGGCCCCTTCGTCGCCATCAACTGCGCCGCGATCCCGCGCGAGCTGATCGAATCCGAGCTGTTCGGCCATGTGAAGGGCGCGTTCACCAGCGCCTCTAGCGACCGGCCCGGCGCCGCCAGCCGGGCGCATGGCGGCACGCTGTTCCTCGACGAGATCTGCGAGATGGACTACGACATGCAGTCGAAGCTGCTGCGCCTGACCCAGGACGGCAGCTTCGAGCGGGTCGGCGGCGCGCGCACCGAGCGGGTCGATATCCGCATCGTCTGCGCCACCAACCGCGACCCCTGGGCCGAGGTCGAGCGCGGCCGGTTCCGCGAGGACCTGCTCTACCGGCTCAACGTCGTCGCGCTGCACCTGCCGCCGCTGCGCGAGCGCGGCGCCGACCTGCGGGTGCTGGCGGAGACCTTTCTCGCCAAGGCCGCCGAGCGCGAGGGCCGGCGCTTCCGCGGCTTCTCGGCCGAGGCGATGCGCGCGCTCGAGGCGCATCGCTGGCCGGGCAATGCGCGCGAGCTGGAGAACACGATCCGCGGCATCGTGGTGATGAACGATGCCGAGGAGGTGACGCCGGCGATGCTGCCGGAGCGGATCCGTGCCGGCCGCCCCGCCGCGCGCCACGCCTCTGCGGCGCATCCCGCTGCGCCCCACCCCGCCGGCGCCGATGCCGCGCAGGGCTGGCCGGCCCCGGCCGGCGCGCCGGAGCGGATCCGGCCGATGTGGCAGGTCGAGCGCGAGGCGATCGAGGCGGCGCTGGCGCTCTGCGGCGGCAATGTCGTCAAGGCCGCGGCGCATCTCGAGATCGGCGCCTCGAGCATCTACCGCAAGAAGGCGCAATGGGCCGCCGAGGCCCCCGCGGCCGCCGCGGCCCCCACGCCATGCAAAGGAACCGAGCCATGACCCGAGCCGTCTCCCGCCTGCGCCGCAGGGTGCTGATCTGCCTCGCGGCGATCGGTGCCGCCGCCGCCCTGCCCGCCGCCCTGCCCGCCGTCCTGCCCGGCGCCCTGCCCGCCGCGATGGCCGCCGAGCCGCTGCCGAGCCCCGCCGGGCCGGTGCTGCTGACCGTGACCGGCGCGATCGCGGTGCAGAATGCCGAGGGCGCGGCGCGGTTCGACCTGGCGATGCTCGAGGCGTTGCCGCAGACCCGCTTCCGGACCAGCACGATCTGGACCGACGGCGAGGTCGCGTTCACCGGCGTCGCGCTCGCCGACCTGCTGGCGCGGCTCGGGGTCGGCGCGGGCATGCTGCGCGCCGTCGCGATCAACGACTACAAGATCGACATCCCGGTCTCGGACGCCGTCGAGGGCGGGCCGATGATTGCCTATCGCATCGATGGCGAGACCATGAGCGTGCGCCAGAAGGGGCCGCTCTGGGTGGTCTATCCCTATGACAGCAAGGCGGAATACCGCTCGGAGATCATCTATGCCCGGAGCATCTGGCAGCTCGACCGCATCATCGTCGAGTGAGCCCGGGGCGGCGCGCCCCGGCATCGGGCTGGCGCTGGCGCTGGCCATCGCCGCGCTGTCGATCACGGTGATCCTGGTGCTCGGCGACCGGGTCCGCGAGGGGCTCGCGGGCCTGCGCGCCCATCACGACGACAACACCACCTGGTCGATGGCGCAGCTCAGCACCGACATGCTGCGGCTGCGCATCGACGCGCGCCGCGCCATCGATGCCGGCGCGGCGGATCTCGACGCGCTGCGCCGGCGCTACGACATCTTCTACAGCCGCGTCGGGATCCTGCTCGAGGGCAACGCGCTCGACCATGTCGAGCGGGCGGCGGAGCGCGCGGCGGCGACCGAGCTCGAGGCGTTCCGCGACGCGCTGGTGCCGCTGATGGACGGGCCGGACGCGGCGCTGCGGGCGGCGCTGCCCGGCATCGTCGAGCGGCTCGACCGGCTGTTCGTGCGGGCGCGCGATCTCGAGCTCGCGGTGCTGGCGGCGAAGGCGCAGGCCAGCACCGAGGAGCGCGAGAGCCTGATCTCGCTGCTGCTCTGGACCGGCGGCGCGATGCTCGCGGTCAATGCCGTGCTGATCGCCACCGCCGGCGGCATCGGCTTCCAGTCGCGCCGGATCGCGCGCCAGTCGGCCGAGCTGCGCCAGAGCGCCGAGCGCATGACCGCCTCGGTCGCCTCGGCGATCGACGCGGTGCTGGTCGCCGATGCCGACGGCACGATCATCGAGTACAACCCGGCCGCCGAGCGCATCTTCGGCTTTCCCCGCGCCGAGGCGATCGGCCAGATGATCGGCGAGCTGATCATCCCGCCCGAGCTGCGGGCGGCGCACCGGGCCGGCCTCGCGCGCTATCTCGCCACCGGCCGGAGCGATCTCGTCGGCAAGGGCCTGCACGAGCTGTCGGCGCTGAACGCCGCCGGCGAGCGCTTCCCGATCGAGCTCTCGATCGGGCGCTATTCCGGCGAGCGCGGGCCGCTGTTCATCGCCTATATCCGCGACATCTCCGAGCGCAAGCGCATCGAGGTGGAGCGCCGCGAGGCCTTCGAGCGCATCGCCTCGGCGGATCGCGCCAAGTCCGACTTCCTGGCGGTGATGAGCCACGAGATGCGGACCCCGGTGGCCGGCGTGCTCACCGCGCTCGATCTCGTCGGCCGCGAGCCGCTCGGCCCCTCCGGCCGGGCCAATCTCGAGCGCGCCAAGCGGTCCGCCGAGATCCTGCTCGGCCATGTCAGCGACGTGCTCGACATCGCCGCGATCGATTCCGGCAAGATCCAGCTCTCGCACCGGCCCTTCGCCCTCGGCGCGATGGTCGCCGAGCTCGCCGACAGCCTGCGCGGGCCGGCCGAGCGCCGCGGCAACCGCCTGACCGTCGCGCTCGACCCGTCGCTGCCGCCCTGGGTGGCCAGCGACGAGCGGCGCATCCGCCAGGTGCTGTCGAACCTGATCGGCAACGCGATCAAGTTCACCACCGGCGGGCGCATCGTGGTGGCGCTCGACCGCATCGGCGAGGCGGAGGGCCGGGTGCGCATCGGCTTCTCGGTCACCGATACCGGGATCGGCATCGGCAAGGCGGACCTGCCCAAGCTGTTCCAGGATTTCGTGACGCTCGACGCCGCCTACAGCCGCGAGGCGGGCGGCACCGGGCTCGGGCTGGCGGTGTCGCGGCGCATCGTCCGGGCGCTCGGCGGCGAGATCGGCGTCGAGAGCGCCAGGGGGGCGGGCAGCCGGTTCTGGTTCCGGCTGGCGCTCGATCCGGCCGAACCGGCCGGCAACGGCGAGGCGGTGCCGCCGCGCCAGGCGCATGCCGGCCGGCGGCTGCTGCTGGTCGAGGACAACGAGATCAACCGCGAGCTCGCCGCGCAGATGCTCGCCGAGGCGGGCTTCGCGGTGGCGCTGGCCGAGGACGGCATCATCGGCCTGCAGAAGGCCCGGCAGGCGCGCTTCGACCTGATCCTGATGGATGTCTCGATGCCGCGGCAGGACGGGATCGAGACCACCCGGCTGATCCGCGACCCGGCACAGGCCGCGGCCTCGCGCGAGAGCCCGATCATCGGCATCACCGCCCATGCCCAGCCCGAGGAGATCGAGCGCTTCCTGGCCGCCGGCATGGACCGCTGCCTGCTCAAGCCGCTGCGCATCCCCGAGCTGCTCGCCGCGATCGAGGCGGTTCCCGATCGCCCCCCCGGAGCCCGCCGGGCCGAAGCCGGCGGGGCCGATACCGGCGGCGCCGATGCCCGCGAGGCCATTGCCGGCGCGCCCGAAACCGCCCCGTCAGGCACCGGCGCTCCCGATGCCGGCGGGGCCGATGCCAGCGCGCCCGATACCGCCGCCCCAGGTAGCGGCGTCCCCGATGCCGGCATGCCCGGAACCCACCTCCCCGAAGCCAGCGCCCCAGTGACCGGCGGCTCCGACAACAGCGAGGCCAGAGCCGGCCCCCCCGTAACCGGCGCCGCCGGCACCGGCACTCCCAAAACCGGGGGGGCCGATGCCGGCGGGGCCGAAGCCGGCGCGCCCGATATCGCCGCCTCAGGCACCGGCAGTTCCGACAACAGCGAGGCCAGAGCCGGCCCCCCCGGAACCGGCACCGCAAGCACCGGCGCTCCCGCTCCCGGCGGTGCCGATGCCAGCGGGGCCGAAGCCGGTGCGCCCGATACCGCCGCCTCAGGCACCGGCATCCCCGATACCGGCAGGGTCGAATCCGGCGCCCCCGATCCCGGCGCCACAAGAACCGGCGGTCCCGATAACGTTGGGATCGAAACCGGCACCCCAGATCCCGGCGCCTCGGGGACCTGCCTTCCAGATGCCAGCGGGGTCGAGACAGGCATCCCCGAAGTTGGCGCTACAGGAACCTGCGCCCACGATCCCGGAGGGGCCGGAGCCGGCACCCCCGATCCCGACGTCTCAGGGACCAGCCCTCCAGATGCAGGGGGGGTCGAGACCGGCACCCCGGAAGCCGGCGCCTCCGGGGCCGGCATTCCCGATGCCGGCGGGGCCGGAGCCGAGCTCGCGAAGGCCGGCGCCACAGGAACCGGCGGCCGCGTTGCCAGCGTGCCCGGAACCGGGCTCCCCGGAGCCGGTGCTACAGGCAGCGCCTCTTCCGATGCCGTCGGAGCCGGAGCCAGCCTTCGCGCAGCCGGCGCGTCGCGAGCCGGTATCCCCGATGCCGGCGGGACCGGAGCCGACCTTGCGAAGGCTGGCGCCATAGGAACCGGTGGTCGCGATACCCGAGTGCCTCGAACCGGGTTCCCCGGGGCCGACGCTACCGGCACCGACTCTCCCGAAGCTGGCGCCTCAGGGGCCGACCTCCTCGAAGCCGGCGTCACAGGCACCGGCGGTCCTGATAGCGGTGGGGGCGATATCGGCGCGCCCGAAGCCGGCGCCAAAGGCACCGGCGTCCATGAGGCCGGCGGGGCCGAGCCCCCCGCGGCCGCCGGCGAGCCGTCCGCCGCCGCGGCGCGGCGATCCGGCGAAGCGGCCGGGGACAGCATGGTGGGCATCGATGTCCCGCAGGCGCTAGCGCTGCTGTCCGGCCGCTCCTCCGGGCTCGTCGAGCGGGTTCTGGCGCAGTTCGAGACGGAGCAGGACCGGCGCTGGCAGGAGATCCGCCAGGCGCGGGCGCGCATGGATGCGCCCGGCGTCGCCCGCGCCGCCCACGCCCTCTGCGGCACCGCCTCGGCGGTCGGCGCGACCGGCCTCGCGGGCCTGATGGGCGAGGTCGAGAGCGCCGCCAAGGCCGGCAGCCTCGGCGCCTGCGATCGCGCCCTCGCCCGGGAAGCGGCCGCCCGCCGGGTCATCGCGGCCGATCTCGGGCATCTCCGGAAGGCGCTGGCCGATATCGCGGGAGAGCCCTGAGGCACCGCCCGCCCCGCACCCGCCAGCGGCGATGGCTTGCACCCGGCGCACTGGCAACGCTCGGCCGGGCCCCTCCCAGACCCGCCATGCCGACAGCACTCGGCCGGGCCAGTCCGACACTCGCCGCACACCCACTCCGCGCCCGCCAGCGGCGCGCGGCCCGCGCCCATCCGCTAGTCGGCCCACACCCGTCCCGCCGGCAGCGCCCGGCCCGCACCTCGCGGCAGTGCCGGTACAGTCACGGCCGGCACCACTTCGCGCCCGTCCCGCACCCGACCGTTCCCGCCGGCAGCGCTCGGCCCGCGCGCGCCTGACACCAGCCGGCAGGCCCGGCTCGGCCCCGGGCAACCGCCGCGCCGCCCGGCAGCCGCCCGCATCCGGATCGGGAGCCGTTCCGGCATGTGCGCCCCGAGCAGGACCGTCCCGGCCCGCGCCGCCGCCCGAGGCGCAGGCGGCCCAGGACAGGACGACGCCAGATCGACCGGCTGCGGGAACTGGCCGCACCGCCCCCGCTGGCACGCTTTCCGTCCCGAGGATGCCGGGGCGCCCCGCGCCGCAACCACCGCAGACAAAGCCGCGCCCACAGCCGGCCGCAGGCCGCGGATGCCGGGCCTGGCGGCGTGTCCACCGTCACCGGCCTCCGGATCGGCGCGCGCTGGCCGGGGGCCTCCGGCGATCCCGGATCGGCCGGGCCATCCCCCGCGACCGCGGACGCCGTGAATGCCCAGGCCTTAGGGGGCGCCGCGTCCACCTCCATCGACCGCCGCGCGCCGGCCCGCATCCTGCGCGGTGAGATCCGCGCCCCACGCGACGCCCGGTCGAGGGCGCGCATCGCACCGGAGCGCCGCTCGCCCCGGCGATCTGCGGGCGGATCGCCGCGGAACCGGAGGCCGCCGGCCCCCGCAGCCTCCGGGAGCAGACCATGCGCCCGGAGCACCTCGTGGCCGCCGTCCGCGGCATCCCCGCACCAACGGCGCCGGCGATGGCAACATCATCGGCCCGCCCGGCCCGGCGCGGCAGCCTTCGCCCGGGATCGCAGGCGACCCTGACCGCGGCCCCCGCGACGAGGCGGGCATCCCGACCTCGGCGGCCGGGAACACCACGCGCTGGTGGCGCCCTCGGCCAGCGATGAAGACGCCGAGGTGCCGGTGCCGGTTTCGCCCCCGGCGGCGTGCATGGCGCCCTCAGCGGAACGGGCCGGATCCGGCGGCCGGACCCCGCGCATCCGAGGGACGGAGCGTCGCCGCAGCGGACCCGACACGCCGTTGGATCGTCCCGGGCGACATCGGCACGCGCAGGGGCCCGGGCCGGATGCATTCGCCACGCCCCGCGCCCCGATCACGCAGCCCCAGGCGTGACCCAGGCGGAAGGTCGCGGCCGCGGGACCCCCGTTCCAGCGGCTCGCATGGATGCCCGGAGCGGGACCGGCCGGAGCCGGTGCGGTGGCCCTGCGCGGCCCGGCCACGGGAGCGCTGCTGCGGCGGCCCGGCAGGTCACAGGATCATCCGGGCCGACATCGGCATGGGCGCGGGCCGGACGCGCCCGCGGCGCGATCGCGAAGCCTCCGGCATGACGCGCACGGATGGTCGGAGCGGCGGGAACCCTGCTCACAGCGGGAAGGCGATATCGTGACCCTGCAGGCGAGACGTGGCGCCGGCCGGCGCGTCGGGCACCTGCCCGGCATCGCCGCCACGGAAGCGGCTGATCGCCGCCGCCGGGCGCCGGCAGACGCGCCGGGCAGCATCGCTGCCACTGTCACCGGCGCCCCTCGCCGTTCGGGTGCCGGTCGCCGGCCCAAAAGGCGCTGGCCCCGTTCCGGTCGCGGCAGACCGATATGCATCGCTGACGACCGCCGCGCTGCAGGTCCCCGTGCGCCCAGCCCGGCGCCGGTGATCCGGTCGGGTGGCCACGGCGCCTGCCTTCTGCGCGCCGTCGGACGCACCCTCCGCGCGCGCGGCCCTGCTGCCTGTTGCCGGCAAGCGTGGCGGTGGTCTCGTTCCGGCTGCAGACGGTGCGACGGGCCTGGCCGGCGATCCGCAGGCTGCCGACCCCGGCCGGCTCGGGCCCGCTCCGGCACATCGGGCGGACGGCAATGCCGTCTGCCTGCGTCGCGCCGTCTGCCGCCCGGCTCGCCCGCCGGGACCGGGTGCCCGTTGCCGACGGGCGGGTGCCGGGCTCGGTCCGGCCGTCGACAGGTGCGGGTGCTGGCCCACGACCCGCGTGCTGCCGTTCCCTGCCTCCCCGAACCGGCTTCGGCGAGCCGGTCGGGTGGGGCTGCCGGTCGCCTTCCGCGCACCATGGCTGCCAGGTGCCCGCGCCGCGGCCCTGGCGCCGAAATGGCCGGCCTGAAACGGGGTGCGGCGGCAGCCGGAACGAAGACGAGACCGGCGGCATGGGCCTCCCCTCCCCCGGTGCTGTCGGCGAACTGGGGCACCGCGCTGGACTGCGTCAGCCGGATATCGCTGCCCGCCGGGGTGCGGGTCACCGCCGCGGCACCAGTGCTCGCCGCCCGGGCCGGGCCTCGCGCGCGCTGCCGCTGCCGGCCGGTGCGCGTCCCGCCTCGCTCCGACGCGGATGCCGCAGAGCGCCGCCACGAACGCCCGCATTGGCGAGCGATTGCGCGCAACGCAGCCGGCCCCGGCGGTGCGGGCGCGGGGTGCAGCGGCCTCGGTCGGCGCGGCGCCCTCTGGGCGAAGGTATAGACGGCCTTCGACCGGCCCGGCATCCGCCGGCGCCGGCATGCGCTCGACAATGGAGGCGGCGGGACAGGTGCTCTCGGTGCGCTCGCCGTCCGGCGTCAACGGTACTGGGCAGCGCGCAGCGCCCGAAGCTCGGGCAATGGTGGTAGGGGGCCTCGATGCGCAGGCCGAGGCGGTCCCACGGCGGCGCCGAGAACTCTGGCCCGGATGGTCCTGTCGGTTGCCGGGTCGCCGGACTGGTGCCGCGCCGGCCAGGGCTCCGGCGGCCGGCGTGCAGATATCGGTGCCCGGTCGCTGCCGGCTCGACCTTGGCGACGGCCTCGGCGGGGGCGCAGCCGGGGTCGAGGCGGTGCGGATGAACAACTCGCCGTTTCATCCATCGGGGGCTGGGGGAGCGGAAAGGGTTCGCGCGAACGTTCGGGCGCCGTTGGTCCGATGGAACTTTCCCGGTCTGGCGGAACTTCCTGCGCGAACATTGGTTCGTGGCGGTTCGGGGGCGGTTCGGCGGCGCTGGTGCCGGGGATCGCGGGGGCCCACCGATACCGGTCGCCTGCCCGGAGGCGCGCCCGGTCGATTGCAGGCCGGGCTTGGACAGATGCCGCGCCGCCCTCTCGCCGCGCGGGCCCAGGCGGCATGGGGGCGGTGCCGTCGCCGCGCTCGGCACGGGCGATGCGCTCGAACCGCGGCGGTGCCGGATAGAGACGCTGGCCGGCGGCGCTGGCGGGACCGAGTGGCCGGCCCGCCGGGAGCGGAATCGCGCGGTTGCCGGGGGCCGTGCGATCACGCCGGGCTGGGGGCTGATGCCGTTCAAGTACAGGGGCTTGAGCCAGACCGGAGCGCTCCGGTTGCCGGACTCGCCGGCAGTGCCGGCGGTCGCCATGCCGGTCATCCGCGCATCTGCCCGAGGCGGCTGACGGCCCTGTTTCCGGCGGCGGTGATGACGACGCCGGTGCCCGGCGTGGCATCCGGGGGCGGGGTCGCTGCGCTGGCCCCAAAGGCTGCCGGCCCTGCGCAGAGCGGGCCGGCCTCGGTGGCCGCGCCGCGGGCGGTGGCGGTGCGGCGGCTGGTGCCCGGGCCCCTGCCGACATCGCGATGGCGGCGGACCGCGGCGGGCTTGCCGGTCATCGTCCCGTCGGCGGAGCGGCCGATGCGGTTTGCCGGGCGCTCCCAGCGGCCCGCCTGTTTTCGGGTTTGGCTCTGGTGATGTTGGCGCTGACGTGGATTTCAGGGGAATGGTGGATTATCCATATAGTACAATCTGTTGTGGGCGATTTCCGTCTTTTCGGTTGAAGCTGCGGATGGTGGCGCTCCGGCGGGTGAGCCGGCCCGTGACTGCCATAAGCGCATGTGGTCCGGGGCGCCGGTCAGGGCGGTCTTGGCCGTCGCGACGCGGGCAGTGGTTGGTGCGCTCGTGTTTGGTGCGCTGCCATCGTTGCGGATCATGTTGGCGCCGGTATTGCGGCCGGTCTGGTCGCGATGGTCCCGGCATTGCGCCTGCGTCTCGCCCTTGATGGCGAGAACCGGTGCCGGCGCCGGATGGTGGCGGGCCGGGGCGGTGTTGCGTGACCCTTGCGGCGTTCGGCGGCGGGCTCGGTCTGGCTCTCTATCAGTGCCGTGGTCTGCGCCGTCATGTGCGGGGAGATGGCCTTGCGCGGGAGGTCGGCGGCGGGGCGGTGCCGGGCGCCTGCCGGCGGATGGCTGCACGGGCATCCCGGTGCCGGCATTGGCGATCTGCCTGCGGGCATGGCGATGCCGGGGAGCCGGCGCGCGGGCGGCTGACGATCTCTGCCATGTGGCGGGCGGAGGGCCGGTGGCGGAGAGCGTCTCGCGGGTGCTGCGGATCGGGCGCCGGGGAGCGCCGGGGCGCGGCATCGGGTAGGCGGGCGCGGGGCCGGGCCAGGCGGCCGTCGGAGACGGGCTTCCGGCGAAGAACCCGTTATCCGGCAGGGGGATGGCCAGCGCCCTGGCCGGGCCGGCGGGCGGTTGCCGCGAGGCCGGGCGCCGGGGCGGCGGGGCAGCGCCGCGGCGGATGGCGGGTGCGCTCAGGCCGACTTGCGGGGCGGTGCGCCGGCCTCGCGGCCGGGCTCGTAGGCGAGGTTGGGCGAGAGCCAGCGCTCGACCTCGGCCCGGTCCATGCCCTTGCGGCGGGCATAGTCGGCGACCTGGTCGGCGCCGATGCGCCCGACGCCGAAATAGGCCGCCTCGGGATGCGCGAGATAGAGCCCGGAGACCGCCGCCGCGGGCCACATCGCGCAGGACTCGGTGAGCTCGATCCCGGTGTGCCGTCCGGCGTTCAGCAGGCGCAGCAGCGTGCGCTTCTCGGTATGGTCCGGGCAGGCCGGATAGCCCGGCGCCGGGCGGATGCCGCGATAACGCTCGGCGATCAGGTCCGCGCCCGAGAGCGCCTCCTCCGGCGCATAGCCCCAGAGCGCGCGGCGCACCCGGGCATGCATGTACTCGGCGAAGGCCTCGGCGAGCCGGTCGGCCAGCGCCTGCACCAGGATCGCGGAATAGTCGTCGCCATCGGCCTTGAAGCGGCCGGCGATCTCGTGCGCCTCGGGGCCGGCGGTGACCGCGAAGCCGCCGATCCAGTCCGCCATGCCGCCGGCATCGGGATGCGGCGCGACGAAATCGGCGAGGCAGAAATGCGCGCGCCCGCCGGATTTCGCGCCCTGCTGGCGCAGCATGTGGAAGGTCGCCGCCGGCTGGCGCCGGTCCTCCCCGGTCCAGACCGTGATGTCGTCGCCGTCGCGGTTGGCCGGCCAGAGCCCGACCACGGCGCGCGGGCGCAGCCATTTCCCCTCGTGCATGCGCTCGAGCATCGCGGTCGCCGCGGCGTGCAGCTCGCGCGCCGCCTCGCCCTGCGCGGGATCGGCGAGGATCTCCGGGAAGGTGCCCTTCATCTCCCAGGTCCAGAAGAACGGCGACCAGTCGATATAGGGCACCAGCTCCTTGAGCCCGACGCCGTCGAAGACCTGGAGGCCGGTGGTGTTGGGCCGTTCCGGGCGGTGCGCGGCGCCGCGGAAGGCGTTGGCGCGGGCCGCCGCGATCGGCACCGTGGGCCGCGGCCTGCCGCTGCCGCCGCGCGCGCGGGCACTCTCCTGCTCGGCGGCGATCTCGGCGAGGAACTGCGGCCGGCGCTCGGCCGAGAGCAGCCGCGAGACCACGCCGACCGCCCGCGAGGCGTCGTCGACATGCACCACGCCATGGGCGTATTCCGGCGCGATCCTGAGCGCGGTGTGCTTCTTCGAGGTGGTGGCGCCGCCGATCAGCAGCGGGATCTCGAGCCCGGCGCGGGTCATCTCGGCGGCGACCTCGACCATGCGGTCGAGCGAGGGGGTGATCAGGCCGGACAGCCCGATGGCATCGACCTTCTCGCGCTTTGCCGTTGCGATGATGTCCTCGGTCGACACCATCACGCCGAGATCGACGATGTCGTAGTTGTTGCACTGCAGCACGACGCCGACGATGTTCTTGCCGATGTCGTGGACATCGCCCTTCACCGTGGCCATCAGCAGCCTGCCCTTGGCCGAGCTGTCGCCGGTGCGGCGCTTCTCCTCCTCCATGTAGGGGATCAGGTGGCCGACCGCCTGCTTCATCACCCGGGCGGATTTCACCACCTGGGGCAGGAACATGCGGCCGTCGCCGAACAGTTCGCCGACGATGTTCATCCCGTCCATCAGCGGGCCCTCGATCACGTGCAGCGGGCGTTCGGCCGCCTGGCGGGCCTCCTCGGTATCGTCGATCACATGGTCGGTGATGCCGTGCACCAGCGCGTGCGAGAGCCGCTCCGCCACTGGCGCCTCGCGCCATTTCGGGTCCGACTTCTTCTGCGCCTCGCCCTTGTCGCGATAGTCGTCGGCGATCGCCAGCAGCCGGTCGGTGGCATCGTCCCGGCGGTTCAGCAGCACGTCCTCGACATGCGCGCGCAGGGTCTCGGGGATGTCGTCGTAGACGGTGATCTGCCCGGCATTGAGGATCGCCATGTCGAGCCCGGCGCGGATCCCGTGATAGAGGAAGGCGGAATGCATCGCCTCGCGCACCGGGTTGTTGCCGCGGAAGCTGAAGGAGACGTTGGAGAGCCCGCCCGAGACGCTGGCATGGGGCAGCCGCGCCTTGATCATCCGCGTCGCCTCGAAGAAGGCCACGGCATAGTCGTTGTGCTCCTCGATCCCGGTCGCCACCGCGAAGATGTTGGGGTCGAAGATGATCTCCCAGGGGTCGAAGCCGGCCCTGTCGAGCAGCAGGTGATAGGCCCGCTCGCAGATCGCGAACTTGTGCGCCGCGGTCTCGGCCTGGCCGTCCTCGTCGAAGGCCATCACCACCACCGCGGCGCCGAAGCGGCGCACGGTGCGGGCCTGCTCGAGGAAGGCCGCCTCGCCCTCCTTGAGCGAGATCGAGTTGACCACCGGCTTGCCCTGCAGGCATTTCAGCCCGGCCTCGATCACCTCGAACTTCGAGCTGTCGACCATCACCGGCACGCGGGAGATGTCGGGCTCGGCGGCGATCAGGTTGAGGAAGACGCGCATCGCCGCCTCGGAATCGAGCAGCCCCTCGTCCATGTTGACGTCGATGATCTGCGCGCCGTTCTCGACCTGGTTGCGCGCCACCTCGACGGCGGCGGGGAAGTCGTCCTCGAGGATCAGCTTCTTGAACCGCGCCGAGCCGGTGACATTGGTCCGCTCGCCGATGTTGATGAACCGTGCGGTGCTCATGCCGCGGCCTCCTTCTCGAACATCTCGAGCCCCGAGAGCCGCAGCCGGGCCGGCCGCTCGGGGATCGCGCGGGGCGGCTTGCCGGCCACCGCATCGGCGATCGCGCGGATATGCTCGGGCGTGGTGCCGCAGCAGCCGCCGACGAGGTTGACCAGCCCGGCATCGGCCCATTCGCCGAGATGCGCCGCGGTCTGCTCCGGCGTCTCGTCATAGCCGCCCATCTCGTTCGGCAGCCCGGCATTGGGATAGGCCGAGATGCGGGTGTCGGCGACCTCGGCCAGCGCGCGGATATGCGGGCGCATCTCGCCGGCGCCGAGGGCGCAGTTGAGCCCCACCGAGAACGGCCGGGCATGCGACAGCGAGACCCAGAAGGCCTCCGGCGTCTGCCCGGTCAGGGTGCGCCCCGAGCGGTCGGTGATGGTGCCCGAGATCATCAGCGGCGGCACCGCCAGCCCCTCCTCGCGCAGCATCGCGATGGCATAGAGCGCGGCCTTGGCGTTGAGCGTGTCGAACACGGTCTCGACCAGCAGCAGGTC
The DNA here is from genome assembly GCF_030270585.1 of Paralimibaculum aggregatum. Classification (GTDB taxonomy): domain Bacteria; phylum Pseudomonadota; class Alphaproteobacteria; order Rhodobacterales; family Rhodobacteraceae; genus Thermohalobaculum; species Thermohalobaculum aggregatum. Next base: position 56,766 of record NZ_BSYI01000004.1, read on the forward strand.
GACGCCGCCCAGCACCAGCGCCCGCGCCGCCTCGCCATAGGCCGCGGCGAGCCCGTCGAAGGTGACCTTGCGCACCCCCGGATCGTTGACATCCGGGCTGATCGAGGCGGTCTGGTTGGTCGGCCCGATGGCGCCGGCGACCCAGCGCGGGCGCTCCGGCGTGGCCCGCGACGCGGCCGCCTCGCGGGCGAGCCGGGCCGATGCGGCGTTGAGCTCGGCGACATGCGCCTCGAGCCCGTAATCGGCCTGGCTGATCGCCGTCGCCGAGAAGGTGTTGGTGCAGACGATGTCGGCGCCGGCATCGAGGAAGCTCTCGTGGATGGCGCGGATCATCTCCGGCGCGGTCAGCGACAGCAGCTCGTTGTTGCCGCCCACGTCCTGCGGATGGCCGGCGAAGCGGGTGCCGCGATAGGCGGCCTCGTCCGGCTTCGCGGCCTGGATCATCGTGCCCATGGCGCCGTCGAGCACCAGGATGCGCTCAGCGGCATGGCGGCGAATGTCGTCGGTCATCGGAGCCCCCCTTCAGGCAGCCTGCGGCCCGGCGCCGGTGCGCTCCGGCCGGAGCGCCCGGCACAGCGCGACGCTGACCTCGGCGCGGTTCAGGCTGTAGATGTGAAAATCGGTTAGTCCCGCGGCGGCGAGGCGCCGGCACTGCTCGGTCGCGACCGCGGCGGCGAGCCCGGCCCGGCGCGCCGGGTCGGCGTCGAGCCCCTCGAACATGCCCGCCAGCCAGCGCGGGATCGCGGCGCCGCAGGTCTCGGAGAACCGCCGGAGCCGCCCGAAATGGCTGACCGGCATGATCCCCGGCACGATCGGCCGGTCGATCCCGGCGGCGCGGGCGCGGTCGACGAAGCGCAGCACCGTATCGGTGTCGAAGCAATACTGGGTGATCGCCCGCCGCGCGCCGGCATCGAACTTGCGCCTGAGGTTGTCGAGATCCGCCGCGGCGCTGGCCGCCTCGGGATGCACCTCGGGATAGGCGGCCACCGAGATGTCGAAATCGGCGATGCGCATCAGCCCGGCGACCAGATCGGCGGCATGGCGATAGCCGCCCCCGGGCGGATGAGGGGCGCCGCCGGCCGGCGGATCGCCGCGCAGCGCCACGATGCGCCGGATGCCGGCGGCCCGGAGCGCGCGGGCCTCGTCGTCGATCTCCGCGCGCCGCGCGCCGATGCAGGTGAGGTGCTGCGCCACCGGCAGGCCGGTGCGCGCGGCGACCCGCTCGACCACGCCGCGGGTGCGGTCCCGCGTGGTGCCGCCGGCGCCATGGGTCACCGAGAAGCCCTCCGGGCCGAGCGCCGCCAGGCGGTCGACCACGCGGTCGAGCTGCGCCAGCCCCTCGGGCGTCCGCGGCGGGAACAGCTCGAAGGAGAAGCGGATGCCTGCGGCATCGGGCCCGGCAATGGGGCTGTGTCTGGTCATGCCATCCGCCTGCCGGGGCGGAGGCGCGGCGCCGCCCGCCTCATTCCGGCATCCGGGATGGCTGGGTGCCCCGGGCGAGCGGCGCGGCATCGGCCGCCTCTCCCCGCCTGCCCGGGCCGCGCATCATCCTGCCGCGATACCCGGCCGGGGCGCCGCCCGCGCGCCGCCCGTCATGGGCCGCACCGGGGCCTGCGCGCCGCCTCCCGCAATGCCTGCGCGGCTGCGCGGCCATCGCCGCCGGCGCCGGCACCCCGAAGCCGGGCGCCTGCACCGCCTCGCGGCAGAGGCGCGGCGGGCCGTGGCGGTTGCGGAGGGGCCGGAGCGCACCCGCCGGCACGCCGGCCCGGCACGGCGCGGCGAGGACGACACGCCCGCCCGGCTTCAGCGCGCGAAAGGCCCCGGCCGGCATCGCCGCGCGCCGGAAGGGCGGCAGGGTCGCGTCCGGGCTCCGGACCGGGCTGGGGCTGGCACCGGGCTTGGGATTGGTCTCGATGACGCCGGGCACGACGCGGCGGCGCCCGGAGCGCCTCGCCCCGCGGCTCCCGGCCCGGCCAATGTCGTCCCGCGGCCCGGCGATCTCCGGATGGGCGCTGGTGCGGGCGGTGCGGCGGGCGCGCGGCGGGGCGCTGCCGGGCCGCGCCTCGCCCCCGGCGCGGGCCGCCCGGCCGAACGGCCCGTCCCGCTTCGCCGCGCATGACGGGATGCCGTCGCCGCGGGGACCGGTCGCGCGTTCGCCCGGCGGCCGCGCGCTGCGGCTCTGCCGGTCGAGGGCGCGCGCGGTGTTCGCGCTCATGGCTGGCATCGCTTCGGTCCCCTCCGAGGTCCCGGCGCCGGTCCGCCGCGGGGCGGCGCAGGCGTCGTGTTCTGCCGGGCTGCTGCGGGCCGGCATGCGGTGGATCGGCTCCGGACACGGAACCCGTTCGGCAATTCTCCCGGCCCGGCTGCGGGCCCGCGCGCCCGGCGCCGGGCATGCAGGCGGCGCCGGCCGGCCGCGCCCCGCAGCCCCTGCCCGGGACGGAGACGCGGGCGCGCACGCCTGCCGGCGTCGCGGGCGGAGGCACCCTGCCCGCCCGATCCGGCAGCGGCGATACTAACCGCACAAAACGACATTACAACAGCCGGATGCGACATTTGCTGCTCTGCAACAGCCGCCTGCCCGGCAAGCCGTTCATATTGAAACGGGATTTGCGCTCGCGGCGGTCCTGCAATGCACCCCGATCTGCCCCGAACTGCCGCCGGCGCCGGCCACCGCATGGCCCAGGCGGCGCAGCCATCGCCATGCCGGCCGCCGGAGTGCCCGCGGATGCCGACAAACCGCCGGGCAATCGCCGATTCGTGGTGAATGCGCTACAGTGACCCGGCGTCATCACGCGGATTCCGGAAATCCGTGCCTGCCCCGCGTAACAGCGGAAGCGGGGGGTTCGATGATGGTCACTCGGGAAACGGCAACATGAACATCACCTTCGGCGAAGACACCACCCCGATCGGCACGGTCAATCCGGCCTATGCCCTCGACGGCGGAAACCGGATCAGCTTCGGCGGCGTCATCGCCATCGACGGCGCCACGGCGAGCTCGCCGGCGCTCTCGGGCCGCGGCGGCTTCGGCACCGACAGCCTGATCCAGCTCGCCAAGCCGGTGACCTCGCTGGCCTTCGACATCGGCCAGCTCAACGACCCCAACGGCGTGGTGATCTCGGTGTTCGACCAGGACCTGAAGGAGATCCGCCGCATCGTCACCCCCGGCGGCGACGTGCACGAGCGCATCGAGATCGAGGTGTCCGACGACGGCTCGCTGCGCGAGGGCATCTTCCGCGTGGTGATCGATCCGCAGGACTTCGAGGAGAACGGCGTCGTCATCGACAATGTCGCGGTCGGCCCGCTGGCGCCGATCGACCAGCCCCCGGCGATCGGCGATCCGTGGTTCTGGACCGAGTTCTACGAGGAGGTGGTGCTCGACAATCACCGGGTGCACCGGCTCGGCGACATCCACGGCAGGGCGCTCGGCACCGTGCTGGCCAGCGATTTCATGGCGAGCGGGGAAAACGACGCGCATTACTTCACCCTCGCCAACAACACCGAGACGCAGGCCCGGGTCACCTTCGAGCTCTTCAACCCGCGCTTTCCGGACAATGTCCGGACCTTCGAGAAGAGCTTCGGCCCCGGCACCAACAGCTTCACGGTGGAGGAGGACGATGTCAGCGGCGATTTCTTCGGCACCTACAAGCTGCGGCTGAAGGCGGTGGACGGCGTCGAGGCGCCGGAATCCAGCACGCCCTTCAAGCTCGCCGGCATCCTGCGCCAGCTCGGCATCAACCAGGCGACGATGATCGCCGAGATCAACGCGCTCACCAAGGCCGCCGACAGCGCCGACGACCTCGCCGCCCGCTTCGGTTCCTTTGCCGCCAAGTTCAAGTGGGGCGGCCGGGTGCTCGGCTCGGTGATCCGCATCGAGAAGGTCTGGAATGCCGACGACAAGGGCCAGGAGCTATTCATCCAGATCGCCGATGCGCTGCTGCTGCATGCCGCGGTCTGGGCCGGCGGCGCGGCCGGCACGGTGGCCTCGGGCGGCGTCGGCGCGCCGATCCTCGGGCCGGTGGGGGGATTTCTCTCCGGGCTGACCTATTCGGCGCTGGTGAGCGACAGCGTGCGCCCGCTGCTCGCCCAGCTCTATCAGGAGGTGAAGGCCTCGACCGAGGTCGAGGGCGCCCAGCAGCTCGCCCTGGCGCTCGCGGCGGCGGAGGCGGCGGCCGAGGAGCTCTCGATCACCGACGCCCTCGCCGGGCAGGATCTCTCCGGCGGGCCGGCCTTCGATGCCGGCTACTACCTCGCGCAGAACCCCGCGGTGGCGGAGGCGCTGACCCGCGGCGAGCTCGCCTCGGCCTATGCGCATTATCTGGCGGAGGGCGCCGCGGCGGGCCTCACCACCCATCCCGACCAGGCCGAGCCGCCCGACGCGGATGCGCTGATCGGCCTCGGTTCCGGCATCGGCGCCACCGACCGGCCGGAGATCTACCGCCCGCTGGAGGCGTATTTCAACGGCGACGAGACCAGCGCCCCGGAGCTCGCGCTCTATGACATGATCGAGACGCTGACGCCCGAGGGGTTCCTCAACACGCTGCATCCCGACGTGAAGCTCTCCGCCCTCGCCAACCGCACCGCCTGGGACATCGTGCACAACAACGGCCTGCTGGATTTCGGCGAGGTCACGGCGCTCGATAATTTCGGCGAGCTCTACGCCATCGGCAGCTCGGCGGTGGATATCTGGTTCGGCGGGGTCGACCGCAACCCGACCACCGAGTTCCGCATCTTCGCGGTGCAGCCGGAGGACGGCACGGCGGAGGGCGCCTTCGCGGCGCTGCAGGCGGATTTCGGGTTCCTCGCGGAGATGACCTATTATGTCGGGACCCGGAAGCCGGTGATGGCCGTCGGCGAGTATGGCGGGGTCTGGGTGGTGGTCGCGTCCGAGCGCTACAATTCCGGCCCCGGCGCGGTCCGCCTCGACGGCCCGCACGAGATCGCGCAGCGCGGCGGGCAGGCGGCGGACGAGATGGATCTCGGCGCCTGGGCCGGCGCGCTGCACGGGCTGGAGGGCGACGACCGGCTCACCTCGGGCATCTTCGGCGGCACGCTCGACGGCGGCGAGGGCGACGACGAGCTCTACGGGCGCGGCGGCGACGACCTGCTGCTCGGCGGCCCGGGCGCCGACATCCTGAACGGCGGCGCCGGCACCGACACCGCCAGCTATGCCGGGCGCGCGGCCGGCGTCGCGCTGGATCTGACCGGCGCGCGGCTCGGCACCGGCGAGGTCGAGGACGACGTGCTGCTCTCGATCGAGACCCTGCTGCTGACCGATGCCGACGACGAGGTCACGCTGCGCGATGCCGGCGCCATGACGGTCGAGGCCGGCGCCGGCACCGACACCATCATCTATGCCGGCCCGCGCGGCGACTACACGCCCGACCTGATGCCCGGCGGCGCGGTCACGGTCGCCAAGCCCGGCGGCGCGGTCGACACGCTGATCGGGGTCGAGCGCATCGCGCTCGCCGACGGCACGCTGCTCTACGACCTGGCCTTCGACGCGCCGACGCAGCAGCTCTACCGGATCTACCAGGCGAGCTATGCCCGGGTGCCGGACGAAGGCGGCCTGCGCTTCTGGGACACGGTGAACGAGGGGCTCAGCCTCACCGCGCTCGCCGAGGCGTTCCGCAGCTCCCCCGAGTTCGCCGAGAAATACGGCACCGACATCCCGGACGACACCTATGCCGAGACGCTCTATCGCAACGTGCTGCAGCGCGAGCCCGACGGGCCGGGGCTGGCCTTCTGGCAGGGCATCCTGGCCAACGGCACGCTTGACCGGAACCAGCTGCTGCTGGCCTTTGCCGACAGCGCCGAGAACCTGCTGCTCACCGAGCCCAACATCGCGGAGGGCTACTGGGTGGTCTGACGCCCGGCGCCGCCGGCGGCGGGCTGGATCGCGCCGCCCGCGGCGGCGGGGCTCGCGCGGGCCGCCGCGCCCGGCCGCTGCCGCCGCCCGCTCCGGCGAACTGGCGCCTTGCCTTGCCCCCGGGATCGGGGTTTCCTTGACGCTGCGAAACCGGCCCGCGGGGCGAACGAGTTGAGTGCCACCCAACGCATCTGCCGCGAGTGTTCCTGCCCGCTCCCGGCTGCCGCCAGGTTCTGCCCCTCCTGCGGGAGGAAGGCGGCGCCGGGCTGCGCCTCCTGCGGCGCCGAGCTCGATGCCGCCGACCGCTTCTGCCGCGGCTGCGGCGCGCCCCAGCAGGCCGACGGGCCGGCCCCGGCGGCGGATGGCGAGCACCGGATGCTGACCATCATGTTCTCCGATCTCATGGGCTCCACCAATCTCTCGATGGTGCTCGACCCGGAGGACATGCGCGAGGTGCTGCGCCGCTACCAGGAGGCCTGCGCCGCGGCGATCACCGGCCATGACGGGATGATCGCCAACTATCTCGGCGACGGCGTGCTCGCCTATTTCGGCTATCCGATGGCGCTCGAGGACGCCGCCATCCGCGCCGCCGATGCCGCGCGCCGGATCGTCGCCGAGGCGGCGCGCATCGACGGCGAGATCTCGGCCCGGATGCCGGCGCGGATCAACGTGCGCGTCGCCCTGCATGCGGGCATGGTGCTGGTCGGCGAGATGGGCAGCGGCGAGGCGCGGGACCGGCATTCGGTCGTCGGCGCGCTGCCCAACGTGGCGGCGCGGCTGCAGGAGCTGGCGCCGACCAACGGCGTGGTGATCAGCGACAAGGTGCGGCGGCGGCTGGGCGATGCCTTCGAGGTGACGCCGATGGGCGCGCACCGGCTGAAGGGGGTCTCCGGCGAGGTCAAGGTCTATGGCCTCGGCCCGCGCCGGCGGGCGGCCCGGCCGGATGCCGATGGCGCCGCGCCGGAGATCTACGGCCGCGCCTTCGAGCTCGGCCTCCTGCACCGGACATGGGAGACCCATCGCGCCACCGGCCGTGGCGGCATCGTCACGGTCGAGGGCGAGCCGGGGGTCGGCAAGTCGGGCCTGCTGCGGCGCTTCCTGCACGATCTCGCGCCATCCGGCCCCGAGCTGATGCTCTTCAACGGTGCCATCGCCGACCGCGAGGCGCCGTTCAGCAGCCTCTGGTCGATGCTCGACCGGCACCACCTGCCCGCCGGTGCGGCAGGCCGCGAGGCGCGCGAGGCGGCGCTGCTCGACTGGTTCGCCGCGCAGGGCTGCGCCGGCGAGGGGTTCCGCGCGGCGGTCCTCGCGCTGCGGCGCTCGGCGCTGCACCATCTCGAGGACCGCGGCGACGCCGCCGATCTCCGGGCCGACATCTTCGCGGCCTTCCGCCGGTATCTGGCCGGGCGCGCGCGGCCGCTGCTGGTGGTGCTCGAGGATGCGCACTGGATCGACCCCTCGACGCTCGAGATGATCGACGGCGCGCTGCGCGCCGGGCATGGCGACCCGGACCATCTGATGCTGGTGATGACGCGCACCGGCCGGCGCTTTCCCTGGAGCCGGCGCTCGGCGATGAATGTCGCGCTGTCGGGGCTCGACGAGGACGCCTGCCACGGCATCGTCCGGCGCGTCGCCGGGGGCGTGCCGCCCGACCGGGCGCTGACCGCGCAGATCGCGGCGCTGGCCAACGGGCTGCCGCTCTTCGTCGAGGAGATGGCGCGGATGCTGATCCAGCGGGATCTCGTGAAGGTCTCGCAGGGCCGGCTCAGGATGCGCGACATCGCCGCCGAGATGCCGACGCCGGGCACCCTGATGGACCTGCTGACGGCGCGGCTCGACTCGCTGGGCGATGCCAAGCCGCTGGCGCAGGCGGCGGCGGTGCTCGGGCGCATCGTCACGGCCGAGGCGCTGGCCGCGGTGATGCAGCGGAGCGCCGACCGGGTCGACGAGGGGCTCGGCCGCCTGCTCGACGCCACGGTGCTCGAGCCCGACCGCTCGGGCACCCGGTTCCAGTTCCGCCACGCGCTGTTCCAGAAGGCGGCCTACGAGACCCTGCTGAAGAGCCGGCGCGCGCTGCTCCACGGCGCCTTCGTCGACTGGCTGCAGTCGCGCCCGCCCGGCGCCGGCGACGCCGCGCCGGAGATCCTCGCCTGGCACTGCTTCGGCGCGCGGCGCCATGCCGAGGCGGCGGCGCATTACCGCGATGCCGGGCTGCTCGCCGCCCGGACCGGCGCCAACCGGGAGGCGGCGGCCCATTTCAAGCGGGCGCTGGAGGCGACCCGCCTGGCCGCGCCGGATGCCGCCGAGACCGCGGCGGTGCTGGAGCTGCAGGTGCGGCTCGCCGGCGCGCTGCTGAGCGCCGACGGCCCCGGCGCCGAGAGCACCGCGGAGGCCTACGAGACGGCGATCGGGATCTGCGAGCGGGTGCCGGAATCGCGCTGGCATTTCCCGGCCTACTGGGGTTGGTGGCGGATCTCGACCAACTTCCCGGTGATGAGCCGGCGCGCGGCGCGGATCGTCGCGGTCGCCGACCGCATGCAGGACCCGGAGTTCAAGCTGCAGGCGCTGCACTGCATGTGGGCCAACACCTTCCAGATCGGCGCGCTCGACGACACCCTCGACCATGCCGCGCGCGGGCTGGCGCTCTACCGGCCCGAGATCTCGGCCGAGCAGAGCATCCTGTTCGGCGGGCACGACTGCAAGGTCTGCGGCCACGGCCAGATCGCGCTGACCCGCTGGCTGAAGGGCGAGGGCGACGCCGCGGCCGGCGATGTCCGGCTGGCGATCCGGCATGGCGAGGCGCTGGGCCACGAGGGCAGCCTGCTCCACGCGCTCGACATCGCGGTGACGCTGCACTGCCATCTGCGCGCGGCGGCTGCGATGACCGCGACGGCGGCGCGGCTGATCGCGCTCGGCGACACCGCGCGGCTCGAGGAATACGTCGCCAAGGGGCAGTTCTTCGAGGGCTGGGCGGTCTGCGGCGCCGGCGACCTGCGGGCCGGGCTCGGGCGCATGAACGCCGCGCTCGCGGTGCTGGAGGCGGTGACCACCAACGAGGACTTCCCGCTGTTCCACAGCCTGCGCGCCTCGGCGATGCGCCGGCTCGGCGATCTCGACGGCGCCGCCGGGGCGATCGCGGCGGCCCGGTCGATCATCGCCAGCGAGGGCGTGACCTACTGGGCCGCGGAGATCGAGCGCCAGGAGGCCGAGACCGAGATGGCCCGCGCCGCGCCGGATCACGATGCCGTCGCGGCGCGGCTCGAGGCCGGCCGCCGGATCGCGCATGGCCAGGGCGCGCTGGCGCTCGCGCTGCGCAACGCGCAGTCCGCCGCGGCATGGCACGAACGGCAGGGCGCGGCGGCGGCGGCGCGCGAGGCACTGGCACCGGTGCTGGCGCGGTTCCCGGCGGCGGCCGGCGGGCGCGATCTGGCGGATGCGCGGGCCGCGCTGGCCCGGCTCGGCGGCTGAGGCGATGGTGGCGGACGATCCCGGGCCGACGGGCGACAAGCGCTACCGGCGCGGCACCCGGCGCAGCTGCACGCCGGCCGAGACCTGGGCGCGGCTGCGGCCGCTGCTGCCGGTCTTCGGCATCACCCGGGTCGCCAACCTGACCGGGCTCGACCGCATCGGCATCCCGGTGTTCCAGGCCTGCCGGCCCAATGCGCGCTCGCTCTCGGTCTACCAGGGCAAGGGGCTGGACGCCGATGCCGCGCGGGTCTCGGCGGTGATGGAGGCGATCGAGACGCATTGCGCCGAGGCGATCCACGCGCCGCTGGTCTTCGCCAGCGCCGAGGCGATCCGCTTCTCGCATCCGCTGGTCGATGTCGAGCGGCTGCCGCTGACCGATCCGGCCGGGTTCGACCCCTATCGCCCGATCATGTGGATCGAGGGCGAGGAGCTGCTGGCGGGCGGCCCGCGCTGGCTGCCCTTCGAGATGGTGCATGCCAATTATGCCCTGCCCGAGCCGCCGCAATCGGGCGTGCTGACGGCGACGACCAACGGCCTCGCCTCCGGCAACACCCGCGACGAGGCGCTGCTGCATGCGCTGCTCGAGGTGATCGAGCGCGATGCCGAGACGCTCTGGAAGCTCGGGCCGCAGGGCTGGGGCAGCGAGACCGCGATCGACCCGGCGGGCATCGACGACCCGCATTGCCGGGCGCTGATCGCGCGGTTCGCCGCGGCGCGGATCGACCTCGCGATCTGGGACATCACCTCCGACACCGGCGTGCCGGCCTTCCTCGCGATGATCGACGATCCCAGCGGCGAGACCGGGGCGCCCGAGATCGGCGCCGGCGCGCATCTCGCGCCCGAGGTGGCGCTGGCGCGGGCGCTGACCGAGGCGGCGCAGGCCCGGCTGACCTATATCGCCGGCGCGCGGGAGGACATCGCCGCCGAGGACTACGCGCCGGAGATCGTCGCCGAGCGGCACCGCAGGGCGCGCGCGATCATGGCCGGGCTGGCGCCGCGCCGGCGCTTCGCGGATGTGGCCGGGCGCGAGGCCGACAGCCTCGCGGAAGATGTCGCGGCGGCGCTCGCGGCGCTCGCCGCGGTGGGGATTGCCGAGGTCGTCGCGGTCGAGCTGACCGCCGCGCCCTTCGCGGTCCCGGTGATGCGCGTCGTCGTGCCGGGGCTCGAGGCCGCGCTCGAGGGGCCCGACGACGGCTATGTGCCCGGGGCCCGCGCCGCCGCCCTGCTCGCGGACGGCCCGCGATGACCGTCTGCGTGTTCCTCGGCCCGACGCTCGGCGCCGGCGAGGCTGCCGCGGTGCTCGACGCGGTGTATCTGCCGCCGGTGCGCCGCGGCGCGCTCGAGGACGCGGTGCGGGCGCATGGCGCCGATACCGTTGCGGTCATCGACGGGTATTTCGAGCAGGTCCCCGCGGTCTGGCACAAGGAGATCCTCTGGGCGCTCGGCGCCGGCGTCGATGTCTGGGGCGCCGCCAGCATGGGCGCGCTGAGGGCGGCGGAGCTGGCGCAGTTCGGCATGCGCGGCCACGGCCGGATCTACGAGAGCTACCGCAGCGGGCGTTTCGCGCCCTTCGAGACGCCCTTCGAGGACGACGACGAGGTTGCGGTGGTGCACGGGCCGGCCGGGCTCGAGGCGGTCTCCACGGTCGCGATGGTCGATATCCGGGCGACGCTGGCCGCCGCGGCGGAGGACGGCGCGATCGGTCTCGGCACCTGCCGGGCGATGGCCGCGGCGATCAAGGCGCTGTTCTACAAGGAGCGCACCTGGGCGCGCGCGCTGGCGGCTTGCCGCGGCGCCGGCATCCCGGCCGGGGCGGTCGCGGCGCTCGAGCGCCGGCTGCCGGAGGGCGCCGTCTGGCAGAAGCGCCGCGACGCCCTCGCCCTGCTCGCCCTGCTCGCCGCCGGGCCGCCGCCTGCGCCGCCGCCGCGGTTCCGCTTCGAGCGCACGCTGCTCTGGGAGATTGCGCACGGACGTTACGTCACCTAGGCTGGGAGGGCGAGCGGAGGAGCCGCCATGTCGTTTTCCCTGAGTGCGTATTTCGAAGGCAGCGGCACGCGGTTCCGGCTCCATCCCCAGTCTCCCGTGCTCGAGGATTTTCGCGAGCCGGAGACGGTCTGGCTGTCCTCGCCGAGGGGCAGCCTCGCTCCCGGGCCGTCCGACCGGCGGATGTATGCGCTGACCCCGATCGCCAAGCGGCCCTATCTCGACGAGGACTGCCCGCCCTATTGCGGGCCCGTCCATCCGCCGGCCATGCCCGGGCCGGACGGGCATTTCGACCATGTCGCCCCGGACAGCCCGGCGTTCCTCGCGGTGCACATGTTCGGCTCGATCCGGCGGGTGCTCGACATCTGGGAGGTCTATTCCGGCGGCCCGGTGCCCTGGCATTTCCAGATGAGCTTTCCGCGGCTCGAGCTGATCGCCCATGTGCCCTGGAGGAACGCCCATTTCGGCAGCGGCTACTGCGAATGCGGCGAGGATGCGGACGATGCCGGCGTCATGCGGCCCTTCGCGCTCAACTTCGACATCATCGCCCACGAGGTCGGGCACGGGCTGGTCTTCGCGATCGCCGGCATTCCGCCGGTCGGGACGCTCACGACCGACTACCTGGCCTTCCACGAGTCGGCCTCGGATCTGGTGGCGATCGTCTCGGCGCTGCATTTCGAGAGCTTCGTCGATCACATCCTGCGCCGCACCAAGGGCGATCTGCATGCCGAGAACGAGCTCAACCGGATCGGCGAGCTCTCGGGCACGCGGCAGATCCGCAGCGCCTCGAACGCGCTGCGGCTGCCGGATCTCGCCTATCGCGGCAAGCCGCCGGACCAGCTGACCGGGCACCAGATCCACGAGCTCGGCCAGCCGCTGACCGGCGCCTTCTTCGATATCGGCGTCGAGTTCTTCATCGCCCGGCTGGTGGCGCTGGGCGTGGTGACGCCGGCCGAGGCGGCGCTGCTGCGGGAGGTGCAGGGGGTCGAGGATCTCGATACCGCCGAGCGCGCCCGCATCCGCGCCAGGTATCTGCAGGACCCGGCGCTGTTCCGGCGCGCGATCCGCGATGCGCGCGACATGCTCGGGCTGCGGCTGGCCCGGTCATGGCACCGGCTGCGGCCGCAGAACCTGCATTTCGGCGATGTCAGCCGCTGTTTCCTGATCAGCGACCGCGAACTGTCCGGCAGCCGCTACACGGAAAATATCCGCGAGTGCTTCGCCTGGCGTGGTATAATTGCGGACATGTGAGGGCGGCTGTTCGAGGAATAAATCCCGGATCGGTATTTGTCTTGATTTGGTATGGCCCGGCATTCTGATGGGAGGGACGCGGAAGATGACGAATGGCAGCGACGAGGATGCGGCTCCGGCACCCGCCCCGCCCTATGGCACGGTCGATCAGGATACTGCCGGCAGCGGCGACGGCGCGGCGGAGGAGTTCGGCGTCGCCGACATGCCGGACGACCTGACCACCACGCTCTATGGCCGGAAGGTGCGGGGCTTCAGCTTCGCCCGGGCCGCCCTGTCGCGGCGCATGCAGGAGACGCTGGCCGGGGCGAAGGCCGAGGGGGCGGTCGCGGCGATGGTCCATGGCTGCCGGCTGGGGAGCGAGAGCGAGGTCTTCCCGGCCCCGGTGATGATCCTCCTGCCCGACAACCCGGACCGGGCCACGCCCGCCGAGATCGCCTGGGTGTTCGGCCGGGACCGCGCCGAGGACCAGTTCTTCCGCTGGCCGCTCGATCTCGAGACCGCGACGATCGCGCTGGAGATGGAGAGCGCGACCATCGGCGAGGCGATCGGCCTGCTGCCGCGCGAGGAGGATGCCGACCAGGGCGCGGCGGAGGGCTTCACGCTGCGCGGCAGCGACGGCCGGCTGTATTTCGTCGCCGGCAATCTCGACGGTTTCGAGGTGATCGACGACGGCGAGCGCGACGCGCTGCAGATGGCCTCCGGCGTGGATCGCGACGACCTGCGGGTGCGCGAGGTGGTCGATGCCGCCGAGGCCCAGATCGCCACCCGCGCCCGCATGCAGGGCCGCGCCCGGATGCAGGGCCGGGCCAGGCTGCAGGCCCGGGCGCGCCTGATGGCCCGCGCCCGCCTCACCGCGCGCGCCCGGCTGATGGGCGCGGCCGCCAAGATGCGCGACGGGCTGAAGCACGGCGACGACCACGAGCACTGAGCCGCGGTGCGCCCGGCGCTTCCGGCCGGCATCCGCGGCAGCGACCCCGATGGGCGCCCGATGATGGCCCGGTGATGGCCCGATGATGGACAGCGACCGCGAGGGCACTCTCGTCGGCTTCGTCTGGCGCCACTCCCGGCGCGAGCAATGCCTGCTGCTGCTGCTGACGGCGCTGTCCTTCCCGGTCGTCTATCTCTCGCTCGAGGTGCCGAAGCTGATCATCAACGAGGCGATCTCGGGCGGCAGCTTCCCGGTGCGGCTCGGCGGCGTCGAGCTCGGGCGCATCGGCTATCTGATGGTGCTCAGCATCGCCTTCCTGCTGCTGGTGGTCGCCAACAACGGCATCAAGTGGCTGATCAATGTCGGGCTCGGCATCTGCGGCGAGCGGCTGCTGCGGCGGCTGCGCTTCGCGCTGACCGAGCGGGTCGTGCGGTTTCCGATGAAGCGGCTGCGCTCGCTGCGCCAGGGCGAGACGATCCAGTCGATCATGGGCGAGATCGAGCCGCTCGGCGGCTTCTTCGGCGAGGTCATCGTCACCCCGGTGTTCCAGCTCGGGCTGTTCGCGGTCTTTCTCGGCTTCATCTTCGTGCAGGATGTCTGGCTCGGCCTCGCGGCGGTCGCCTTCTACCCGGTGCAGACGATCCTCGTGCCGGTGCTGCAGGCGCGCATCGTCGCGCTCAACCGGGCGCGCGCCGGCAATGCCCGCACGCTGGCCGACCGCATCGGCACGCTGCTCCAGCTCACCGCGGAGATCCGCAGCCACGGCACCGCGCCCTGGCACCTCTCGGAGATCGCCGGGCTGCTCGGCGAGAACGCGGCGATCCGCGAGCGGATCTTCCGCCGCAAGTACACGATCAAGTTCCTCAACAACTTCCTGAGCCAGCTGACGCCGTTCCTGCTGTTCTCGATCGGCGGCTATCTGGTGATCCGCGGGGCGCTCGATCTCGGGGCGCTGGTCGCGGTGCTGGCGGCCTGCAAGGAGCTGGCCGGGCCGTGGCGGGCGCTGCTCGGCTATGTCCAGCGGCTGTCGGATTTCTCCAGCCGCTACCGCTTCGTGCAGGAGGGCTTCCGGGCCGACGGGATGCTCGCCGGGCGCATCGTCGCCGGTGCTGCCGGGCCGGCGCTGCACGGGCCGCTGGTGGTAGAGGACGTGCCGGCCGAGCCGCCGCTCGACCGGCCGGCGATCCCGCGGCTCGAGCTGCCGGCGGGCGGCACCGCGATCCTGCGCGGCGGCAACCTGGCCAACCGCGGCGCGGTGCTGCGGGTCGCCGCCGGCATCGACCCGCCGGAGCAGGGCCGGGTCGCGATCGGCGGCACCAGCCTCGAGGGCGTGCCGCATGGCGCGATCGGCGCGGCGCTGGCGCTGGTGCCGGAGGCGCCCGGCCTGATCCCCGGCTCGATCCGGACGAACCTCGTCTACGGCCTTCTGCGCCGCGCGGGCACCGAGGCGGGCACGGGAGCGGGCGCCGCGCCTGGCACCGGGCCGGCGGCGGACGCGGCGGCGCCATGGGTCGATCACGCCGCCGCCGGCGTGGCCGGGCCGGAGGCGCTGGAGGCCCGGATCCTCGATCTCGCCGGGCGGTTCGGGCTCGCGCCCTATCTGCGGGCGGCGGCGATGGACCGGCGGCTGACCGCGGCGGAGCTCGGCGCCTGGAGCGGGCCGCTGATGCGGCTGCGGCACGAGATGGCGGCGCAGAAGGCCGAGATCGGCGATCTGGTCGAGCCCTGGGACGCGGCGCGCTTCAACGGCAACGGCACGCTGCTCGCCAACCTGCTCTATGCCCTGCCGACGGCGCCGGCGGCCCTGCCCGCGGCCTATCTGCAGGACCCGGCGCTGCGCGGCCTGCTGCGCCGGCTGGGCGCCGACCGGCTGCTGCTGGAGATCGGCCGGGCCATCGCGCGCGATCTTGCGGAGATCGCCGGCTCGATCGGCAGCGGCTCGGGCATTCTCGACCGGGTTCCGGGCTTCGGCCGGCAGGACATCCTGGAGGCGGCGGCGATCCTCGCCCGCTCCGACGACCTGCGCCGCGCCCCGTCGCGCCGCGAGGCGGCATGGCTGATGGGGCTCGCCGCCAATTTCGTCCAGACGCGGGACAAGCTCGACGTGCTGGACGCGGCGGCGCAGGCGCGGGTGCTCGCGCTCCGGGCCCGGGCGCTGCCGCTGATCCGCGGCTCGCCCGCCTATGCGACCTTCGATGCCGAGACCTATCATCCGGCGCGCACGGTCGCGGAGAACATCCTGCATGCCCGGCGGCGCTTCGACCGGCGCTCGGCCTGGGGGCGGATCGACCAGGCGATGGAGCAGGCCATCTCTGCCCAGGGGCTCGGTGCCGAGATCCTGCGGCTGGGGCTCGACGCGCCGGTCGCGGCGGGGGCGGTGCCGGCGGCGGTGCTGCGGCGGATCGCGCTGCTGCGGGGCCTGCTGAAGCGCCCGCGCATCCTGCTGGTGGCGGTCACGCCCGACCTGCACCCCGATGGCGAGGCGGCGCTGCTGCGCGAGATCCGCGCGCTGCTGCCGGAGGCCGCGCTCCTGCTCGCGGTCGAGCGGAGCGGCGGGATCGCCCCCGGCCCGGCGACGGTCTGGGAGATCGACGCGCGTGGTAGGATGGTCTCGCGGGCATGAGCGGGGGCACGCATGGCGCGCGGCCGCCGGCCGGGCCGCGCCGGCACGATCCGGGAGGTGCAGCATGAGCCTCGGCTCGGCGATGGAGGTGCTCAGGCGGATGCCGCTGTTCGGCGTGCTCGACGAGTCGCGCCTGCGGGTCGTGGCGATGACCGGCGACGTGCTCTCCTATCTGCCCGGCGAGCGGATCGCCGAGAAGGGCGACAGCGGCGACGCCGCCTTCGTGATCCTCGAGGGCGATGTCGAGGTGCTGATCCCGACCGATGCGGGCGAGCGGCGCCTCACCACCCTGCATGCGGGCGAGATCGTCGGCGAGCTGGCGGTGCTGACCGGGAACCCGCGCAACACCGCGCTGGCCGCGGCCGGCGAGATCCGGCTGCTGCGGATCGAGCGCGAGGTGGTGCTGGCGCTGCTGCGGGAATATCCGGAGGTGGCGCTCGGCGTCATCAGGATCATCGCCGAACGCCTGGAGGCGGTGAACGCCCGGTCCGCCTGACGCGCTGCCACGGGGCGCGGGGCGGCGCGGCGCCGCGGGCCTCAGAGCAGGGCCAGCAGTCCGCCCAGGATCGCGAACAGGATGACGGCGCCGAGCGGGCTCGGCTCGCTCCGTGAACGGTTCCTCCAATCATACGTCTCACGCGGTTTCTCGGGATACATGATGCACTCCTGGAACAGGTTCGGTGTTCCGAAGATCGGTCCGCCGCCCCGCAACCGCTGTGGCATTCCGCACAGGGATGGTAGGATTTCCGCCCGTCCCCGCTTCGAGGCTCAGCGCCATGGCCAGCCGCCCCTTCCTGGACCGCCTGGGCGACGACACCCGGAGCCGCCTGGAGCGGCACTGGACACGGCGCCGCCGCGGCCGCGGCGAGACCATCCTGCTCGCCGGCGAGGACGGCACCTCCGTGCATTTCATGCTCGCGGGGCAGGCCCGCGCCTCGCTGGCGTCGGACGAGGGCAGGACCGTGTCGTTCCGGGATTTCGCGCCGGGCGACATCTTCGGGGAGTTCTCGGCCATCGACAAGGCGCCGCGCTCGGCCAGCGTCGTCGCGCTGACCGATGTCGTGGTCGCCGGGCTTGCCGGCAGCCTGCTGGACCGGTTCGTCGCGGAGGACCCCGGCTTCGCCCGGGCGCTGCTCGCGCATGTCACCGCGGTCTCGCGCGACATGAACACCCGGGTCTTCGAATACAGCACCATGCTGATGCGCGAGCGGCTGCAGCGCGAGCTGCTGCGCCTCGCGGCCACCGGCCGGGCTGCGGGCGACGGTGTCGAGATCGCCCCCGCGCCGACGCATCAGGCGCTCGCCGACCGGATCAGCAGCCACCGCGAGGCGGTCTCGCGCGAGATGAGCCGGCTGGCCAGGGCCGGCCTCGTCATGCGCCGCCCCGGCGCGCTCCTGATAACCGACATCGCCCTGCTGCGCGGCACCGGGCCGGGCGCGCTGGAGGCGATCAGGCCGGTGCTCTGAGGGGGCCGAGGGCCGAAACCCGGGGCGCGGGAATGTCGGCCCGCGCCCGTTCCGGTCGCAAAACGGCAAGATGCGGGCGGCGGCCGTCGCTACCCTCTGCCGGACCGGCCAGAGGAGGGTATATTTTGGCTCTTCGCACGACCCTAGGCGAGCTGCTCCATGATTGCGCGGAGCGCTACGCGCAGCGCCCGTTCCTCACCATCGCGCCCTCGGGCGAGACCTGGACCTATGCCGCCTTCGAGCAGCTGGTGAACCGCTTCGCGCACGGGCTGCTGGCGGTCACCGGGAGACCGCCCTCGCATGTCGCGATCATGCTGGAGAACGGGGTGGACTATCTCGCCGCCAGCTATGCGCTCAAGAAGATCGGCTCGGTCGAGGTCTCGGTGAACCGCGCCTTCCGCGGCCCGGCGCTGGCGCGCACGATCAACCTGACCGGCACGCCCTACCTGATCACCTCGGGCGCCCATGCCGAGGCGCTGGCCGGCATCCGCGACGAGCTGACCGCGCTGCGCACGCTGATCGTCACCGATGGCGAGGCGGCGGTGCGGGCGGCGTTCCCGGCGCTCGAGGTGCTGCGCTTCGAGGCGCTGCTGGCGGAGCGGGACGACCACATCCGCAACCTCGCGAGCGACCTGACGCCGGCGGCGATCATGTTCACCTCGGGCACCACCGGCGTCTCCAAGGGCTGCCAGCTCTCGCATCGCTATGCCATCCGCACGGCGGAGAACGTGGTGCCGCCGTTCCGCGTGACCGGGGCGGACGCGGTCTATTCCCCCTACCCGCTCGCGCATATCGGCCCGGCCTATTACGACGGGCTGACGGCGATGATCACGGGCGGCCGGCTGATCCTGCGCGACGGGTTCAGCCTGTCGAACTTCTGGCCCGAGATCTGCGAGTTCGGGGCCACCTGGTTCATGATGCTGGGCTCGGTGCAGCAGCTTCTCTGGTCGGCGCCGGAGCGGCCCGAGGAGCGCATGCACAAGGTGAGCCGCTGCTGGGCGACCCCGGCGCCGGTGCCGAAGGCGCAGTTCGACGCGCGCTTCAACACCCATCTCATCCCCGGCGGCGGCTATGGCTCGACCGATGCGGGCTGGGTGGTGGTGCCGCAATGGGACCATCCGGGCGGCATCGTGCTGCCGGAATTCGAGGTGGCGATCGTCGACGACAACGACGATCCCGTGCCGCCGGGCACCCCCGGCGAGCTGCTCGTGCGCAGCCGCGAGCCGGGCATCATCTCGGACGAGTATTTCGGGATGCCGGAGGCCACCCTGGCCAGCCGCCGCAACCTCTGGTTCCACACCGGCGACATCGCCAGGTTCGACGAGGCGGGGCTGTTCTACTTCGTCTGCCGCAAGGCCGAGCGGATCAGGGTGCGCGGCGAGATGGTCTCGGCCTTCGAGGTCGAGGAAGGCGTGCTGGCGCACCCGGATATCGAGGACTGCGCGGCGATCGGGGTGCCGAGCCCGCTCGGCGAGGAGGAGATCAAGGTGTTCATCGTGCCGCGGCCGGGCCGGGCGCTGACCGCCGATGCGGTGCAGGCGCACTGCGCGACGCGGATGGCGAAATACATGGTCCCGGCGCAGACGGTGTTCCTCTCGGAGATCCCGCGGACGCCCACGGGCAAGCCGGAGAAGGGCAAGCTGGCGGCGATGTAGCGCCGCCAGCCCCGGCGCCGCCTCAGAGCCCGAGATGCGCCTCCAGGATGTCCGGGCGGCGCAGCTCGGAGGGTGCGATCTCGGCCGAGATCCGGCCCTTCTGGATGATCAGCACCCGGTCCGCCAGCGCCTCGATGAAGCGCAGGTCCTGCTCGACCAGCAGGATCGTGAGCCCGAGCTCGCGGCGCAGCCGCGCCAGCGTTGCGGCGATCTCCTCGACGATGGAGGGCTGGATGCCCTCGGTCGGCTCGTCGAGCATCACGAGCTTCGGCCGGCCGACGAGGCAGCGGGCCAGCGCCAGGATCTGCTGCTGCCCGCCCGAGAGCCCGCTGCCCGGCCGGTTCAGCAGATCGCCGAGGGCCGGGAAATGCCCGAGGATCTCGGGGATCGCGCTCGGCCCCGGGCGCATGGCCTCGCCCATGCGCAGGTTCTCCAGCACCGTGAGATCGGGGAAGATCGCCCGCCCCTGCGGCACGTAGCCGAGCCCGGCGAGCGACCGGCGATGACTCTGCCAGCCGGCGATCTCGGCGCCGTCGAAGCGGATCTCGCCGGCGCTCGCCGGCAGCTCGCCGATCAGGCTCCGCAGCAGCGTGGTCTTGCCCATGCCGTTGTGGCCGAGGATGCCGACGACCTCCCCCTGCGCCACCGAGAGCTCGACGCCGTTGAGGATGTTGATCGCGCCATAGCCGGCGCGCAGCGCGCGTATCTCAAGCATGTCCGGATGTCCCCAGATAGATCCGCAGCACCTCGGGATGGACCTGGATCCGGTCCATCGTGTCCTCCGCGAGGATCCGGCCCTGGTCGAACACCGTGACCCGGTGCGCGATGGTCCGGACGAACTGCATGTCGTGCTCGACCACCACGATGGCCATGCTGCGGTTCATCTCGCGGATCAGCTCGGCGGTGCGCCGGGTCTCCTCCGCGGTCATCCCCGCGGTCGGCTCGTCGAGCAGCGCGAGGCGCGGGTTGATCGCCAGCACCATGCCGAACTCGACCCATTGCCGGTGCCCGTGCGACAGCTTGCCGACGACCCGGTCGGCCAGCGGGCCGAGATTGAGCCGCTCGAGGATCTCCGACACCGCGTGATCGGCGCCCGCCGTGTCGTGCCGCCCGCGCGCCGCGATCCAGATGTTCTCGCGCACGCTCAGGCCGTCGAGCACGTCCGGCACCTGGTTCTTGATGCCGACGCCGCGGCGGCTGATCTCCGAGGGCTCCTCGTCGGTGATGTCGTCGCCGTCGAGCAGGATCTGGCCGGCGGTGGGGGCATATTGCGCGGTGAGCATCTTGAAGAAGGTGCTCTTGCCGGCGCCGTTCGGGCCGATCAGGCAGCGCAGCTCGCCCGGCTCGAGGCGGAAGTCCACCCCGTCGATCGCCGCCACCCCGCCGAAGCGCTTGACCAGCCCGCGGGTCTCCAGGATCGGGGTCATGAGTTGGTCTCCTTGCGCAGCGCCGCCGCGGCCAGATCGCGCCGGCGGAAGAGCTGCCGCGCCGCCTCCAGCGCCTCGCGCCCGAGCCCGGCGGCCATCGGCAGGATGCCCTGCGGGAACAGCATCACGAAGCCGATCAGCACGAGGCCGAGCACCAGGTTCACCTGCCCGACGCCGGCGGTGCCGAGCCAGGCCGTGAGCCACTGCACCACGCCGGTGCCGATCAGCGGGCCGAGCAGCGTCGCCTTGCCGCCGACGATCACGTTGATCACCACGCTGGCGGCGGAGTTGAGGTTCATCATCTCCGGTGCGACGAAGTTGCCCCAGACCGCGTAGAGCCCGCCGGCCAGCCCCGCCACCGCGCCGGAGATCGCGAAGATCGCCAGCTTGTAGCGCCGCGTGTCGTAGCCGAGCAGGTTGATCCGCCGCTCGTTCTCGCGGATGCCGAGCAGCACCCGCCCGAAGCGGTGCCGCAGCAGCATCCGGTAGCCGACATAGACCGCCATCATCAGCACGAAGGCGAGATAGTAGACCTCGGTGACGAAAAGCGTGGTGGCCGGGTCCCAGGGCACCTGCAGGTCCGGCAGCCCGGCGATGCCGTTCTGTCCGCGCAGCCAGACATCGCCGATCACGAAGCTCTCGTCGGAGGTCGCGCGGATCGCCTTCTCCAGCACGATGGTCACCACCATGGTGATGACGGTGAAGTAGATGTTGCTGATCCGGCCATAGATCATGAAATAGCCGAGGACCGTCGCGAAGATCGCCGGCAGCAGGATCGCCAGCAGCATCGCCGAGGTGGTCTCGCCGAAGTTCAGCGAGCAGACGGCATAGGTATAGCCGCCGAGGCCGAAGAAGGCGGTCTGCCCGAAGCTGAGCATCCCCACCTGGCCCCACATGAAGCCCATGCTGAGCGCCAGGATGCCGAAGATGAAGATGATCGAGAGGTCGAGATGGACGTCGAGCCCGGTGAAGGACGGGATCGCGAGCCCCGCCGCGAGGGCCAGCGCGACCGCGGTCCACCAGAGTGCCGGCGGCAGCGAGACCGACTGGGTTTCGGATAGGCGTGCGAACATCTCAGGCCCTCCGCGCGCTGTGGCCGGTGATCCCCAGCGGCAGCATGCGCAGCAGCACGATGGCGATCAGCAGCACGCCGATCTCGCCGAGCACCTGCGTGGTGCGATAGGAGATCAGCCCGTCGGTGGCGCCGAACAGGGTCGAGGCATAGAGCGTGCCGGTGAGCGGCGCCGGGCCGCCCGAGATCACCGTGACGAAGGCCTTGGCGACATAGAAGCTGCCCATCGTCGGCTGGTTCCCCACCAGCGGCGCGAGCATGGCGCCGGCAACCCCGGTCAGCGCCGAGCCGAAGCCGAAGGTCAGCATGTAGTATTTCCGCGGATTGACGCCGAGCGCCGCCGCCATCGTCGGGTTCTGCATCACGCTGCGCGCCACCAGCCCGAACCGGGTGTAGCGCCAGATCGCGAAGGTGAGCGCCAGCAGCGCCCCGGCCACCGCGATCAGCACGAGGTTGTACTCCGCGATCGAATAGGCGCCGAAGGTGACCTTGCCGAGCTTGGCGTCGACCCCGGCCTCCTGCGGGCCGAAGACGCTGGTCACGAGGCCGACCATGAAGAGACTCAGCCCCCAGGTCGCGAGCAGCGTGTCCATGATGCGCCCGTAGAGAAAGCGGATCAGCAGCCGCTCGACGAGGATGCCGAAGAGGCCGACGCCGAGGCCGGCGCAGAGCACCGCCAGCCAGAAGTCGAGCCCGAGCTGGGTGGCGAACAGGCAGAAATAGGCGCCGAGCATGATGAACTCGCCCTGGGCCAGGTTGATCACCCGCATCATTCCGAAGATGACTGCCAGGCCGAGGCTGATCAGGACGAAGATCCCGATCGCGAACATGACCTGATAGAGGTGTATGACGATCTCGTGCACGTTGGGTTCCTTCTCGTTGGCGCGCGCATGCAGCGTCCCGGACGGATCGCGGGCGGCGGCCCCCCGGCCGGCCGCCCGGTGGCCGCCCCCGGGCCGCCCGCGCCGCCGCCCGCAGGCGGCGCGCGGCGGACCGGGAGCGGCCCGGGGGGCGGCCTGGTCAGAGCTCGAGCGTGTACTGCGTGCGGTCGTTCGGGTTGGCGTTGAGGTCGCAGACCGCCTGCGTGTCGCTCGGGGGGCGCTGCGCGAAGGTCTCGAGATGGTCCCAGCCCTGGTTGCGGTTGGTGCGGACGAGATGGATGTCCATCGTGGCGTGGTTGGTCTGGCCGTCGACCGTGACGAGCCCGCCGGGCGCCTCGAACTGCACGCCCGGCAGCGCCTCGATCACCGCCTCGGGCGAGGGATCGCCCGCCTTGCGCACGGCGTTGGCCCAGATGTTGACGCCGCGATAGCCGTATTCGGCATAGTCGCCGACATAGTCGTCCTCGCCGGTATAGGCCTTGAAGTCGCGCACGAACTTCTGCGCGGCCTCGGTCGGCAGGCTGTCGTGGAAGGGCGTGGCGTTGACGATCCCCGAGGCCTCGTCGGCGCTGAGATAGGTCTGCTCGCGGCCGATGCCGAACATGCAGGAGGCGAGCGGGATGTTCGCCTTGCCGATGGTCGCCTCGTATTGCCGGTAGAAGGCGTTGTGCGCGCTGCCGACCAGGATCGACCACACGACGTCGGGCTTGGCCGCCTGGATGCGCGACAGCGCGGGGGCGAAGTTGGAGACGTCGAGCGGGAAGAACTCGACGCCGATATCCTCGCCGCCGGCCTCCTGGGTGAACTTGCGCACCCATTTCGCGGTGGTGTGCGGGTAGATGTAGTCGGCGCCGAGGATGTAGCAGCGCTTGCCGTATTCCTTCACCACATGCGGCACCAGCGGCGCGATCTGCTGGCCCGGCACCTGCGCGACGCAGACATGGCGGCGGTCGCAGACGCCGCCCTCGTACATCGAGTTGTAGAACAGCAGCCCGCGGAACTTGTGCGCGATCGGGCGCATCACCTCGCGCGACGAGCTGGTGACCCCGGCATGCACCACCGACGCCTTGTCGCGGATCAGCGCCTGGGTCATGTACTGCGCGTTGAACTGGTTGTTCGACTGGGAGTCGTAGAACACCAGCTCGAGCGGCCGGCCGAGCAGCCCGCCGGCGGCGTTGATCTCCTCGACCGCCATGGCGACCGCCTTGATCTGCTTGAGACTATAGATGTTGAGCCCGCCGGTCTGGTCGAGGATGTTGGCCACGACGATCGGCGCCTCGCCGGCGATCCCGGCGCTCCTGAGAAGGCCGGCGGAGCTGGCGAAGGCGAGGGCACCGCTGGCGCTGCGGAAGAACTGTCTGCGGTTCAGTCTCATGTTGGCTTCCCTGTCGTTGATCTTGTCTGCGCGAATGGCGAAGGGCTGCACTGCACCGCAACGAAAGCGTGCAGTTGGCAGACCGATCCCGGTGGGGCCAAGACATGGGCCAAGACCTGGAAGGCAGTGATTTGTAGAAAATCGCTGCGGGCAACCGAGCCGGTCGATATTCCTATCAACTCTGGCTGGAGTCCGTGTTGTCCACCGGGGCGATCCTGCCCGTGGACTGTCCGGCACTTTTGCCGTTACAGCGCATCAAAGTTTTGCCGCGTCGGGTTTCTCTGTCAAGTCGATATTGAAGATTTCCTCGGCGGAGATGATGATTTTCGCGATCTCCTCGACCGTCGAGCGCTTGTTCATCGCCTGCTCGCGGATAAGCTGATAGGCGCGCTCGGCACTGATGCCGCGGCTCGCGGCCAGGATCGATTTCGCGCGTTCGATCTCGTTTCTCGCCTGAAGCTTTGCGTATAGCCGGTTGAAATGCTTTCGCAGCCGGCGCTCGCGCTTGAGGTTGGCGACGCTGAGCAGGACATTGGTCATGATGCCGAAGGGCCGCACCGGCAGGCCGATCACCGCCTGGGCGTTCATCCGCAGCACCTGCTCGACGACCAGCGGGTTCTCGTAATCCACCACGGCGATCAGGCAGGCCGGCGGCTCCTCGGCCGCCCAGTCGAACTCCACCTTGTCCTCGATGATCGGGCGCACCGCGACGAAGACCACGTCGATCTCGCCGGGGATCTGCGCCGGCGGCGGCCACATCCGGTTGAAGCGGCAGCCGATGCGCTGGAGATGCATCAGCAGCTCCTCGGCTTCCGGGCTCGGCGGCGTGAGCACGAGGATGCGCAGCGCGCGGATGTTCCGGATCAGCTCCGAGATCGACGTGTGGCTGCGCGGCTGCGGGCCTACCTCGAGATCGTCATCCGGTGTCGCGCGCATGTTCCCTACCCCGCCGATCCGCCGCTGACATCGCGCATGCCCCAGTCGATCGCCTGATGGCTGGTGAGGTATGGATCGGGCTTCACCGGCCGGATCGAATCCTGGATGACCTCGAGGGTGCCGGTGGCGTCGGCGCGGCCGATGCGCGGCCAGAGATAGGTGTGCGAGGTCTCTGGGTCGATCCGGATCCGGCCCTGCGGCGCGTCGAACTCCGAGCCGATCAGCGCCCGGCGCAGCACGTCGACATTGTCGGTGCCGGCCGAGCGCAGGGCCTGCGCCACGAGATGCACCTGGGAATACACCGCCTCCCAGCACATGTTGGTCCGCGCATCCGCGCCGTATTTCGCGCGCAGCCGCGCCAGGCAGGCGAGATTCGCCTCGGTGCCGACCGACTGGAAATAGGGCGCCGAGGTGAGATGCCCCTCGGCGAACTCCGCGCCCATCGCGGCGATATCGGTCTCGCTGGTGGTGAGGCTGGCGATCGGCATCCGCGCCGGGTCGAGCCCGGCCGCTGCATAGGCACGGTAGAACAGCCCGATGCTGGGGCCGACGAGGTTGCAGAAGATCGCGTCGGGCGCCGCGCTGCGGATCCGCGCGACGAGCTCGGTCAGCGATTCCTGCGGCACGTCCATCGACATGTAGACCTCGCCCACCGTCTCGCCCTTCTGCAGCGAGATCAGGTCGCTCAGCGTCCGCCCCGCCTCGCGCGGCCAGATGTAGTCGGAGCCGACGATGAACACCCGCGCGCCGAAGTTCTTCAGCAGGTAGTCGCCGAGCTGGGCATTGTTCTGGTTGGCCACCGCGCCGCCATAGATGATGTTCTTGGAATATTCGAAGCCCTCGTACTGGGCGGGATACATCAGCAGCGCGTTGTGGCGCTCGACCACCGGGATCACCGCCTTGCGGGTGCTGGAGCGGTAGCAGCCGAAGAGCACGCGCACGCCGTCGCTGACGATGAGCTGCTCGGCGAGGTAGTTGTAATAGACCGGGTCGGAGCCGGCGTCGTAGCGGACCATGACAAGCTCGCGGCCATCGATGCCGCCGGTCGCGTTGACCTCCTCCACCGCGAAGGTGACGGCCTGGAGCATCGAGCGCTCCATCGCCGCGGTGATCCCGGTTTCCGAGAAGAGGACGCCGATGCGAAACGGCTCCTGGCTGTCCGGCTTGCTCACAATCGCTGCTCCTTCGGCATGAAAATATAGAGGTGGAGGCTCCCGCCGGGGAAGCCGCAATATGCGGCATGATCCGGTGAAACGGCGCAGAAGGAAAGCGTGCGGCGATCCGTCATCGTCTCTTCGGCCCCTGTCCTGCCGCGCCGCGCCGGCCCTGCCCGGCGCGGGCCGTGATGCCCGGGCGGAGATCCCGCCCGGGCGGCTGGCTGCGCCGGCTCAGGCCACGCGCAGGGTCGGCCGGTCCATGTCGACCTGCTCGATCCTGGTGGACCAGTAGGGCACCGTGCGGCGCTTCAGCATGTCGCGGAACTGGGCGGTGGTCTTCTCGAGCAGCTCGCCCGAGCCCCAGTTGACGATCACGCCGTATTGCCGGATCAGGTCGAGCAGGGTGAGCTCGCCGGCACGGTAGCGCGCGGCGACCGCCTCCGGGTCCTCCTCGAGCATCGCCGGACGCTCCCGCGCGATGCGCTGGCGGGCGGCCAGGGTCTCGTCGAGATCCACCTCGTATTCCGCCAGGTCCGGGTCGAGCAGGCGCACCACGACGCCGTAGTCCTTGAGCGCCCGCTCGATCGAGACATAGCCCTCGGTGACATCGCTCAGCACCCGCTCGACGCTGCGCCGCAGCGGGTCGCCGAGGCCGCCGCCGCCGGCCGAGGGGCGCGTCACGGTATCGCCCTGGTGCAGCGGCTCGCCGGAGAAGATCGAGCCGAGATAGCGCTCGCCCTCCTGCCCAGGGTTCACCCAGACGCCATGCGGGAACGAGGGCAGCCCGCCCCAGAGCCCCCAGGTGACCGAGCGCTCGCGGTCGCAGCAATAGGAGACCACGGTGCGCTCGCAGGCATAGAGGGTGCCGCCCTTCTGCACGCCCATGCCGCCGCGGTATTCGCCCGGCCCGCCGCTGTCGATCAGCAGCTCGTGCTCGGTGGTCAACACCGGGGAGAGCCGCTCCTGCCCCTCGAAGGGCTGGGTGCCGAGCTGCACGCCGAACACCGGCCCGGTGGCGGCCCAGCCGTCGCGCCCGTTGCGGGCGCCCCAGCCGCCGACCATCCAGTCGTACCACATGAAGATCGGCTTGTCCTCGTGGCGCGTGTCGCGCCCGCCGATCAGCAGGTAGTCGAGGTTGAAGGTGCAGGCCATGGCCCGCTCGGGCAGGATCTCGGCCCAGAGCTCGAAGACCGAGTTCATGATCTTCTCGAAGGGGCCGGAGCAGAAGCCGGCCACCGGGGTCGGCCAGTCGGCGTTGACCACCGATCCGACCGGGCCGAGCTCCACCGTCACCACCCGGTAGAAGCCCGAGTTCAGCGGAATGTCGGGCGACTGCATCTTGGTGCCCGCCACGATCGCCGCGAAGGCGCCGCCATAGCAGCAGTTGAGGAAGGTCGAGATCGTCCGCGGATGCGAGCCGGAGAGATCGTAGTGCACCGAGTCGCCCTTGATCGTCATCCGCACGTTGATCGGGATCAGGCCCTCGCCCTCGGCGGGGTCGACATCGATGTAGTCGGTGGTCTCCCAGGTGCCGTCGGGCAGCTCGGAGATGCGCTGGCGGGTCAGCGTCTCGACATAGTCCTGCACCTCGGCGAACGAGGTCTTGATCGTCTCCACGCCGTATTTCTGGCAGAGCCGCTGGATCTCGCGCTCGGCCAGGCGGCAGGCCTCGGCCTGGGCCTGCAGGTCGCCGATGATGTCGTCGGGCTTGCGGGTGTTGTGCGCGATCAGCTCGGCGACGTCGGAGAGATACTTGCCCTTGCTGTAGACGCGCACCGGGGTGATGCGCAGGCCCTCGGCCATGTGGTCGAGCGCGCTCACGTTGAACGAGCCCGGCACCGCGCCGCCGACATCCGCCCAGTGGCCGTTGGCCTGGGCGAAGCCGAGCAGCTCGCCCTCGAAGAACATCGGCGCGAAGATCCGGGTGTCGTTGAAATGCGTGCCGCCCTGGTAGACGTCGTTCACCACGAAGACGTCGCCGGGATGGATGTCGCCCTCGAACTTCTTGATCACCGCCTTGGCGGTGTAGTGCAGCGTGCCGACATGCGCGGCGATGTCGCCGCTGCCCTGCATGATCGTGTTGCCCTCGGTGTCGCACAGCGCCGAGGAGAAGTCGCGCGACCAGATCACGAAGGAATAGCAGGTCCGCAGGATCTGCTCGGCCATCTGGTCGACGATGTTGACATAGGCGTTCTTCAGGACCTCGAAGGTGACCGGATCGAGGCTGTAGCCCTGGTTGTTCTGCTTGGTCATGATGTTGTCTCCGTTGCGGGCGCGGCACTCAGTCGGCCGGCGGGATGTCCATCCGGATGGTGAGATAGGGGTCGACATCGGCGCTGATCCCCGGCGGCACGAGGATCGTGCTGTCGAGCTGCTCGATGATCGCGGGACCCTCCACGCGCATGCCCGCGGTCAGGCGGTCGCGGTCGTAGATCGGCGTCTCGATGGCCTCGGGCAGTTCGTCGAAGCGGACCATCCGGGTGCCGACGGGCGTGGCCGCCGCGCCATCGGGCTCGTTGCGGGCGAACTCGGCCTTCTGCGTCATGCCGGTGGCGCGGACGCTGATGCGGTAGATCTCCACCGGCGCATCGGGGCGGGAATAGTTGTGCTCGCGGCCGTGATCGACGTGGAAGGAGGCGACCGCGTCGGCGAGCGTGGTGAGCGGCGAGGAGACCTGGATCGCCATGGCGCGCCACTGCCCGAGATAGCGCATGTCGATGAAGCGCTCGAAGACCATGTCCTTGGGCGCGACGCCCTCGTTCGACAGCCGGTCGAAGCCCTCCTTCTCCAGCTCGACGAAGGCCGCCTCCATGTCCGGCAGCTCGATCTCGTCGATGTTGTGCAGATACATCTGGCTGATGTCGTGGGTGATGTCGACGAGCAGGCAGCCGAGCGCCGAGGTCACGCCCGGATTGGGCGGCACCAGCACCGTCGGGATCGAGA
The DNA here is from genome assembly GCF_030270585.1 of Paralimibaculum aggregatum. Classification (GTDB taxonomy): domain Bacteria; phylum Pseudomonadota; class Alphaproteobacteria; order Rhodobacterales; family Rhodobacteraceae; genus Thermohalobaculum; species Thermohalobaculum aggregatum. Next base: position 85,797 of record NZ_BSYI01000004.1, read on the forward strand.
GGTCGCGGGCCAGCGCCGCGCCGTGCAGCGCGCCGGCGCCGCCGAAGGCGACCAGCGCGAAGTCGCGCGGGTCGTGGCCCTTGCGGATCGAGACCAGGCGGACCGCATCGGCCATGTTGGCGTTTGCCACCTTCAGCACCGCGATCGCCGCTTCCTCGGGGGTCAGCCCCAGCGGGTCGGCCACATGCTTGCGGATCGCCGCCTCGGCAAGGTCGCGGTCGAGCCCCACCGCGCCGCCGGCGAGCCGGGTGCCGAGCCGCCCGAGCAGCACGTTGGCATCGCAGTTGGTCGGCTGGTCGCCGCCGCGGTCATAGCAGGCCGGTCCGGGATTGGAGCCGGCCGATTGCGGGCCGTTGCGCAGGGATTTGGCGTCGTCGATCCAGGCCAGCGAGCCGCCGCCGGCGCCGATGGTCAGCACCTCGATGCTGGGGAACTTGATCGGGTAGCCGTATTCGACATGCCAGTCGTCGGTGACCGAGAGCTCGCCCTTGTTGCAGAGCGAGATGTCGGTGCTGGTGCCGCCCATGTCGAGGCTGATCGAGTCCTCGAAGCCGGAGAGCCGTGCCACGAAGCGGCTGGCGATGGCCCCTGCGGCGATGCCCGAGGCGGCGAGGCGCCCGGCGAACTTGCTCGCGCCCTTGGCGGTGACGACGCCGCCGCCGGAATGCAGCAGCAGCACGTCCTCGGTATAGCCGCCCTCCTCCATCCGGGTTGCCAGATCGCGGGTATAGGCCCCGGCAACCGGCGACAGCACGGCATTGGCGACCGTCGTGGAGAAGCGCTCATGCTCGAAGATCTCGGGCATGATGTCGCTCGACAGGGAGATCGAGCAGTCCGGCAGCGCGCTTTCCAGGATGTCGCGCATGCGCTGCTCGTTGGCGGGGTTGGCGAAGGCGTTGACGAAGCAGATCGCCACCGTCTTGACCCCGCGCTTGGCGATGACCCGCGCCACCTCGCGCGCCTCGGCCTCGTCGACCTCCACGAGCACCTTGCCGGAATAGTCCACCCGCTCGCGGATGGTCAGCCGGTCGCGCCGCGGGATGTAGGGGCCGGCCATCTCCTTGTAGGTGTCCCAGAGATCGTTGCGGGTGCCGCGGCGGATCTCGATCACATCGCGAAAACCCTCGGTGGTGATCATGATCGCGGGCGGAAACTTCCGCGTGATCAGGGCGTTGGTCGCGAGCGTCGTGCCATGGGCGAAGAGGCTGATATCGGCCAGGTTCACCCCGCCGGCGGCGATGCCGGCGATCACCCCGTCGATCGGGTCGACGGTGGTCGGCGTCTTCGCGACATGCATCGTGCCGGTCGCCTCGTTGAGGAAACAGACATCGGTGAAGGTGCCGCCGACATCGCAGGCGACCCGCATGGCCGTGCCTTTCCGGATAGTAGAGGGTTCGTCATACATCGTGATACATCCCTTCCTTCATGTACGAAGCGGTGGCTTCGCCTGATTGAGACCGACAACTGTCAGATCGGCTGGCAGGGGGATGCGCCTGGCGGCCCGGAAAGGCCTGCGGTTACTTGGCCGTTCTCGATGTCGCGAGATGCGCAACGATTCGGCACAGTTCCGGCGTGACAGGACAGGGTGCGCAATCCGGATTCGGCGGCGCCATGCATCATTGAGAAGTCAGCGATCCGCTGTCTCAACGTCCAATCCGACGAGTGTCTGGAGATTTGGCAGGGCGCTATTGCCACCAAGTCCGCGCAAGCGTTTTTGCACCGCGCGCAATTACTACAACTGAGGACAGTCGCGCTGTCAAGAAGGATTCACCGGGGCGCCGCGCGGGTTTCGGCGTTCAGGCCAGGTCTTCCATCTGCCGCAGCGTGAACCGGCGCAGATAGCGCATCAGCTCCTCGGACCGGCGCACCGGCTCCGCGCCGTCGCCCGAGACCAGCCCGTCCAGCAGCGCGCAGTAGAGCTCGGTGCAGTAGCGCTGGTCGTCGTCGGTCGCGAAGTATCGCCAGAACCGGCGCGAGAGGCCCTGCGTCGTCTTCATCGAGGAGAGGATGAACTCGTTCTTCGAGGCCTCGGCGAGCGCGCGATGGGTCTGCCGCAGCAGCTCCATGAACCCTGCCCGGTCGTCATGCGGCAGCGGCGCGAGGCGCTCGCGAATCTCGCGGAACCGCCTTGCGTCGTCGGCGTCGAGGCGCTGGGCGGCCTTCTCGATGCACAGCCGCTCGATCGGCTCGCGCAGCTCGAGGAGCTTGAGCATGGTCATCGCGTTGAGCTCGGGGATGACGATGCCTCCCCGCCCGAGGCGGACGAGGTTCTCGCTGGAGAGCCGCACCAGGGCCTCGCGCACCGGGGTGCGGCCGAGCTCCAGCGTCTCCATGAGATCGGCTTCGGGCACCACCGCCCCGGGCGCGATCTCGCAGTTCACGATCATCGCCTCCAGCATCTCGGCCGCGGTCTCGGCCTTGGTCTTCCGCGGCGCGCCTCCCCGGATCATGCCGGAAAGCTCCGGCGGCAGTAGACGAAGGGCTCGACCGCGCCCCAGTCCATCTCGACGCCGAGCCCCGGCAGGCCGCTCGGCTGCACGAAGCCGTCCCGGTCCGGGCGGATCACCTGCCTTGCGCCGAACTCGTACTTCTCGAAGGGCGCCGCCTGCTCGAAGAAGTCGCAGTTCTCGTTGGCCAGCATGAGATGCAGGTTCGCCGCCTGGGTCAGCGTGTAGCCCCAGCTCTGGACCTCGCATTTCATGCCGTGCGCGCGGGAGATCGCCATGCCCTCGTTGCCGCCGGTGAAGCCGCCGATCCCGGTGACGTCGAAACGGCTGCGGTCCCACGAGCGCATCTGCAGCGCGAGCTGGATCAGGCGCAGGTCCGGCACGCTGTTGCCGCCGCAGATCACGTCGGTGTCGAGCGCGTCGGAGAGCGCCTTGTAGCCGGAGAGGTCGCTGTCCGGGATCGGCGCCTCGAAGAACTCCCAGCCCGAGGCGTCCAGCACCCGGCCCATGCGCAGCGCCTGGTTCAGCGAGTAGTTGGCATCGGCATCGAGGATCCAGCCGATGCCTTGGCCGGCAAACTCCTCGCGCAGCCGTTTCACCAGCCGCAGATCGTCGTGAAAGCGGCAATAGGGATGGATCTTGATGGCGCGGTAGCCGCGGTCGATCATGCGGTGGCAATAGGCGAGATAGGCATCGTCGTCCGGCAGCAGCGGGCTCGAGGCATAGGCCGGGATCCGGTCGCGCACCGCGCCGAGCATCTGGTAGATCGGCAGCCCCAGCGTCTTGGCCTTGCCGTCGTGCAGCGCGATGTCGAACAGCGATGTCGCGAGATGGCCGAGCGGCACGTAGCGCCCGCGCATGTCGCTGTAGATCTGCGGAATGTCGAGGATGTTGCGCCCGAGCACGAAGGGCGCCATCAGCGCGGCGGCGGAGAACACCGACCGGTCGAACTCGTGCTCGGTATAGACGGTCTGCCCGGCGATCGCCTCGATCCCGTTCGAGAGCGTGAGCCGCGCGATCACCAGCGCCTCGTACATCTCGCCGAGATGCGAGGACCAGGTGACCCGCTCGCCGCCGGGGCCGATGGCAACGAGCTCGATTCCTTCGACCAGTGCCGCGGGCATGACGCCTCCTCCAGCCGCCGGACTATCCGGCGCGCATCCGCTCCGAGATCCCGACCCCGTCGATGTCGCGAAACTCCAGCCCCTCCCGGATCGAGAGGTCTGCCGCCAGCGCCGCGGCGCGCCCGTATTCGAAGCACTGGGCGGTGACCCGGCAGCTCGCCAGCGCCTCGTGCTCGGCGCTCAGGCAGCGCCCGGCGACGATCACGTTGCGGCCGGTCTGCGGCACCAGCGTCGCGAAGGGCACGTCGTAATACTCGTCCACCAGCCATTCGGTGCGCGGCTTGGCGCCATAATGCAGCTCGATCGGCCAGCTCGAGCGGGCGATCGAATCGGCGCATTTCCGGGCGCCGACGACGTCCCCGTTCATCAGCCGCTTCACCCCCTCGATCGAGCGGGTCTGCCGCACGCCGACCTCCTGCGCATAGTCGATGAAATAGGCGTTCTCGCAGCCCGGGATCTCCTCCTTGAGAAACTGGAAGAAGGCCCGTGCCTGGTAGATCGAGAACTGCTCCGCCTCGGAGTGATCGACCGGGTCGGTGACGTCGAGATCCCGCCCGTCGAAGCCGGTGATCTTGGTGCCGTTGACCAGCACCTCGCCGGGATTGACCGTCGGGAACAGCCAGACCTTCTTGCGCAGCAGCTCGTCGCGCCGCTCCAGCTTTTCGATGACCTTTGCCGGCGAGATCGTGTCCGCACCCCAGTAGTCGAGGTAGCGCTCGCGGTCGACATTGCCGATCTTGAACATCATCGAGGGGTTCTGGATGACGCCGTTGTTGCCCTTGGTGGTACCGAGCCCCATGCGGAACACCGCATCGCCGTCGCCGCTCGCATCGATGAAGCGCCGGGCGTGGACACGGGTGAAGCCCGAGCGGGTGTGCAGCACGAGCCCGGTCAGCGCGTCCTCCTCGGTGATCACGTCGACCATCTCGGTGTGGTAGAGGATCTGCACCCCGGCGCCGCGCAGGAGATCGGTGGCGGTGCGCTTGTAGGTCGCGCAGTCATGGGTCGCGACCCAGGTCTTGCCGTAGATCTGCGGCGCGGTCAGGCCGCCTCCGGCCTCCAGCGCGGCGCGGAACCGCTCGGCAAAGCCGAAGATGATCTGCTGCGGCTGCGCGACATGCGGGTCCTCGGCGGTCATGTAGAGGCCGCAGATGGTGCCCGACATGCCGGAGACCGCGGCGCCGCCGCAGAAGCCGAGCCGCTCGATCAGCAGCGTCGCATGCCCCGCCTCAGCGGCGGTCGTCGCCGCGGCGATGCCGGCCGGGCCGCCGCCCAGCACGACGATGTCGAAACGCCCGAATTCCGGGAGATCGCGAAACCCCGCCTCCGACAGGCTCGGCTGGTAACTCGGCATGCTGCGCGCCCCCTCGTCTGCATATTTGAAATATATTTAGAATATGAAATCGGAAGAGACGACCCGGTTGAGACGCTTTCTCCATCGAAACCGACATTCCGCCGCCCCCCGGCACAGCCGAGCCGGTCTCGGCGAGGGGACGTGGCCCGCGCGCTCCAGCCAGCCCCATTCGGGCAATGCCCGCGCGACGGAGATACCCGCTCCTCGACTGCAGCCGCCGAGGCATCGCAGGTCCCGCAGACGCCGCCATCTCGAACCGAACCGGCTGCGCCGGGGCGCCTACGGGAAAGCTCGCGAAAACGCAGGCACGATTCCCGCGAGCCGCAATGCCTGCTGGCTGGCCGCCTGGCCCGTGCCGGGAAACCGCGCCGCGACCGCGTGACGGGTGGTGCGACAGCAGCGAGGGAACACCCGTCCACCCGAGCATTCGCCTCGGGCGCCTGTATGAGTGCATGGCCCTGCACCTCTATCGCGACGATTGCCGCGGCCCAGCCCTCGCCCCTTGCAATGCGGAGGAATGCCTGGCCCCCGAGAATGCGCCTCGGAAGGGGGGCTGCGAGAGCGCACGGGTCTGCACCTCTATCGCGGCGATTGCAGCGGGCCAGCCCACGCCCTTGGCAACGCGGAGGAATGCCCAGCTCCCCCGGGATGCGCCTCGGGCGACTGCGGGAGTGCATGGCCCTGCACCACCGTCGAGGCGATGGTCGCGGGCCAGCCCTCGCCCCCGGCAACGGAGCCATCGGGCGTGCGGGCAGCGTGGCCGACCCGGGGGCATCCCGAGCCGACGGGGGAGCGACGCGCCGGGTCGAGTGGGAGCCGGGCCCTCCGCATCGTGTAGGGGAGCGCGCAAAGACCGGGTATGATGCGTTTCACAGCGGCGCTCGCCTCGGCATGCGGAGCCCCGGCCCGCGCCGCGCCGCTTCTTCGAGATGCGGGCGAAGGATGCCGCGGTGGGGCCTGCGCGGAATCTGGCGCTCCCGAAGAACAGGGTCGCCACGGCCTGTTCGCGCGTCCAGACGGGCAGGCCCTCGAAGGCGGTGCCCGACATGCCCAGGCGGCTCCACCGGCAGGTGCCGTTGGTGCGGATCGGCTAGCGGCCGCGGGCGTTCATTGCCGGGGTCGGGGCTGTGCGGCGTCTGGCAGGGCACCGCGCCGGCATTGCCCGGTCACCAGCCGCCGGCGCTTGGCCCCGGCGAATGCCGGAGCGCGCCGAGATCGATCGGGAGAGCCGGGGCATCCGGCCGGCGATGCCGGCGGAGATCCGGGGCGTCACCGGCCGGGCCGGCCGGGCGCCAGCGGCAGCAGCAGGCTGAGGCTCGCGCCCTTGTCGGCCGCGTCGATCCTGAGCCTGCCGCCATGCTTCTCGGCGACGGTCGCGGCGAAGGCGAGACCGAGCCCGCTCCCCGCCCCCGGTTCGAGCTGGGCGAAGCGGCGGAACACCACGGCTTCGGCCTCGGGCGGCAGCGGCTTGCCGTCGTCGCTGACCGTGATGCGGGCGAAGCGCCCCTCCGCCCCGGTCTCCACTCCGGTCTCCACCGCGATCTCGGCAAGCCCGGCGCCGCCATGGACCAGCGCATTGTCCAGCAGGTTCTTCAGCGCCTCGCCGAGAAAGACCGGGTCGGCCTCGACCACCAGCGGCCCGGAGGCCGCCTCGAAGGCGAAGCCGATCCCGCGGCGCAGCGCCGCCTCGGCGAACCCGGCGCAGATCTCCTCGACCAGCGCGTTCAGCTCCACCCGCTCGCGGGCACCCTGCCCCGGATCATGGGCGAGGCGCTCCATCGACAGCAGCTGCTCGGTGACGCGGGCGGCGCGGCGGGCGGCCTGCACCAGCTCGGCGCGGCGGCGGTCCTGCTCCGGGCCGGGGGCGGCGTGCTCCAGCGCCTCGGCCATGGCCAGCAGCCCGGCCGTGGGGTTGCGGAGCTGGTGCGCGGCGTCGGAGATGAAGGCCTGGTGCGCCGCGATGCTGTCGGAGACCTGGCCGAGCAGCCGGTTGAGCGTGTCGACGATGCCGCGCGCCTCGGCCGGCACCGGGCCCTCGATGCGGCTGAGATCGTCCGGCGACCGGCGGGCGATGGCGCGGTGCAGCTCGCGCAGCGGATGCAGGCCGAGATGCACGCTGAACCAGACCACCAGCGCGAGAATCGCCAGCAGCATGCCCATCAGCGCCGCCGCCCGCAGCGCGAGGCCGCGGGCGAAGGCCTCCCGCTCGGCCAGCCGCTGCCAGACGCGCACCCGGGCATCCCCCACCATCGGGCCGATCGCCATGGTCTCGACGATGCGCAGCACCCGCACCGGCTCGCCGCGATAGACCGCCTCGTAGAACCGCATCCGGGCGGCGGGGTCGCGGTCGGCGCCGCGCTCCACCGGGGGATAGGCATAGCCGGTGACATGCACCCCGTCCGGCGCGGTGACGTGGTAGAACACCTCGCCGCCGGAGGCGTCCTCGATCAGCGCCCGGGTGGAGGAGGACAGCGCGTCGCCGCCGGAGATCGCCACGTCGCGGGAGATCGCCAGCGCGGTTGCCAGCAGCGAGCGGTCGAACAGCTCCGCCGCGGTCCGCTGCGCCGCCTGGTAGCGCCAGAGCCCGAGCCCGGCCGCCGCCAGCGCGAGCGGCAGCAGGATCAGCACCAGGAGCCGCATCCGCAGCGAGAGCGGCCGGCGCCTCACTCATCCGCCTCCAGCATGTAGCCGAGGCCGCGGGCGGTGCGGATCCGCACGCCGTATTGCGCGATCCGCCGGCGCAGGCGCGAGACATGGGGCTCGATGGCGGACAGCTCGGCATCGGCGCCGACGCCGTAGACGTGATCGAGAAGCTGCGATTTCGGCACCAGCCGGCCGCGCCGCTCGAGCAGGCATTCGAAGGTGGCAAGCTCGCGGCGCGGGATGTCGAGCGCCTCGTCGCCGGCCCAGACCTGGCGCGCCGCGCGGTCGAAGGCCAGCGCGCCGATCGCCTCGCGGGCGCCATAGTCGAGCGCCTTGCGCCGGGAGAGCGCGCGGATGCGGGCCTCCAGCTCGTCCATCGCGAAGGGCTTCACGAGATAGTCGTCGGCGCCGGCATCGAGCCCGGTGACCCGGTCGCGGGTGTCGCTGCGGGCGGTGAGCAGGATCACCGGCGTGCCGTCGCCGCGGCGGCGCATGGCGCGCAGCACCTCGAGCCCGCTCAGCCCGGGCAGGTTGATGTCGAGCACGACGAGATCGGCCCCTTCCTGCGCGAGGAAGCGGTCGGCGACCGCACCGTCGGCGACGACATCGGCCGCATGGCCCCGGTCGCGGAGCCGATAGGCAATGGCGTTCGCCAGCGACGGGTTGTCTTCGACAACGACGATCCGAATCGTTTCACGTTCCGCAAGTTTCCCGCAAGGTAGCCGGACTAGGTTCCGCGCGTTCGCAAGGGGAATCAATACCCCGGCAGACACTGGAAACCGATTGCGGCGGCGTGCATCTCTGCTCGCCCATGCAGATACAAAACGGGAGGAAACAGATGAACCTGTCGAAATTTGCCAAGAGCCTCGTTGCGGCCACGTTCCTGAGTGGCGCCGTCGCGGCACCGGCGGTCGCCGAGACCGATTTCAGCGGCCAGACCATCGAATGGGTCATCCCGTTCTCCGAGACCGGCGGCTCGGCCAAATGGGCCAACTTCTTCGCGCCGCTGCTGTCCGAGGCGCTGCCCGGCAACCCGACCGTGGTGGTGAAGTTCATGCCCGGCGCCGGCTCGACCAAGGGCGCCAACTGGTTCCAGAGCCAGGAGCACGAGGACGGCACGCTGCTGTTCGGCACCTCGGGCTCGACGCAGTTCCCCTATCTGCTGGGCGACCCGCGCGTGCGCTACGAGTATTCCGACTGGAACCCGGTGATGGCCACCGGCACCGGCGGCGTCGCCTATCTGAACGCCGAGGACGGCAAGAAGTTCGACGGCTCGGCCAATGGCCTGAAGGGCATCGACTTCATCTACGGCTCGCAGGGCGCCACCCGGCTCGACCTCGTGCCGCTGCTGGCCTGGAAGATGCTCGGCATGAACGTCGAGCCGGTGTTCGGCATCAAGGGCCGCGGCGACGGCCGGCTGATGTTCGAGCGCGGCGAGGCGACGATCGACTACCAGACCTCCTCGGGCTATCTCGGCGCCTCGGTCGATCTGGTCGCCGCCGGCACCGCGGTGCCGATGATGAGCTGGGGCGCGCTGGACGACGACGGCAACATCGTCCGCGACCCGACCTTCCCCGACATCCCGACCTTCAAGGAGGTCTGCGAGGCCACCGAGGGCTGCGCGACCTCGGGCGAGGCCTGGGACGCCTGGAAGGCCTTCTTCGTGGCCGGCTTCCCGTCGCAGAAGATCGCCTTCCTGCCCGCCGGCACGCCGCAGGAGGTTATCGACACCTATGTGAAGGCCTTCGAGGCGGTCCGCGCGCGGCCCGACTTCAAGACCCTCGCGGCCAAGCAGGTCGGCAAGTATCCGATGTTCGTCGGCGCCGGCGCGGCGCGGGCCACCAAGGATGCCACCACGGTCTCGCCCGAGGCGAAGGCGTTCGTGCTGGACTGGCTGGAGCAGGATTATGGCGTCTCGCTGAACTGAGCGCGCCGGGGCGGCGCGGGCTGCCGGCCCGCTGCCGCCCTCCCTGCATTCCCTGAAAAGGCTGGTTCCATGGACATCTTTGCGACGGCGCTGCCCGCGCTCGGCGACGCGTGGGGGCTCATCCTGCAGCCGGTCGTCATCGGCTATCTCCTGCTCGGCGTGGCGATGGGGCTGGCGGTCGGGGTCTTTCCCGGCCTCGGCGGCATCGCCGGGCTCTCGCTGCTCCTGCCCTTCATGTTCGGCATGGAGCCGGTCTACGGCCTCGCGCTGATGATCGGCATGGTGGCGGTGGTGCCCACCAGCGACACCTTCTCCTCGGTGCTGATGGGCATTCCGGGCTCTTCGGCCTCGCAGGCGACGGTGCTCGACGGCTTCCCGATGGCCAAGAACGGCCAGGCGGCGCGGGCGCTCGCGGCGGCCTTCACCTCCTCGCTGTTCGGCGGGCTGGTCGGGGCGCTGTTCCTGACGCTCTTCATCCTGGTGGCGCGGCCGATCGTGCTGGCCTTCGGGCTGCCCGAGATGCTGATGATCACCATCCTCGGGCTCTCGATGGTGGCGGTGCTGGCCGGGCGCGTGGCGCTGAAGGGCCTCGCCGCGGCGGGCCTCGGCCTGATGGTCGGCACCATCGGCGAGGCCGATGCCGGCGGCTCGCTGCGCATGGCGACCTACGATATTCCCTACCTGATCGACGGGCTCAAGCTGGTGATCGTCGGCCTCGGCATCTTCGCGGTGCCGGAGATCGTCTCGCTGCTGCGCCAGGACCGGGCGATCGCGCGCGAGGCCAGGCTCGGCGCCGGCTGGGCCGACGGCGTGCGCGACTGGGTGGCCAACAAGTGGCTCTCGGTGCGCTGCTCGCTGATCGGCGTGCTGATCGGCGTGATCCCGGGCCTCGGCGGCTCGGTGGTGGACTGGATCGCCTATGGCCACGCGGTGCAGACGACGAAGGACAAGTCGCGCTTCGGCAAGGGCGAGGTGCGCGGCGTGATCGGGCCGGAGAGCTCGAACAACGCCAAGGAAGGCGGCGGGCTGGTGCCGACGCTCCTGTTCGGCATCCCCGGCTCGGGCTCAATGGCGGTCTTCATCGGCGCGATCGCGCTGCTCGGCTCCGGCGATATCGAGGTCGGGCCGAAGATGCTGCAGGACAATCTCGACATCACCTATTCGATCGTCTGGCTGCTGGCGCTGGCCAATGTCTTCGGCACGCTGCTCTGCATCGCGCTGTCGGGCGGCATCGCCAGGATGACGACGATCCGCTTCACCTATCTCGCGCCGTTCCTGTTCATGCTGATCAGCTTCGCGGCGTTCCAGTCGGGGCAGAACTTCGAGGACCTGCTGGCTCTGGTCGGCATCGGCCTGATCGGCATCTTCCTGCGCCGGTTTGACTGGTCGCGCCCGGCCTTCCTGATCGGCTTCGTGCTGTCCAACCCGGTGGAGAAGTTCTCCAACCAGGCGTTCCAGATCGCCAGCTTCCGCTTCCGCAAGAGCTTCGAGGAGGGCATCGACTACATCTTCAGCCCGATCGTGATCGTGCTCATCGTGGTGACGGTGGTCTCGGTGGTCGTCGGCATCCGGCAGGCCAAGAGCATCATGGCCGAGGGCGACGTGAAATCGGGCTCCAAGCGCGCGCCGCTGGTGTTCCTGCTGATCGTCTCGGCCTATCTGGCGACCGCCGTGGTCAATGCCAGCCTGATCCCCGATATCAACATGACCGACAAGATCGTGCCGATGGTGGTGGGCGGCATCGCGCTGGCCTGCTGCGCGGTGCTGTTCGTGCAGATGATGCTGCGGCCCGAGACCGACCCGATCTTCGCCGACAAGGAGACCGCCGGCGAGGATGCCGAGGCGCCGCACGGGCTCTGGCCGACGCTGGCCTGGTTCGGCGGGCTGATCGCGGCGACCTGGGTGCTCGGCTTCATCCTGGCGCTGGCCGGCTTCCTGATCGCCTTCCTGCGGCTGCGCGCGCAGGCCGGCTGGGGCAAGGTGCTGCTGCTCACCGCCTGCGGCATCGCCTTCATGTGCCTGATGGCCGGGGCGCTCAACCGCGACTTCCCGCCGGGGATGCTGCAGGATGCGGTCGACCTGCCCTGGCCGCTGAAGTGAGCAGCCTGCGCCTGCTCTGCCTGCCCGGCGACGGGATCGGCCCGGAGATCGCCGGCGCGACGCTCCGGGTGCTCGCGGCGGCCGCGCCGCGGCTCGGCCGGTCGCTCGAGGTCGAGACCGCGGAGATCGGCTTCGCGGCGCTCGCCGCGGCGGGCACGACGATCCCGGAGGCGGTGCTGGCACGGGCCCGCGCCGCCGACGGGGTGATCCTCGGCCCGGTCTCGCACAACGACTATCCGCCGGTCGCCGAGGGCGGCCGGAACCCCTCCGGCGTGCTGCGGCGCGAGCTCGCGCTGTTCGCCAACATCCGCCCCGCCCGGACCTATCCGGGGCTGGCCTCGCCGACCGGCCGGCGCTTCGATCTGGTGATCGCCCGCGAGAATCTCGAGGGCTTCTATGCCGACCGCAACATGGCTGCCGGCGGCGGCGAGTTCATGCCCGAGCCCGGCATCGCGCTGGCTATGCGCAAGATCACCGAGGCCGGCTCGCGGCGCATCGCCGAGGCGGCGTTTCGCCTCGCGGCGGGGCGGCAGGCGCGCCGGGTCACGGCGATCCACAAGGCCAACGTGATGCGCCTGTCGGACGGGCTGTTCCTCGAGGTGGTGCGCGAGGTGGCGGCGCGCCACCCGGAGATCGCCTGCGAAGAGCTTCTCGTCGATGCCGCCGCCGCCCACCTCGTGCGCGAGCCGGAGCGCTTCGACGTGCTGCTCTGCACCAACATGTTCGGCGACATCCTGTCGGACCTCGCCGCCGAGCTGGCGGGCGGGCTCGGGCTGGCCGGCTCGCTCAACCACGGCGAGACCAATGCGGTGGCGCAGGCGCAGCACGGCTCGGCGCCCGGCATCGCCGGGCAGGATCGCGCCAATCCGGTCTCGCTGATCCTTTCGGCGGCGATGCTGCTGCGCCATCTCGGCGAGGCGCCAGCCGCCGCCGCCATCGAGGCCAGCGTCGCCCGCGCCCTCGCCGCCCCCGAAAGCCGGACCGGCGATCTCGGCGGGCCGCTCGGCACCGCGGGTTTCACCGATCTTCTCTGCCAACTGATCCCGGAGGCACCGCAATGACCCAGACCGCGATCCCCTTCGTCTTCATGCGGGGCGGCACCTCGCGCGGCCCCTATTTCAACCGCGGCGACCTGCCGGAGGATCGCGACACCCTCGCCGAGGTGCTGATCGCCGCGGTCGGCTCGGGCCATCCGCTCAACATCGACGGCATCGGCGGCGGTGCGGCGGTCACCACCAAGGTGGCGATGCTCTCCCGCTCCGACGAGGACGGCATCGACATCGACTACTTCTTCGCCCAGGTCTCGGTGGAGGACCGGCTGGTCGACTTCAAGCCGACCTGCGGCAACATCCTCTCCGGCGTTGGCCCGGCGGCGATCGAGATGGGGCTGGTGCAGCCCGCCGGTGACCAGACCGAGATCCGCATCCGCGCGGTCAACACCGGGGCCGAGGTGCTGGCCCGGGTGCAGACCCCGGGCGGCACGCTCACCTATGAGGGCGAGACCGCGATCGCCGGCGTGCCGGGCACCGCCGCCCCGGTGGCGCTCAGCTTCATGGGGGTGGTCGGCTCCTCCACCGGCGCCTTCCTGCCGAGCGGGCATCTGCGCGACGAGATCGACGGGGTCGAGGTCACCTGCATGGATGTCGCGATGCCGATGGTGATCGCCCGCGCCGCGGATCTGGGGCTGACCGGCTACGAGAGCGCCGAGGCCCTGGATGCCGACCGCGACTTCTTCGCCCGGATGGAGGCGATCCGAATCGAGGCCGGCCGGCGCATGGGGCTGGGCGACGTCTCGAAATCGGTGACGCCGAAATTCGGCCTGCTCGCCCCGGCGCGCGCCGGCGGCACCATCGCGACGCTCTACTTCATGCCGTGGAACGCGCATCCGAGCATGGCGGTGACCGGCTCGCAGTGCCTCGCCTCCTGCGCGCTGACGCCCGGAACGGTGGCCGACGGCCTGCTTGAGCGGCCCGCCACCGGCCCGGCCGAGATCGTGCTCGAGCATCCCTCGGGCACCATCGACGTGCTGGTGGATTTCGAGATGTCCGATGGCTTCACCCTGCGCTCGGCGGGGCTGGTGCGCACCGCCCGCAAGCTGGCCGACGGCCGGATCTACGTGCCCGGCCGGATCTGGGCCGGCCCGGCCTGAGCGGGGCCCAAGCGGGGAATTGATCCGCGGCAGCAGATATTGTATACGGCAGTATACACAAGGGAGGCGCCCATGTCCGCTCAAAGCAAGTTCGACGCCGCCACCGAAGCCCTGATCGCGGCGCGCGAGGCCCTGCAGCGCGAGATCGCCGGCTATCCGACCCCGGTCTCCGGCTGCGATCTGCAATACACCCACCTGATCGGGCAGCTTTCCCGGGTCCGCCGCGCCATCGAGGCGCTCGACCGGGAGGTCTTCGTCGCGACGCCCCGGCAGCTGGCGCCGGAAGGCCGGGCGGCGCGCCGGTGAAGGTCCATATCCTCGACGACTGGTTCGACACCCTGCGCGGCCTGCCCTGCTTCGCCAGGCTCGCGGGCCATGACGTGACCGTCTGGACCGACCATCTGGAGGACGAGGCGGCGCTGGCCGCCCGGCTTGCCGAGGCCGAGGCGCTGGTGCTGTTCCGCGAGCGCACGAAGGTGACCCGCGGGCTGCTGGAGCGGCTGCCCGGCCTGCGCCTCGTGAGCCAGCGCAGCGTCTACCCGCATGTCGATGTCGCCGCCTGCACCGATCATGGCGTGCTGCTCTGCTCCAACATGCATGCCGGCACGCCCTCCTATGCCGCGGCGGAGCTCACCTTCGGGCTGATCCTCGCGGCGATGCGCCAGATCCCGCAGCAGATGGCGGCAGCCAAGGCCGGGCGCTGGCAGATCGGCGTCGGCAAGACCCTGCGCGGGCGCCGGCTCGGCCTCTATGGCTATGGCCGGATCGCGACGGCGGTGGCGGGCTATGCCGAGGCCTTCGGGATGGAGGTGGTCTGGTGGGCCTCGGAGGCGGGCCGCGCCCGTGCCGCGGCGGATGGCCGGCAGCTCGCCGCGAGCCGCGAGGCCTTCTTCGCGGCGAGCGACGTGGTCTCGGTCCATGTCCGGCTGAAGCCCGAGACCCGCGGGATCGTGACGCTGGCAGACCTCACCGCGATGCAGCCGGGGGCGGTCTTCGTCAACACCTCGCGCGCCGGGCTGGTGGCGCCAGGGGCGCTGCTGGCGGCGCTCGAGGCCGGGCGGCCGGGCATGGCGGCGGTGGACGTGTTCGACACCGAGCCGCTGACCGATCCGTCCGACCCCCTGCTCGCGCATCCCAACCTGATCGCCACGCCGCATATCGGCTTCGTCACCGAGGACGAGTTCGACCTGCAGTTCGCCGACATCTTCGACCAGGTGAACGCCTATGCCGAGGGCGCGCCGATCAACATGATCAATCCGGAGGTCTGGCGCGGCTGAGCAGCGCCGCCGCCAGCGGCGCTCCGGTGATCACGATGATCAGCCGCACCAGGTGGTGCGTCACCACGAAGCCGAGATCGGCGCCGGTCACGATGGCGAGCACCGTCATCTCGGCCTGCCCGCCCGGCGCGAAGGCGAGGAAGGCCTCGACCGGGTTGCCGAGGCCGAGCCCCATCACCACCTGGCTGAACCCCGCCGCCAGCAGCGCGAGCAGCGAGACGAAGGCGACGCCCGCCATCACCACCCGGCGCAGCTCGCCCAGCGTCACGCCGACGAACTGCACGCCGATCCCCGCCCCGATCAGGAACTGCGCGGCGAGGATCGCCTCGCGCGGCGGGCGCATGTGGATCAGCCCGGCGAGCGACATCGCCGCCGCCACGATCAGCGGCCCGAGGATCGCCGCGCCGAACAGCCCGACGCGTTCGCCGAGCTTCCAGCCGACCAGCGCGGCAAGCGCCATCAGCCCGATCTCGTGCAGCGGGATCTCCGCCGCCGGCGCGCCGATCGGATTGGCGAGGCTGACCCCGTAGAACTGCGTCAGCAGCACCGGCGCCACGGTCACGATGATCAGCACCCGGGTCGCATGGATCAGCGACAGCGCGCGCGGGTTGCCGCCCGCCTCGGTGCCGAAGATCACCATGTCCTGGAGCCCGCCGGGCATCGCGGCGTAATAGGCGGTGGCCGGGTCGAACTTCCAGACATGGCGGAAGAACGGCACGCCGATCAGCGCGATCAGCACGATGAATAGCGGCACCAGCGCGATCGAGCCCGCCATGGTCGGCAGCTGGGCGAAGAGCGCCGGGGTGATCGAGGCGCCGACCGCGACGCCGAGCACCGTCCGAGCGCCCACCGAGACCTGGCCGAACTCGGCCAGCGGCGCGCCGAGCAGGGCAGACAAGAGGCACGCCGCCATCGGCCCGAACAGGAAGGGCAGCGGCAGGCCGAGCGCCGAGAAGAGATACGTGCCCAGCCCGGCCGCTGCAAAGGTGAAGGCCCGCCATCTGTGGCGGGACAGGAAGCCTGCGGTGTTCGGCATCGGCGGGAATTCCCTCGCGGTTGACGTAATGTGCATCCATGTGTATACGATTGGATACACAAAACAAGCGAGTCGTGCAATGACCGACACCGAGGACAACCAGCCGGCGCCGGCGCAGCCGCAGGGGAACGCGGCCTATCGCCAGATCCTCGAGCAGATCCGCCAGGGCGCGCTGCTGCCGGGCGACCGGCTGCGCGAGACCGAGCTGGCCGAGCGCCTCGGCGTGAGCCGCACCCCGGTGCGCGAGGCGATCCGCCAGCTCGAGGCCGACGGGCTGGTGCAGCACGTGCCGCGCCACGGCGCCACCGTGCGGGTGCTCGACTATGCCGAGATCATGGAGCTCTACGACATGCGCGTGGTGCTCGAGGGCACCGCGGCGCGGCTGGCGGCGCGAGCCGCCTCGGATGTGGAGATCGACGAGCTGGAGGCGATCAATGCCGAGCTCGCCGCGGCCGGCACCGGCCCCGACGCGGCGCGGCTCAACCGGCTCTTTCACGGCACGCTGTTCGACGCCGCGAAGAACCGGTTCCTCAGCCGCTCGATGCAGACCCTGCAGAAATCGCTGATGATCCTCGGCCCCTCGATGCTCTCGGACGAGACCCGCGCCGAGGCGGCGCTGGCCGAGCACCGCGTCCTGCTGACAGCGCTCAAGGCCCGCGACGGCGCCGCCGCCGAAGCCGCCATGCGCGCCCATATCGAGGCCTCGCAGCGGCTGCGCGTGCGCGCCCTGCGCGACCGCGACCGGCCCAGCGACGACATCTGACCAGCCCGACCGGAGGAAGCCAATCCCGATGTCTCCACTCGACCGGCACCCAGCCGACCACTGGGACGTCGCCATCATCGGCGGCGGCAATGCGGGGCTCTGCGCGGCGATCACCGCGGCCGAGGCCGGTGCCCGCGTCATCGTGCTCGAGACCGCGCCGAAGCCCTATCGCGGCGGCAACTCCCGGCACACCCGCAATTTCCGCTGCATGCACGAGGGCCCGCTCTCGGTGCTGGTCGAGCGCTATGACGAGGAGGAGTATCTCGAGGATCTCCTCAAGGTCACCGGCGGCCGGACCGACGAGGGGCTGGCCCGCCTCGCGATCCGCAGCTCGCAGGCGTGCCTGCCCTGGATGGAGGCGCATGGCGTGCGCTTCCAGCCCTCGCTCTCGGGCACGCTGTCGCTGGCCCGGACCAACGCCTTCTTCATGGGCGGCGGCAAGAGCCTGGTGAACGCCTATTACCGCACCGCCGAGGGGCTCGGGGTGGAAGTCTGCTACGAGGCGGGCGTCACCCATCTCGAGCTCGAGGGCGGCCGCATCACGCGGGTCGACGTCACGCAGGGCGGGCAGAGCTTCTCGCTGACGCCGCGCGCGGTGGTGGTGGCCTCCGGCGGCTTCCAGGCGGATCTCGACTGGCTGACCCGCGCCTGGGGGCCGGCGGCGAAGAACTTCCTGATCCGCGGCACCCCCTACAACCGCGGCGTGGTGCTGGCGGACCTGCTGGCGCAGGGCGTCGAGAGCGTCGGCGACCCGACCCAGTGCCACGCGGTGGCGATCGACGGCCGCGCGCCGAAATTCGACGGCGGCATCGTGACCCGGCTCGACTGCGTGCCCTTCTCCATCGTGGTCAACAGGGATGCCGAGCGCTTCTACGACGAGGGCGAGGATGTCTGGCCCAAGCGCTATGCGATCTGGGGCCGGCTGGTCGCGGCACAGCCTGACCAGGTCGGCCATGTGATCATCGACGCGAAGTCGCTCGAGCTCTTCATGCCCTCGGTGTTTCCGCCGATCCGCGGCGAGACGCTGGACGAGCTCGCCGGCAAGATGGGCCTGCCGGCGGATCGCCTGCGCGCCACGGTGGCGGCGTTCAACGCCGCCTGCGGCGACACCTCGGCCTTCCACCCGACCGAGCTCGACGGCGTCGCCACCACCGGGATCGAGCCGCCCAAGACCAACTGGGCGCGCCCGATCGACACCCCGCCCTTCTACGGCTATGCCCTGCGCACCGGCGTCACCTTCACCTATCTCGGGCTCAAGGTCGATGCGCGGGCGCAGTGCTGCACCGCCTCCGGCCCGATCGAGAACCTCTGGGCCGCGGGCGAGACCATGGCCGGCTCGATCCTCGGACAGGGCTATCTCGCCGGTTTCGGCATGACCATCGGCACCGTCTTCGGCCGTATCGCGGGCCAGGAGGCCGCCGCCCATGCACGCTGATCTGCTCCAGGAAGCCCGCCGCCAGTCGGAGATCTGCAACGCCTGCCGCTATTGCGAGAGCTATTGCGCGGTGTTCCCGGCGATCCACCGCGAGCGCGCCTTTGCCGATGCCGACCTCACGCAGCTTGCCAATCTCTGCCACAACTGCCGCAACTGCTACTATGCCTGCCAGTACACCGCGCCGCACGAGTTCGCGCTGAACCTGCCGAAGATCCTCGCCGAGCTGCGGCAGGAAAGCTGGGACGACTTCGCCTGGCCGCGGGGCTTCGCGCGGCTGTTCCAGCGCTCCGGCACGGCGATCGCGCTGGCGGCGGTGGTCGGCCTCGCGCTGATGATCTGGGCGGCGCGGGCGATCGGCCCGGCCGGCGGCGAGGGCTTCTATGCCGTGCTCTCGCACAACGCCATGGTGGCGATCTTCGCCCCCGCCTTCCTGCTGCCGCTGGCGAGCCTCGGGGTCAGCCTCCGGCGCTACTGGCGCCATGTCGGCGGGCGGCCGCTGACCCGGGCCGACATCCTGGCCGCCTTCGGCTCGGCGGCGCGGATGCGCAACCTCGCCGGCGGCCATGGCGACGGCTGCAACTTCGAGGACGAGGACCGGTTCTCGCAGGCCCGCCGGATCGCGCACCAGCTGGTGATGTACGGCTTCCTGCTCTGCTTCGCCGCCACCTCGGTGGCCACCGTGATGCACTATGCCTTCGCGATGCCGGCGCCCTACCCGCTGCTGTCGCTGCCCAAGCTGTTCGGCATCACCGGCGGCGTGATGCTGGCCGCCGGCACGGGCTGGATGGTGGCGCTCAAGCTCCGGGCCGACCGGGCGCTCGGCGATGCCTCGGCCTGGGGCGGCGAGATCGGCTTCGTGCTGCTGCTCGGGCTGGTCGCGGTCTCCGGCCTCGCGCTCTATGCGCTGGGGCAGACGGCGGCGATGCCGGGGCTGCTGGCGCTGCATCTCGGCGCGGTGCTGGCCTTCTTCCTGCTGACGCCCTTCACCAAGATGGCCCACGGCTTCTACCGGCTGGCGGCGCTGCTGCGGGAGGCGCAGTCCCGCCGCTGAGCGCTGCATAGCAGCTTTGCGGGCGCCGGGCTTGCGGCCCCGGCGCCGAGGGGCTCTGATGGACAGCCCGCCATGACAACATCCAGTTCCACAGCCACGACATCGAAACAGGACACGCCGCTCGGCGTGCTCGTGCTGCTGACCACGGCCGCGGTCACGCTCGGGGAATGGGGCCTGCTGGGCGGGCTCGCGGCGCTGCCCGCGGCGCTGGCGCTGGCGGCGCTGGTGCTGCTGGCGCGCCGGGTGAAGCGCACCGGCGCGATCTTCCTCGGCATCGGCATCGCGCTGCTCGTCTGGGCCGCCGCCACGCGGGCCGACTGGCCGGAGCTCGCCAGCCGGGCCTTCGGCACCGCGGCCTTCATCGCCGCCTTCTTCACCGCGCTCACCACGCTGCGCGTCGCGTCCTCGAGCTCCCCGGCGATCGAGCGCTGCGGGCGCTACCTGGCACAGCAGCCGCCCGGGCGGCGCTATCTCGCGCTGACCGTCGGCGGCCATCTCTTCGCGCTCCTGCTCAACTACGGCGCGCTGGCGCTGCTCGGCGGGCTCGCCGAGGCCAATGCCCGCTCCGAGAAGAACCCGGAGGTGCGCGCCCACCGGCTGCGGCGGATGCTGCTGGCGGTGCAGCGCGGCTTCTGCTCGACGCTGCCCTGGTCGCCCTTCTCCTTCGCCATCGCGGTGACGCTGACGGTGGTGCCGGGGCTGCGCTGGCTCGACATCGTGCTGCCGGCGCTGGTGAGCTCGGCGCTGATCGCCGGGATCGGCTGGGCGCTCGACACGATCTTCAAGCCGCGCCTCAGCGGCCCGCGTCCGCCGCGCCAGGTGATCGAGGGCGGCATCGGCCGGCTGGCGCCGCTGCTGGTGCTGCTCGCGGTGATGATGGTGTTGGTCGGCGGGCTGCATCTCGGCACCGGGGTGCGCGCCGTCGGGGTCGCGATGGCGGTGGTGCCGACGGTGGCGCTGATCTGGATCGCGATCCAGCGGCCGGAGGCGCCGCGCGCGGCGGTGTGCGCGGTGGCCGGCGGCTTCGCCGCGACCGGGCTGCCGGCCTATCGCGACGAGCTGGTGCTGCTGATGATGGCGGGCTTCATCGGCACGATGGGGGCGCCGCTGCTCGGGCCGATGCTGGCGGCCGGCGGGCTGGATCTCACCGTGCTGCCGGCCTGGGTGCTGCTGCCGGCGCTGGTGTGGCTGGTGCCGCTGACCGGGCAGATCGGCATGAACCCGATCCTCGCGGTCACGCTGCTCGGGCCGCTGCTGCCGAGCCCCGAGGCGCTCGGCGTGTCGCCGGTGGCGATGGTGCTGGCGATCACCGGGGGCTGGGCGCTCTCGGGCGCGAGCTCGCCCTTCACCGCCACGACGCTGCTGATCGGCGCCATGGGCGGGGTCAGCGCGCGCCATGTCGGGCTGGTCTGGAACGGGCTGTTCACGCTGCTGACCGGGTTCGCGCTCTCGCTCTGGGTGCTGGGCTACGGGCTGCTCTGAGCGCCGGGGGCGCCGCCGGACGGCAGCCCGCCTTGCCCGGTCAGCCCCTCGGTGTTGAGCAGGAGCTGCGGCGCGAAGAGCTCCACCCCCTTCTCGCGCAGCGCCTTCTGCAGCACCGCATAGGCCTTGCGCCGGATCACGAACTGCTGCCCCGGGCGCGCGGTGAACTTGCAGCCGATCTCGAAGCTGCGGCCCTGGATCGAGATCGCCCCCTGCGATTTCAGCGGCGAGATCAGCTTGCCCTCGAGCTCGGGGTCCTCCGCCAGCTCGGCGCCGGCCTTCTTGACCAGCTTGCGGACCATCTCGACATCGGTGTCGTCCGGCACCAGGAAGCTGAACTTCATCACCACATAGTCGCGGCTGTGGTTCTGGATCGTGCCCATCGAGGAGAACGGGATGGTGTAGATCGGCCCGTTGTGGTGGCGCAGCGTGGCCGAGCGCATGGAGATCCGCTCGACCATGCCCTTGCCGCTTTCGGTGACGATGTATTCGCCGATGCGGAAGGCATCCTCGTAGAGATAGAAGGCGCCGCTGATCACGTCGGACACCAGCTTCTGCGCGCCGAAGCCGACCGCGAGGCCGACCACGCCGGCGCTGGCGATCAGCGGGCCGATATTCACCCCGAGCGCCGCCAGCGCGGTCATCCCGGTGACGATCGCGACGACCGTGAGGCCGAATCGGCGCAGGATCGGCAGCACCGTCTCGATGCGCGAGCCCTCGGCCCCCATGCCGTCGCCGCCGGCATCGTCCTCGTCGGGGGTCTCGCCGGAGCTGCGCAGCAGCACCGTGAGCACCTGCCAGGCGGCGATGCCGGCGGCCAGCACGACGCCTGCCTCCACCACCCCCGAGACGATGCGGCCGATGCCGTCGCCCTCCTCCGGCGCCAGCGGGTCGAGCCCCCAGAAGCGCAGCAGCAGCACCGCGGCGAGGATCACGATCAGCCCCTCGGCCAGCACCGCCGCGCCGACGGTCCAGCCGCTCGGCCGCGTCGCCTCGATCTCGCTGCGCCAAACCCGGAGGCCGGCCACCGCCAGCGTGGCCAGCGCCAGCAGCAGGATGACCGGGCCGGCGCCGTTGCTCTCGCGCGCCGCCTCGCCCAGAAGGCCGAGCACGCCGGCCGCCTTCATCTCGGCATCCAGCGCATAGGCCGCGACGAAGAGCCAGACCCAGTTGCGTGCCAGGAGCGCCCGCCAGCCGGCATGCGGCTCGTCGCCCGCCTGCCGGTCGATCAGCGCCGAGATCGGCGCGCGCAGCCGCAGGAAGAACCAGATCCCCGCGGCGGCGTTCAGCAGCACCACCGCGAGCAGCCCCAGCACCGCCTCCGACACCGGCCCCACCATGGCGACCAGCACCGCGCGCAGCACCACGGCGGCCCCGACAAGGCCGACGAGCACGCGGGCATCGCGGCCGATATGCTGCGCCTCGGCATCGGTGAAGCCCATCAGCCGGCGCCCCGGCGCCCCGGGCCCGGCCAGCGCCTCGATTACCGCCCAGATGAAGCGCGCGAAGATCAGCGCATGGAGCAGCCCGAAGCCGAGCGCCGCGACATGCGGGTCCGGCATCAGGATGCTGCGCCCGATCAGCCGTGCCGCCAGCGCGAACACCGCGAGCGACAGCAGCCGGCCGGCAAACCAGCGCCCGCCGCGCGACAGCCGCTCGGCGAAACTGGCCGGCGGGGTCATGATCTCGGCGCGCGCCAGCAGCAGCCGCACCAGCCGCTCCACCCCGTAGGCGGCGGCCAGCGCGAAGAGGATGAGCACGAGCGCGTTCTCCGGCAGCGCGCCGAATGCCTCCGCGAGGCTCGCCGGCAGATCGCCCGCCGCGGCGAACGCCCCGGCCAGCGCGTTCTCGAGCTCCGCGACGGCGGAGAGCCCCTGCGCCGCGGCCGGCACCGGGGCGGCGCCGCCGGCCGGGGCCGCCGAACCTGCAGCCGGGCCCGCCGCCGCCGGGCCCGCAGCCGAACTTGCCGCCGCAAGCACCAGAACCGAAACGCTCATCCTGTCATTCCCCTCACGCGCCGCGCCACCTATTCGGCCGGTACAAAGTCGAGCGGATACGGGCTCCACCTGTTTCCGTCGAGGCCGACCTGGCGGCCCAGCTGGTAGAGGCTCGTCATGTAGACCGGGTCGAACATCTCGTTCGGCTCGGCGTCGAAATCCGTCGGGATCGCGGTGATGTTGAGGTCGAGCCCGTCGCGCTCGGCGACCGCGAAGATGCGGTAGACATCGCCCGAGCCCGAGCCGCCGATCAGGCTCGATGCCGCGGTGCCGGCGATCGAGAGCAGCCGCGGGCGCACCGGCGCATAGGGTTTCTCCAGCTTGTTGTTGATCACGACATAGACCGTGCGGTCGATCTTCACGCCGAGATCGTGATCGAAATCGCCGAGCCGGATCGCCGGGCTGTAGAGCATCACCTGCTGCGTCGCGCCGCCATCGACATGCATCTCGTCATAGCGCTTGCCGTCGACCTCGACCGGGATGATGCCGGGCGGGAACACCGCCGGGATCGCCGAGGAGGCCTGCACCACGTCCTGGATCAGGCGCTTGGCATCGGCATGGCCGCTGGCGGCGATGGCGCCGATGTTCCAGATCACCGGGCGCGAGGCGTCGATGTTGGTCGTGCCGATCATCAGCAGCCGCCCCTCGGCATAGGCCTCGGCGATGTCGGCGACGATCTCGTCGGTGATGTAGCGGTCGATCAGCTTGCGATAGCCGCGGGTGTCGAGCAGCGCGGTGCCGCCGGTCAACCCGGTGAAGAAGGTGCGGATGAAGAGATCCTTGCTGGAATAGGTCGTGTAGATCTCGCGCAGGGTGTCGTCGTGGTCGGGCCCGAGGAAGGCGAAGAGCGCGATGATCGCGCCGGTCGAGACCCCGGTCACCACCTGGAATTCCGGCCGGTCGCCGCGCGCCGTCCAGCCGGCGAGCAGGCCCGCTCCGAAGGCGCCGTCCGGCCCGCCGCCCGAGAGCGCGAGGCTGACATGGTGGATCGTCCGGCCCCCGGCGCTCTCCTCGCGGAACCGCTGGCGCACGCTGTCGGCGCGGATCTTCAGCACCCGGTCGACATCCTCCTGGCGCAGGCTGTCGCCCCAGATCCGCATCAGCGGCGCGTCGATGCCATAGGGATGGGCCTGCTCGAGCTTGTCCTCGGGCACCGCATTGCGCACCAGCACCGTGGTGCAGCCGGCGGCGGCGAGCAGAAGGCCGATGCCGAGGATCCGCGCGAGCAGCCGGCGCAGGCCCGCAAGGGTGACGCGGGCGCCCGGGGCGGAACGGGTCGCGGTCGGGGTCATGGCGAGAGCCTCCGTGCAGGGGAATGTCTGGCGCCAGCCGCGGGCAGCACCGGAAGGTGCCGGCACCGGGGCGGATCGGCCCCGGCGCCGGCACCCGCGATCAGTTGACGCTGCCGTCGTGATAGCCGCGACGATAGGCGGCCTGCTTGTCGCGCTCGACCTTGTCGACGATCAGGCCGCCGGCGAGGCCGGCGCCCGCGCCGATCGCGGCGCCGAGCCCGGCATTGCCGGCGATCGCGCCGATGAGCGCCCCGCCGGCGGCGCCGGCGGCACTGCCGGTGAGCGCGCGCTGCTGGCGGTCGTCGAGGCCGGCGCAGCCGGCCGCGAGAAGGGCGATGCTGAGGATTGCGGCGTGTTTCATTGCTCTGTTCCCTTCGCGGCGATCAGTTGCACGGATAGGCCTGCGCCGCGAAGCGCATCAGCCCCTCGACGGCCGGCACCGCGGCGGCGTCCTCGTTGGCCGCGACCCAGCCGACGAAGTCCGACACCACCTGGTTGCGGCTCGGCGCCGGGTCGGGCACGCAATAGATCCCGCCGGTCTCGGAGGCCGCGATCGCCGCGGTGTGGAGCTGGTGCACCCCCACGATGTAGCCGTGGCACATGTGGATGGCGGCGGCGTAGTTCAGGCTCTCCGGCGTCTCGGCGCAAAGGCCGGCCAGGTCGCTGGTGGTGGTAATCATGAACCGCACATCCTCCTCTGCCGAGGCGGTGCTGGCGGCGAAGGCGAGCACGGCAGCCGCGGCGAGGCCGGCCGGTCGGCAAGATCTGTCGAAGGTCATCGGTGTCTCCCTTTCCCGTCGATGGGGCGGAACGCAGAAACGATTGAAATCTTCCGGTATCAACCTGCACCGGAATAGACCATGAGGGCGGGGGCGGTCCAAGGGTTTTGCGCGCCCCGGCGGCAGGTGCGGCAAGCGCGCATGCTCAGCCGCCGGGGCGGCGGATCTCGACCGCATCGCCAAGCCGCGGCAGACCGTCGGCGGCAAGGTCCTCGGGCGCGAGCACCGGGGCGACGCAGGCATCGGTTCCGGCGAAATGCGCGGCCCAGTCGTCGCGGCCGCGCGCGGCGAACCGCGCGGCGAGGCCGGTACGGGCCGCCTCCCAGGTCTCGCGGCGGGCCATCAGCGCGGGCAGCTCGGGCCAGCCGAGCCCGTCGGCCAGCGCCGCGATGAATTTCGGCTCGAGCGCGCCGACCGCGATCCACTCCCCGTCCGCCGTGGCATAGGTGTCATAGGTCGGCATGGCGCCCGAGAGCGTGCCGCGCCAGGCCGCGCTCGGCTGGCCGGCGAGCAGCGTCGCCGCGGCCATGTCGGCGATCAGATAGCGCACGCCCCCGGTCATCGAGACCGCGAGCGCGCAGCCCTGCCCGGTCCGCCCGCGCTCGATCAGCGCCGCGAGCACCGCGGTCACCGCCATGCTGCCGCCGGCCCCGTAATCGGCGAGGAAGTTCATCGGCGCCACCGGCTTGCCCGCCGCGTCGCGGATCAGCGAGAGCGCCCCGGCGCGCGCGATGTAGTCGATGTCGTGCCCCGCCGCCCCGGCCAGCGGCCCGTGCCGGCCATAGCCCGAGATCTCGCAGAGGATCAGCCGCGGGTTCGCCGCGTGCAGCGCCTCCCAGCCGAGGCCGAGCGCCTCGAGCTTGCCGGGGCGCATCTCGCTGACCACCACATCCGCCTCCGCCGCCATCGCCAGGAAGCCATCGCGGCCCGCCGCCGACTTGAGGTCGAGCGGCACCGCGGCCTTGCCGGCGGCGAGCGCATCGGTCGGCCCGCCGCGGCCCGAGAGCACCGCGTCCCCCTCGGCTCCGGCATAGGCCGGCGCGGCCTGCCCGGGATTGACGATCCGCGTCACCGCGGCGCCGAGATCGGCCATCATCTTGGTGGCGAAGGGCCCGGGCGCGTTGACCGAGAGATCGAGCACCCGGATGCCGGTGAGCGCCGCCTGCACCGCCCGCCCCCTCAGCGCCGCTTCAGCGCGATGCCGGCGCCGGCCTGCGGCGGCGTCTCCAGCCCGCCATGCGCCGCGGCGATCGCCGCCAACCGCCCGGCCACCGGCGCGCGCCAGGCCTCCGGCCGCCGCGCCTCGAGATCGAAGGCGAGGCACTTCACCTCGTTGGTCGCGGCCAGCGTGCCGTCCGCCCGGTGCACCCGGTGGAACAGGATGTAGCGCTTGGCATCATGCGCCAGCAGCTGCGTGGTGACATGGATCGGCGTGCCCAGCGCCAGCTCGTCGAGATAGTGCACATGGTTCTCGACGATGATGTATTCGTGCCCGCCGCGCGCGCCGATGGTGCCCTCGGGCGCGTTGATCCAGTTCCAGAAGGCCCAGTTGGCATGGTCGCAGATCGTCAGGTAATGCGCGATGTTCACATGCTGGTAGTCGTCGATCCATTCCGCGCGCACCGCGGTCTCGAAGAGCCGGAGCGGCGCGGCGATCTCGCCGGTCCAGGGCAGCGGGTCGTCGAAGCGCTCGGCCATGCTCAGCGCCCCTTCCAGACCGGCGCGCGCTTCTCGGTGACCGAGGCGATGCCCTCGCGCGCGTCCTCGCTGTCATAGATCCGGCCATAGATCTCCAGCCCGCCGGCGCGGGTGATCTCGTAGGCGGCGCGCTCGGAGAGGCCCTCGCTGGCGCGGTCGACCTCCTTCACCGCCTGCAGCGAGAGCGGCGCCGCGGCGGCGACCCGTTCGGCCAGCGCCCGCGCCGCCGCCATCAGCCGGTCGGCGGGGACCACCTCGTTGACCAGCCCCCAGCGCGCCAGCTCGGCCGCCGAAGCGCGACGCCCGGTCATGATCATCTCCATGGCGATGGCCCGCGGCAGGCGGCGCGGCAGCCGGATCACCCCGCCGGCATCGGCGATGATGCCGATGGTCGCCTCGGGCAGCGCGAACTCGGCATGCTCGGCCGCGACGATCATGTCCGCCGCCAGCGCCAGCTCGAAGCCGCCGCCGAGCGCCATGCCGTTGACCGCCGCGATCACCGGCTTCTTCAGGTCCCAGTACTCGGTGAGCCCGGCAAAGCCGCCGATGCCCTGGTCGGCATCCGGCGCCTCGCCCTCGGCCGCGGCCTTGAGATCCCAGCCGGCCGAGAAGAAGCGCGCCCCGCCGCCGGTGACGATGCCGACCGAGAGCGCGTCGTCCTCCGCCAGCCGCCGGAACGCGGCGCCCAGCGCCTGGCTGGTCGCCGCGTTGATCGCGTTGGCCTTCGGCCGGTCGAGCATGATCTCCAGCACCCGGCCGCGGGTCTCGGTCCTGACCTCGTCCATGTCCCCTCGCCTGTCCACAGGGCGGCCCGCCGCCGCCGGTCCGCCGCGAGCCTAAGGGGAAATGCCGGCGCATTCCAAGCGGCGAAACGCCGGGCCGGCTCAGGCCCGCGCCAGCGTCTCCACCGAGAGCACGGTGGGCAGGTGGCGGGCGATCTCCCGCCAGGGCGCATCCGCGCCGCGCCGGGCGAAGACCGAGCCGGTATTGGTGCCGAAATAGAGCCCGGCCGGATCGCCCCCGTCGGTCGCCATGGCCTGGCGCAGCACGGTGAAATAGCAGTTCTCCTGCGGCAGCCCCTCGCGCAGCGCCTCCCAGCTCGCGCCGCCGTCGCCGGAGGTCCAGACCGCGGCCGCGGCCTCCGGCGGATAGCGCCCCTGGGTGTCGCCGTTGAGCGGGATCACGAAGATCCGCTGCGGGTCTTCCGGATGCACCGCCACCGGGAAGCCGAAACTCGAGGGCAGGCCGGGGGTGATCTCGTCCCAGCTGCGCCCGCCGTCATGGCTGCGGAACACCCCCTGGTGGTTCTGCTGGTAGAGCAGGTCGCCCGCCGCCGCCCCGGCGCGCACGAGGTTGTGGACGCAGAGGAACACCTCGGTCTCGCCGCCGCTCCCGGCGCCGTCGCCGCCGATGTTGGAGCGCCGGTTGCGCCGCTCCCAGCTCTGCCCGCCATCCTCCGAGGCGAAGACGCCGGCGGCCGAGATGCCGACCCAGAGCTTCTGCCCGTCCTCGGGATGGGTGACGATGCTGTGCAGCGTCAGCCCCGCCGCCCCCGGCTGCCAGCCATCGGCGGAGGGATGGCTGGTGAGCGCATCGAGCCGCGACCAGCTCGCGCCGCCGTCATCGCTGGCCAGCAGCGTCGCCGGCTTGGCCCCGGCATAGAGCCGCGCCGACCCGTGCGCGGCCGACCCGTGCGCGGCAGGCCCGCGGCCGAGCGACCAGATCGCCTTGACATCGCCGGTGTAGGGCGCCGGCGGCACCGGTGCGAAGCCATACTGCGCGGCCTCTTCCGGGTTGGCCTCGACCCAGGCGTCCATCTCGCCATTGGCGAGCTTGGCGAGCTCCCAGGTCTCGCCGCCATCGCCGGAGCGCCAGATGCCGGCACCGTGGAAGTCCCCGCCCCCGGCGGCCCAGAGCGCGCCGGTCTCCGGGCAGCCGATGGCGTGGTTGATCGGCCAGCCGCCGCAGAGCGGGCCGCTGGTCCGCCAATGCTCCGGGTCGCCGTCGCTGCGGAGCAGGAAGAGGCCCTTGGTGGTGCCGACCAGCAGGGTGACCGCCCCGGCCGGCTGTGTCGCGTCGGTCGTCATCTGCGCCTCCCAGATCGCGGATGTCTGGTGTACCATAGCAAGCAAATGGCGGATTTGCTCGCGGAGCGTTTCGCGCCCGGCGGCAGCGGCGGCCGGGCCCGCGGCGCGGAACGACCCGGCCGCGATGGCGATTGGTCCCCTATTGGATCTGAACCGGATCTATACCGGATCGCGCGAATCCGGATATTGGTCCTCGGCTGGTACAGCCAGAAATGCACCCGCAGGGCGCAATCCGGCCCCAAACCGTCTCGTAAACCGGGTTTGGGCTCGCTACGATCACCGCCAGAAACAAACGAATCACAGGGAGCCACAATGTCGCTGAACGGATTTCTCAACGGTCTCTCGCGCCGCCGCTTCATCGCCAGCACCACCGCCCTGATCGGTGTCAGCGCCGCTGGCGGGATAGCGGGCCGGGCCTATGCCGATGAAAAGGTGATCAAGATCGGCTTTCTCGCGCCGCTGACCGGGCCGGTCGCGGCCTGGGGCAAGCCGGGGCTCGACGGCTGCCGGATCTGGGCCGAATGGGTCAACGAAGCCGGCGGGATCAAGCTCGCCGACGGCAACTACACGGTCGAGTTCGTCGGCTATGACAACGAGTACGACCCGGCCAAGGCGCGCACCGGCGGCACCAAGCTGATCCGCGAGGACGGCGTCAGCTTCATCATGATGCTGGGCGGCGACACCTGGCCCGGCGTGCAGCCGGTGGCGGACAAGACCGGGATGCTGTTCTCCACCCTGCTGCCCTCGGACCTCTCGCCCGACACCACCACGCTGATCGCGCCGGCCGAGGTGCACCCGATCTACAACGTCACCGGCGTCGAATGGCTGGCGGAGAACCGGCCCGAGCTCAAGACCGCGGTGATGTGCGCGCAGGACGACGCGCTCGGCCTGCCCTCGGTCGCCACCTATCTCGCGGCCTTCGAGGCGGCGGGCATCGAGATGCAGTCGGAGCCGCTGCTGTTCGACCCGGCGACCACCGATTTCGCGCCCGTGGTCACCAAGCTGCTGGCCGACAACCCGGACATCGTCTGCCTCGACACCTGCTATTCCGACTATGTCCACCCGATCTGCGAGCAGCTCTTCCAGCAGGGCTACAAGGGCCAGATCATCTCCTGCACCGCCGATTTCTACGACCAGATCATCGAGAAGACCTCGAAGGAGTTCATGGAGGGCTTCGTCTTCCAGTTCCCGGATTTCGACGACCCGGCGCTGAACGGCGAGGGCATCAACTTCAAGGACCCGAACCGGTTCTTCGAGGTCTACAACGAGCGCCATCCCGGCGAGTGGGGCGCGGTGAGCTGGGAATACGCCTCGATCATGGATCTCTGGAAATCCGCCGCCGAGAAGGCCGGCAGCGCCGATCCGGAGGCGGTGATCGCCGCCATGCAGGAGGGCGGCAAGGGCAAGCACGCATTCGGCGATGCCGAGTGGTGGGGCAAGGATCTCTTCGGCATCGACAACGCCCTCGTCGGCAACTGGCCGGTGGTGGTGATCGAGGACGGCAAGGCCCGCATCAAGGCGATGAAATCCATCCCCGAATGGTACGCCAAGCATGGCGAGCTGCTGAAGAAGCACATGGCCGCCTATGGCCAGATGTGGGACCAGCGCGGCTGAGCCGAGCGGCGTGAGCGGCGCCTGCGGGCGCCGCGCTTCCGACCTGAGGATTGACGAATGACGGAACTCCTGGCGCAGACCGGGCTGAATGCGCTGTACGCCGCGAGCTACATCTCGCTGGTCGCGGTCGGCCTCGTGCTGATCTTCGGCGTGATGGGCGTGGTGAACTTCGCCCATGGCGAGCTGTTCATGGCCGGGGCCTATGCGATCGTGGCGCTCTATGCCGATATCGGCGTGCCCTTCCTTGCCGCTGTGGCGGCCGGGCTGGTCTTCGTGGGCGGGCTCGGGCTGCTGATGGAACGGGCGCTGTTCCGGCCATTGCGGGACAACCCGCTGGGCGGGCTGGTGGCCTCGATCGGCTTCCTGATGATCCTGCAGGCGCTGGCGGTGATGGGCTTCGGCGTGCGCATGGAGCATATCCCGCCGCCGACGCAGGACGTGATCGTGCTCTCCGAGAAGGTCCGCCTGCCGGTCTCGCGGCTGGTGGTGATCGTCTCGGCGGTGCTGCTGCTCTCGGCGCTCTGGTACTTCCTCAAGCGCACCCGCTTCGGCTGGGCGCTGCGCGCCTCGGCGCAGGACCCGGAGGCGGCGGCGCTGCAGGGCATCTCGATCAACCAGACGGCACGCATCGCCATGTTCATCGGCGCCGCGCTCGCCGGGGTGGCGGGGGCGCTCACCGCGCCGCTGGTCTCGGTCAATCCGCATATGGGGCATTCGGTAATCGTCACGGCCTTCATCGTCATCATCGTGGGCGGGGTCGGCTCGCTCGAGGGGGCGGTGGTCGCCTCCGTGCTCTACGCCTTCGTCCACACCATCGTGACCACCTTCTATGACGGGGTGGTGGCGGATATCGTGGGGCTCTCGCTGCTGCTCGGGGTGCTCGTCGTGCGCCCGACCGGCCTCTTCGGGACGGCCGACCGTGCTTAGGGCAGTGATCGGCATCGCGCTGGCCGCCGCGCTCGTCGCCCTGCCCCACGGGCTCAGCTTCTCGCAGCAGGAAATCCTCGTCTTCCTCACCATCAACGTGCTGCTGGTGGCCTCCTACCGGCTGCTCACGCTCACCGGCGAATGGTCGCTCGGGCATGTGGTGATCATGGGGGTCGGGGCCTATGCCTCGGCGCTGTTCACCAAGCAGCTCGGGCTGTTCGTGCCGCTCTCGATGCTGCTCGGCGCGCTCACCGCGGCGGCGGTGGCCTGGGCGCTGAGCTTCCCGCTGTTCCGCATGAAGGGGTTCTACTTCCTGATCGGCTCCTTCGCCGCGGGCGAGATCATCCGGCTGCTCTGGAAGCGGTTCCGCGATCCCTTCGGCGGGCCCAAGGGGCTGAAGGGGATCGACCCGATGCCCGACTTCTCGATCGGCTTCTACGATTTCGACTTCTTCGAGCCGGTGAGCTACTACTACTTCGCCGGCACGGTGGTCGCGGTCTGCCTCTGGATCATGTGGCGGATCGAGCATTCCCCGGTCGGCCTCACCTTCCACGCGGTGCACTGGCAGGACAAGCTGGCCCAGGCCTCGGGGATCGACGTGCGCGCCTACCGCACGCGGGCCTTCGTGATCGCCAGCGGCTTCGCCGGGCTCGCCGGGGCGCTGCTGGCGCATTACATCGGCACGATCAACCCCAACAGCTTCGATGTCGAGGTGATGGTCTTCGTGCTCACCTGGGCGATCGTCGGCGGCACCGCCACCTTCTACGGGCCGATCCTCGGCTGCGTGATGCTGACGGTGCTGAACGAGATCGTGCTGCGCGAGCTCGGCTTCGAGCAGATGCGCCCGCTGATCTACGGAGCGGTGATGATCCTCTCGATCCTGTTCCTGCCGAAGGGGCTGGAAAGCGTCGTCGAGCGCCTGGTCGGCCCGCGGAGGGCACGCGCATGAGCCCCATCCTCGAGGTCGACGGCCTGACCATGCGCTTCGGCGGGCTCACCGCCGTCGACGGGCTGAGCTTCTCGGTGGCCGAAGGCGTGATCCACGGGCTGATCGGCCCGAACGGCGCCGGCAAGACCACCACCTTCAACGCAATCTCCGGCTTCTACCGGCCGAGCGGCGGCGAGATCCGGCTGCGCGGCCAGGTGATCTCGGGCCAGCCGATGCACGAGGTGGCACGGCGCGGGCTGGTGCGCACCTTCCAGCATTCCACCCTCTTCGCCGAGCTCACGGTGCTGGAGAACGCCGTCGTCGGCACCCACATGGTGCACCGGCCCAACCTGCTCGCCGCGGTCACCGGCAGCGACCGGGCGGCGCGGGCCGAGGCGCGGGAGCGGGCGCGCGCGGCGCTCGACTTCTTCGGCCTCGCCGGGCAGGAGAACGAGCGCGCCGGCGATCTCGCGCATGGCCACCAGCGCGCCCTCGGCATGGCGGTGGCCTATGCCGCCGGGCCGCAGATCGTGCTGCTCGACGAGCCCTTCACCGGCATGAACCCGGAGGAGACCCGCGCCATGATGGTGCTGATGGAGAAGCTCCGCGACAGCGGCGTCACCATCCTGATCGTCGAGCACGACATGCACGCCATCATGGGGCTCTGCGAGCGCATCACCTGCATGAGCTTCGGCAAGCTGCTGGCCGAGGGCGCGCCGCGGGAGATCCGCGAGCACCCGGACGTCATCGAGGCCTATCTCGGAGGCACCCATCATGCTGCTTGAGATGCAGGGCGTCAGCGTCAGCTACGGCAAGGTGAGCGCGATCACCGATGTCTCGATCAAGGTGCCCGAGAAGGGCGTGGTGACGATCATCGGCGCCAACGGCGCGGGCAAGTCGACCACGCTGCGGGCGATCTCGGGCCTCGCGCGGGCGCGCACCGGCGAGATCCGCTTCGACGGCGAGCGCATCGACCGGCTGCCGCCCGACCGCATCGTCGCCCGCGGGGTGGTGCACGTGCCCGAGGGGCGGCGGATCTTCCCGGAGATGACGGTCGAGGAGAACCTCCACACCGGCGCCTTCCTGCGCCGGGGCGCGCCGGATGTCGCCACCGATCTCGAGAAGGTCTATGCCCGCTTCCCGCGGCTGCTGGAGCGGCGCCACCAGCTCGCCAAGACCATGTCCGGCGGCGAGCAGCAGATGCTGGCGATCGGCCGCGCGCTGATGGCCAAGCCCCGGCTGCTGCTGATGGACGAGCCCTCGATGGGCCTCGCCCCGGTGATCGTCGAGGAGATCGGCCGCATCGTCGAGGAGATCAGCGCCGAGGGGGTGCCGGTGGTGCTGGTCGAGCAGAACGCCGAGCTGGCGCTCGAGCTGGCCGACTACGCCTATGTCCTGGAAACCGGGCGGGTCTCGCTGGAGGGGCCGGCGCCCGAGCTGCATGGGAACGAGCATGTCCGCGCCGCCTATCTCGGGGTCTGATCCGGAGGCCCGCGCCGAACGGCTGGCGCGCGAGGAGGCGATGGCCCGCGCCGCCGGCTGGCGCGGCGCCGACCTCGCCTTCGAGCGGCTGACCGAGGCGGGCTGCGCGGCGCTGCATGGCGGCGACCTGCCGGCCGCCATCGCCGCCTTCGGCAAGGCCCGCCGGCTCGCCTTCTGGCGGATCGCCCGATCCGACCCGCGCCACGCCACCAGCCTCGCCAATGCCGCCATGGCCGCCCGCCTGGCCGGCCGCGAGGCCCGCGCCCGCCGCCTCTATGCCGCGGCGCGCCGGCGCTGGGCCGCGGTGCCGGGCCGCGTCGCCGCGGTCGAGCCGGCGCGCCGCGCCCGCAGCTCGCTCTTCCACCTGCGCATGGAGGCGCGGCACTGGGACACCTATGTCGCCAACCAGCGCAAGCGCCTCGCCGGTTTCGTCGCCGATGCAGATGCCGCGCTCGCCGCGCTGGCCGAGAGCCGCCGGCCCCCTGCCCGGCTCTATACCCGCTGGCGCGGCGAGAAGCCCCCGGTGTTCGACGAGATGCGCAAGCTGATGTCCGCCGCGCTGCTGATCGCCGCCCCGCCGGAGGACCGCCCGGAGGACCGCCTGGAGGCTTGACCCTCCAGCGGCTGGAGGCTCTATCTCCCGCTCCGAGAGGAGAGCCGCCATGCATGCATCCACCGATACCGAGGCCGAGCCGCAGGTGATCCGCGACCCGGTCTGCGGCATGACCGTCGACCCCGCCGCTGGCAAGCCGACCCACGAGCACGCCGGCCGCGTCTTCCACTTCTGCCGCGAGGGTTGCCGCGAACGCTTCGCCGCCGCGCCGGAGGCGCATGTCTCGGCCACCGACCCGGTCTGCGGCATGACGGTGGACCGCGCCACCGCGCGCCATCTCGGCCGCCACGGCACCGAGCGCGTCTATTTCTGCTCCGAGGGCTGCAGGCAGCGCTTCGAGGCCGATCCGGAGCGCTTCCTCGGCGACGCCCCGGCCCCCGAGCCGGCCCCCGCGGGCACGCAGTACACCTGCCCGATGGACCCCGAGATCGTCCGCGACGCGCCGGGCGACTGCCCGATCTGCGGCATGGCGCTCGAGCCCATGGTGCCGACGGCGGATGCCGGGCCGAACCCCGAGCTTCTAGACTTCCGCCGCCGGGTGATGCTCGGCGCGCCGCTGGCCGGGGCGGTGTTCCTGCTCGAGATGGGGCACCATCTCGGCCTGCCCTTCGCCGCCTGGCTGGGGCCCGACGCCTTCGTCTGGCTGCAGGCGGCGCTGGCCACCCCGGTGCTCTGGATCGCGAAGCCGGTCTTCGTCCGCGGCTGGGCCTCGGTGGCGAACCGCAGCCCCAACATGTGGACGCTGATCACGCTCGGCACCGCCGCCGCCTGGGCCTTCAGCATGGCCAGCCTGCTGGCGCCCGGCCTGTTCCCCGCCGCGCTCGGCGAGGGCGGGCGGCCGCCGGTCTATTTCGAGGCGGCGGCGGTGATCCTCGTGCTGGTGCTGGTCGGCCAGGTGATGGAGCTCGCCGCCCGCGAGCGCACCGGCGATGCGATCCGCGCGCTGCTCGATCTCGCGCCGAAGACGGCGCGGCGGATCACCGCGGCCGGCGAGGCCGACGTGCCGCTGGCCGAGGTCCGGGCCGGCGACCGGCTGCGGGTG
Source organism: Paralimibaculum aggregatum (assembly GCF_030270585.1). GTDB lineage: Bacteria > Pseudomonadota > Alphaproteobacteria > Rhodobacterales > Rhodobacteraceae > Thermohalobaculum > Thermohalobaculum aggregatum. Next base: position 121,044 of record NZ_BSYI01000004.1, read on the forward strand.
CGCCCCGGCGAGGCGGTGCCGGTGGACGGCGTGGTTGCCGAGGGCGGCTCCGCGGTCGACGAGAGCATGCTCACCGGCGAGCCGCTGCCGGTGCCGAAGGCGCCGGGCGACCGGGTGACCGGCGGCACCCTCAACCGCACCGGCGGCTTCGTGATGGAGGCCCGCGCCGTCGGCGCCGACACCGTGCTCGCGCGCATCGTCGCGATGGTTGCCGCGGCGCAGCGCAGCCGCGCGCCGATCCAGCGGCTGGCCGACCGTGCGGCGGGCGTCTTCGTCCCGGCGGTGGTGGCGGTGGCGGTGCTCGCCTTCGCCGCCTGGATGACGTTCGGGCCGGCGCCGGCGCTCGGCCATGCGGTGGTCGCGGCGGTCAGCGTGCTGATCATCGCCTGCCCCTGCGCGCTCGGCCTCGCGACGCCGATGTCGATCATGGTGGCCACCGGCCGCGGCGCGCAGGCCGGCGTGCTGGTGCGCGATGCCGAGGCGCTGGAGCGGCTGGCCGGCGCGGATCTGCTGGTGCTGGACAAGACCGGGACGCTCACCGAGGGCCGGCCGCGGCTGACCGATCTCGCGGCCTTCGACGGCCATGACCGGGCGGCGGTGCTGCGCCTCGCGGCGGCGCTGGAGCGCGGCTCCGAGCACCCGCTGGCGGAGGCGGTGATGGCCGCCGCGGAAGCGGACGGCGTTTCGGTGCCGGAGGCCGAGGGCTTTGCCGCCGTCACCGGAAAGGGTGTCGAGGGCACCGTCGCGGGCGCCCGGCTCGCGCTCGGCAGCGCCGGCTTCCTCGCCGAGCTTGGCATCGCGACCGAGGCGGCGGCGGAGCGCCAGGCGGCGCTCGAGGCCGAGGGGCGCACGGTGGTGCTGCTCGCGGCCGATGGCCGGCTTGCCGGGCTGATCGCGGTCTCCGACCCGGTGCGCGAGACCACCCCCGAGGCGCTGGCGGGGCTTCGCGCGGCCGGCCTGCGCATCGTCATGGCCACCGGCGACAGCCCGCGCACCGCGGCGGCGGTCGCCCGCGGGCTCGGGATCGAGGAGGTCCATGCCGGGCAGAGCCCCGCCGACAAGGCGGCGCTGATCGCGCGGTTCCGCGCCGAGGGCCACCGGGTGGCGATGGCCGGCGACGGGGTCAACGACGCCCCGGCGCTGGCGGCGGCGGATATCGGCATCGCGCTCGGCAGCGGCGCCGATGTCGCGGTGGAGAGCGCGCATGTCACGCTCGCCTCGGGGGATCTGCGCGGCATCCTCAGGGCGCGCCGCCTGGCCGCGGCGACGCTGCGCAACATCCGCCAGAACCTCGCCTTCGCCTTCGCCTACAACATCGCCGGCGTGCCGGTGGCGGCGGGGCTGCTCTACCCGGTGTTCGGGGTGCTGCTGAGCCCGATGCTGGCGGCGCTCGCGATGAGCCTCTCCTCGGTCTCGGTGATCGGCAACGCGCTGCGGCTGCGCAACGTCCGGATCTGAGGGCCCGGATCCGAGGGCCCGGATCTGGGGCTCCGCACCGCGATCGGGCGGCGGTGGACCGGCCGCGGGGCTCGACAACCTCCGGTGTTGCGGTAGCGACCGGAAACGGTGATAGTCGCCCCGCAGCCGGCCCGCCCCGGCCTGTCCGCCGGGCGGTCCGCGCATCAACCGCGAGGAGACCCACATGCTTTCCAGACGCCTGATTCTCTCTGCCATCTGCGCCCTTGGCGTCCTTGGCCTCGCTGCCGCCGGCGGAGATGCGCGCGCCGCCAGCGCCGAGGAGCTCGAGCGCAAGGCCGATGCCACGCTCGAGACGCTGAAGGCCTCCGCCCCGGTCACCCAGAAGATGATCGACGATGCGGCCGGCGTGCTGATCTTCCCGAGCATCGTCAAGGGCGGCTTCATCATCGGCGCCTCGGGCGGCGAGGGCGTGCTGCGCGCCAGGGGCAAGACGCTCGGCTACTACCAGAGCGCCGCCGCCTCGATCGGCCTGCAGGCCGGGATCTCGGCCTATGGCTACGTGATGTTCCTGATGGACGACAAGGCGCTCGACTTCGTGCGCAAGACCGATGGCTGGGAGGTCGGCGTCGGTCCGGACGTCACCGTGGCCGACAAGGGCTTTGCCGACCGGCTCTCGAGCAGCTCGGTGAAGGAGGGCATCTATGTCTTCTTCGTCGATCAGAAGGGGCTGTTCGCCGGCGCCAGCATCGAGGGCAGCAAGATCTCGCCGATCGCGGAGTGATCCCGGCTCCGGCTCCCGCCGGGGGGCCACAGGACCCCGGCCCGGCAGGGGCCGGGCAGCAGCGACAGAGGAGGACATCATGCGACTTGCAACCATTGCCCGGCTGGCCGGCGCCGGGTTCGCCCTGGCCCTCGGCCTCGGCCTCACCCCGATGGTCGGGACCAGCGGCTCCGCCGGCCACGGCGCCCCGGCCCTGATCGGCTTCGGCGCCGCCCCCGCCGCGGCGCAGACCGTGCGGGCGGTCTCGCGCCGCACCGCCCGGCGCACCTCGCGGCGCACCTCGCGGCGCCAGGCCTACATCCACTCGCTCCCGGGCGGCTGCGTGCTGCGCGGCGGCTACCACTACTGCGGCGGGGTCTATTACCGCCCGGTGGTGCAGAACGGCGCCACCGTCTACGTCGTCGTGACCCCGTGAGCCGAGAGGAGACAGCACCCATGGCACGCATTTCCGCCCTCACCGCCGCGGCCCTCGGGCTCGGCCTCTCGCTGGCTGGCCCAGAGGCGCTGGCGGCCGACGTGATCGGCGCCTGCTCCGGCGACATCGAGAACCACTGCATGGATGTCGAGCCCGGCGACGGCCGGCTGGTGGCCTGCCTCTATGCCCATGAGGACCAGCTCTCCGACGAATGCGACGCCACCGTCGCCGAGATGGCCGACCTGCTCGACCTGTTCTTCGAGCGGGTCCGGCACGTGACGCAGGAATGCGGCGAGGACATCCGCACCCATTGCGCCGGCGTCGCGGTCGGCGAGGGGCGGATCTTTGCCTGCCTGAAGGACCAGGGCGCGGCGATCTCGGCCGGCTGCACCGCGGTGCTCGACCAGGTGTCGCTCGAACTCGCCGACTGAGCCCGGAGGCATGACACGCGGGGCGCCGCCGGTTGCCGCCGGCGGCGCCCTCTTGCGTTCCGGGCCGCAGCGCGAAGCGCCCCGCCCCGCCGAAGGCCCGCCCCGAGATCCGGAGCACCGGCCCGGCCCGGCCCGGAGGGTCCGGCCGGGGGGCGCGGCGAAGGCCCCGGCGGGACGGCCGGCCCGGATGGCCGGAAGGACAGTCCTCCGCGGACCTTCTGGCGGGATCTTCGCAACGAACCTTCGGCCGGAAGTTCCGCGCGGACGGTCCTGCCGGATGCACGAAAGTTCCGTCGGCAGGTTCGGACCGGAGGTTCCGTGCGGACGGACTTGCCGGAAGTACGAATGTTCGGGCGGCGGGTTCGGAACGGAGGTTCCGTGCGGACGTTCTTGCCGGATGTACGAATGTTCGGGCGGCGGGTTCGGACCGGAGGTTCGCAGCGAACGTTCGGGCCGGAGGTTGCATGCGGACGGTCTTGCCGGATGTACGAAAGTTCCGCCAGCGGGTTCGGAACGGAGGTTCCGTGCGGACGGTCCTGCCGGATGTGCGAGAGTTCGGGCGGCGGGTTCTCGGCGGCGGTTCGGGGCGGCCCTGCGCCTCCCGACGGTTCGGGGCGGCCCTGCACTCCGCGGCGGTTCCGGGCGGACGGTGCTGCCGCCGAAGGCGGGCCGCCCGGCGCCGATGCCATGCCGATCCCACACCGATCCCACACCGAAGCCATACCGGAACGAGACGCCCCGAACCGGGCCTCAGCCGGCGATGGCGACCGCGGTGCCGGCCGCGCGCAGCCGCTCGGCGAGATCCTCCGGCGGCGCCCGGTCGCAGACCAGCAGGTCGAAATCGCCGAAGCCGCAGACCCTGACCAGCGCCTTGCGGGCAAACTTGGTGTGGTCGGTGATGATGGCGCGCCGCTCGCCGCAGCGCAGCACGGTGCGGGCGAACTCGGCCTCCGCCAGGCGATAGTCCATCGGCCCGGTCTCGGCATCCATCGCGCCGATCGAGATGATCGCGTGGCGGGTCTTGAAATTCTCCACGAAGTCGATGGTGGAGCGCCCGAAGGCCGCGCCGTCGTCGCCGTGCAGCTCGCCCCCCGCCATGAACACCTTGTTGCCGTTCACCGTCGCCAGCGTGCGCGCCACGTCGGAGGAGTTGGTGACGATGATCAGCCCGCGCTTGCCGAGCAGCTCGCGCGCGAGCACGCTGGTGGTGGTGCCGGTGTCCATCATCACGCTGTCGCCGTCGGCGATGCTCGCCGCCATGTGCCGGGCGATCGCCCGCTTGGCGCCGGCGTTCTCGCGCATCCGCCGCTCGAAGGGCGCCTCGCGGGCGTGCTGCGCGGCGAACACCGCGCCATGCGTCTTGGTCAGGTCGCCATGCTCGACAAGCGGGCGGATGTCGCGCCGGATGGTCTCGAGCGAGACGCCGAGATCCGTTGCCAGCGCGCTGATCCGCGCCGAGCCCAGACGGTTGACGGCTTCGCGGATCGCGCGTTGTCGATCTGTGGCATTCATGTGGGTATCATGTTGTCTAGCGGAAAACTGCCAAAACATTAGGCGGATTTCTCAGGATATGCCACAGCATTCTGTGCGATTCCGGCAAGATCGCCACAAACGCGATTGACAGCGCCGCGGCGCTGCCCGCAGACTTGGCGATCACCAAGCCGCAGCAAGCGGCGCTGCCGACAGGGCACCACAGGGAGACAGGTATGACCAAGATCACCCCACCAACCGGACGGGCGCTGATCGGCGCCGCGCTGGCGCTGGGCGTCGGCATCGCCGCGCTGCCGGCGGCAGCAGAGGTCGAGTCGCGGGACCCGATCAAGCTCACGCTGCATGACTGGACCGGCCAGCTCATCACCACCCAGATCATGGGCGAGGTGCTGAAGAAGGCGGGCTACAACATCGACTATGTGCAGGCCGACTACATCGCCCAGTTCGCCGGGCTGAAGACCGGCGACCTGCACGTCGCCATGGAGATGTGGGAGACCACCGGCCGCGACGCGATGGACGAGGCGACCGCCACCGGCAAGGTCGAGAATCTCGGCGAGACCGGCATGCAGGCCATCGAGGAGTGGTGGTATCCGCTCTACATGAAGGAGAAATGCCCCGGCCTGCCGGACTGGAAGGCGCTGCTGGAGAAGGACTGCGCCGAGGCCTTCGCCACCGCCGAGACCTCGCCGAACGGGCGTTATCTGGGCGGCCCGGTGACCTGGGGCGGCTTCGACGACGAGCGCGCCGAGGCGCTGGACCTGCCCTTCGAGGTGGTCCATGCCGGCACCGATGCGGCGCTCTTCGCCGAGCTCGAGAGCGCCTATCAGCGCGAGGCGCCGATTCTGCTCTGGGTCTATGCGCCGCACTGGGCGCCGGCCAAGTTCGAGGGCGAATGGGTCGAATTCCCGCCCTATACGGCGGAGTGCTACAACGACCCGTCCTGGGGCTCGAACCCCGACATGGCCTATGACTGCGCCAAGCCGCGCGGGCCGATCTGGAAGGTCGCCTGGGCCGGGCTGAAGGACAAGTGGCCGGGCGCCCATGCCGCGATCACCGCCTTCACCGTGAACAACGACGAGATGGGCGCGATGATCACCGCGGTCGATCTCGACGGCCGCCCGATCGACGAGGTGGTCGCCGAGTGGATGGCGGCCAACGAGGATCGCTGGTCCGCCTGGATCCAGTGACCGCGGCGCGACGATGACGGCCGGGGGCGCCCCTGCGCGCCCCCGCTTGCCCGCGTTTTGCCCCGTCTGCCCGCGTCTGCCCGCATTCGTGCCTGCCAGACCGTCCCACACGCCAGGATCCGGCCCATGCCCGACACTCCCGCCCCCGCGGACACCGCCGTCACGCTCGAATGCCGCAATGTCTGGAAGCTGTTCGGGCCGGAGGCGCAGGGCTTCCTCGCCGGGCAGACGGCGGCGCCGGGGCTCGAGGCGATCCGCGCCGCCGGCCTCGTCGGCGCGGTGCAGGATGTCTCGCTGGCGGTGCGCGAGGGCGAATGCTTCGTCATCATGGGGCTCTCGGGCTCCGGCAAGTCGACCCTGGTGCGCTGCATGTCGCGGCTGATCGAGCCGACGGCGGGGGAGATCCTGTTCAACGGCGAGAACCTGCTGGCGGCGCGGCCCGACCGGATGATCGAGATCCGCCGCCACCGCATGGGGATGGTGTTCCAGCATTTCGCGCTGCTGCCGCATCTGACCGTGCTCGGCAATGTCGCCTTCCCGCTCGAGGTGCGCGGCGTCGCCCGGGCCGAGCGCGAGGCGCGGGCCCGCGAGGTGGTCGACCTGGTCGGCCTCGCCGGGCGCGAGGGCTTCTTCCCGCGCGAGCTTTCCGGCGGCCAGCAGCAGCGGGTCGGCATCGCGCGCTCGCTGGCCGGCGACCCCGAGCTCTGGTTCCTCGACGAGCCGTTCTCGGCGCTCGATCCGCTGATCCGCCGCGAGATGCAGGACGAGTTCCTGCGCCTGCAGGCGATCCTGAAGAAGACCATCGTCTTCATCACCCATGATTTCGACGAGGCGATCCGGCTCGCCGACCGCATCGCCATCATGAAGGACGGCCGCGTGGTGCAGATCGGCACGCCGGAGGATCTCGTGATGAACCCGGCGAGCGACTACGTGGCCGAGTTCACCCGCAACGTGGTCCGCGCCAAGGTGCTGAAGGCGCGCTCGCTGATGGCGCCGCTGGATGCCGAGACGCTGCCCGAGGGCACCGCGGATGTCGCCGCCAGCGCCACCGTGGCCGAGATCGCGCCGCTGCTCTCCGAGGGCGCCGAGCGGCTGCGCGTGCTCGACGGCTCGGGCGCCCCGGTGGGCCTGATCCGCCGCGAGGCGGTGGTCGACGTGATGATGCGGGGCTGAGATGGCCGACGCCCTGCCCCGCCCGGCGCCGGAACCCGTCAGCCCGCGGCACAGCCTGCGCGCCGCCTGGGCGGTGGCGGCGCTCGCCTTCGTGATCCTCTGGCAATGGGGCGAGCCGGTCGCCGACTGGGCCTTCGACTATCCCCGCGGCTGGGAGATCCCGGTCAAGCGCTGGATCGGCGATTTCATGAAATGGCTGCTCGAGGAGGCGAGCTTCGGCCTGTTCAGCTTCACCGATCTCACCCGCTTCATCGCCGACGTGATCGACGTGCCCTATCGCATCGCGCTGAGCCTGCTCTCCACCGGCTTCCTGCGCGGACAGGGCTCCGACGCGGTGCAGGTGGTGCCGCCGCTGCCCTGGCTCGCGGTGATCGGCATCGTCGGGCTGCTCGGCCATGCCGCCGGCGGGCTGCGGCTGGCGATGATCACCGCGGGCTGCTTCCTGTTCCTCGCGGTCTTCGGGCAGTGGGAGAACGCGATGGTGACCCTCGCCTCGATCCTGATCGCGGTGCCGATCGGGGTGATGGGCGGGCTGCTGCTGGGCATTCTCGGCCATCGCTGGCGCTGGTTCGAGGCGGCGATCACGCCGCTGCTCGACCTGATGCAGACCATCCCGATCTTCGCCTATCTGGTGCCGATCCTGTTCCTGTTCGGCTTCAGCCCCACGGCGGCGGTGATCGCCACCATCATCTACGCGCTGCCGCCGATGACCCGGGTCTCGATGCTGGCGCTGCGCTCGGTGCCCTCGGAGGTGCGCGATCTCGGCCGGATGATCGGCTGCACCCGGCGGCAGATGACCTGGCGGGTGCTGGTGCCCTCGGCCAAGCCCGACCTGATGGTCGGGGTGAACCAGGTCATCATGCTCTCGCTCAACATGGTCATCATCGCCTCGATGATCGGCGCCGGCGGGCTCGGCTACGAGGTGCTGGCGGCGCTCCGGCGGCTCGACATCGGCACCGGGCTCGAGGCGGGCTTCGCCATCGTCGCGCTGGCCATCGCGCTCGACCGTCTCAGCCAGGCCGCCGCGGCGCGCAAGCCGGTGCATGCCGAGCCCGGCGCCGCGCGCCAGCCGCTCTGGGCGCGCCACCCCTACAGCGCCGCGAGCCTCGTGCTGATCGCCGTCACCGCGCCGCTGGCGCTGGTCGTCGGCTGGATCGAGAGCTATCCGGCGGCGCTGCAGATCTCCACCGGCAGCTTCTGGGCCGAGACGATGAAGTGGATCAATGTCAACTTCTTCGACCAGCTCGAGGCGATCAAGAACGCGCTGCTGCTGAACGTGCTGATCCCGGTCAAGCGCTTCCTGCTGGGCCTGCCCTGGCCGGGGGTGGTGGGCCTGCTCGGGCTGCTCGGCTACACGCTGGGCGGGCGGCGGCTGGCGCTGACGGTCGCGGTGCTGGCCTTCCTGATCGCCGCCACCGGGCAGTGGGAGAAGGCGATGATCACCGTCTATCTCTGCGGCATATCGGTGATGTTCGCGGCGCTGATCGGCATCCCGCTCGGCATCCTCGCGGCCGAGCGCGAGCGCGCCGGCCGGGTGATCCAGGTGGTGATCGACACGCTGCAGACGCTGCCCTCCTTCGTCTACCTGATGCCGGCGGTGATGCTGTTCCGGGTCGGCGACTTCACGGCGATGCTGGCGGTGATCGCCTATGCGGTGGCGCCGGCGGTGCGCTACACCGCGCACGGGCTCGCCCGGGTCGATCCGCAGCTCGTCGAGGCCGGCACGGTGGCCGGCTGCACGCCCTGGCAGCTGCTCACCAAGATCAAGCTGAAGCTGGCGCTGCCCGAGATCATGCTCGGGCTCAACCAGACCATCATGCTGGCGCTCTCGATGCTGGTGATCACCGCGCTGGTGGGCACCCGCGATCTCGGCCAGGAGGTCTATATCGCGCTGACCAAGGCGGATACCGGCCGCGGCATCACCGCCGGGCTGGCGGTCGCCTTCATCGCCATCATCGCCGACCGGCTGATCTCCGCGGGCGCGGCGCGCACCAGGGCCCGGCTCGGGCTGCAACGATAAGGGAGGGGCAGATGAGCGACGCGGTAACCCGCATCAGGGCCTTGCCGATCTGGCGCGGCGCGGTGCAGCCGGAGCCCTTGAAGGGCGGGCTCAGCAACGAGAGCTATACCGTTGAGGACGCGGGGAGAAAATCCGTCGTGCGGCTCGGGCACGACTACCCCTTCCACCATGTCTTCCGCGCGCGCGAGCTGATGACCGCGCGGGCCGCGGCGGCGGCCGGCTTCGCGCCGGCGGTGCTCCATGCCGAGCCGGGGCTGATGGTCAGCGCCTTCGTCGAGGGCGTGACCTATGGCGAGGCCGAGGTGCGGGACAATCTCGAGCGGCTGGCCGGCTTCGTGCGGCGCTTCCACGAGGCGATGCCGGCGCATGTCACCGGCGCCGGGTTCCTGTTCTGGCCCTTCCACGTGGTGCGCGACTATGCGCGCACGCTCGAGGCCGGGGGCAGCCGTTTCGGGCCGCGGCTCGGCGAGTTCGTCGCGCTGGCCGAGGCGCTGGAGGGCGAGCAGGTGCCGCTGCCGATCCGCTTCGGCCACAACGATCTCCTGCCGGCCAACTTCATCGACGACGGCAGCCGCCTCTGGCTGGTGGATTTCGAATATGCCGGCTTCTCCACCGCGATGTTCGACCTCGCCGGCATCGCCTCCAATGCCGGTTTCGACGCCGGGCAGGATCAGCGCCTGCTCACCGCCTATTTCGGCGCGCCGCCGGGGCCGGAGCTGATCCGGGCGCATTCGGCGATGAAATGCGCCTCGCTGCTGCGCGAGGCGATGTGGTCGATGGTCTCCGAGCTGCATCTGAGCGCGCCCGGCGTCGATTACGAGGCCTATACCGCGGAGAACCTCGACCGCCTCGCCGAAGCCCTCGACCACCACCGCACACGCCACGGAAAGGCCTGAGTCCATGTCCTTGCCCCAGCAGGCCCAGATCGTCGTCATCGGCGGCGGCATCATCGGCTGTTCCACCGCCTATCACCTCGCGCGCGACCACAAGGCCGAGGTGCTGCTGCTCGAGCAGGGCAAGCTGACCTCGGGCTCGACCTGGCACGCGGCGGGGCTGGTCGGGCAGCTCCGCTCCTCGGCCAGCATCACCCAGCTGCTGGCCTATTCGGTGGATCTCTACACCCGGCTCGACCGGGAGACCGGGCTGGAGACCGGCTGGAAGATGAGCGGCTGCCTGCGCCTCGCCTGCAACGAGGACCGCTGGATCGAGTACAAGCGCCTCGCCACCACCGCGCGCTCCTTCGGCATGGAGATGCACCTGCTCTCGCCCGCCGAGGTCCGGGAGATCTGGCCGCTGATGGAGACCGGCGATCTCGTCGGCGCCAGCTACCTGCCGACCGACGGGCAGGCCAGCCCCTCCGACATCACGCTCTCGCTGGCCAAGGGCGCGCGGATGCACGGGGTGACGATCCGCGAGGGCGTGCGCGTCACCGGCTTCGCGATGGACGGCGACCGGATCACCGGGGTGATCACCGACCAAGGCACGGTCGGCTGCGAGAAGGTGGTGGCCTGCGCCGGGCAGTGGACCCGCCAGCTCGGGGCGATGGCCGGGGTCTCGGTGCCGCTGCAGCCGGTCAGGCACCAGTACATCATCACCGAGGCGATCCCCGGCCTCGCGCCGGACGCGCCCACCGTGCGCGACCCGGACCGGCGCACCTATTTCAAGGAGGAGGTCGGCGGGCTCAGCATGGGCGGCTACGAGCCCGACCCGCAATGCTGGACGCTGGACGACGTGCCGGCGGATTTCCAGTTCCAGCTCTTCCCGGACGACTGGGACCATTTCGAGCAGCATCTCGAGCAGGCGGTGGCGCGCGTGCCGGTGCTCGCCGAGACCGGCGTCAAGCAGATGATCAACGGGCCGGAGAGCTTCACGCCGGACGGCAACTTCATCCTCGGCCGCGGCCCGGAATGCGCCAACCTCTATGTCGGCGCGGGGTTCAACGCCTTCGGCATCGCCTCGGGCGGCGGCGCCGGCTGGGCGCTGGCCGACTGGGTGATGCACGACGAGGCGCCGCTGGATCTCTGGACCGTGGACATCCGGCGCTTCTCCGATCTGCACCGCGACCGGCAATGGGTCGCCGACCGCACGCTGGAGGCCTATGGCAAGCACTACGCCATCGGCTTCCCCCATGCCGAGGCGGAGAGCGGCCGCCCGCGCATCGTCTCGCCGCTCTATGCGCGGCTGAAGGCGCGGCGCGCGGTGTTCGGCTCCAAGCTCGGCTGGGAGCGGCCCAACTGGTTCGCCCCCGAGGGCGTCGAGCCGCGCGACATCCCCTCGATGGGCCGGCAGAACTGGTTCGAGCATGTCGCCGCCGAGCACCATGCGGTGCGCGAGGCGGCCGGGCTCTTCGACCAGTCCTCCTTCGCCAAGTTCGAGCTCTCCGGGCCGGGCGCGGCGGCGGCGCTCGACCGGATCTGCGCCAACCACGTGACCCGCGCGCCGGGGCGGCTGACCTATACCCAGATGCTCAACAGCCGCGGCGGCATCGAATGCGACCTCACCGTGGCGCGGCTCGCCGAGGATCTCTTCTACATCGTCACCGGCACCGGCTTCCGCACCCATGACGGCGCCTGGATCCGCGACCACATGCCGGAAGGCGCGGCGGTGCTCACGGATGTCACCGAGCGCTTCGGCACGCTCTCGCTGATGGGGCCGCGGGCGCGCGACATCCTCGCCGCGGTGACGGCGGCGGATGTCTCCAACACCGCCCTGCCCTTCGGCCATGTGAGGGAGGTGGCGATCGCCGGGCATCCGGTGCGGGCGCTGCGGGTCTCCTATGTCGGCGAGCTCGGCTGGGAGCTGCACATCCCGCTCGAGGCGACCGGGGAGGTGTTCGACGCGCTGATCGAGGCCGGCGCGCCGCATGGCCTCCGCCCCTGCGGCTACCGGGCGATCGAGTCGCTGCGGCTCGAGAAGGGCTACCGCGCCTGGGGCGCCGACATCACCCCCAACGACACGCCCTTCGAGGCCGGGCTCGGCTGGGCGGTGAAGCTCGGCCGCGACATCGATTTCATCGGGCGCGCGGCGGCGGAGAAGGCGGCGAACACGCCGCTGGCGAAGAAGCTCGCCGGCTTCACCGTGGCGGACCCGGATGTCGTGCTGCTCGGCCGCGAGACGGTGCTGCGCGACGGCGAGGCCGTCGGCTATCTGCGCAGCGCCGGCTTCGGCTACACGGTGAACCGGCCGATCGGCTATGGCTATCTGCGCCGCGACGCGGGCGTCGACGATGCCTGGATCGAGGCCGGCCGCTACGAGCTGGTGGTGGCGACCGAACGGGTGCCGGCCGAGGTCACCCTCGCGCCGCTCTACGACCCCGCCAGCGCCCGCATGAAGCTCTGAGGCGGCTCAGCCCGCGGCGGCGAGCCGGGCCAGCTCCGCCCGCAGCCGCGGCACCGCGAAGTCGATGAAGCTGCGGGTCTTGCGCGGCAGCAGCCCCTGGCCGGCATGCAGCACCGAGACCGGCATCGGCTCGGGCTCGTAGGCCACCAGCACACGCTCGAGGCGCCCGGCCTCGAGATGCGCCGCCGCCTGGTAGGACAGCACCCGCGTGACGCCGACCCCGGCGAGCGCCGCATCGACCGCCGCCTCCGCGGTGTTGACCGAGAGCCGCGAGCGGATCGCCACCGCCGCCTCGCGCCCGCCGCCGAGGCCCGGAAACCGCCACTCGCCCGGCGCGCCGAGCACGTCGAAGGTGACGCAGGTGAGCCGCGCGAGATCGGCCGGAACCTGCGGCCGCCCGCGGGCCGCGAGATAGGCCGGGCTGGCGCAGGCGATGCGGCAGACCTCGCCCACCCGGGTCGCGCGCACCGCGCTGTCCGGCAGCCGCCCGATCCGCACCGCGACGTCGATATGCTCGTCGGTCAGGTGGCTGTTGCGGTCCGACAGCATCAGCCGGACGTCAATCTCCGGGAACTGCGCGAGGAAGGCGCCGATCACCGGCAGCACGTGCAGCCGGCCGAAGACCACCGGCGCCGCCACCAGCAGCTCGCCGCGGGGCGTGCTGTATTCGCCCGCCGCCATGCGCTCCGCCTCGCCGACCGCCTCGAGGATGCGGCGCGCCGCCTCGACATAGGCGGTGCCCGCCTCGGTGAGCGTCAGCCGCCGGGTCGAGCGGATCAGCAGCCGGCTGCCGAGATGCGCCTCGAGATCCGCCACCCGCCGGCTGACGGTGGCGAGCGGGATGCCGAGCCGGCGCCCCGCGGCCGAGAGGCTGCCGGCCTCCACCGCCGCCAGCAGGACTTCCATCGCGCCGAGCCGGTCCATTCCTGTCCTCCCGCTTTCCGGGAGGAAGCTTACCGATATCTCCGGCTTATTCCAGATGGCGGCAGGGCGTATTTCTTCTGCACCGACCAACCCAAACCGATGGAGACTGCAATGCCCCGCCTCACCACCCCGACCCGCGACGACGCCCCCGCCGCCTCGCAGCCGCTGCTCGACGGCGTCTTCAAGGCCCTCGGCACGGTGCCGAACCTGTTCCGCGTCGCGGCGCTGAGCCCGAAGGCGCTGGAGGCGCTGCTCGGCCAGTCCGGCACCCTCTCGAAGACCCTCGACGTCAAGACCCGCGAGCGCATCGCCATCGGCGTCGCCGCCATCAACGGCTGCGACTACTGCGTCTCGGCCCACACCTATCTGGCGGTCAACCTCGCCAAGATCTCGCCGGAGGAGGCCGCCCTCGCGCTTTCCGGCGGTGCCAGCGATCCGAAGGCCGCGGCGGCGGTGCGCTTCGCCCGCTCGGTCGCGGCGCGGCGCGGCCAGGTCTCCGATGCCGAGCTCGCCGCGGTGAAGGCCGCCGGCTTCTCCGAGGCCGAGATCGTGGAGATCGTGGCGCTGGTCGCCGAGAACAGCTTCACCAACTACCTCAACAACGTGGCGCAGACCGAGATCGACTTCCCGGTGGTCCGCGCCGACGCGGCCTGAGCCGCCGGGGCCGGCGCGTTCCCTCTCCGCGCCGGCCCCTCTCTGCACCGGCCCCTCTCTGCACCGGCCCCGTGCCGCCCTGTCCCACACCCAGACCAGCCCAGATCAGCCCAGTCCGGCCCAGCCGAAGGAAGGAAACGCCCCCATGGATGCCGTCGCCACCGAGACCGAAACCCGCCCGCCGCTGCCGCCCTTCACCGAGGAGGGCGCGGCCCTCAAGGTGCGCCTCGCCGAGGATGGCTGGAACAGCCGCAACCCGGCCCGCGTCGCGCTCGCCTATACCCCCGACAGCATTTGGCGGAACCGCCACGAGTTCCCCCGCGGGCGCGCCGAGATCGAGGCCTTCCTCACCCGCAAGTGGCAGCGCGAGCACGATTACCGGCTGATCAAGGGGCTCTGGGCGTTCCGCGGCAACCGCATCGCGGTGCGCTTCGCCTATGAGTGGCACGATGCCGGCGGCCAGTGGTTCCGCTCCTATGGCAACGAGAACTGGGAGTTCGCGGCGAACGGCCTGATGCGCCGGCGGCTCGCCAGCATCAACGATCTCGCGATCTCGGAAGGCGAGCGGCGGATGCACTGGACCCTCGGCCGCCGGCCGGACGACTACCCGGGGCTCGAGGAGCTCGGCCTCTGAGCCCTGCCGCCGCCGGCCATGCCCTGCCGCGCCGCCCCGGCGGCGCCGCGCCGCTTTCGCTCCCGCCCTGCCCCGCCCGACAGCCTCCGAATAACTTCTGATTATAGGCTTGGGGCAATCTTTTATTTCAATCATTCGCCCCCATGCCCGACCCTCTGGCGCAGACGCAGAACCGTGAGGGGCAATGTCCGAGATGCCGATCCAGCCGCTGCTGCATGTGCGCGAGGCCACCAAGCGATACGGGGAGGTGCGCGCGCTCGACGGCGTCTCGCTCGAGATCGGCGACGGGGAGTTCCTGACCCTGCTCGGCCCCTCCGGCTCGGGCAAGACGACGCTGCTCACCGCGATCGCCGGCTTCACCGAGCTCGATGCCGGCAGCCTCACCCTCGGCGGCACCGAGATCACCCAGATGCCGCCGGACAAGCGCGACTTCGGCATGGTGTTCCAGGGCTATGCGCTGTTTCCCACCATGACGGTGGCGAAGAACATCGCCTTCCCGCTGAAGATCCGCAAATGGAGCCGCGCCGATATCGACCGGCGCGTGAAGGAATGCCTCGCGCTGGTGCAGATGGAGGACTATGCCGAGCGCATGCCCTCGCAGCTTTCGGGCGGACAGCAGCAGCGCGTGGCACTGGCGCGGGCGCTCTCGTTCCACCCGAAGGTGCTGCTGCTCGACGAGCCGCTCTCGGCGCTCGACAAGAAGCTGCGGGCCGATCTGCAATGGGAGCTGAAGGACCTGCACCGCAAGATCGGCGTCACCTTCATCTACGTGACCCATGACCAGGAGGAGGCGCTGTCGATGTCCGACCGCATCGTGATCCTGGAATCGGGCAGGATCCAGCAGATCGGCGAGCCGGACGAGCTCTATGCCCATCCGCGGACCAGCTTCGTCGCCGACTTCCTCGGCAAGAGCAACTTCTTCGAGGTGACGGTGCGGGGCGCCGGCGCGGGACAGGTCACCTGCACCGCCGGCGAGGTGGAGATGCAGGTGCAGCAGCGCAACGGCGCCGCGGCGCCGGCCGCGGGACGCACGGCGCGGGTGGCGCTGCGGCCCGAGCGGGTGCGCCTCGGCCCCTGCGGCAGCGAGCGCTTCTCCGGCACCATCCGCCAGCACAGCTATCTCGGCGAGCGCAGCCAGGTGATCGTGGAGAACGAGGCGCTCGGCCGCGTCCTGGTCTCCTGCCCGACCTGGAAATCGCAGGTCGAGCTGCGCCAGGGCCAGCCGATCTCGTTCGGCTGGGACGACGACGCGCCGATCCTGCTCGACGACGCCTGACCACACCCGAAGACCCGAACCGGCCGGCAATCAACAGGGAGACAGCAACCATGACCGACAGAAGCAGGTTCACCGGGCCGATGCCCGCGACCGACGACGACGAGTTTCGCCGCGACCTCGGCGAGATCGCGCTGGAGAAGTTCCGCAGCGGCCGCATCGACCGGCGCGGCTTCCTCACCGCGCTGGCGGCGATCGGCGTCGCCCCGGCGCTCGGCAACAAGGCCTTCGCCGCGGCCAGCGAGATCATCGTGTGCAACTGGGGCGGCGCCGCGATCGACGCGGTGATG
Organism: Paralimibaculum aggregatum; assembly: GCF_030270585.1. Lineage (GTDB taxonomy): Bacteria > Pseudomonadota > Alphaproteobacteria > Rhodobacterales > Rhodobacteraceae > Thermohalobaculum > Thermohalobaculum aggregatum. The sequence continues at coordinate 137,075 of NZ_BSYI01000004.1, forward strand.
GCCGCCTGGGGCACCGCCTTCGAGGCCGAGAGCGGCATTCCCGTTGTGGTCGACGGCTCCGGCCCCTCGGCCGGCAAGATCCGCGCCCAGGTCGAGGCCGGCGCGGTGGTCTGGGATGTCTGCGACAGCGGCGCCGGCTCCTCGCTGATCCTGCGCGACCAGGGCGTGACGCAGGAGATCGACTATTCCATCGTCGACAAGAGCAAGGTGCTCGAGGGCTTCGCCTTCAGCCACGGCGTGACCAACTACTACTACAGCTACGTGATGGCCTGGAACCCGATGCTGACCGGCGGCAAGGCGCCGGCCGACTGGGCGGAGTTCTTCGACACCGAGAAGTTCCCCGGCAAGCGCACCTTCCGCAAGAGCGTGCGCGGCATGCTGGAGCCCGCGGCGATGGCGATGGGGATCGCGCCGGAGGAGGTCTATGCCTTCCTCGGCACCGAGGAGGGGCTGGCGGCGGCGATCGAGAAGTTCCGCTCGATCCGCGACCACGTGATCGTCTGGAGCTCGGGCTCCGCGAGCCAGCAGCTCTTCCTGCAGGAGGAGGTCTCGATGGGCTGCATCTGGAACACCCGCGGCCAGCTCCTGCTCAACGAGATGCCGGCGGGCAGCTTCGACATGAAGTTCAACGCGACCCTCGCCCCCGGCGTCTGGGTGGTGCCGAAGAACAACCCGGCCGGCAGCGAGGCGGCGATGAAGTTCATCCGCTTCAGCCAGGAGCCGGCGGGCCAGGTGGTGCTGCTCGAGATGATGGGCAACGGCCCGGCCAACCCGGAGGCGTCCTCGGCGGTGCCGGAGGGTCTCAGGCCCTACAACCCCTCGAGCCCGGAGAACCGCGCCACCCAGATCACCTACAGCTGGGACTGGTACGGCGCCAACCAGATCCGCGCCGAAGAGCTCTATGTCGACGCGCTGATCAACTGAGCGGCAGGCCATGACCACCACCACGATCGATCCGCCCGCGGCCGCGGCCGCCCGCCGCGGCCTCTCCGACAGGGGCTGGTACTGGCTGTTCGTCGCCCCGGCGCTGATCGCCATGGTGGTGTTCTACATCTGGCCCCTGGTGCAGATCTTCGGCATCAGCTTCACCGAGCCCGAATTCGGGCTCGGCAACTATGCGGCGCTGGTCGAGAGCCGGCCGATCCAGACCAGCCTGGTGATCACCTTCCGGGTGGCGGCGGTGACCACGCTGCTCTGCCTCGTGCTCGGCTACATGGTCTCCTATGCGATCTACAACGCCCAGCACCGCATGGTCGGGGTGATGCTCGCGCTGGTGCTGCTGCCGTTCTGGATCTCGGTGCTGATCCGCAGCTTCGCCTGGATCGTGCTGCTCGGGCGCAGCGGCGTGGTCAACGACAGCCTGATCGCGCTCGGCCTGATCGAGAAGCCGATCGCCATGATGCACAACGAGTTCGGCGTGGTGCTGGCGATGGTGCACGTGATGCTGCCCTTCGCGGTGCTGCCGATGATGGCCAACATGAAGGGCATCAACCGGGCCTATGTCGATGCCGCCCGCGGGCTCGGGGCCTCGGAGTTCGGCGCGTTCTGGCATGTCTACCTGCCGCAGACCAAGCCGGGCATCCTGTCGGCTGCGCTGCTGGTCTTCGTGCTCAGCCTCGGCTTCTACATCACGCCGGCGCTGCTCGGCGGCGGGCGGGTGCTGATGATCTCCGAATACATCACCTACCAGATCCAGGAGCTGCTGCGCTGGGGGGTCGGCTCGATGCTCTCGGTGACGCTGCTGGTGATGACGGCGGTGGTGATCCTTGCGGCGGCGCGGTTCGTGAACCTGCGCAAGGCCCTCCTGGAACGCGGTTGAGCGAGGCCACGCGATGAAACGACCCTCCTTCTTCCGCATCTTCATGAACACCGGGGCCTGGCTGGTGCTGGCCTTCCTGATCCTGCCGATGCTGGTGGTGATCCCGGTCTCGCTGACCGACACGAGCTATCTCGCGATGCCGAAGGAGGCGCTCTCGCTGCGGCACTACGAGAACTACTTCTCCGATGCGCGCTGGCTCGATGCCACCTGGCAGAGCTTCTATATCGGCGTGCTGACGGCGCTCTCGGCGACGGTGCTCGGCACGGTGTTCTCGATCGGCTGCTGGTTCCTGTCGAGCCGGGCCTCGACCATCGCGCGCTGGGTGCTGATCACGCCGATCCTGGTGCCGCCGGTGGTGCAGTCGCTCGGCTTCTACCGCTTCTGGGTGCAGCTCGGGCTGATCGACACCGTGACCGGCGTGGTGCTGGCGCATACCCTGCTGGCGCTGCCCTATGTCTCGATCTCGGTCTTCGCGGCGCTCGCCAATCTCGACCGCAAGATCCCGCAGGCGGCGCGCAGCCTCGGCGCCTCGGTGCCGCAGACGGTCTGGGCCGTGGTGGTGCCGGCGGCGCGGCCGGGCATCCTCACCGGCGCGGTCTTCGCCTTCATCGTCTCCTTCGACGAGATCGTCGGCGTGCTCTTCATCACCGTGCGCAAGGTGCAGACCCTGCCGAAGATGATCTGGCAGGGCATCCAGGACAACATCGACCCGACCATCGCCGCGGTGGCGACGCTGCTGGTGCTGGCGACGCTGGTGCTGATGCTTGCCGGCAGCCTGAGAAAGACCTGAGCCATGCCCCTGCCCCGCCTCCTCCTCGAGAACGCCCGGTTCCTCGAGCACGGGCCCGACGGGCTCGCCGTGCTGCGCCTCGGCGCCATCGCCGTCGAGGGCGAGCGCATCGCCGCGATCCTGCCCGAGCCGGCGCCGGCGGGGTTCGACGATTTCGAGCGGATCGACTGCACCGGCCGCGCCGTCTCGCCGGGCCTCATCAACGCCCATACCCACACGGTGCTGCTGACGCTGCGCGGCACGGTGGAGGATATCGAGGGCAACCTCGTCTACCAGTACATGGTGCCGGCGAGCTACCTGCTGGAGCCGCACGAGCGCGCCGCCATCGCCCGGCTCGGCTGTGTCGAGGCGATCCGCAGCGGCAGCACCACCCTCGTCGATCCGCTGCGCCTGGTCGACGACTATGCCGAGGCGATGGCCGACAGCGGGCTGCGGCTCTGGCTCTGCGAGAGCGCCGCCGATGCGCTGACCCGCGAGGTCGGCGAGGGCGGCGCCGGGCGCTACCGCTACGACCGCGCCTGGGGCCAGACCTTCCTCGACCGCAGCCGCGCGCTGATCGGGCGCTGGCACGGCGCCCGCGAGGGCCGCGTCGAGGTGCTGGTGGCCGCCCACGGGCCGGACAACTGCTCGCCCTGGATGCTGGCGGAGCTGAAGAAGCTCGCCGCCGAGACCGGGCTGCGCCGCACCATCCACCTCTCGCAGGTGGTCAGCGAGGTCGAGCAGGTGCGCGCCGCGCATGGCCAGACCTCCACCGAATATCTCCGCGACAACGACTGGCTGGGCGACGACCTGCTGGCGGTGCACTGGACCTTCTGTACCGAGGACGACGTCAGGATCCTCGCCGAGCACGGCGTGCATCTCGCGCATTGCCCGGCCAGCATGTCGGCCAAGGGGCCGCACCGGCTGCCGATGCGCGCGATCCTGGAGAACGGCGTCAACATCGCCCTCGGCACCGACAACATGACCGAGGACATGTTCCACGCGATGAAGCTCGGCCTCGTGGTGCATCGCGGCGCCTATGGCCGCAGCACCGTGCCGAGCCCGCAGCAGGTCTTCAACTGCGCCACCACCAACGCGGCCCGCGCCCTCGGGCGCGACGACATCGGCCGCATCGCGGTCGGCGCCAAGGCGGATCTGACACTGTTCGACCTCGGCGCGCCGGCGCTGGTGCCGCGGATCTCGCTGGTCTCCAACCTGGTGCATTACGGCCATCCGGGCGTGGTGACCGACGTGATGGTGGGCGGGCGGTTCCTGATGCGCGCGGGCCGGCTCACCACCATCGACGAGGCCGCCGCGATCGCCGAGGCGCAGGCCGCGACGGACGCGATGTGGGCGCGTTTTGCCGAGCAGGAGACGACGGTGCCGCTGCCGCTGCGCGACGCGGTGTGACGGTGCCGCGGAAGGGAGAGACATGACCTATTCGATTATCGGACATTGCCGCGAGACCGGGGCCTTCGGCGCCGCCATCGCCACCTCCAACCTCGCGGTCGGCGGGCGCTGCGTGCGGCTCGCCCATGGCCAGGGCGCCTTTCTCAGCCAGCACCGCACCGATCCGCGGCTCGGCGATCTCGGCATCGCCGAGCTGGTGCGCGGCGAGAGCGCCTCGGATGCGGTGGCCGCGGTGGCCGCCGGCACGCCGGACATCGAGTGGCGCCAGCTCGCGGCGCTGGATGCGCGCGGCGGCACCGGCGCCTATCACGGGCGGCGGATCTTCTCGATCTATGCCCATGCGGTGGCGCCGGGGGCGATCGCGCTCGGCAACATCCTGGCCAATCCCGCCGTCACCAGCGCCATGGCCGAGGCCTTTGCCGAGGCCCGGTCGGGCGATCTGGCGGAGCGGCTGATGCTGGCGCTCGAGGCGGGGCGCGATGCCGGCGGCGAGATCGGCGGGCCGGTGCGGTCCTCGGCGCTGCGCGTGACCGGCGAGCACGGCATCGACCGCTGCGACCTGCGCATCGACATCGCCGATGAGGCGGTGGCGGCGCTGCGCGCGCTCAAGACCGCCTATGGCGACCAGGAGGAGCTACTGCGCGACGTCGCGCTCCGCCCCGACGCGGTGCCGGTCAACCGCGCCAATTTCGAGCGCTCGGTGGCCCGGATCGCCGAGCTCGGCCTGGCCGAGCGCTTCCCCACCACACAGCGGGCGCAGAGCTGGACCCTTGCCGACTGACGCGGCGCGGGCCGTCGCCGGGGAGCCGCCGGTCGCCCGCTACGCCCTGATGCTGACCGCCGCGCAGATGATCTTCTGCGCGCAGGACGGGGTGGTGAAGATCGTCGCCGGCAATCTCGGCGTCGGGCAGTATGCCACCATCCGCTCGGGCTTCGTGCTGTTCTTCATCGCCCTGGCGGCGCTGGCGGTGCGGGCGCTGCGCCGGCCGGTGAAGCGCACCGGGCCGGTGGTGGCGCGGAGCCTCTTCCAGGTCGCCTCGATCCTGCTCTACTTCACCTCGATCACCCAGCTGCCGCTCGCGGTGGCGGGGGTGGGCTTCTACACCTTCCCGATCTTCACCACGCTGATCAGCGCCGCGGTGATGCGCACCCCGGTCAGCCGCGCGACCTGGGCCGCGACCTTCACGGGCTTTGCCGGCGCCGCGCTGATCATCGGGCCGGGGCTCGCCGAGCTCGACGTGCTGGTGCTGCTGCCGCTGCTGGCCGCGACCTGCTACGCCGTCTCGGTGGTCATCACGCATTACGGCTGCGGGCAGGAGGACACGCTGGCGCTGGTGCGGGTGCAGAACCTCTGCTTCCTCGCGGTCGGGCTGGCCGGGCTCGGGCTCGGCGCCGCCGGCATGCTGCCCGGCGGCTGGAGCTGGTCGCCGGTGACGGGCGGCACCTGGGCCGCGCTGGCGGCGATCTCGGCGCTCAACCTGCTGATGGCCTTCGTGCTGCTCTATGTCTACCAGCGCGCGGCGCCGCCCCGGCTCGCGCCCTTCAGCTACACCTATCTGGTGTTCGCCGCGGCGATGGACTGGATCGTCTGGGCCAATCCGCCGACGCTGCAGACCCTGGCCGGCGGGGCGCTCACCGCGCTCGGCGGGATCATGGTGCTGCGCGCCGGGCGCACCCCGCGCCAGCGCTTCAACCAGCCGCTCCGGTGACCGTGCGGAACCGGTCGAGGAAGCTTATCGCGAGGCTCGAGGTCGGGAACAGCCGCGGCATCATCGCGTTGATCCGGATCGGCATGCTGGGCTCGACGGCGACCCGCTCGAGGTTGTCGGCGCGGCGCCCGATCAGCCCGAAGCTGTCGACCAGCGCCACCCCGAGCCCGGCCGCCACCATCTCGAGCGCGGTGGCGGTGTGGCGCACCTCGAAGGCATAGCGCCGCTCCAGCCCCTTCTCGGCGAAGACCCGGTCGATCATCTGCCCGAGCGGCGTGGCGGCGCTGTAGGAGATGTGCGGCACCTGGTTGAGATCGGCCACGCCGATCCGGCGCATCCGCGCGAAGGGGTGCCCCGGCGGGCAGACGCAGACCATCTCGCCCGCCCCCACCGCCTCGTGCGACACCGCGGGGTGGCGCGGCTGGGTCAGCGCGAAGCCGATATCCGCCTGGCCCGAGGCCAGCATGTCGCAGATCACGTCGATCGAGCCGAGCTCCAGCGAGACCCGGAGCTGCGGCGCGCCGGTGGCGAACTCGCCGATCACCCTCGGCACCAGGCCGAGGCCGAGGCTCGGCGAGGCGGCGATGGTCAGCGAGCCGCGGCTGCCCTCGCGGATCTCGCGCACGATGCGCGAGACGCGCTTCTGCTGCATGAAGAGGTGCTGCGCCTCCTGGGCGATCAGCCGCGCCTCCTTGGTCGGCACCAGCCGGCCCTTGGCGCGCTCGAACAGCGTGATGCCGATCAGGTCCTCGGTGTGGCGGATCATGTTGGAGACCGCCGGCTGCGAGACCCCGAGCAGCTCCGCCGCCCGAAGCGTGGTGCCGACCTCGATCACGGTGGTGAGCACCTCGAGCTGGCGCGCGTTTATCATATAACACCCGATTATACGGTTTGGGCGGATCGTAATTTCTGAGTGAAGGCGAGGGAAGCTATTTCTTGCTTGAGGCTCCGCCCGCGGAGCGAAGCAGCGCCCGAGCGCCAAGGAGGCACCATGTCCAGGAAACACGTCATCGCCGTCGGCCAGCTCGGCCCGATCATGCTTGCCGAGAGCAAGGCGGAGGCGGTGGACCGCATGATCGCGATGCTGCGCGAGGCCCATGCCCAGGGCGCGGTCTGGATCGTGTTCCCCGAGCTGGCGCTGACCACCTTCTTCCCGCGCTACATCTACGAGACCCCGGAGGAATACGACCGCTTCTTCGAGGAGGGGCTGCCCTCCCCAGCGATGCGGCCGCTCTTCGCCGAGGCGGCGCGGCTCGGGGTTGGCTTCTATCTCGGCTATGCCGAGAAGGTGGCCGAGGGCGGGCGGATGCGCCGCTTCAACACCTCGATTCTCGTGGACCGCGACGGCACGGTGGCGGGCAAGTACCGCAAGGTGCATCTGCCCGGCACCAGCGAGCCGGTGCTGAAGGCGGATTTCGAGCATCTCGAGAAGCGCTATTTCGAGGTCGGCGATCTCGGCTTCAACACCTTCGACACCTCGATCGGGCGCATCGGCATGTGCATCTGCAACGACCGGCGCTGGCCCGAGACCTTCCGGGTGATGGCGCTGCAGGGGGCGGAGATGTTCATGCTCGGCTACAACACGCCGACGCGGAACATCCACCATCCCGAGCCGGCGCATCTGCGCGAGTTCCACCACCGGCTCTCGATCGAGGCCGCGGCCTACCAGAACGGCGCCTGGGTCTTCGCCTCGGCGAAATGCGGCGCGGAGGACGGTTTCGCGATGATCGGCGGCTCGGCCATCGTGGCGCCCACCGGCGAGAGCGTGGCGCGCACCGCCGGCGAGGCCGACGAGGTGATCTGCCACAACTGCGATCTCGGCCTCGGCGACTATATCCGCCGGACCGTGTTCGATTTCGGCCGGCACCGGCGGATCGAGCATTACGGCCTGATCACCGCCACCACCGGGGTGATCGAGCGCGAGGCGGCGAAATGACCTTCTCCGTCGCGGCCGTCTGCCCGGAAAGCGGCGAGATCGGCTTTGCCGTCACCACCTCGAGCGTCTGCGTCGGCGCGCGGGTGGGCGCGGCGGTGGCCGGTCGCTGCGTGGTGTTCTCGCAGGCGCGGACCGATCCGCGGCTGCACCGGACCGGCCTCGCCGCCTATCTCGCGGCAGGTGATGCCGATGCCGCGCTCGCGGCGATGCAGGCGGCGGCCACGGCGCCGCACTGGCGCCAGCTCGGCGTGCTCGGACAGGACGGCACGGCGCGGCATTTCACCGGCGCCTCCTGCCTGCCCTCCTGCGGCGGGCTGGCGGGGGATCACGCGCTCGCCCTCGGCAACTATCTCGGCAGCGACGCGGTGCTGCCGGCGATGATCGCCGCGCTCGCGGAGGCGGCCGGGCGCCCGCTGGCGGCGCGGCTGATCGGCGCGCTGGCGGCAGGACTGGCCGCGGGCGGCGAGCGCGACCCGCTGCAATCGGCGGCGGTGAAGGTCTATGGCGCGCATGACTTTCCGCTCACCGATCTCCGCGTCGACCGCAGCGCGGAACCGGTGGCGGAGCTCGCCGCGCTCTGGCAGGACTGGGAGCCGAAGGCCGCAGCCTATGTGACCCGCGCGCTCGATCCCGATGCCGCGCCGCCGTCGCACGAGGTCGAGCACGGCCAGCCACGGGAGGGCAGCGCATGAGCTTCGACACGGTGATCCGCGGCGGCACGCTCGTCACCGCCTCGGAACGGTTCCGTGCCGATATCGGCATCCGCGACGGGCGCATCGCGGCGCTGGCCGAGAGCCTCGGGCCGGCCGACCGGGTGATCGACGCCGCCGGCAGGCTGGTGATGCCTGGCGGCATCGAAGCGCATTGCCATATCGCGCAGGAATCCGCCAACGGGATGATGACGGCGGACGACTACCGCAGCGGCTCGGTCTCCGCCGTGCATGGCGGCAACAGCTGCATCGTGCCCTTCGCCGCGCAGCGCAAGGGCATGGGGGTGGCCGAGACGCTGGATCTCTACGACAGCCGCGCCGCCGGCCGCTCGGTGATCGACTGGTCCTATCACCTGATCATCTCCGACCCGACCGAGGCGGTGCTGGCCGAGCTGCCGACCGCCTTCGCGCGCGGCGTCACCTCGTTCAAGGTCTTCATGACCTATCCTCTGATGAAGCTCGACGACGCGCAGTTCCTCGAGATCCTCGCGGTGGCGCGGGCGCATGGCGCGCTGACCATGGTCCATGCCGAGAACGACGGCATGATCGCCTTCATGTCCGAGCGGCTGCTGGCCGGCGGGCACACCGCGCCGCGCTATCACGCGCCGAGCCATCCGGCGCTGGCCGAGGAGGAGGCGGTGCACCGGGCGATCTCGCTGGCCCGGCTGGTGGATGCGCCGCTGATGATCGTGCATGTCTCGACGCCGGAGGGCGCGGCGCTGGTGCAGAAGGCGCGGCTCGCCGGCGCCCCGGTCTTCGGCGAGACCTGCCCGCAATATCTCTTCCTGACCCGCGAGGATCTCGACCGGCCGGGAACCGAGGGCGCGAAATACATCTGCTCGCCGCCGCTGCGCGACGCCGCCACCCAGGATGCGCTCTGGCGCCACCTGCAGGCCGGCACCTTCACGGTGTTCTCCTCCGACCACGCGCCCTATCGCCACGACGAGACCGGCAAGCTGAAGCACGGGCCGGAGGCCAGCTTCCGCCAGATCGCCAACGGCATGCCGGGGATCGCGCTGCGCCTGCCGCTGCTGTTCTCCGAGGGGGTGAACGGGGGCCGGATCACGCCGGAGCAGTTCGTCGCGCTGTCCTCGACCAATGCCGCGCGGCTCTACGGGATGCTGCCGCGCAAGGGCACGCTGGCGATCGGCGCCGATGCCGACATCGCGGTCTGGGACCCGGCGCTGACCCGCCGCGTCGCCGCCGCCGACCAGCACGACGCGATGGACTATACCCCCTTCGAGGGGCGCGCGCTGACCGGCTGGCCGGTGACCGTGCTCTCGCGCGGGGTGCCGGTGCTGGAGGACGGCGCGTTCTGCGCACCCGAGGGCCATGGCCGCTTCGTGGCGCGCGACCGGCTGGACCTCACCGGCCTCGGCGCCCCGCGCGCGCCGGAGGTCGACCCGGCCAGCAATTTCGGCGCGGAGATCCTGCGATGAGCGGCCCCGGCCCGATCCTCGTGGTGAACCCCAACTCGAACCCCGCGGTCACCGCCGGGCTCGATGCCGCGCTCGCGCCGCTGCGCCGCGGCGGCGCCCCGGCGATCGAATGCGTGACCTCCGCGGGCGGCCCCTTCGGGGTGCAGAGCGACGCCGATGCCGTCGCCGCGGTGCCGCCGATGCTGGAGCTGGTGGCCGGCCGCCCGGATGCCGCCGCGGTGGTGATCGCCTGCTTCTCCGACCCCGGCATCGGCTTCGTGCGCGAAGCCGCCGGGGTGCCGGTCTTCGGCATCCAGGAGAGCGGCGTGCTGACCGCGCTCTGCCGCGGCCGGCGGGTCGGCATCATTGCCATCGCCGAGGCCTCGATCCCGCGCCACACCGCCTATCTCGGCACGCTCGGGCTGCTCGACCGCATCGCCGGGGAGCGCGCGCTGAACATGACCGTGGACGAGAGCGCCCGCGCCGAGGGCGTGCTGGAGCGGATCACCGATATCGGCCGCCAGCTGATCGCCGACGGGGCGGATGCGCTGGTGCTCGGCTGCGCCGGCATGGCGCGGCACCGGGCGCCGGCGGAGGCGGCGCTCGGCCGCCCGGTGATCGAGCCCGCGCAAGCCGCGGTGGCGATGGCGCTCGGCACCGTCACCCCCGGGCTCTGAGCGGCGCGCCGGGGGCCGCCCGGCTCAGGCCGCGTCGCGGATCAGCGGCGCGGTCGAGCAGTGGATGCCGCCGCCGCCGGAGCAGACCTGGTCGTAGGGCACCGTGATCACCGAGACCCCGTGGCGGTGCAGCGCCTCCATGGTGTGGTCCGACGCGCCCTCGGCCATGATCAGCCGCCCCGGCGCCACCGCCAGCGAGTTGATGATCCACGGGTTGTCGCTGTGATGCACCTCGATGGCATGGATGCCGCGGGCCTTCAGCTCCTCGAGGAACCAGAACGGCACGATGGCCGGGTTGAGCAGCGCGAGATCGGGGGCGACCATCAGGAAGGTGCCGTCGATATGCAGCCGGTAGCCGGTGAGCTCGACCCGGAGCAGCGAGACCCCCTGCGTGCGCAGCACCTCCTCGATCTGCCGCGCGCCCTCCTCGTTGACCCGCGAGGACATGCCGATCACCGCCGTGCGGTCGTCGATCCAGGCGAAGCTGCCGCCCTCGGCGATCGCGGTGCCGGTGAGCGTGCGCAGGATCGGGCAGCCCGCGGCGGCGAGCGTGCGGGTGGCCGGCAGTTCCTCGCCGCGGCGAATGCGCGGCCCCATGCGGGTGACGATCACGCCGCCATCCACCGCGATCGCGACATCGCGGGTGTAGACCGTCTTCATCCGCCCCTCGGCCGGGCGGTCGATGCAGATCACCTCGACCCCCTCGCCCATCAGCGCGGCCACCAGCGCGTCGTGCTGCGCCTGCATCGCGGCGAGGTCCGGCCCGGTGTTGCCGCGCCAGTACCAGCCCGCCTCGACATCGCCGAAGGCGCCGATCTCGAGCCGCCTGGCGGTATCGACCACCGCGAGCTCGTTGCCCGGGCGATGCACCAGCACCGAGCGCAGCCGGCCGGTATCGTTGCGGCAGCCCCATTCGCGGCCCCAGACCGCGCGCTGCTCCGCCGCCGTCTCGAAGGCCGGCTCGGGCGCCGACGGGAACAGCTTGATCAGCTGGTTGTAGCGCCATTCGTTCTCGGTCATCGTGGTCATGCTCGGAGCTCCCTGCTGCCGTGTCTGAGGTGTCAGATGCCGGTGATTGGATCGCCGCCGTTCGGGCAGAGCAGCTGCCCGGTCATGAAGTCGCCCGCAGGCCCGCAGAGGGTGAGGATCCAGGCGGCCATCTCCTCGGGGCTCGCGGCGCGGCCGACGAGATTGAGCGCCGCCTCCTCCGCCACCGCCTCCTCGCCATAGGCCAGCGTCATCGCGGTGCGGGTGACCCCTGGGGCGAGGGCGTTGACGCGGATGCCGTGCGGCGCGAACTCCCGCGCCCAGGCCTTGGCGACGCCGATCAGCGCCGCCTTCGCCGCGGCATAGTGCGAGGAGCGCTCGAAGCCGACCTGCCCGCGATTGGAGGCGATGTTGACGATGCGCCCCCAGCGCGCGGCCTTCATGCCGGCGATGCTGGCCCGGGTGGCGGCATAGGCGCCGCGCAGATGGGTGTCGAGCATCCGGTCATAGGCGGCGCGGTCGATCTCCTCGATCGGCGCGTTGTTGCCCGCGACGCCGGCATTGTTGACGAGGATGCCGACCTGCCGCGCGCCGATCCCGGCCGCCAGCGCCGCCTCGTCGGCGACGTCGCAGACCAGCGCCTCGGCCGCGCCGCCGGCGGCGCGGATCGCCGCCACCACCGCCGCCGCGCGGGGGCCGTCGATATCCTGCACGATCACCGCGGCGCCGGCCGCCGCCAGCGCCTCTGCCGTGGCGCGGCCGATGCCGCTGCCGGCGCCGGTGACGAGCGCCAGCCTGCCTGCCGGATCGGTCATGGGGAGGTCTCCTTGCTGTCGGGGCCGCCCGGGCTCCCGGGGCTGCCGGGGCTGTCGGGATAGGCGCCGCGGAACACGATCGCGAGCTGGCTGTTCACCCGGCGCTGCAGCTCGGTGATGGGGATGGTCTCGTCGGCGAGGTATTCCATCCAGTGGAAGGTGCCGATGCCGACGATCATGCTCGCCAGATCGCGGATCTCGATATCCGCGCGGATCCTGCCGGCCTCCTGGAAGCGCGAGAGCATCCTGAGATAGTGCCGGAACAGCAGCCGGTTGAGCCGGAGCGCGGTGCGGTGCGCCTCGCCGCCCGGCTCCTCGTAGAGCGTGCCGAAGATCACCCGCCAGCATTCCTTGGGCATCACCCGGGTGGACTGCGCGGCCAGCAGGTCCTCATAGGCGCAGACCGCGGCGAGCGGATCACCCGGCGGGTTGCGCAGCAGCGCCCGGCGCTCCGGCAGCGCCATCTTCGCATGGCGCACGGCGAGGCCGATGATGATGTTCCGCTTGGTGCTGAAGTAGTTGTAGACGGTGGCCGCGGACAGCCCCGCCGCCCTGGCGATCTCGGTGACATGGGTCTCGTGGTAGCCCTTGGCGCCGAACAGCTCGGCCGCGGCGTCGAGCACCCGCGCCGTCCGTTCCCGCTGCTGCCGGACCCGCAATCCGCTCATCGACCCGCATCTCTCCCCTGCCGCCGCCTGCGCTGCACTCAAGCCCCTGAAAATTTTATAGTCAACTTCAAAATTATACTTGACTACAAAGTTTTTGGTGAAACACTCGGGTGCAATGCAGCAACGGAGCCGCGGATGATCCGGATCGAGGCCAATCCCCACCCCTTTCCGCATGACGGGCTGAGCCGCGCGGCGACCGCGCTGGTGGTGGTGGACATGCAGCGCGACTTTCTCGAGCCGGAGGGCTATTTCGGCGCGCTCGGCTACGATCCCGCCGGCTGCCGCGCGGCGCTGCCCGGGGTGGCGGCGCTGCTGGCGGCGGCGCGCGCGGCCGGGCTCTTCGTGGTGCATTCCCGGCAGGGCTACCGGCCGGACCTGATGGATCTGCCCGCCCACAAGGCCTGGCGCACCGCGCATAACGGCGCGCCGATCGGCAGCCCGGGGCCGCTCGGCCGGCTCCTCGTGCGCGGCGAGCCGGGCTGGCAGATCGTGCCCGAGCTGGCCCCCGCCGAGGGCGAGGCGGTGGTGGACAAGAGCGCCAACGGCGCCTTCTTCGACACCGATCTCGACACGGTGCTCAGGGTGCACGGCATCCGCCACCTGATCGTCTGCGGCATCACCACCGATTGCTGCGTCCACTGCACCGTGCGCGAGGCGAACGACCGGGGCTATCACTGCCTGCTGGTCTCGGATGCCTGCGGCTCGGGCGATGCCAGGGCGCACGAGGCGGCGGTCTACATGATGACCGTCGAGGGCGGCGTGCTCGGCGCCACCGCCACGGTGGCCGAGGTGCGGGCGGCGCTGGCCGGCCTCGCGCTGTCGGCATGAGCGCGCTGCCCGTCGTCCCGCGCTGGTTCGCGCGCGCGCCGGCGGGCCCGGGGCTCGACCGCTATGCCGAGCCGCATGTGCATCGCTGGTTTCGCGCCAATATCTGGTATCTGCGGGGCACCGAGCTCGACCTGGTGATCGACCCCGGCATGGGGATCGCGCCGCTCCGCGCGGCGATGGCGGCGGAGGGCCAGTGGCTCGAGGACCGCCCGGTGCTCGCCATCGCCACCCATGGCCATATCGACCACATGGGCGGCATGCACGAATTCGCCGACCGCGCGATCCACGCGGCCGACGCGGCGGCGCTGGACGGCGACGAGGCGCAGCACCTCGCGCCCGCCTTCCGCGCCATGGAGGGCGCCGTCACCGCCCTGCCGGCGCCGGGCTGGCAGCTCTCCGCCTTCACCGCCAAGGCCGCGCCGGCGACCCGCCTGCTGGCCGAGGGCGACCGCATCGAGCTGGGCGACCGCGCGCTCACCGTGCTGCACCTGCCGGGGCACTCGCCGGGCTCCATCGGGCTCTTCGACGAGGCCGGGGGCACGCTCTTCTCGGGCGATGCGCTCTATGACGGCGAGCTTCTCGACGACCTGCCGCGTTCCGATCCCGCGATCTATCGCGAGACCATGGACCGGCTCGACCGGCTCGCGGCCCGCACCGTCCATGGCGGGCACGGGGCCAGCTTCGGGCGCGACCGGATGCGCGCACTCATCCGGGACTACCTCGACGGAAGACGACGGGCGGGATGTCCGGGAGGGCACTGACCGCGGCCGCAGGCGCTGCGGCATGGCCGACACAACAGGGAGACTGACAATGGCATCCAGATTCACCGACGACCTGATCGACATCGCCCGGCGCGAGCTTGCGCGCGGGCGGATGGACCGGCGCGACTTCGTGCGCCTCTGCCTCGGCGCCGGCATCGCCCCCGCCGTGGCCGGCAGCGGCATCCTGACCGCCTCCGAGGCCGCCGCGGCAGCGCAGGAGATCGTGCTCTGCAACTTCGGCGGCGATGCGGTGCGCGCCATGGGCGAGGCCTGGGGCGAGCCCTTCACCGCCGATACCGGCGTGCCGGTGGTGGTCGATGGCGGCGTGCCGCTGGCCGGCAAGATCAAGGCGATGGTCGAGTCGGGCAACGTGGTGTGGGATGTCTGCGACGGCGACGGCTTCCTCTGCGACCAGCTCGGCAAGCAGGGGCTGCTCGACGAGGTGGACTATGCCATCGTCGACAAGGCCAAGCTGCCGCAGGGCTGGGCCTATGACCACGGCATCGCCAACTACACCTACAGCTTCGTGCTCGCCTACGACACCAGCCTGTTCCCGGACAGGGCGCCGACGCTGAAGGACTTCTTCGACACCGAGACCTATCCGGGCTTCCGCACCATGTGGAAATACCAGATGGGCGCGATGGAGGCCTGCCTGCTCGGCGACGGGGTGCCACCGGAGGAGCTCTACCCCGCCGATATCGACCGGGCCATCGCCAAGGCGCGCTCGCTCGGCGACAACGTGATCTACTGGGAGAGCGGCGCCTCGAGCCAGGAGATGATGATGTCCGGCGAGGCGGTGATGGGCATCATCTGGAACACCCGCGCCAGCGTGCTCGAGCGCGACACCGGCGGGCGCGTGAGCTGGACCTGGGACGAGGGGCTCTACTGCCACTCCTCCTTCGTGATGCCGAAGGGGCACAAGGCCGATCCGGCGGCGACCAACCGCTTCCTCGACTCGGTGCTCGACCCGGCCCGCCAGATCCGGCTGCTCGAGCTGCTCGGCAACGGGCCGACCAACCCGGCCGCCGCCGCGATGCTGCCGGAGGAACTGGTGCGCCTCGACCCCGGCCATCCGAGCAACGTCGCCCGCCAGGTGACGCGCAGCGAGACCTGGTACGAGGAGCACTACGACGAGGCGGTCGAGCGCTGGCTCGACGGTATCTCCGGCTGAACCCGCGGCCGGCCCCCCGCGGGCCGGCCCTCCCCCACCCCCGGCGGCGGATGCGATGACCCGACCCTATCTCCTCTTCGTCCTGCCGGCGGTGGCGCTCGTGGGGCTGATGTTCCTGCTGCCGCTCGGCTGGCTGGCGGCGCTTTCCTTCGGCCTGCCGGAGAGCTTCGGCCTCGAGCACTACGAGGCGATCGTCACCTCGCCCGGCATCCGCTCGATGCTCTGGACGACGCTGCGCCTCGTCACCATCACCACCCTGGTCTCGCTGGTGCTCGGCTATCTGGTGGCCTTCGCGATGGCGCATCTCGGCGAGACCCAGCGGCTGATGCTGACGCTCTTCGTGCTGGTGCCGTTCTGGCTCTCGGTGCTGGCGCGGGCGCTGGCCTGGCTGATCCTGCTGCGCCACAACGGGCTGCTCAACGAGGCGCTGACCGGCGCCGGGCTGGTCGAGCGCCCGCTGCAGCTGGTGCGCAACGAGCTCGGCGTGATCATCGGCATGGTGCATTTCCTCATTCCCTACGCGGTGTTCCCGCTCTTCGCGGCGATGACCACGGTGGACCGGCGCCTGGTGATGGCGGCGCGCAGCGTCGGCGCCCGGCCCTGGCGCGCCTTCACCGATGTCTACGTGCCGGTGACGCTGCCGGCGATCTTCGGCGCCGGGGTGCTGGTCTTCATCTTCGGGCTCGGCTTCTACGTGACGCCGGCGATCCTCGGCGGCGGGCGCGTGGTGATGCTCTCGGAATACATCTCCGTCTCGGTGCTGCAGACGCTGCGCTGGGCGCAGGCCGGGGCGCTCTCCATGGTGCTGCTGCTCTCGGTGATCGCGCTGGTCTGGCTGGTGGCGCGGGCCATCGGCTTCCGCCGTCTCGCGGGGGTGGGCTGATGGATCTCTCCGACCGCGCCCGCCGCCGGATCGCTCTCGCCGCCTGGGTGGTGGTGCTGTTCCTGCTGCTGCCGGGCTTCGTGACGCTGCCCGTCGCGCTCAACGACAGCCGCTTCATGCAGCTGCCGCAGGGCAGCCTCAGCCTGCGCCATTTCGAGGCGCTGCTGACCGACAGCGGCTGGCACCAGAGCTTTCTCGACAGCTTCACCATCGCGCTCGCGGCGATGGCCATCGCCTGCGCCTTCGGCACCTTCTGCGCGCTCGGGGTCTGGCGCCTCGGCGGGCGCATCGCCGCGGTGGTGCTGGTGATCGCGATGACGCCGATGATCCTGCCGCCGGTGGTCTCGGCGCTGGCGATGTACCGTGTCTGGGTGCAGCTCGACCTCTACGACAGCTGGGCCGGCGTGGTGATCGCCCATGCCATCATCGCGCTGCCCTATGTGGTGACCACCGTCAGCACCTCGCTGGCGCTGCTCGACGCGCGGCTCGAGCAGGCCGCCCGCAGCCTCGGCGCCACCCCCTGGCGGGCGGCGATCGACGTGCTGCTGCCGAACATCCGCGGCGGCGTGATCTCGGGGGCGGTCTTCGCCTTCATCATCTCCTGGGACGAGATCGTGGTGACGCTCTTCATCTCCACCCGCGCGGTCTACACCCTGCCGCGGCGGATGTGGGACGGCATCCGCGAGAACGTCGACCCCACCGTCGCCGCGGTCGCCGTGGTGCTGATGGCGATCACCATCCTCGGCGTCGCCATCGTCATGATCCACTCCCGGCTGCGCCGCGCGCGGCCGAAAGGCTGAACCGGAGGTTTTCGCCCGATGTCCCTCGACCTGCTCGACAATCCCCCGCCCTGGCCGGGCGGCGCGCGCTGCGCGGTGGCGCTCACCTTCGACATGGATGCCGAGAGCCTCGTGCATCTGCGCCACGGGGCGGCGGCGCCGGGGATGATCGGCGCCTCGAGCGCGCTGCGCTATGGCCCGCGCATCGCGGTGCCGCGGCTGGCGCGCATCGCCCGGGCCTATGACGTGCCGCTCACGGTCTACATCCCCGGCTGGTGCGTCGAGACCTATCCCGACACCGTGCGCCTCCTGGCCGGCGAGGGGCACGAGATCGGCCATCACGGCTGGCTGCACGAGCGGCCCAACACGCTCTCCCCGGCGGACGAGGCCACCGTGCTGCTGCGCGGCATCGAGGCCATAGAGCAGGCCACCGGCGCCCGCCCGCGCGGCTACCGCGCGCCGGCCTATGCGATGTCGGCCGAGACCGGGCGGCTGCTGGTCGCCGAGGGCTTCGCCTATGACGCCTCGCTGCTCGGCGACGACGTGCCCTACATGCTCGACTGCGCCGGCGGGTCGCTGGTCGAGCTGCCGTCGGACTACGCGCTCGACGACTGGCCGCAATACGTCCATATGGGCGAGTTCTCCATGGCCATGCCGATCCGCGCGCCGGAGCGGGCGATGGAGGTGTTCCGCGCCGAGTTCGACGCCGCGCATCGCCATGGCGGGCTCTGGGTCAGCGTCTTCCATCCCTTCGTCTCCGGGCGGCTGGCGCGGGCCGAGGCGCTCTGCGGGCTGATCGAGCACATGCAGGCGGCCGGCGACGTGTGGTTCGCCACCATGGCCGAGATCGCCGGGCATGTCGCCGGGCTGGTGGAGCGCGGCGAGTGGACCCCGCGGCGCGAGGCCCTGCCCTTCTGGTCGGCCCCCGTCGAGCCGCTGGTGACGCCGTGAGCGGGGCGAGCGGCGGCGCGCTCAGCCTGCGCGGCGTGACCAAGGATTTCGGCCGCACCCGCGCGGTCGAGGACGTGACCCTCGAGATCGCGCAGGGCGAGTTCGTCAGCCTGCTCGGCCCGTCGGGCTCCGGCAAGTCCACCATCCTGATGGCGATCGCCGGTTTCGTCGCGCCGGAGCGCGGCGAGATCCTGCTCGACGGCCGCCCGATCCTCGGCCTGCCGCCGGAGCAGCGCGCCTTCGGCGTGGTGTTCCAGGGCTATGCGCTGTTCCCGCACATGACCGTGGCCGGCAATGTCGAATACCCGCTGAAGCTGCGCGGCATCCCGCGGGCCGAGCGGCGCGAGCGGCTGGCGAAGGCGCTCGACCAGGTGCGCCTCGGGCCGCTGGCCGGGCGCTATCCGCGCCAGCTCTCCGGCGGGCAGCAGCAGCGCGTGGCGCTGGCGCGGGCGCTGGTCTTCGAGCCGCCGGTGATCCTGCTCGACGAGCCGCTCTCGGCGCTCGACAAGAAGCTGCGGGTCGATCTCCAGATCGAGCTCAAGGCGCTGCACGAGCGGCTCGGCACCACCTTCGTCAACGTCACCCACGACCAGGAGGAGGCGATGAACATGTCCGACCGCATCGTCATCCTCAACGAGGGGCGGATCCTGCAGAGCGGCGCGCCGGAGGCGCTCTACAACGCCCCCGCCTCGCGGTTCGTTGCGGACTTTCTCGGCCGTGCGAACTTTCTCTCCGGCGAACTTTCCCCCCTCGCGGACGGCCTCGCGCGCCTCACCCGCGGCGGGGCGGCGGTGACCGTGCGCGCCGGCGCCGGCAGCCTGCTGGCGCTCCGGCCGGAGCGGATCTCGGTCAGGGCCGGCGGCGCGGCGGACCGGCCCGCCGGAGACGGCCCCGCCACCAACCGCCTTGCCGGCCGGGTCGCCTCGGCGGTCTTCAACGGCGCGCAGGTGCTCTACCGGGTGGAGACGGATTTCGGCGAGATCCTTGCCATCGAGCCCTCCTTCCGCGCCGAGGGACATCTCGCCCGCGGCGATGCGGCGGAGCTTTCCTGGCCGGTGGAGGCGGGCGTGCTGCTCCCCGAGGAGCCGGCGCCCTGAGCCCGGCGCCGGGCGCGGCAGCCGGAATCACCCGGCCGCCATGCGCCAGTCGCGCGCCAGTCTCCGATCGACAGACAGGCGATTCATCGGCAGCGATGCCGATGATCTCGTCATCAGGCACAGATTCGGCACGCGCCAAGAGAGAAAACGGCGCCTTTTGAAAGCGCCGTTTTCTCTCTCGGATCGAGATCGTGAGGTGGTGAGCCCGACAGGGTTCGAACCTGTGACCCACTGATTAAAAGTCAGTTGCTCTACCAGCTGAGCTACGGGCCCCACGGAGAGGGGATTTAGATCCTGCGCCGGGGGCCGTCAAGTGGCGATCTCGCCCGGTACCGCTCGAAGTCGAATTCGGCTAGACCGATAGCCGTGTGGCAGCGAAGGAGAACAGCATGGAAGCGGAGCTCGCCCAGGATCCGTCGCTTCTCGAACATGTCGAGGGCATCTCCACCACCGTCTGGGTCGCCATGGGGCTGCTCGCCGCGGCGATCCTCTGGCTGCTCAAATGGGCGGTCACGGTGCTCTTCGTGCAGGGCAAGGGCGTCAGCCTCGTCACCATCCCGTTCAGCCGGGTGGCGGGCAAGATCCTCGAGGACCGCTTCGTCCAGAAGCTGGCCGACACCAAGACCCTGCCGAAGCTGCACGTGCCGGCGTCGTGGCAGGAGTTCAACCGCTTCAACGGCTATGTCGCGCACCGGATGCAGACCTATCGCGAACTGATTCACCTGGTGCAGACCAAGTTCAACGGCCCCTCCGCGGTCTGCCTGCGGATCGCCGTGCGCTATTTCGAGCAGGAGTTCGTCGAGACCTTCCGCACCGCCGAACGCGGCTTCCGCGAGCTCGACCGGCTCGACGACAAGGTTCGCGCCACGCATCGCTCGATCCATGACGAGCTCAAGACCAACACCGACCCGCTGGAGCGCGAGCGCATCGCCGCCGAGAAGGATCACGAGATGATCCGCATCCGGCGCAAGCACGCGATCGCGGCGCAGCCGGTCTCGCTCTGGCTGCGGCGGCGGCTCGGGCAGTTCCTCGGCTCGCTGGTGGCGCCGGTGGTCAACCTGGCCTGGTCGAGCCTCGGCGCGCGCGAGCTCAAGCGCGAGAAGCGCAAGCTGCGCGCCCGGCTCTACGAGCTGCGCACCGCAATCGCCGAGGAGCACCGCCGGATCTTCTCCGAGCACGAGGCCGAGGTGGCCGGCGTCTGCCTCGAGCTGATCGAGCACGACCGGATGTTCCTCAGCCATCTCTACCACCGCTTCGGCCTCGAGGTGGAAAGCCTCAAGTTCACCGTCGCCTCCGGCCGGGTGCTGGAGCTGGTCGCCGCCGACAACGAGGCCGGGGCGCGGGCGCGGCGCGAGCTCGGCCTCGACGGCAGCGGCTGCGGCGAGACGCTGATCTGCGATGCCGAGGCGCTGCGCGAGCAGGTGCGGCTCGACCCCGAGCTGCAGACCTATGTCGGGCTCGGGCCGGAGGCGGTGCTGGAGGGCACCTTCGAGGCCTATCTGCGCATCAAGCTGCTGCTCGGCACGATCACCCTGCCCGGCTATTCGCCGCACTGGATCGCGCATCTGCCGCCGCCGGGAGAGTTTGGCCGGGCGCAGCTCGAGTACCAGCACTTCGCGCACCAGCTCGGCTGGCTGAAGCGGCCGCTGCCCGGCATGGAGGTGCATACCAACGGCCTGGTGAGCCTCGGGGAACTGCCGGAGGGCGAGCCGGCGACGGCCCCGGAGATCGGCCCCGGAAGCGACCCCGGGACCGGCCCGGAGGCTGGCCCTGAGACCGGCCCTGCGCAGATCGCCCCGGCCGGCTGAACCGGGCGCCTGACCCGGCGGCCTCGCCGGGCTGCTTCACCGGGCCAGGGCGAGCCGCGGCGGGAGCAGCCGCGCAGGCAGCGCGGCACCCCTCCGAACAGCACGGCCCCAATCCGGCGCCGCGCTATTCCGCCGCGCCGGTCTCGCTGGCGGCGGGCTCGGCCTCGCCCCCGGCCAGCCGCCGCTCGGCATCCTCCTCGGCGAGCCGGAGCGCCGCCTGGAAGACGAGCGAGATCAGGATCCCCCAGATCATCCCGAAGAAGCCCGCGCCGACGGCCCAGATCAGCACCGTGGCGATGATCTGCATCTTCGTCATGCCGAGCTTCTTGCCGACGATCTCGGGGGTGTAGTTGTAGGCCTCGAGCAGCCCCATGGTCTTGGCCACCGCCATCAGCACCGCGACCCGGATCAGCACGTCGAACCCGGTGCCGAGGCTGATCACGTCGTAGCCGAACCAGCCGAGGCCGGCCTGGATGTTCGTCGCCATCAGCAGGAAGGCCACCGCCATGCCGCCGAAGCCGCCGATCTTGGGAATCGCCGTGACGAAGCCCAGCACCACCGCCATGAAGAGGATCGCGCCGAGGCTGAGCCCGAGCGGCAGCACCAGCATGGCCAGCGCGTAGAGCACGGTGAGCGTCGCCGCCACCTCGAGATAGCCGATCATGAAGAGGCTGACACCGGTCTGGTAGAGCTCGCCGAAGCGCAGCACGTTGGCGCGCAGGCGCGGCGCGGCCAGCCCGCGGGAGATCACCCCGCGATGCATCTTCACCTCCTTCTCCCAGCCCGCCAGGATGGTGCCGACGATGATCGCCGCGATCACCAGCTTGACCCAGTCGCCCAGCAGCGTGCCGACCACCTTGAGCACGCTGCCGAAGACCGATTTCAGCACGCCCTTGATGTCCTGCACCGCATCGCCGGCGACCTGGCCCAGCAGGTTCGAGACCCCGGTCCAGCCCTTGCCGCGGTCGACATCGACCTCGGGCACGTATTCGGGAAGCTGCTCGTGGGCGAAGTCCATCAGCCGGCCGAGCTCGGCGAGGATCGCCGGCAGCTGGGTCTCGAGCTGCTCGTAGAAGATCTGCCCCTGCGCCTGCAGCACGAAGACCAGCACCGGAAGCACCAGGACGGTGAGCGCCATCAGCCCCCAGGACAGGATCTTGACCACCCAGGCCTCGGACCTGATCGCCAGCCGGTATTGTCGCTGATAGGTCTTGCCGCGCCACTTGAAGGCGAAATCCACCGTCCGCCCCTCGACGATGCCGTCGACATGGGGCCGCAGCCCGACCGAGAAGACGACGATCCCGACCACATAGGCCAGGCCCTTGTAGGCAAGCAGCGCCGGCAGCGCCACGAAGGCGATGGCATAGAGCCAGAGGGCGAAGCCCCCCGGGCTCGGCAACCGGTCGACGAGACGATCCATGGCACTCCCTCTCGTGTATGGCTGGAGACGTCGGATGCGGTTCCTGCCTCGTGGTGTCGCCGATCAATTGGCGAAAGTCGAGCCCCGAATGCCGCAGGGTCGGCTCGGCAGGGACGCTGGGATTCCCGTTTCGCTGTGGTATGCTCGGGCGAAGAATTTGACGGAAGGGCGCGTCGGTGAAGGTAAATATCGGACTTGTGATACTGGCGCTGGCAGTACTCGCGGCGCCGGTGGTCTGGCATCTCGCGGAGGCCGAGTTCGGCGGCGACGACCGGGTCGCCGAGCTCGAGGGCCAGATCACGGCGCTCCGCCAGCAGGTCAACGACAGCACCTTCCGGCTCGACGCGATGGAGGACACGGTGCGCAACCTCGAGGCGCGCTCCGCCGCCGAGGTGCTCTCGCGCGCCTATCCCACCGACCAGGCCGGCCCGATCTCCGAGGAGGAGCCGCAGGACGAGGAAGGCGGCTACAAGGAAAACTTCGCGCAGGTGGTGCTGGTCGCCGACCGGCGCAGCTTCAACCGCCAGCTGACCCATGCGACGCCGAATTTCCTCAAGGAATTCCTCGGCCTGCCGCGGGAGGAGCTCTCCGACAACTGCGAGGAGATGACCAACGAGACGCTGAAGGAGATGCTCGAGCTCGCCGATGTCGGCCCGATCAAGGTGCGCATGCTGCGCCCGGCCATCGTCTCGCTGCAGCAGATCTTCAAGAACGTGCAGGTCTACGAGCCCGAGCTCTATGCCCGGATCAAGTCCTCCGGCTCGCTCTGCGTGCGCCGCATCCGCGGCTCGGAGGACCGCGCCTCGGCCCATGCCTACGGGCTCGCGGTGGATCTCAACATCGACGGCCAGCTCGACACGCTGGGCGACGGCAAGACCCAGCTCGGCCTGGTGCTGCTCTCGGAGATCTTCAACCGCGAGGGCTGGATCTGGGGCGCCGGCTTCGGCCGCGAGGATTCGATGCATTTCGAGGTGAGCCGCGAGCTGCTCGAGCGCTGGCGCCGCCGCGGCGACATCTGAGCCTCCCCCTCCCCCGCATGGCGCGGAACCGGCCTAGCAGGTGGCTGCCATCTTCCCGGCGCCCCCGCTCCCGGGGCGCCCACCGGCGGCTCAGCTGCCGGTGCCGAGATGCTTGCGCAGGAAGGCGGTGCGGTGCGCCTGGTCGGGGATCGCATCGGCGAGGATGCGGTAGAAGCTCTCCAGGCTGTCGGCCTTGGTCGAAGCCTTCTGCACCAGCACCCGCGCCACCGGGCCGAGATGGCTGGCCAGCGAGTTCTGCGTCTGGGTCAGCGTGTCCGGGTCGATCGCCACGCGCTGGCCCGAGCTCGAGGTGAGGCTGGTCGAGAGCTGCATCGCGGTGTCGGAGATCGCGGTGTCGGTGGCCGAGCGGCGGAAACGGTCCGCCGCCTTCGGGTCGCCCAGCTCGTCGGCCAGGATCGTGTAGAGCTGCGAGACCGAGTTTGCCCTGCGCGCCGCCTTCTTCACCATGACCTTTGCGATCGGCCCGACGAAGCGCGCGAGGCGCCGCTCGGCGGTCTCCAGCACCTTGTCGTCGAAACCGGCGACCGGGCGCGGCGCCACCTGACTCGGCTGCGGCGCGGCCGGGGCGATGATCGTCGCCGCCTCGGTATTCCCCGCCCCCATCTGCAGCGCATGGGCGAACTCGGTGGCGCTCGGGAAGCGCTCCTCCGGCGCCTTGGCGAGGCCGCGCCAGATCGCCCGCTCGATGCCCGCCGGCACCGAGGGGTTGATCGCGGTGATCGGCGGCGGCATCTCGTTGAGCACCCGGTACATGATCTCGGCGCTGTTGTTGCCCTGGAACGGCCGCTTGCCGGCGAGCATCTCGTAGGCGACGATGGCGGCGCTGAAGAGATCCGAGCGCTGATCGACATTCGAGGCCATGAACTGCTCGGGGCTCATGTAGGACGGCGTGCCGACCACCGAGCCATGCGCGGTCATGGTCGAGCTCTCGACCCGGGCGATGCCGAAATCGGTGACCTTCACGGTGCCGGCATCGAGCAGCAGGATGTTGCCCGGCTTGATGTCGCGATGCACGATGCCCTGGGCATGCGCGGCCTCGAGCGCCGCGAGAATCTGGCTGGCGATGTAGAGTGCCGACTTCACGTCGAAGGGCCGCTGCGAGATCAGGAAATCCGAGAGCGGCCGGCTCGCGCAATACTCCATCGCGATATACGGCACCCCGGCATCCTCGCCGAAATCGTAGATCGTGACGACGTTCTGGTGGATGCAGCGCGCCGCGGTGCGCACCTCGCGGGCGAAGCGCTCGCGCCAGGACTGGGCGTCCTGGTCCTCGAGCAGCTCGCGCCGGATGGTCTTGATCGCGACATCGCGCTCGATCGCGGTGTCATGCGCCTTGTAGACGACGCCCATGGCCCCCGTGCCGAGGACCGCATCGATCCGGTACTTCCCGATGAACGCCGGGATCTGCTGGGGCGATGCGGTCATACGCTCGAGGGCCTCCGTTCCCTCACTCGATCATGCGAAGCGCGTTCTCGAGACTACGGCGCATCCGGTTAAAGGATTCCGTCAGCGAGGCGATCTCTCCGCCGCCGCGCGGTTCCATCTCCGGCGCATCCAGGTTGCCGAGGCTGATCTCGTTCGCCAGGTCCGACAGGCGCGAGATCGGCCGCACGACAACGATGCCGAGAAGCGTATTGATGATCAGTAGCATGACAAAGAAGACCACGGCCAGAGAGATCATCACGATTCCAAAGGTTTCCTTGGCCCTTTCGAGCGGCACCGACATCGGCACCGAGACCACCTGCGCGCCGATGATCTCGTTCAGTTCCCAGCCGAAACCGTTTGATTCGCCATATTGCGCGATCATCGAGGCCGGGGCGGCATCCGGTGTCGAGTGGCAGATCAGGCAGGCCTCGTTCTTGATCTGGATCGGATGAGCCAGCACCAGCATCTGGCCGGTTGCCGCAGTGCGCTCGACCACCATCTCCTTGCGGCTCGGATCCTCGCGGAAGGCGCGGATGATGTCCTCTTCCCAGGCATTGGCGCGATCCGACGGGTTGGTCGGGTTGAGCGCCGCCTCCTTGTAGGAATACTCGCGGTACGCCTCGTCGCTGTCACTCACCAGGCGAAAGTTCTCCTGCGCCGCATAGGACGGCACGGTGTGCGGCAGGAAGCGCTCGGCCGAGACGGTCTGCAGCAGCGGCCGGATCTGGTCGGCGGTGTAGGAGCGCATCGCCAGCGCGCTCTCGCGCATCACGCGGGCCTTGGCCAGCACCTCGTCGCGGGCATTGTTGGCAAGGAAACTCCAGAGGAAATAGCCGAGCACCGCATAGCCCACGCCGAGCGCGAGCAGCAGCACCAGATTAAACTTCAGCCGAAGGCTCATGATCTCTCTCCCGAATCATCCGGTGGACTGCTGTTACCACCCGTCTTTCACGCGCATCTTACAGGCCGGCGATATCGAACAACACCTCTCTCTGCGCGTGATCGAGATAGCCGGTCGCCTCGAAGCCGCGCAGGCGCTGGAAGGTGCGGATCGCCGCCCGCGAGCCCGGGCCGAAGACGCCGTCGATGCCGTACTGGTAGAGACCGAGGGAGCGGAGCGCGAGCTGGATGCGCTGACGCTCGGAGAAGCTGAGCTGTGCGTCGAACTCGAGTGCCGAGAGTGCCGCCGTCTCCGGCACCGCGGGAGCCTCGGGCTGGGCCGTCTCCGGGGTCTCGGTGCCGGTCGGCGCCGGCACGAAGGTGGTGACCGGGCCGGTGGGCTCGGGCGTCTGCGGCTCCGCGGTCTCCGGCGGCTCGGGGGTCTGCGGCGCGGGCGGCTCGGGCGCCGCGGCGGCGGGGACCACCAGCGGCCGGTTCGCATCGGCGCCGAGGCCGACGAAGATCGTCCGCCCCAGCCGCACATCCGCCGACCGGGCGAAGCGCGCGGTGAGCAGCCCGAGATCCTCCTGCGGATCGGCCAGTGCCTCGGCAAAGGCCTCGGCGATCGCCTCCGCGCCCTCGCCGTCGCCCAGTATCGTGCCGGCCCGCGCGCCGAGCAGGATCGCCTCGGTCGGCTTCGGCGCCGGCACCGCGAGGCCGGGGTCGAGATCCGGCAGCCCCTCGAGCATCGGCTCGGGATAGGCGCCGTCGAGCACCACCAGCTGCAGCCGCCCGCCGGCCTTGGCCAGCGCATTGGTCACGCTGTCGAGGTCGAGCCCCTGGGTCACGAAATCGAAGGGCCGGCGCGGCCGCGCGTTCTTGGCGAGGATGAAGTTCCGCCCGCGCATCTGGCGCGCATAGCCGGAGAAGTAGAACACCGCCGCGCCGTCCGGGTCCTGCTCCTTGCCGAGCGCCAGCAGCGCCGCGATCATGCCGCCGGTGGTGGCGTTGCGCATCCGCTCGACCCGGAAGCCCGCGGCCTCCAGCGCGCCGGCGACGATCTCGCCGCTGCTGCCATGCTCGAGGTCGGTGAGGTCGCGGTAGTCGCTGTTGATGACCACGATGGCGACATTGTCGGCAGCCGCCGTGCCGGGCAGCGCCAGCCCGGCGGCCAGCGCCAGGGCCGCGCCGGCCAGCACCGCGCGCCAGCGTTCAGAGGCCCGAGACGACGGTGTCCTCCGGCTCCGAACCGTTGTCGGCGGCGACGCCATTGGGCGGCACCTCGACCACGATGATGGAGATGTTGTCCGCTCCGCCACCGTCGAGCGCGGCCTGGAGGAGCTTGTCGGAGACGGTCTCGATCGGCTCCGTGCGAAGCATCTGTCGAAGATAGAGGTCATCGGCATATTTGGTCAGCCCATCGCTGCAGAGCAGGAAACGGTCGCCGGGCAACACGTTGCTGCGACGCTTGTCGATCTCGAGCGCCTCGCCGACGCCCACCGCCCGGGTGATCACGTTGGAATGCGGGTGGTTCTCGGCCTCCGCATCGGTCAGCTGGCCGGCATCCACCATGTCCGCCACCAGCGAATGGTCGCGCGAGACGCGGATCAGCTCGCCCTCGCGCAGCAGATAGAGCCGGCTGTCCCCCGCCCAGAGGCAAACGAAATGCCCGCCCGCGATGATCAGCACCACCACGGTCGAGCCCATCGTGGTCCCGCCGTTGCGCACCGACATGTCGTGGATATGCGCATGGGCGGAAAGGATGGCCTCGCGCGTCGCCTGCATCAGCTCGAGCCCGGCCAGCTCGCAGGACAGCTCGGAGAGCGACTCGGTGATCGTGCTGCTCGCATAGGCGCCGTTCTGGTGCCCGCCCATACCATCGGCCACCGCCCAGACATGCAGCTCCGGAAGCGCGAGGATGGCATCCTCGTTGGCGCTGCGCACCTTGCCCACATGGGTCCGCATCGAGTAGCGGACCGGCCCGGTGATATCATAGTTCATGCCGGCCCCCCCTTCCGGAGGCCCGATCGCGCGCACCTCCACACCGCCCGTCGTCTCGTCGTCGCCCCCGGCATCCGGCCCGGTCCTCAAAGCGACTTCACGCAGCGGAAGCTGCGCATCGCAGGCAGCGAGAACGGGTTCAGCGCCGACCCTGCCCGGAGTTGGAACACCGCGATCCGCCCGCCGATGTTGAACACCACGCGCGAGCGGTCGGACACGTTGGTCCGGCGCACCTCGGCCGAGTCGAGCAGGCGGAACCAGGCCCAGGGGCCTTCCTGGCTCATCGAGTTCTCGGCGCTGGGAAGCTGCGGCGTGAAGGCGATGCGGGTGCGCCCGCCGGCCGAGCCCGGCCAGGTCATCGGCGTCACCTGCGGCACCTCATGGGCGTATTCGAGCTGCTGCCCCTCGACCTCGAGCGTCACCGAGGTGGCCTTGCTGTCGAGCGCGAAGGGCTTGAGATCGAAGGTCACCTTGGGCAGCCCGGCGCCGAGGAAGAAGCTGTCGCGGATATCGCCGGCATGCTGGAACTGGGTCAGCACCGCCGCCGAGATGCCGAGATCGGCCCCGCCGACGCGCTTCCAGCGCCAGGGTTTCGAGGTGGTGTCGACATATTCGAGCAGGTTCTTGGTGAAGAAGCTGTCGATCATGCCGCCCGGGCCGAAGAGCTTGCCGAAGTCCTGCAGCGCCATGTCCGAGCGCGAGGTGCGCGCGAAGGGATAGCGCCCGTTCATCGTCTTCTCGCAGAACGGCAGCACGGTGGCCTGCCAGCGCTTGTTGAGCGCATCCCGCGTGGTGCCGGCCGCGAAGCCGCCGGTGGCGTTCACCACCTGCATCGCCCAGCGCTTGAGCGGGCCCTGGTCGAACTCCGGCTCCTGCGCGGTCTCCTTCAGCTCGATCACCGCGCCGCCCTCGGCCGCCGGGGTCAGCCCGGAGCCGCGGCTCATCTGGTTGAGCTCGTTGTTGACGTCGCTGATCTTCTGCAGGAGGTCGTCGACCCGCGAGGGCACGCCCGGCCCCGGCGGCGCGGCGAGATCGCGGAGCCAGGCGAACTGCTCCTCGACATACTGCCCCGGCGGCGGCGGCGCCTCGGCCGAACCGCTCCCGCCCGGCGAGGACGAGCTGCTGAGCGCGCCGAGGATCGCCGCAGTCTGCGCATCGAAGGAGGCGAAGAAGTTCTGCTCGACCACGGTGGCGGCGGTGTCGATCGCCTCGCCGCCGCCATCTAGCAGCGAGGGCGAGCCCGGCTTGCGGGTCAGCTCGGTCTGGCGCGCGGCATCCTCGAGGATGTTCTTGATCGGCGAGTTCGCCCCCGAGAGGATGTTGGTGATGCGTACCGCATCGTTGATCGAGGCCGGCGGGATGATGTCGATATCCGCCAGCACCTGGTCCCAGCGGTTGACGTAGTCGTCGTAGTAGAGGTTGAGCACGTCGCGGGTGAGCCGGCCGAGGGCGTCCTCGTCGAGCTCGGCCGCGCCGATCTCGCCCAGCACCCAGGCCTCGCGGCGCATCCGGTCCGCCACCTTGAGCGCCTCGCCGACGAAGACCTCGGTCCAGCCCTTGTAGGTGTAGATGCCCTCGACCCCCTCGGAGAGCGGATCGCCCGAGGGACGGATCAGCACCCGCGTGGTCTGCGGCCCGCCGGCATCGGTGATCCGCCAGTCCGGCACCTGCTTGGCCGCCGGGCTTGAGATGATCGCCTTGTAGATGCGCTCCGCCAGCGGCCGGTCGGCCAGGCGCTGCTGCACCAGCTCGACGAGGTTGCCGTTGAGCGGCAGCTCCTGCATCGGCTGGTCCATCAGCGCGGTGAGATGCACCATCAGGTCCTCGCGGAGCTGCGCATTGGCCGGCCCCGGGAAGGCGAGCGACCAGTCCGCCAGCATCCAGCGCTGGACCATCTCCTTGTCGACGCTCGGCGCGCGCAGGCCGAGCGTGAGATAGACCTTGAGCCCCTCGTAGATCAGATCGGAGGCATTGATGTTCGACTCCATCTGCTTCTCGAGGCGCAGCAGCAGCCGCGGCAGCAGCAGCTTGTTGAGCCCGGCGCGGTAGCTCTGCGCCGACTCGGTGCCGATCGCGTCGCCCTGGTAGAGCCCCCAGGTCAGCTCGAGCGGCGGCTCGGGGTCGTTCACCGTCGGGTTGCCGGGCATGTCGCGCAGGATGTTGAGCGCGGGCACCACGGAGGCGACGTCGATATCCTCCACCGGGTTGATCTGGATGCCGGCAACCGCCTCCTGGTAGCGCTCGATATCCGAGCGCGACATCGCCAGCAGCTCGTCATTGCCGAGATAGCTCATGGTCCAGAGCGCGCCGAAGACGCCGGCCACCAGGATGCCCGCCGTCACCGCGCCGCGGAAGATCCACTTGTAGCGCCGCTCCACCTTGTCGTCGGCCGAGACCAGCCCGGCCTCGCCGAAGATCACGTCGGAGAGCAGCGTGGTGAGGAAGTAGCTCTTGCCCTGCCCCTGCCCGGTGCCGACCGCCTGGCGCCCGATGCCGAAGGCCTGCGCCATGCCGCGCATCAGCCGGTCGATCGGCGTGCCCTCCTGCGTGCCGGAGGTGAAATAGACCCCGCGCACCAGCTGGCGATCCTCGAAGGCGCTGTCCTGGAAGACCTCGCCGAGGAACTCCTTGGCGACGCCGCGCAGCGACTCCACCTGCTGCGAGAAGCCGTAGATCAGCGACCGCCGGCGATGGTCCACCTCCTGCTGCAGGAGCTCGATGGTGCGGTCGTTGAGCCGGGCCAGCAGCGCGTCGAACTCCTGGTCGAAGGACCTGAGCGGCGTGCCCTCGGCATCCTTCTTCTCGAGCGGCAGGGTGAAGCCCCAGACCTGCTCGCGCTCCTCCTTGCTGAGCCGGTCGTAGAACTCGGCGAAGCCGGCCATCAGGTCGGCCTTGGTGAACAGCACATAGACCGGGAAGCGCACCCCCAGCTTCTCGCGCAGCTCGCGCAGGCGGGTGCGGATCGCCAGCGCGTGGTTGCGCCGGGTCTGCTCGTCCTGCAGCGAGAGGTCGGAGAGCGAGATCGCCACCATGGCGCCGTTGATCGGCTGGCGCTTGCGGTTCTTCTTCAGCAGGTCGAGGAAGCCGATCCAGGACTTGCTGTCCTGCGCCTCGTCGCTCTCCTGCGTGGTGTAGCGCCCGGCGGTGTCGATCAGCACCGCCTCGTTGGTGAACCACCAGTCGCAGTTGCGCGTGCCGCCGACGCCGACCACCGCGGCCTTGCCCATCTTGTCGGCGAGCGGGAACTTGAGCCCGGAATTGACGATCGCGGTGGTCTTGCCCGCGCCCGGCGGGCCGATGATGATGTACCAGGGCAGCTGGTAGAGCGCCCGCGCCCCGCCCTTGCCGCCGAGCTTGGACTTGCGCAGGATCCCGAGCGCCTGCTTCATCCGCCCCTGCAGCTCGGCGATCTCGCCCTTGGCCGCCTCGTCGGAGGGGTCGATCTCCGCCACCGCCTCGGCCGGCTGCTTGGCGATGTCCTCCTCGAGATTGCGCTCGCGCCGCCGGCGCAGCCAGAACACCACGATCAGCGTGATGATCAGGATCACCACGAAGATGCCGATGGCGATCAGCCGGCTGAGTTCGGTGTCGAGCGGCCGCCATTCGTCGATGGTCAGCATCGGGCCGAACATCCAGATGACCGCGATCATGGCGCCGCCGAAGAGCAGCACCAGGCCCACGGTGGACCGCATGAACCGCTCGAAGACGAAGAGGATGTTGCTGAAGATGTTCATGACTCAGCTCGACTTGATGAGGACAATCTCGATGCGTCGGTTGCGCGCCTTGTCCTCGCGCGTCCGTTCGGGAGTGACCAGCGGTTCCTTGTCCGCCCGCCCCTCGGCCCTCAGCCTGCTCGGATCGAGCATCACCGCCTGCAGCCGCTGCATCACCGCTTCGGCCCGCTTCAGCGAGAGCGCGGTGTTGTTCGGGAAGCGCGAGGTGCTGATCGGGTCGCCGTCGGAATGGCCGACGACGAGCACCTGCCCGGGATGCACCGGCACCGGGTCGAGCTCCTCCGGGCTGGTCCTCTGGCGCGGATCCTCCTTGCGCTTGGCAAGCTCCTCGCCGATCCGCTGCACGAGCTGCTCGTACTCAGGCTGCAGCCGGTCGGAGGCCGAGGCGAACATGCCGGCGCCCTTGATCCGCACCGTCACCGTGTTGCCCTTCTCGATCACCTCGACGAGGCCGGCCTCGACCTCGGGCTTCAGGAAGCCGCTGATCTGCGCGAACTGGCTGACCTCGACATCCTTGGCGCCCGGCGGCGGCGGCGGCGGCGGGGGCGGCGGCGGCGGTTCGGGCGCGACGCGCGCGAAGCCGACCGGCGCGCTCGGCACCAGCGAGGCCAGCTCGCCCTGCACCCGCTCGGTCTGCCCGCCGAGCAGCCAGGTGAAGGTCAGGAACATCAGCACCAGCAGCGCTCCGGTGCCGCCCGAGATCATCCAGATCGGCGCCCAGGCCGAGAGCGGCCGGTGCGGCACCCCGGCCCCCTGCCAGCGCGGCGAGAGCCCGCGCTCGATATCCCCGCGCTGGCTGCGGATCAGCCGGGCGAGGTTGTCGCGCAGGGTGTAGTGCTTCTCCGGCCCGCCGGCGTCGATGCCGGAGCGCAGCCGCCCCTCGAAGCCGAGCGAGAGGCAGACATAGAGGAACTCCAGCAGCTCGCGATGCCGCCCCGGCTCCTTCTCGAGCCGCTCGAGCAGGTCGAACACCCGGTTGCCGCCCACCGCCTCCTTGTGGAAGGTGATCACGAGCGACTGCTTGTTCCAGCTGCTCTGCCCGCCCCAGGGGGTGTTGAGCACCACATCGTCGATGGTGGCGCAGATCAGGTAGCGCGCGATGCGCAGCTGCTGCACCTCGACACCCTGTTCCAGCGCGCGCTGCTCGAAGGCGCGGATCTCGCGCACCACGCTCTGGTGCAGCGCCTCGGGGTTGGCGTGCTGCGCCCGGTTGCGGATGCGGCCGACCAGCGCGAACAGCGGCGCCGCGGCGGCGGTCATCTTGTTGATGCCCGAGAGCGCCGCGTCGATGCCGACGCTGGCCCCCGCGGCGGTCGCCTGCGGCGCCACCATGGCCTGCTGCGGCGCGGCGGGCTGCGGCGCGCCGGCCGGGGGATAGTTCGGCGCCGGCTGCTGGGGCGCTGCGGGCCGCTGCGGCTGGATCGGGCGGATGACGGTTTTCTCGGTATCGCCTGGTTCGGCAAACGGATCGTCCTGGCTCATCTCAAGCCTCCCGGTTCAACGCGCTAGTTGCGGATCGCCCATAGCTCCAGGGTCAAGCCGGGGAAGTCGCCGGCCACGAAGATGGCGAGGCCCCCGGATGTGCTCAGCTGCTTCCACTTAGGACTATCGCTGTCCAACTCGAAATACACAACACCTGCATGGAACGGGATCTGCCGCGGCGCGACGGGCATCGGCCGCAGCCCGACACCGCCGAGGGCCGAGTTGACCAGCGTGCGGATCTCCTCGACCGGCCCGATCGTGGCCTGGTCCGGCATCAGCCGGCGCACCTTCTCGGCCGGGATGTCGGCCCTGGCGGCGAGCACGAAGGTCGCCCCCGTGAGCAGCCGCTTGTCGGCGATCACGCCCACCCGCACGCCGTATTTGCGCTCCTCGAGCGGGATCGCCACGGCGCGGTCGTCCATGGTGGTGGAGAGATACTGCCGCAGCGCCCGCATCACCGGCTGGAATACCGTGGTCAGGTCGGCATGGTCATAGGCCGGAAACTCCGGCACCCGCTTGTCCGGCGCCATGAAGGCGGCATACTCGCCCGCCAGCTCGCAGCAATAGGCATAGACCCGCTCGGGATGCGCGTTTTCGATGCTGCCGAGATGGCGGATCGTCGGCAGCGCCCGGTTGCTGATGATCAGCAGCAGGAAATCCGCGATATCCGCCGCCCCGCGCGCGCCGGAGGTTGCCGAGAGCCGCTCCGCCAGCGACTTGCCGCGCTGGTTCACCATGCCCTCGAGCTCGCGCATGAAGCCGGCCAGCGCCGGCGCGGCGCGCATGTCCATCACCGTCGGGATGAAGGCGCGGTCGAGCACCAGCGAGCCGTCCGGGCGCACCTCGATCACCCGCGCCACCGGGATCGCCAGCATGTCGGAGAGGTCGTCCATGTCGAGCGCGAGCGCCAGGCGCATCTTGCCGATGGCGATGGTGACCGGCCGGCGATCGCGGCCGGCCACGTCGCTGACCTCGATCTCCTCGGCGGAAAAGCGCGCCGCCGTGGGCTCGGATTCGTCGAGCACGATCTCCATCGCCCCCTGCCGGCGCATCGGGATGGTGAGGTAGACCACGGTGTTCTTGGCCTCCGCCGGCACATCCATCGCCGGCGGGTGCATGTCGGCCTGCGGCACCCGGAACGAGGCCCCGTCCGGGGTGATCCCGGCACAGGACTTCACCGCGAGCTTGCCGATCTTCAGCACGTCGTCGTCGAGCACGAACTCGGTGAGCCCCCAGGGATAGGGGGTCGCCGCCCGCGTGACCTGTCCGACAAGCGCCTCGGTATAGCGCGTCTGCTGCTGCAGATGGTGGGGCTGCAGAAACAGCCCCTCATTCCAGATGACCTTGTTGTCCCAGGACACGTTGTCTTCCCCGTCTTCCCCTCAGGCGTCGCCCGGCAGGCGTCGCATCGTCCGTCCTCAGCCCCCGAAGGCGGAGGTGATCGACGAGGCCGCATCGGTCGCGGCCCCGGTGGCCGCCCCCGTCGCCGCCTCGGTGGCCGCGCCGGCGGCCGCCTCCTGCGCCGCGCCGAGCGCCGCATCCGCGCCCCCGGCCGCCGCGCCGGCACCGGCCTCGACCGCCGCGCCGGCCACGTCGCCGGCCGCCTTGGCCAGAGGATCGGCGCCGCCGCCCCCGCCCGCGCCGAACTTCGCGCCGCCGCCGTCGATGGTCAGCGCCACCGCGTTCGGCGCCCGCGGCGCGAGATCCCCGGTGGCGCGCCAGCCCGGCTGGTCGATGTTGCGCAGCCCCACCACGGCGCCGATATGCGGCACCGCGCGGTCGAAGGTCTTGGTGTCCTCGACGCTCTGCCCCGGTGCCAGCAGATACTCGTCCACCGTCACCAGATCGGCGCCCAGCGTCGCCGGGCCGTTGTCGTAGAGCGCAAAGAAGTCCTGCGCCTTGAAGTTCGCATCGGCGGTCAGATAGTAGACCTTCACCTTGGCCGGCACGCCGCCGTTCATGGCCGGGCCGCCGGTGATCTTCAGCGCCACGGTGGTCGGCTGCGGCGGCGGCGGCGGCTCGGCGCAGCCGGCCAGCGCCAGGACCAGGCCGAAGCCGATGAGGGAGAGCGGGCGGGCAGAGAGCATGGGTCGGATCTCCTGTCGCTTGTCGGGCCGCGGCGGACCCGTGGGGCTGGGCGTCTAGAGCTTCTTGAGCTGCTGTTCGTAGGCGCGGGCGAACTCCCGGCCGAAGAGGTTGTGGAAATCGTCCTCCGCCTCGCGCGCGATCTCGCCATAGAGCTCCTCGTAGAGCTCCCAGTAGCGCGCCTTCTTGTTGCCGAGCAGGCCGCCGACGCCGCTGCTGGAGCGCTCCAGCCGGCCCTCGAGCGCCGCCGGGTCGAGCCGCACCAGGATCGCCTTGAGCGCCGCCTGGATACCCGACATCATCGCGACCTCATGCGCCTTGATGTCCTGCAGCGCCTGCGCGGCGGAGCGGTCGCTCGGCAGGTAGCCGGGCACCGCCGGGCGCACCATCGCCTCCATCGCCTGCTCGGGGCTGACCGAGAACTTGAGCGGGTTGTTGCCCTCGGCCTGGATCTGGGTCTGGCTGACGCGGAGCTCGTCCTTGAGCGATTTTCGCGTCATCAGCACTTCGCGCAGACCCACCACCATGGTGCGGAAGGCGAGCCCGGCGCGCTCCATCGTCGCCTCGAGCTCGGCATCGGAGATGTTGAGGTTCTCGGTCCCGGCGGCGCGCAGGAAGGCCCGCGCGGCATCGCCGCCGCCCGCCGGCGCGCCGCCGGGAGCGGGCCGGGCGGCCGGCGCCGGCCGGGGTTGCGGCTGCGGTTGCGGCTGTGGCTGCGGCTGTGGCGGGGCCGCCGCGGGTGGCGGTGCGGGGTCGGGCAGGGGCGGCAGCTCGGGCGCCGGAGCCGCCGCCGCGGCCGGCGGCGGGACTTCTGCCGCAGGCGCCGCGGGAACCGCGGGCATTGCGGGCGGCGCGGCCTTTGGCGGCGGCGCGAAGGGCGCCTCCTCCTCGTCCTCGAGCGGCGGCAGGTCGAGCGCATCCTGCGCCGGCGCAGGCGGTGCCAGATCGCCGAGCGGGTCGCCGCCGATGCCGCCGCCGGGCGGCCCCCCTGCCCCGGCCGCCGGCTTTGCCGAAGGCGGCGCGATCGGGCCG
Source organism: Paralimibaculum aggregatum (assembly GCF_030270585.1). Taxonomy (GTDB): domain Bacteria; phylum Pseudomonadota; class Alphaproteobacteria; order Rhodobacterales; family Rhodobacteraceae; genus Thermohalobaculum; species Thermohalobaculum aggregatum. The sequence continues at coordinate 173,369 of NZ_BSYI01000004.1, forward strand.
CCGAACTCGTCCTCGAAATCGTCCGGGATCAGCGCGCCGCCGCGCGCGGGCGCACCGCCGCCGGGCGCGCCGCCATGGGTCTCGGGCGGCTTGAAGTGGTGCTCCATCTCCGGCACGTGGTCGCCCCGCGAGCCCTGCTTGAACCAGGCCTCCTCGTCGGCCTCGCCGCCGGGCCCGAGGATGTCGTCATCCGGCAGCATGCCGGCGCGCATCGGATCGCCGCGCACCTCCTTGCCACCGGGCCCGGCGAGCGGGTCGTTGGGGCGGAACGGGTCCTCGTCGTCCGGTATCAGCGAATCCTCCGGCAGGAAGGCGCCGCCGGCACTGCCCCGCGAACCGCCGCCGCCGGGGCCGTCGAGAATGTCCATCAGGTCGCCGCCGACCGGGTCCTCGATCTCCTCGTTGGCGGCCATCGGGCCGCGCCCGCCGACACCCTGGGCGATCGAGGTCGCCTCCACCGGCGGCGGCAGGTCGTCGAGCGGATCATGCTGCGGCCAGGCGCCGAGATCCTGCGCGATCTCCACGCGCAGCTCGTACTGCCCCATGGTGATGATGTCGCCATCGGTCAGCGGCATCGGATGGTCGCCCACCCGGTCCGCGGCATGGTTGATGAAGGTGCCGTTGGCCGAGGTGTCGATCAGGAAATAGTCGTTGCCGCGCTGCTCGATCACGCAGTGGCGCTTGGAGACGAAGCGCTCGGGATCGGGCAGCACGATGTCGTTCTCCTCGCTGCGCCCGATGGTGAGCGCTCCGCCGGTCATCTCGGTCGGGCCGAGATCGCCCGGGATGACCCCCGAGCCGGTGGGCCGAAGCGTGAAGCCCATTTACGTCTCCCCAAATCTTCCGTCAGCCACCGAGCGGCACCGTCGGCGCGCCGGGGGCCGCGATCAGTCCGCCATGCGCCGCGCGGCCGCACGGCCATGCCTGCGGCCGGCAGCCGGCCCGCACCGCGGCCGCGCCCCCGACGATCATCGCCGGAGCGCCGACGCGGATCGCCCGGCCGCCCGGCCGGGACCGGGCCATGAAGGATGCCGGCGCGGCGGCCGGCCCCTGCGGCTCCTGTGTCACGCCGGCATGCGGCACGGCCCCCGCCACCGCCGGACAGGCGACGACATCGGTGAACCGGGCGGCCGGCAGCGTCATGGTCGCGTTCCTCCTCCTCGCGGCGGCACGGCAACCGCCCCGACAGTCTGCCCGCAGGACGCCGCGCAGGCAAGCCGCCCGCCTCGCCCGCCGCCGCATGCCGGCCTCATTCCGCGGGTTCGGGCTCCGGCTCCGGAACCGGGATCGCCTTGCCGTTGCCGCCCTTGGCGATGTCGAGCCCGCGCTCGATCAGCATCCCCATCCAGACCAGCCCGTCGACATCGCCGGCGACGTCGAGCGAGGCCAGCACCTGTCCGAAGACCACGTTGCCGAAGATGCCGGGCGGCACCTCCATGTCCTCGAGATCGTCCGGCCCGTAGGTGCCGGAGGCATAGACCGCGCCCAGCGCCGCGAGGATCGACGGATCGTCCTGCGGCGCCTTCTGCGTCGCCTCGAAGGCCTTGCGCCGGTTCTCGTCGCTGGGCTTGAAGACCCAGCTCTCGGCGGCGAAGAGCGGCCCCTCGGTCAGGGTCTCGCCGTGGCCCACCACGTCGCGCGCCGAGAGGCAGCTCCACCACACCGCCTCGCGCGGCGGCAGGGTGTGGGAGAGCACCTTGAGCATGTCGACCTCGGCCGAGAGCGAGAGCCCGCGCTGGCCCTCGAGCGCCTGCAGCAGCTCCCCGATGCTGGCCCTCGGGTCCACGGTCAGCCTGGTCTCGAGCTTGGTGTTGGTCGCCTTCATCACCGCCAGGCCCGGCCGCTCCGGCATCTTCTTGAGGCCCTCGAACATCATGGCGTCGATCATCGCATGCCTCCGTGCCTCAGTTGATCTTGACCACGGGCGCGCCGACCATGACCATCCCGGTGCCGGTCACCTCTGCCTTGCCACCCAGCAGCTTGGCCGAGGCCGACCCGTTGATCTCCACCTGCACCGAGCTGATCGAGATCTTGCTCGGGGTCATCTCGATGGTGGAGCCGCCGCATTTCAGCGTGATCTTCGAGTTCGCCTTGGTGGTGATCTTCTGCGTCACCGTGGTGGACTGCGACTTGCTGACGGTGATGTCCTGGTTGCCGGAGATCGTCGAGGTCTGGTCCTTGGCGATGGTCTCGATGTGGTTGGCATTGACCGTTACCGTCCGGTCCTTCTCGACCGTGTAGTCCTCCTTGCCCTTCGAGACGGTGAACTTGTGGTCGCCCTCGTTCAGCGTCTCGGTCAGGCTGTTGTGGATGGTGATGGTGACGTCGCCCTTGTCCTTGTGCTCCAGCCCGTAGGTGTATTCCGCGTTGTTCTTCACGATCGACTTGAAGTCGCGCTCGGACTGGAAGCGGACGAACTCGGCGTTCAGCTTGTCCTCGAAGACCAGCTCGTGGAAGGTGCCGGCCTTGCCGCCCTTGGTGGAGCGCGTGGTCCAGCCCATCATGGTCTTGTTCGCCGGCAGCGCCGAGGCCAGCGAGTTGCCGTCCTCGTCCTGGCTGGTCAGCGTCGCCTTGGCCTCGTCCTTGCCGCGGAAGGTCGGATAGGTCTTGGCGTTGTTGAACAGCATGCCGACGATCATCGGCCGGTCGGGGTCGCCCTCCTCGAACTGCACGACGACCTCCTGGCCGACCCGCGGGATCCACTGCATGCCCCAGCCGGCGCCGGTCCAGGGCTCGGCCTTGCGGATCCAGCAGCTGTCGTTCTCGTTGCGCTCGCCGAGGCGGTCCCAGTGGAAGTGCACCTTCACCCGGCCATAGGCATCGGTGTAGATCTCGTCGTCCTGCGGGCCGACCACCGTCGCGGTCTGCAGCCCGGCGATCACCGGCCGGCGGCAGGGATAGGGCGGGCGGAACTCGTTGCCCACCGTGCCGCCATGCTTCTGCGCCGCGAACAGCACGCGATAGGGCCGCGGCGCCTGCGGATATTTCCCGTCCTCCTCCTCCGGCCCCTCGGCGCGCATCTTGGAGAACTCGTGGCGCAGGTTGCGCCCGAGCAGCGTGTCCTTCAGCGCGCCGTCGTCGTAGTCCGACTCGATCTGCATCTGATGCACGGCCTCGACCACGAAATACTCGATGTTGAGCGACTCGCGGACATGCTTGGCGAGGGTGAAGCGGTGCCCGGTGGCGAGCCAGCGCACGCTGCACTCGCCGCTGAAGCGCCGGAACTGCGCCGCATGCGCCTGCTGCCGGGTCTCGGTGATGACCGTCCCGATCGTATCATCGTAATACCGTCCCGGGTAGTCGTAGACCTCGTACTTGTTGTGCAGCGTGTATTCCGGCGTCGCCTTGCTGGTGAGCATCAGCTCGGTGTTCGGCTTGCGGAAGTCGAAATCGTTCAGCGTCACCTGGGCGGTATGCACATGGGCATATTCGCTCCAGTCCCAGACGAAGTCGGGCCGGGTCTGGGCGGCGTCGTCCTCCTTGTGGAACTCGAACTCCTTCGGCTCGTGGTCGGGCAGCTGCGCCGCCGCGCCGACGAGGTGGACGATGTCCTTCCCGCTCTCGTGCTTGACGTAGTAGGTGATGCCCTCCTCGACCATCAGGCGGTAGACGAAGTCGTAATCCGTCTCGCGATACTGCACGCAGAACACCCGCTGGTCCGCGCCGCGCCCCGAGAGGCTCGCCTTGGAGAGGTGGTTGGTGCTCTCGAAGCCGTATTCCGAGAACACCGCGGTGATGATCTCCTCGGCGCTCATGTTCTGGAAGATCCGGCAGTCCGTGGTCCGGGTCAGGAACCAGAGCCAGTTGCGGCAGCGTGCCGAATACAGCGCCTCGCCCTCGAGCACGCGCTCGAAGCTCACCTCGATGATATGCGCCGTGAAGTACTTCGTGGTGTCGATGCCGTTGTCGGGGTCCTTGATCTCGAGCTCGATCGTGATCAGCTTGCCGACCATCGTGTTGACATCGACATCCTTGCCGGCCGTGCCCTCGATCATGAAATCCATGTCGAGCTCGGTGATCTGCGAGAGCCCCTCGCGCACCTCGGCACGCACCAGCTTCGCCTTCTCGTGCGGCTCGAACCCGGCGGAGAACTTTATCGAACGCCCTATGCGTTGCACATCCTGGGGCATCGCGTTGTCCTTTCCTCAGAAAGCGGACCCGAGCCTGACGTCAGAGCTCGGGGTAGATGTCCACCACGCGCTCCTCCGAGCGCATGTTCGCCATTGCCATGGCGTTGATCATCCAGAGATCCCCCAGATCCACGTCGTCCGGCACCACCCGGTTCAGCTTGCGCGGGTCGTCGATCACCACGCAGCCGATCGGCCAGGGCACATCGCTCTCGCCGCGCAGCATCCGCTGCAGATACGCATCCCCCCGCCACAGCCAGAAGCGCTGGTTCATGGAGACGATCACGATCTCGTAGCGGTCCCAGGGCTTCTCGCTGCCGCCATCGCCTTCGCCGGTGTTCATATCCATCACAGGTCCTTCAGTAGCGCGTCCAGTTCGTCATCGACCGCGTCGTCGTCCTCAGCCGGCGCCTCATCCTCGTCGGAGAACGAGGCGAGCAGCGCGTCGAGGTCGTCGTCGCCGCCCTCTTCCTCGGCGCCCGCGTCCTCGGCATCCTCGGCAGGCGCCTCCTCCTCGGCCGCGGGCTCGTCCAGGCTGGCCAGCATCGCGTCGAGATCGTCGAGATCCGCGACCTCCTCATCCTCTGCCGGCGGGTCGAGCGTGGCGAGCAGGGCGTCGAGATCGTCGGTGCCCTTCTCCTCCTCCTCGCTCATCGGCTCGGTGTCCTCGGGCGGATCGTCGAGGCTCGCGAGCAGCGCATCGAGATCGTCGTCGTCCCCGCCCGGCAGGAGCGGCGGCTCCTCCTCCTCGGGCTCCGCAGCCGCCGCGACCTCGGCCTGTGCGGGCGCCGCCGCCGCCGCAGGTGCCGCCGCCCCCGCAGCCGCCGCCGTAACGGTCGCCGCGCGGGCCTTCGCCGCCGCCGGCCCGCCGACCGCGTTTTCCGACCAGGGACCGGCCAGTTCGCCGCCCGCCAGCGAGCGGAAGGAGCCGAGCCGCACCTCGTTGCGCCCCTGGAGCGAGATCACCGGCATGAAGCTCCGCTGCGAGGCCTCCGCCACCGTCTTCTCGGTCAGCAGCCGCTCGGTGCAGGGCAGCGCGATCTGGTCGCCGTATTCGTCGTTGATGTAGTAGAACGGGATGTCGTCGAGGGTCATCACCTCGCCGAGCTTGACCTTGCCCGAGCCCTTCACCCAGGCCGCGCCGAGCAGCGCCCCGACCAGCACCGCCGGGTTGGCCCAGAGCATGCCCTTGAGCCCCTCGCGCCGGGTAAACTCCTCGAAGTCGAAGGGGTCCACCGGATCGGTCCGGCTGCCATAGGGTTGGCGCAGCATGAAGCGCGGCGCGGCGAGCGCGACATAGGCCGCCTCCGGCAGCGCCCGCAGCTTGGCGAAGGCGTCCTTCACCAGCGGGTGCAGGTCGTCGGTCTTGGTGTCGAAGACCTTCGAGGTGATCGAGGCGACGAAGGGCGCGTCCATATAGGCCGCGATCTTGGCGATCCGCCCGAGCAGCTCGGCATGCGGCGGCGTCTCCTCGAACTGGTAGAGCCCGATCACCGCCGAGATCCCGCCCTGCGCGATGTCGAGGCCCGGCTTCTCGGCCAGCATGCCGAACATGCCGCTCTCCGAGAGGTCGCTGGCCACCGCGAGATCGATCGCCAGCTCCTCGGCGGCGACGTCGTAGACCACGATCTCCAGCCCGCCGCCGGTCTCGATGCGCCGGGCCAGCAGGTCGAGCGAGCGCCAGGCGCTCTCCACCGCCTGGAAGTCCGGGCTGTGCAGGAGCCCGCGCATCATCGCCGAGAGCGCCTCGTCCACCGCCGCGGTCATCGCCGGGATGTCCGGGTCCGGCGCCTTCACCACATAGGGTGCCACCATCTGCCTGATGATGTCGTCCGCCGAGCTCACCGCGGGCCTGGCCTCGGCCTCGGCGCCGATCAGCTGGGCAAACTCCGAGAGCTTGAGATCCGCCGGCACCTGCGCGCCCTTGGCGCGGCGCCGCGGCGGCTGGGTGCGCCCGCCGAGCTCGGCCCCGAGCGCGCGCAGCTCCTCGAGCACGCTGTCGGCCCGCCCGCGGGTCACCATCATGCGCAGGTTCTGCAGCTCCTGGAACGCCTCGACATTCTCGTAGAGCTCGTCCGGGTGCAGGTCATCGATGCTGCCGAGCTCGACCTCGACCGCGCCGCCCCCCGGCCCGATCGGCAGCGTCAGCTGCGTGCGGAACCGCGAGATCACCTCGTCGATGGTGTCGACATCCAGCTTCATCGGCTTGCGCTTGGCCAGCTCCTCGCCGACCTCCAGCATGCCGCGATTGGCGCGCGCCGAGAAATCCCCCAGAACCGCGATGCGGAACTTGGTGCGGGGCTCGGCAACGCCGGCCGGACTGTCCGGCACCGTCAGGGTGCCGAAATCCAGCTCCCCCTCCGGTCGGTCCGGGTCCTCGGCCCCCTGGGGTTCAATATCCGTCGCGACCATGCCAGCCTCCGAAAATACCGCCTTTCCGCGCCCAAGTTCCCGCGGGCCCGGCCCCCTCCAAAGTGCCGGCAGACAGGTGCTTGCCCGCAGCCGGCCTTCCCCAAGGTTGTCGCACCCAAGCAGCTGGTGCGCAAGCTTCTTGCCCCGTTGCGGAGCCGATCAGGCGCCGCCGTGTGGCCCCCGATCCTGCGCCTCGGCAAGCTGGATCGACAGCCGCCGGATATCCTCGTGCATCGCCTCGATCTGCTCCGCCACCGCGGCGTTCTCGGTGCGCACCAGATCGCGCAGCCGCTCGAGCTCCTCCTCGGTCTCGGCCTCCACCGCCGCCTGCATCGCGTTCACGAGGATACCGATGAAGAGGTTGAGCACCGCGAAGGCCGTCATCGTGATGAAGGGCACGAAGAAGGCCCAGGCCCAGGGGAAGACCTCCATCACCGGGCGCACGATGCCCATCGACCAGCTCTCCAGCGTCATGATCTGGAATAGCGAGTATAGCGACTCGCCGAGCGTGCCGAACCATTGCGGGAAGGCCTCGCCGAACCACAGCGTCGCCATGATGCCGAAGATGTAGTAGATCACGCCCAGCAGCAGGGTGACCGCGCCCATGCCGGGCAGCGCATCGACCAGCGCCATCACCACCTCCCGCATCTGCGGGATCGCCGACATCACCCGCAGCGCCCGGATCACCCGCATGCCGCGCAGCACCGAGAGCGTGTCGGTCTGCGGCAGCAGCGAGACGATCACCACCACGAGGTCGAAGAGGTTCCAGGCGCTGGCGAAGAAGCGCATCCGGTAGGCGTAGAGCTTGAGCAGCATCTCGACGACGAAGATCAAGATGACGATCTTGTCGATGATCTCGACGATCAGCAGCGACTCCTGCGAAAGCTTCTGGCTGGTGGTGACGCCGAGCAGGAAGCCGTTGAGCACGATCACCGCGAGGATGAAGTTGCGCGCCTCCGGCCGCTCCAGCACCGCGCGGATCCGCGCCCGCGCCGAATTGGGGTCGAGCCCCTCGAGCTCCTCGAGCGCCGCATCCTGGCTGTTGAGCGAGCGATAGGCCGAGACCAGCCGCAGCGCCCGCGCCACGCGCACCAGCCGCAGCATCGACATGTTGCCGATCGCCGGCACCAGAGCCACGATCACGATAACCAGGTCGAAGATGTTCCACGGCGAGCGGAAGAACGAGCCGCGATAGGCATAGAGCTTCAGCGCCATCTCGAGCACGAAGACGCCGAGGCTGAACTTGTGGATGCCGACGAAGATGTCGCTGAACTCGCCGGTCAGGGTCTCCGACTGGCCGAGGATCAGCGCGACGACATTGAGGATGATGACCGCGAAGATCGCGTTGTTGAAGGGCGCGCTGTCCACCATCTGGCGCACGCGCTCGCGAGGCCCAATCGGCTCCTCGGCATTCTCGCTGGCCATCGGCGCCCTCCCCCCGGCATCCGCATGATGCGCCCCCGGAGACATTCCGGGCGCGCAGTGCAGGGTGTTACGCGAACTTCCTCAACCGGATTGTTCGCAAAATTACGCAGAAAACGCAACCCTTTGACGCGGCGTCGCGGGGTGATGCGACACACCGCGGCACCGGCTGCGCCCGCCTGTCTCAGCCGAACTCGTAGGCGAAATCGCCCTCGGCGATATCGACCGACACCCGCTTGATCTCCTCGCCCTCCATCATCCGGCGCAGGAACTCGCCCGAGATCGCCGGCAGCATGGTGTTGGTCAGGATCGCGTCGATCATCCGCCCGCCGCTCTCGAGCTCCTGGCAGCGGTTGACGATGGTCTCCACCACCGCGTCGGTATACTCGAACGGCACGCCGTGGCTCTCCTTCACCCGCTTCTGGATGCGGCCGAGCTGCAGCTTGGTGATCTCGGCGATCATGTGCGGGCTGAGCGGATAGTAGGGGATCGTCACCAGCCGCCCGAGCAGCGCCGCGGGGAAGACCTTGAGCAGCGGCTCGCGCAGCGCCTTGGCGATGCCCTCCGGCTCCGGCAGCAGGTCCGGGTCGGAGCACATGTCCATGATCAGGTCCGAGCCGACATTCGAGGTCAGCAGGATCAGCGTGTTCTTGAAGTCGATCAGCCGGCCCTCGCCATCCTCCATCACGCCCTTGTCGAAGACCTGGAAGAAGATCTCGTGCACGTCCGGATGCGCCTTCTCGACCTCGTCGAGCAGCACCACCGAATAGGGCTTGCGCCGCACCGCCTCGGTGAGGATGCCGCCCTCGCCATAGCCGACATAGCCCGGCGGCGCGCCCTTCAGGGTCGAGACCGTATGTGCCTCCTGGAACTCGCTCATGTTGATGGTGACGATGTTGGTCTCGCCGCCATACATCGCCTCGGCCAGGGCGAGCGCGGTTTCGGTCTTGCCGACGCCGCTGGTGCCCGCGAGCAGGAAGACGCCGATCGGCTTGTTCGGGTTGTCGAGCTGGGCGCGGCTGGTCTGGATGCGCTTGGCGATCATGTGCATCGCGTGGTCCTGCCCGATCACGCGCTTGTTCAGCACGTTGGCGATGTTCAGGACATTGGCGATCTCGTCCTTGACCATGCGGCCGACCGGGATGCCGGTCCAGTCCGCGACCACGCCGGCCACCGCGCCCTCGTCGACGATCGGCAGGATCAGCGGGCTCTCGCCCTGCAGCGTGTGCAGCTCGGCCTGCTTGGCCCGCAGCTCGGCGACCACCTCGGCGCGCTCGGCCTCCGACATCTCGGAGCCCTCGGGCGGCTCGACCGCCTCGGCGCCCTCGACCGCGCCGCCGCCCTCGCGCAGCTTGGCGCGCAGCTCGAGGATGGTCTCGACCAGCGCCTTCTCCGCCGCCCAGCGTTCCTCCAGCGTGTCGAGCCGGCCCTGCTCGTCGGCACGGGCGCCGGAGATCGCCTCGCGCCGGTCGGTCACGTCGAGCCCGGCGCTCTCGTCGCGCCCGATGATCTCAAGCTCGGTGTCGAAGGCCTGGATGCGGCGGCGGCTGTCATCGACCTCCGCCGGAACCGCGTGCTGGCTGACCGCGACGCGGGCGCAGGCGGTGTCGAGCAGGCTGACCGACTTGTCCGGCAGCTGCCGCGCCGGGATGTAGCGCGCCGAGAGCTTGACCGAGGCGGAGAGCGCCTCGTCCAGCACCTGCACCTTGTGGTGGTTCTCCAGCATCGAGGCGATGCCGCGCATCATCAGGATCGCCTTGTGCTCGTCCGGCTCGTCGACCTTCACCACCTGGAAGCGGCGGGTGAGGGCCGGGTCCTTCTCGATATGCTTCTTGTACTCGGCCCAGGTCGTCGCGCCGATGGTGCGCAGCGTGCCGCGGGCGAGCGCCGGTTTCAGCAGGTTGGCCGCATCGCCGGTGCCTGCCGCCCCGCCGGCGCCGACCAGCGTGTGGGTCTCGTCGATGAAGGTGATCACCGGGGTCGGGCTCGCCTGCACCTCCTCGATCACCGAGCGCAGGCGCTCCTCGAACTCGCCCTTCATCGAGGCGCCGGCCTGCAGCAGCCCGACATCGAGCATCAGCAGCCGCGCCTCCTTCAGCGCCGGCGGCACGTCGCCCCGCGCGATGCGGTTGGCGAAGCCCTCCACCACCGCGGTCTTGCCGACGCCCGCCTCGCCGGTGAGGATCGGGTTGTTCTGGCGCCGCCGCATCAGCACGTCGACGATCTGGCGGATCTCCTCGTCGCGGCCGACGATCTCGTCGATCTCGCCCTTGCGCGCCTTCTCGGTGAGATCGACGCAGAACTGCTTGAGCGCCTCCTCCTTGCCCATCTGCGCCGGCGCCATCGCGCCGCTGGCCTCGCCCGGCACCGCGCCGCCGCCGACCTGGGTGCCGTCCTTCGGGTTCAGGTGGTCCTCCGGCGAGCCCTCGACGATCCTGTCGAAGCTCTCGTCGAGCTCGTCCGCCTTGACCTTCTTGAACTGCCCGGAGATCGCGTTCAGCACGTTCATCAGGTCCGGCGTCTTGGCCATGCCGAGGATCAGGTGGCCGGTGCGCACCACCGGGGACTTGTGCCCGAGCGAGGCATAGACCCAGGCCCGCTCCACCGTCGCCTCGAGATGGTGCGAGAGATCCGAGATCGAGGAGGCCCCGCGCGGCAGGTTGTCGAGCGCCGCGGTCAGATCGCGCGCCAGCCCCGCCGCATCGAGCTCGAAATGCTTGGCGATGCGGTGGATGTCGCTGTCCTGGTGCTGCAGGATCTGATGGACCCAGTGCACCATCTCCACATACGGATTGCCTCGCATCTTGCAGAACACCGTGGCGCTCTCGATGGCCCGGTAGCCGAGCGAGTTAAGCTTACCGAACAAGGCAACGCGGCTGATCCCTGCCATGACCTCAAGTCCCCTCTGGTGATTGTGATTGCTGGACGTCCCTGTCGAAATAGAGCTGTGGCGCGAGCATCATGTCCTCGGCATCGGTGTCCGATTTCCGCTCGCCGAGCCACGTGGTCCATCCGAGCTCGCCCTGCTGCCCGAGGATGGCCCTTGGCACCTCGTCGGCCTTGAGCACCAGCGACACCTCCCAGTCGAGCTGGTCGCCGTGGTAGTTCCGCACGATCGAGACCAGCCGGCGCAGGCTCTCGCCGCCCGGCAGCAGCCGGCGGTAGCCGCGCAGCGACAGCGGCCCGATGCGCACGCGGAACTTCGCCTGGCGCGACCAGACCCGCTCGCCGACGGTGATCGAGCGCCCGAGCCGGCCCTTCGGCCGGCGCCCGCCCATGGCGAACAGGTCCACCTTGTCGAGATAGAGATAGGAGCCGACGAAGCTCTCGATGCTCACCTTCGCGCCGAAGAAATGCGAGATGATGGCGAGCAGCCCCTCCTCGTTGCGCGGCCCGTGCGAGAACCGGCCGGAGAAGTTGTACTTCGCGACATCCGGCAGCGCGTCGCGGTCGGCAAGGGCGGCGCCCTTGATGCCGGCCACCGCGGCGACCTTCGCGGCAAAGGGATCGTCGTCGTGCCGGTCGAAGTTGGGCGCCGGTTCGGCCGAGGCCCAGGCCCGGTAGAACAGGCTGATCATCCGGTGGTGGAACATGTTGGCGAAGGCCACCAGGGTATGATCGCGGTGGTTGTACTTGCGGTTGTGGGCGTATTCCGTGAGATGCAGCGGCAGCGGGCCATGCGGCCCCCAGAGCCCGAGGACATGGGCGATCAGCCGGTCCGGCGCACCGTCCTTGCCGCGGACGAAGCTGCGCACGGTGGAGGGCGGGAAGGCCAGTTCGGGATCCTGGCCGAGACGCACCGGGTCCTGCTCCGGACGCCGCGAGCGGCCCAGCCGGGGCTTGTCCAGATGGGCTGCCTCGATCAGGCGGATCGCCTGAAAGAAGTGGTAGACCTCGGGCTCCTTCGCCAGCGCGTCGAGACGCGTCAGATCAAGAGGCGCCCGCCGCTCCTCGCTTGCCATCGGGCGATCTCCCCTCGATCCTGGCTTCGGATAACCGTTTCGGTGAAGCTGTTGAGCGCGACGTATTTCGCGAAGAAGCGCTCCAGCACCGCGCCCAGCAGATAGCAGCTCGAGCCCTCGAAGGCGCTCTCGTCGAACTCCACCGTCACCTCGATGCCGCGCACCGCGGTCGAGAGCACGGTGTCGCGCATCCGCCGCACGATGGGTTTCGAGCCGACCCCGACGACCCCCTCGAGCTGCTTGTTGATCGCGCGGTCGCCGAGCGGCGAATAGATCGCCAGCATCTCGCGCAGCGCCTGCCCGCCGCCGCCCCGGTCGGTATCGGCGATGGAGAGGTAGTTGAGGCTGAGATGGCTGATGATCCGCCAGGCGCTGTCGCCCTGCGCCAGCGACTGCCGCGGCCGCGTCGGCGAGACCACCGCCCGCACCTCCGAGACCGGCCCGCCATCGGGCATGTAGAAATCGGTCTTGCCGCCGCCGATCGAGAGGATCAGCGGCAGGTCGCGGTTCGTGCACACCGCCGTCACCGCGAGCTGGTCGATCCCCTTCGGATAGGGGGCGTTGTTGGGGTCGACCAGGCTGAGGAAGATCTCCGAGCCGAGATAGGAGGTCCGCGCCCCCTTCAGCCGCTGCTTCTCCGAGCGCTGGCGCATCCGCCGCTTGGCCGCGTAATAGGCCTCGTGGCTGTCGCCGGCGGCGGTGATGTCGTCGGTGCTGTAGAAGGGCCGGAACTCCAGATCCTCCTCGCCCTGGTCGGAGACGCCAATCACCTTCTTGAGGTGATGGATCTCGAAATCCAGCGGCGAGGTCCGGTCCGGCACCACATGGCACTCGTTGTCGCGCTCGCGCAGATGCACCCGGTCGCAGCGCTTGTCGAAGAGATTGATCGCCGGCGTCGCGAACAGCTCGAAATTCGAGGGCTGCACCGCATCGCGCAGCTCCGACATGGTGTCGGAGAGCAGGACATAGAGATCCATCTCCGGCGCATCGGCCCGCGCCACCCCGGCACGCAGCTCGGAGAGCCGCATGAAGAAGAAGCGCTGCGGCATGGCGAAGTATTCCTGCAGCAGCCGGTAGCCGTCGAAGCTCTGCCCCGGATAGGGCAGCAGCGCCTCCTCCGGCTCGAAGCCGATCGGGGTCACCGGACGATCGCCCAGCCGCTGCACCCAGTCGTTCCGCCGCACGGTCGAGCGCGCATAGAGCCCCACCGTGTCGCGCGACATGGTCTCGTAGAGCCGCCAGGGCTCCGGGCCGCTGCCGGAGAGGAACAGCGTCAGCCGGTCGAGCTCGAGCGACGAGATCGGCTCGCCATCGGTGTGCTGCAGCCGCAGCCGGATCGCCGCGCGCGCATCCTCCTCCTCGCCGAGCCCGGCCGCCACCAGCGCGCCGCGCCCGTCGATATACTCCGCCTCGGAAATCCGGATCGGCCAGAGTGTGACGTCATGCGCGGTGCGGAAGACGCAGGGCGTGGTCACCTCGCCGTCGCGCAGCGGCGAGCGCAGCCGCGACCCGGCGGGAACCCTGAAGCCGGCCTCGAGCCCGCCCTGGGCCTGGTCGGGGATCAGCTTGACCACCATCATCGATGGCGTCGGCGCGGTATAGTGCGGATAGACGATCTCCAGCAGGTGCTGCGTGAAGGTCGGATACTGCAGCGAGAGCTCGAGCTGCACGCGGGCGGCGAGGAAGGCGAAGCCCTCGAGCATCCGCTCGACATAGGGGTCGAAGACCTCGAGCCCCTCCATGCCGAGCCGCGAGGCGATCTTGGGATAGGAGGCCGCGAACTCGGCGCCCATCTCGCGGATGAAGGCCAGCTCGTCCTCGTAGTGCTTCAGTAGGCGGGTATCCATGCCGGCGGTCTCAGTAGTGGTTGCGGACGGAAAGATCGCCGCTGGTGATGTCGAGCTCCGTCCGCATGTAGAGATCGATCGGCAGCGGCTGCGCCCAGAGTTCGCCGCGGATGTCGAGCGCGACGACGGTGCGGCGCAGGTTGTTCGGGTCGACCACCTCGATCTCGAAGCTCCCCGGCAGGATCCTCGGCTCGAAGAAGCGCACGCGTTCCGCCATGTGGTCCTTCAGCTCCATCGCGCGCTGCTGGCTCGAGGCGACGCCGGCGATGTCCGGGATGCCGAAATTCACCGTCGAGCGGCGCACATGGGGATAGTCGGTGAGATCCTCCACGCTTTCGAGCGAGGTGGTGTTGAACAGCCAGGTGAGGTCTCGCAACACGATCTCGCGCAGCCGGCGCAGGTCGATGACACGCTTCTCGCGGGTCTCGCCCTTGTCCTCCGGCGCGTCGTCGGTCAGTCGGTCCAGCAGCGACGGCTGCAGCCGTTCGGCGATGCCCTTGTCAGCCATCCCCCTTCTCCGCAGCCGGCACCTCGGCGACGTCGGGCTCGGCCGCCGCGTCGCCCGGTTCCGTCACCTCCTCGACATCCAGGACGATCTTGCGGATGTCCATCAGTCCGTACTCCTCGGCATCGGTGGCGATCACCCGCTGGCCGAGGCCGACGAACAGCCCCTCGCCCGCCTCCTCCCAGCGCGTCTCGCGGGCCAGCCGCATCACATCCTCGGGCAGCTCCGCCGTGCCCGGATAGCGCGTCGGGATCAGCGCCGGCGTCTCGCCGCCGGCGGCCCAGGTGATCATCGCGGGGGTCCAGACCCGGTCGCGCAGATCGGTCGGCGGGTCGATGTCGATCTGCATGATCGAGTCGAAGGGCGCCCAGAAATACTTGCCGTTGACGATGACCTCGAGCATCGGCCCGAAGCGCATGTCGGCATCCGCCATCCATTCGAAGCGGGTGCCGTCGATCTCGCCGGAGGTCGCCGGCGCCATCTCGAAGGCTTCGCCGCGCAGCCGCTCGGCAGTGGCATGATCGCCGCGCGCCAGCGGCGCCAGCGCCTCGATCAGCAGCGCCGACCATTGCTGCGGCTCGCCCAGCACCAGCGGTGCCGTCTCGCCCCGGAACACCCGCTCGCGGACCAGCTCGCAGCCGATCGCCTCGCGGTAGGTCTGCGCCATCGGGGTCGCCGACTCGTCCATCTGCGCGGCGAGGCGCAGCTGCATCACCGCCTTGTTCCAGTCCCCCAGCACGCAGAGCAGCTGGAACAGGAAGATCCGGTGCTTGGCCGCCGAAGGATCGGTGCGGACATCCGCCTGGACCGCGGCGAGCGCCGCCGACAGATCTCCGCTCTTCAGCAAATCCAGCGCGCTCATAAGGCCGCTCCTCCCGTGAACAGGTTTCGATGGGCCGTCGCGCCGCCGCAGAGCGGGGGTCGGCAAGAAAGTCTCGGAGCCCGGGCCCGGGCGCGGAACCCGGCCCGGGAGCCTATGGTCTACCGGGTCGCATCGGTGAAGGCGTTCAGCGTCCGGCTCCACATCGCCTCGGCGACCTCGCCCTTGCGCCCCTTCACGGTCTGCCCGGTATAGGTGATCTTCACCGAGCCATACTCCATCGCGATGTCGTCGATGGCCTCCTCGTCGCCGGACTGGCTGGTGTTGACCTTGGCGATGAGACAGGTGGTGAACTTGAACTCCAGATAGGGCACCTGGTTGCGCCGCAGGACGACGAAGGCATTGTCGAACTGCGTGCCCTTTGCCATTTCGGCCCAGAATGCGGTTGTCGAATAGTCCGAGCGTTTCTTGAAGGTCACGGTCTCGAACTTGACTTTGCCCGCGCCCTGGTTGGCGCCCTGCTTGGCAGAACCGACATTGGTCGAGTTGGTGCCCTCGATGCTGAACTCCGAGATCTCCACCGCCTTCTTGGCGGAGAGCTTGGCATCGGAGGATTCACCTTGGATATCTGGCGGATCGAAGTAGATGTAAGCGTCTTGCGCTTCGACTTCTGCCATGTCCGTGCTCCAGCTTCAGGTCTTGGCGGGTTGGCGAGCCGGGTCGTCGCGCGGCCCCAGCTCGCCAGGGCCGCGCCGTCGCATGCGACCGATCAGGTCACCTTGTCCGAGAACTCGTTCTTCACGCGGCTCCACATCGCGGTCGCGTGGGTACCGGCCTCGCCCTTGTCGGTCTGGGCGGTGTAGCTGATCTTCACCGCGCCATAGTCGAGAACCACGGAGTCCTCGGCCTCGTCATCGCCCGACTGCGTGGTCTCCATCTCGGCCAGCACGCACATGACGAACTTGAACTCGAGATAGGGCAGCTGGTTGCGCCGCATCACCACGTTCACCTCGTCGAAGTGCGTGCCCTTGGCGAGCTCGCGGAAGATGTCGGTGGTGGCGCTGTCCGACCGCTTCTTGAAGGAAAGCCGGTCGAACTTGACCTTGCCGGCGCCGCCGCCGCCCTGGGTCATCGAGCCGATGTTCGTCGCGTTCTCGGCCTTGAGCGTGAACTCGGTCAGCTCGAAGGCCTTCTTCTCCTTGAGTTTGGCATCCTGGGACTCGCCCTTCACCTTGTCGGGGACGAAGTACATGAATGCATCTTGCGGTTCAGCATCAGCCATTTTGGTTCTCCTCGGAGATTGGGGTCACGTTCTTGCAGGGGCCGACGGCACCTCGATTGCCGTCGCGTGAAGCTTAGCCTCCCTTCTCGGAAGGCAGCTTCGACACCAGCCGGAGGGACACCGTCAAACCCTCCAACTGATAATGCGGGCGCAGGAAGAATCTCGACGAGTAGTATCCCGGGTTGCCCTCAACCTCGTCGACATACACCTCGGCTTTCGACAGCGGATGGCTTGCCTTGTAATCCTCCGACGAAATATCGGGGTTGAAGTCGACGTAGTTGTTGACCCAGCGCTGCAGCCAGTCCTGCATGTCCTCGCGCTCCTTGAAGGAGCCGATCTTGTCGCGGACGATGCATTTCAGGTAGTGCGCGAAGCGGCAGGTCGCGAAGAGATACGGCATGCGCGCCGAGAGATTGGCGTTCGCCGTCGCGTCCGGGTCGTCATACTCCGCCGGTTTCTGCAGCGACTGGGCGCCGATGAAGGCGGCCACGTCGGAGTTCTTGCGGTGGATCAGCGGCATCATGCCGTTCTTGGCAAGCTCCGCCTCGCGCCGGTCCGAGATCGCGATCTCGGTCGGGCACTTCATGTCCACGCCGCCGTCATCGGTGGGGAAGGTATGGGTCGGCAGACCCTCCACCGCACCGCCCGACTCGACGCCGCGGATCCGGGTGCACCAGCCATAGAGCTTGAAGGCGCGGTTGATGTTCACCGCCATGCCGTAGGCCGCGTTCACCCAGCTGTACTTGCTGTGATCCGACCCGTCGGTGTCCTCCTCGAAGTCGAACTCCTCCACCGGATCGGTCTTGGCGCCATAGGGATAACGGCCAAGGAAGCGCGGCATGCAGAGCCCGAGATAGCGGCTGTCGTCGCTCTCGCGAAGCGACCGCCAGGAGGCGTATTCCGGGGTCTGGAAGATCTTGGTCAGGTCGCGCGGCTTGGCCAGGTCCTGCCAGCTGTCCATCTGGAACAGGTTCGGGTTCGAGGCCGCGAAGAACGGCGCATGCGCCGCCGCCGCCACCTTGCTCATCTCGCTCAGCAGCTCGACATCCGGCGGGCTGTGATCGAAATAGTAGTCGCCCACGAGGCAGCCATACGGCTCGCCGCCGAACTGGCCGTATTCTTCCTCGTAGATCATCTTGAAGATCGGCGACTGATCCCAGGCAGTTCCCTTGAACTTCTTGAGCGTCTTGTGCAGATCCTTCTTCGAGATGTTCAAGACACGGATCTTGAGCATCTCGTCGGTTTCGGTGTTGTTGATGAGATAATGCAGCCCGCGCCAGGAGCTCTCGAGCTTCTGGTAATCCTCGTGGTGCAGGATCTCGTTGACCTGCTCGGTCAGCTTCTTGTCGATCGCGGCGATCAGGCTCTCGATCGTGCGGAGCGTGTCGCCCGAGAGCAGCGCGGTGTTCTTGAGCGCCTCCTCGGCGAGGGTGCGCACACCGGCCTCGACCGCGCTGCGCGCACCGTCGGATTTCGGGCGGAACTCCTTCTCAAGGAGCTGGCTGAACTCGTCGGGCGCGATCGTGGCTTCGCCAACGGCACCCGCCTGGGCTTCGGTCTCTGCCATGCCTTACTCCTCCGTTTTCTCTTCGGACGCCTCGTCCGATCCGCCCTCGGCGGGCGATGCGGCGAGGGCCTGAAGCAGCGTCGGATCCTGCATCACCTTGCCGATGAGGTCCTCGGCGCCGGCCTTGCCGTCCATGTACGTCATCAGGTTCGAGAGCTGCGTCCGCGCCTCGAGCAGCTTGCGCAGCGGCTCGACCTTGCGGGCGATCGCCGCGGGCGAGAAGTCGTCCATGCTCTCGAAGGTCAGGTCCACCATCAGGTTGCCGTCACCCGTGAGCGTGTTGGGCACCGAGAAGGCGCACCGCGGCTTCATCGACTTCATGCGGCTGTCGAAGTTGTCCACGTCGATCTCGAGGAACTTCCGGTCCGCCACCGCCGGAAGCGGATCGTCCGGCTTGCCCGAGAGATCGGCCATCACACCCATGACGAAGGGGAGCTGGACTTTCTTCTCGGCCCCGTAGACCTCGACATCGTATTCGATCTGAACCCGCGGCGCGCGGTTGCGCGCAATGAATTTCTGGCTGCTGCCGGCCATCGGTCACATCTCCCCAGTATCCGTTACCCTCAACTAAACGCGAGCGGGCGCCCCGGCGTCAAGCCAAAGCCGCGTATCCGCCCCGTTTCACTCGTATCATTCATATCCGCCCTCGGATTCGATCCCCGCGATAAGATTGACCTTTTCGAGACCTTCCGGAGCGAGATCCTTCATGATCGTGACGAAGTCCGAGTTAACAAGTCGTTTCGCGCGCAGAAGAAGCAGCGGAACCGGGCTCGTCGGCTCGTGTTTCTGATAGTACTCGATGATCTTGTCGACTGCCGTCACGACATCTTTCCGACTCTGGATCGTGCCGACACCGCGCGGCCCGCCGCGCGGCGCCCCGGAGCCGGCCGGGGCCGCAGCGCCATCGCCACCGGCGGCATCGCCCCCGCCCTCGCCGGCCTCGCCGGCCTCCTCGCCTTCACCGCCGGCGTCCTCCTCGACCTCCTCCTCGGCGATCAGGTCCTCGGCGAAGGTCTTGAAGACATGCTCCATGTCGTAGAGCGTGCGCGACAGGTTCGACAGATCGGGGCCGAACGAGCCCACCTTGTCGTCGAGCACCTTCTCGAAGTCCTTCAGGGTCTGCCGGCACGACTTGATCGACTCGTTCAGCGCGATCAGGTCCTCGCGCTTGGTGTCCTGGAAGGCGGCGGAGATCACGCTGGTCTCGACCGGATCGTCGTCCTTGCCGGGCGGCATCTCGCCCCGCGCGATCTGGATGTCGCGCAGGCTGAAGCGGCCCATGGCGCGGGAATTGGTCAGCGGCGCCATGCGCAGCGCGCGCAGCACGGTGTCGTGCCCGGCCAGCCCGGCGATGGCGTTCATCCGCATGGTCGGGTCGTTGTTGTCGTCGGCATCGAGCTGCGGGTGGCAGGTATCCCAGAACTCCTCGCAGCAGCGGCGGATATAGACCAGCGCCTGCTCGAAGCCCTTCAGCCCCTCGAGCCGCAATGCGGCATGAGCATAGAACACCGCGGCGCGCAGGTCGTGCGCACGCTGCAGCACGGCAACCGCGTGCTTCACCACTTCCTTGAAGTCGGGGTCTTCCGCAGCAATGATCGAATCGCCGACCTGCTGCTCTTCCTTCGGCATAGCCGCGAGCTCTAAGTCGATGAACGCCGGATCATATTCCAGATCTTCGCCGGATGGGGCATCGTCCCCGAGACTCTTCAACAGGGCATCGATATCGAGCGCCATCGTGAACTCCTTCGGCGATGCTGCCATGGCGTGAACCTACGCCGATTTCTCAGTGCGGTCCAGAAACTCGATACCGCGAATTGAAACTGTCACCTGTGCCGGACATCACACTCCACGGCATTCGGCGCAGGCTTTCCGCGCGCCGGCGCACTTGCTCCCCGGCCGCCGGTCTGGCAGTCAGCCGGCACCGGCCCGGCGGCCCCGGGCCTTCGCCAGAGGCGCCCGCGCATGGATGTCGTCCGCAAGCTGCTCTCCGTCGCCGCGATCGCGCTGGTGCCCGCGACGGTGACGGTGTGCTATCTGCTGTTCGGGGACTATGCCGCGCTGGCCTTCCAGATGCGCGACATGGAGTGGGACTTCCTCTCCGGCGTGATCACGGCGCTGCTCGGCGTGGCGCTGATCCAGGTGCTGCCGCTGGCCGACGAGCGGCACCGCCAGATCCTCGCCATGCTCTGGCTCGCCCGCATCGCGGTGACGCTCGGGCTCATGCTCTTCTACGAGGGCTACTATGTCGTGCTCGACGCGCAGGGCTACTACTACAACGGCCTGCGGCTCAGCGATCCCTGGGCGCTGTTCGAATACGGGATGGGCACCGAGAACATCACCGCCCTGGTCGGGCTGCTCTCGGGCCTGACGCGGTCCTACTCGGCGCTCAAGGTGATCTTCGCCTTCATCGGCCTGCTCGGGATCTACATCACCTATCTCGCGGCGGCCCGCGCCTTCGGCCGCGAGATCCCCGGCCTGCTGATCGCGCTGGGGCTGATGCCGAGCATCCTGTTCTGGTCCTCGATCCTCGGCAAGGAGCCGGTCACGAGCTTCGGCATCGCGCTGATCTGCTGGGGCGCGGTGGGCTATTTCACCGGGCGCGGCTGGAGCGCGCTCCTCGCCCTCGCCATCGGCCTCGTCATCGCCGCGAGCATCCGGAGCTGGCTGGCCGCGATCTTCATCGCGCCGATCATCGCGACGATCTTCCTCGGCGGCCGGGTCTCGCCGGCGGTTAAGGGGGTGACCATGCTCGCCGCGGTGCCGGTGTTCCTGCTCACCGTCCAGCGATTCGCCGAGCATTTCGCGATCGATTCGGCGCAGCAGCTGATCCAGCAGACCAACCAGCTCGCCAAGGGCTTCGCCACCGGCGGCTCGGCGCAGAAGATCGAGACCCAGTTCACCTCGCTGCTCGACATGATCCTGTTCGTGCCGAAAGGGATGTTCGCCGCCCTGTTCCGCCCGCTGCCGGGGGAGATCATGAACCCCTTCGGCATCCTCGCCGGCCTCGAGAACGCGGCGGTTCTGGCGCTGCTGGTCAAGGGCATGCTGCGCCAGCCGCTGCGCGCGGTGCTGCGCCAGCCGGTGCTGCTCTGGGCGGTGCTGACGGTGATGGCCTGGGGCGCCTTCTACGGCTTCGCGAGCTATGCCAATCTCGGCACCGCCTTCCGCTTCCGGCAGATGATCATGCCGGTGCTGCTGCCGCTCGTGCTGTTCCTGGCCTATGGCCCGGTGCTCTCGCGGCAGCGCTGAGGCGGCCCCGCGTCAGCCGCGCACGGTGCCGTCGCCCTCGACGATGTACTTGAAGCTGGTCAGCTGCTCGGCCCCGACCGGTCCGCGCGCATGCAGCTTGCCGGTGGCGATGCCGATCTCCGCGCCCATGCCGAACTCGCCGCCATCGGCGAACTGGGTCGAGGCGTTGCGCATCAGGATGGCGCTGTCGAGCCGCTCGAAGAACCGCGCCGCCACCGCATCGTCCTCGGTCAGCACCGCCTCGGTGTGGTTCGAGCCATGCCTGCGGATATGCGCGATGGCACCGTCGACGCCGTCGACCATCCGCGCCGCGATGTCCATCGAAAGATACTCGTGGCCCCAGTCGTCGTCGTTCGCCGGCACCGCCCGGGGCTCGAGCGCGCAGACCTCCGGGCAGCCATGCACGGTGACGCCGGCCGCGACCAGATCGTCCAGCACCGCCCGGCCGAGCCCGGCGGCGGCCCGGTCGATCAGCAGGCACTCCGCCGCGCCGCAGATCCCGGTGCGCCGGGTCTTGGCGTCGAGAATCACCGCGCGCGCCTTCTCGGGATGCGCCGCCGCGTCGAGATAGACATGGCAGATGCCCTCGAGATGCGCGAAGACCGGCACCCGCGCCTCGCGCTGCACGAGGCCGACGAGCCCCTTGCCGCCGCGCGGCACGATGACGTCGATATAGTCCGTCATCCGCAGCATCTCGGCCACCGCCGCACGGTCGCGCACCGGCACCCGCTGCACCGCGGTCTCGGGCAGGCCGGCGGCCTTCAGCCCGGCGCCGATGGCCAGCAGGATCGCGCCGGAGGAATGGAAGCTCTCCGACCCGCCGCGCAGGATCGCCGCATTGCCCGCCTTGAGGCAGAGCCCGCCGGCATCGGCGGTGACATTGGGCCGGCTCTCGTAGATCACTCCGACCACGCCGATCGGCGTGCGCACGCGGCGGATGCGCAGCCCGTTCGGCCGCGTCCAGGCCTCGAGCTCGGCGCCCACCGGATCGGGCAGCGCCGCGACGTCGCGCAGCCCCGCCGCCATGGACCGGATGCGGTCCTCGGTCAGCATCAGCCGGTCGAGCATCGCGTCGGACAGGCCCTTCTCGCGGCCGTATTCCATGTCGAGCGCATTGGCATCGGCGATCGCGCCGCGCCGGTCCATCACCGCCTCGGCCGCGCCGACCAGCGCCGCATGCTTGCGCTCGGCGCTGGCATGGGCGAGCTCGCCGGCCGCGGCCCGCGCCGCCGCGCCGATCTCCGCCATCATCGCGGGAATGTCCTGCACCTGATCGTCCATCGCCGCCTCCCTGGCACGCCTGCGCTCGCAATCGCCCCCGTCTTAGGCCAGCGCGCCGGGCCGGTCGAGCAGAGATCGCGCGGATGGGGGCCTCTCGGTTCAGTCGGCGGCGGCACGCCGGCCGCGCTCCGCGCCGTCCCAGATCACCAGATCGTCGCGATGCACGAGCGCCGCGCGCCCCGGATAGCCGAGGATCTCCTCGATCCGCGCCGACTGCGCCCCGGCGATGGCGCGGGCCTCCTCGGCGCGGTAGCCAGCCAGCCCGGCCCCGATCGCCGTGCCCTCCGGGGCGAGCACGGCCACCGGGTCGCCGCGCTCGAAGCGCCCGGTCACCGCGGTCACGCCCGCCGGGAGCAGCGAGCGCCCGCGTTCCAGCGCCGCCACGGCGCCGGCATCCACCGTGACGGTGCCGAGCGGCTTCATCCCGGCGATCCACTGCTTGCGCGCCGCCGCCGGGCTCTCCGCCGCGCGGAACCAGGTCGCCCGGCAGCCCTCGGCCAGCGCCGTCAGCGGCCGCGGCTGGTCGCCCAGCATCACCGCCATGGCACAGCCGCCCGCGGTCGCCGTCTTGGCCGCGAGCACCTTGGTCCGCATGCCCCCGCGCGCGAGGCCGGAGCCGGCATCTCCGGCCATCGCCTCGATCTCCGGCGTGATCGCCGCGACCTCGGGAATGTGCCGGGCGGCCGGGTCGTGGCGCGGATTGGCGGTGTAGAGCCCGTCGACATCCGACAGCAGCACCAGGAGATCGGCGCCGGCCATCAGCGCCACCCGCGCCGCCAGCCGGTCATTGTCGCCATAGCGGATCTCGTCGGTCGCCACCGTGTCGTTCTCGTTGACCACCGGCACCGCGCCGAGCTCGATCAGCGCCTTCAGCGTCGCGCGTCCGTTGAGATAGCGCCGCCGGTTCTGCGTGTCCTCGAGGGTTAGCAGCACCTGCGCCGCGGTCAGCCCCTGCGCGCCGAGCGCCGCCGTCCAGGCCGCCGAGAGCCGCTGCTGGCCGACCGCCGCCGCCGCCTGCGCCCGCTCCAGCGTCAGCGCGCCCTGCCCGAGCCCGAGCACCCCGCGGCCGAGCGCGATGGCGCCGGACGACACCGCCAGGAGCTGCACGCCCCCGGCCCGCAGCGCCGCCATGTCGGCGACGAGCCCGGCCAGCCAGTCCTCCCGCGCGCGGCCCTCGGCATCGACCAGCAGCGCCGAGCCGATCTTGACGACGATCCGCCGCCGGCCGGCGAGCCGCCCGAGCCCGCTCACGGGCGCCACCCCCCGGCCTCGCCCTCCTCCTCGGCCAGCGCCGCGGCTTCGGCGTCGGCGATCCCGGCCGCCTCGGCCGCGCGGTCGGCATCGACCCGCGCCTTGATCGCCCGGTGGCTCTCGACCAGCCCCTGCCCGCTCACCGCCGAGAGACAGAAATCCACCTGCCGCCCGGTCTCCGCGAAGAGCTCGACCAGCGCGCCCCGGTCGTCCCCGCTCAGCGCGTCGCATTTCGAGAGCGCCAGCAGCCGCGGCTTCTCGGCCAGCCCCCCGCCATAGGCGGCGAGCTCCTCCTCCACCACGGCGCAATCGGCGATCGGGTCCTCGGCGGTGGCATCGACGAGATGCAGCAGCACCGCGCAGCGCTCGACATGGCCGAGGAAGCGGTCGCCGAGCCCGGCCCCCTCATGCGCGCCCTCGATCAGCCCGGGGATATCGGCCAGCACGAACTCGGTGCCGTCCACCGCCACCACCCCGAGCCCCGGATGCAGCGTGGTGAAGGGATAGTCCGCGATCTTCGGCTTGGCATTGCTCGAGGCCGCGAGATAGGTCGACTTGCCGGCATTCGGCAGGCCCACCAGCCCGGCATCGGCGATCAGCTTGAGCCGCAGCACGATGGTCCGCTCCACCGCCGGCTGGCCCGGATTGGCACGCCGCGGCGAGCGGTTGATCGAGCTCTTGAACTGCAGGTTGCCCCAGCCGCCATTGCCGCCGCGCGCAAGCAGCGCCCGCTCGCCCACCTTCGTGAGATCGGCGATCAGCTCATCGGTCTCGAGATCGTAGATCTCGGTGCCCTCCGGCACGCGAAGCACGATATCGTCGCCGCCGGCCCCGGTCCGCGCCCGGCCCATGCCGCCGCGCCCGCTCTGGGCAAAGAAGTGCTGCTGGTAGCGGAAATCGATCAGCGTGTTCAGCCCGGCGACGCATTCCGCCCAGACATCGCCGCCCTTGCCGCCATCGCCGCCATCCGGCCCGCCATACTCAATAAAGGCCTCGCGCCGGAAGCTCACGCAGCCGTCGCCGCCCTTGCCGGAGCGGATATAGACCTTGGCCTGGTCGAGGAATTTCATGCCACCGCCTCCCATGCGGTCCGCTCCAGGACGAGGTCGAGATGGGGCATCTCGCCCGCGACCGCGCCGGAACGCGCCATCCGCCGCCCGGTCTCGTGAAAGCCGAGCTTCGTGAGTATCCGCCGCGAGCCGGCATTCGCCGCGAAGGCGCCGGCCCGGATCTTCCGCAGCGCGGTTGCGGCGAACACATGGCCCACCACCGCCCGCACCGCCTCGGTGCCGTAGCCGCGGCGCCAGTAGGCCCGGCCCAGCCAGTAGCCGAGCTGCGCCTGCCGCGGCAGGCCGTCGACCCCGACGACGCCGATCAGCCCGCCCTCGCCCGGCGCGTCGATGCCGCGCACGAAGGCCGGCGCCGCCGCCGTCTCGGCAATGAAGGCCGCCGCCATCTCCGGGTCATAGGGATGCGGCACCCGCGCCAGCCAGCGACTCACCTCGAGATCGTTGCAGAGCCCGGCAAGCCGCACCGCATCGCCCTGCAGGAGCGGGCGCAGCCGCAGCCGTTCGGTCTCGATCGCCGGCGCCATCGCGAGGCCGCCTCCCAAAGCCAAAAGGGACCGGCGCACGGCCGATCCCCTGATCCGATCCCGGCGCGATCCGCAGATCCGCCTGCCTTCGGAAGTTCGCGCGGAAGTTCGCACGGATGTTCCGGCCGGGCGAACCCGGGCCGGACCCGAACCTTATTCCGCCGCCTGCACCGCGGGCAGCACCGAGACGAAGGTTCGCCCCTTGAGCCCGGTGTGGAACTTCACATGGCCATCGGCGGTCGCGAAGATCGTGTGATCCTTGCCGAGACCGACATTCTGGCCCGGCCACATCTTCGTGCCGCGCTGGCGGACGAGAATGTTCCCGGCGCGCACGGCCTCGCCGCCGAACTTCTTCACGCCGAGCCGGCGCCCTGCGGTATCGCGCCCGTTGCGCGAGGAGCCGCCTGCCTTCTTGTGTGCCATGTCCCGCTCTCCTTACTCGGCCGCCGCAGCCGTATTGGCCGCCCGTGCCTCGCGCTTCGCAGCGCCCTGCCCCACCGCGGCCTTCACGCCGGTCTCGGCGCCGCCGGCGGTCAGGATCTCGGTGATGCGCACCGAGGTCAGGTCCTGCCGGTGGCCCTTCAGCCGCTTCGAGCTGTGCTTCCGGCGCCGGCGCTTGAAGTTGTAGACCTTGGGCCCGCGGAGCTGCTCGACCACCTCGGCCTGCACCGCCGCGCCCTCGACGAACGGCGCGCCGACGGTCGCCGCCTCGCCCTCGGCGCCGCCGATCATCAGCACCTCGCCGAACTGGACGGTCTCGCCCGGCTCGGCGGCCAGCCGCTCGATGGTGAACTCGTCGCCGGCAGCAACGCGATACTGCTTGCCCCCGGTCTTTATCACTGCATACATCTCGTCGTCCTCTGTCATCCGCGTCCCTGGGCGCCCCGGCTCGACCGGACACTTTCAAGGCCTCTGCCTTGCCGTGGGACAGCGCGCGCTTGTGCATCCCCAAGGATGCGCCGGCACGATTGCTGGACCGGACGGTGACCCGGCCGGAGCCCCGCTCTATGGGCAGGCGCGCCCGGAATGTCAAGCCGCCCGCCGATGCCGGCCCCGGCACAGTCCCTGGCACAGTCCATGTCGCGGGCACCGGCGCGGGCAATGGCGGGACCCTGGCGCGAAAACTTCGCCTGCCGCGACGGAGACGCCATTTTCCCCCTTGAACCCGGTTCGGGCAAGGACTATCCCTCCCGCCTGTCGCGGAGAGGTGCCGGAGTGGTCGATCGGGGCGGTCTCGAAAACCGTTGTACCCGCAAGGGTACCGAGGGTTCGAATCCCTCTCTCTCCGCCACCAAATTACCATAGCGCCATGATATATATAGATAATTTTTATCGCCCCGGAAATGTTCCCATACATTTGCCCATACAGCGGCATCGGCCTATCGGTGTTCCGTATTCGGCAGGGCGAAGGCCAGCACACATGTTGTCATGATGGCGCTGGACGATTTCCGGGCGAAGAACGCGCGCGAGGCCATCGGCTTCACCTAGGCGGCTGATGCCGCTATCGCGACCGTCCCTTGATGTCGTGGATGCCATGGTGGGGCTCGTCAGCCCGCATAGGTCACGCCAGCGAACCTGATGGACGGGACCTGACCTGGTTTCTGGTCCGGACCCTAAGCGACCTTCCGAGCTTGATAGAGTTGATTGGCGAACTCGTCCGGGGTCAAGTCGCCGAGGGCCGAGTATGGAAACTCCAGCGACACCGTGACGATCCTCGTGCCGTTCCGCATCGTGAAGCGCAGCGTGCGCATGGAGTTGCCAGAAGGCGTCAGGCACTCGCGACGGGCCGACAACACGCTGGTCAAGGCACTGGCGCGCGCGTTCCGGTGGAAGAGGATGCTGGAGTCGGGCGAGTACGCCATCATTGCCGAACAGGCCGAGCGCGAGGGGATCGCACCGTCCTACATGACGCGCGTCCTGCGCCTCACGCTGCTCGCGCCCCACATCGTCGAGGCGATCCTGGACGGGAAGCAGGGGCCGGAGGTGACCTTGGGGCGGTTTCTGGAGGGGTTTCCGGTGGAGTGGGAAGATCAAGTTGCGCTGCACACGCTGAGCGCGCGATCAGATCCTCGCTTTGCAGCGATCCCTCCCAGAACAGCCGGTCGGCGGCGAAGGCGAGCCGCTGTGCGATGCTCCATTTCGTCGTTCGTTTCTTCGCCATGTCGTTGCCAGACCTTTCGTTACTTGAATTACTTATACGTTGACAGAATCATGGCGCGCCCTCTTTTATCAAGATACCAGTTTCTATCATTTTAGCCGGACGGAGGGTGGCATGGATTTGAAAGACCTTCAGGATGCGGTCAAAGAGGATGTGGCCCTGCGCCGGCGACAGCAGTTGCAACCGGCCGGAGGACAGGGGGACAAGCTCTTTCCGCCGACCTATCCGGGCGACAACGGACCAACCCATGTGTTCGAAAGCCGCCGCATCAACGGCGAGGAACGGGCCTGCGTGCTCATCGACAGCGTGCAGTCGCAGGCGAACCGGCTCGAGGAAGCGCTTCTCGTTGCCGCGGAGGCCGGGCTCATCTCCCTGCCGCGTCTCACGGTGGATTTCCCCGGCGCCGGACTGGACTCGGTAGGGCCGATCAGCGTGCTCGAGGCGCCGCACCGCATCTTCGACGCCATCCTGCGCGACAGCACGCTGGATGGAAAACCGTTCCGCGAAAGCGATCTCGGAAAGGCGCTGCGCAAGGCCAAGCCGGACGATGCGACCGCAATCCTGCAGGCCGCGCCCACGGCGCTGCTGTTCGGTGCATGGAACTCGACCGGCGAGGGCGGCGGGCTGGGTGCCAAGTTCGCCCGCGTCATTGTCTCGGAGGTGATCGGGGTGGATGTGCCGGTCGAGGAGGTCGCCGATCGTCGCACGGGCGAAATCAACCTGCGCAGCGCCGGTCGGCGCACGGGCAGCCGGATCGACCCGCTGGGGATCCCGCGGTCGATCGATATTTACAAGGATGGGAGCAACTGGGCGTTTGACAAAGGCAAACTTAGCAAAAGGGCCAAGCAGGTTCGTCCGTCAGAGATCAACCACGGCAACATCGCCCCCAGCGTCGATCCGCTCGGCGTCACCTGCGCCTATGCGTTGCAAACCCAGGTGCTGACCTTCGCCGGGCTCCGGCGGCTGCGCTTTGGCATGGACGAGGCGAAGAACCTCGCTGCGCGCACCTGGCTGGCCGCGCTTGGCATCGTCGCGATGATCGAGGGCAACCGGCAGGGCATGGCGCTGCGCTCGCGCTGCGATCTGGTCTGCGAGGGCGGACTTGCGCCGCTCGAGCTCGTCGCCTTCGACGGCATTACGCGCAAGGTCGAGATCGACACGGACCGGGCTGTGCAACTCCACGAAGAGGCTTTCCACGCCGCGCGGGAAGCAGGCTTCGCCCTCGATTCCGAGCCGGTGGTCCTGCTGCCGCAGGAAAAGCTCGTCAAGCTCGTGGAACTGTCGCAACAGAAAGCGTTGGCCGACGAGGGCAGCGAGGCGGACGAGGGCTGAGTCATGCTCTGCCTCGACATCGCCTGGTTAACCGGCACGGCCTTCTTGGCCCGCGACCCCTCCGACCCGACGCCGGAATGGCCACCCCAGCCGGATCGCATCTTCTCGGCCCTTGTTGCCAGCTGGGGCTTGGGAGGCGCGAAGCTGGACGAACGTGCGGCGCTGGAATGGCTCGAGGTGCAGGAGCCTCCGCGCCTGCACCTGCCCGAAAGCGCCCATGCGCGCGATACCGTCAAGGTTTACGTGCCACCGAACGACGCCAAGCGCGATACGGTTCTTCCTGCTCGGCGCAAGCGGCAAGAACGCCGCTTCCCCGCCGTGGCGCTCGACCCCGAGGCGCCGGTGCACCTGTCCCTCCTGTGGCAGGCGCAAATGCCCGGGAAACATCGCGACGCGCTCGACGCCCTGGCGCGGCGCACAAGCTACGTCGGGCATTCGGCCAGCCTCGTCCGAGCAGCTTTCCGCGAAATCGAAGTGCCGCCCGATGGCCTCTGCGCGGCACAGCGCGCGCCCTATCATGGTCGGCTTGCCGAACTCGAGGCGCTTTACAAGCGTCACATGGACGGAGAGGCCAACGCGCGCGCCCGCCCGGCGATGCGCCGTGGAACACGGCCGGTTGCTCAAGTCGCAGCGCGCGCATTTACCTCGGATACCGCGCATTGGGCGGTGTTCGAGCATGCCGGCGACTGGCGCCCCGACCTGCGCGCACAGGCGGGGCTCGCCGAGGCAATGCGACTAGCCCTGATGGAGGCGTGGACGCGGGTCCACGAGGGGACGGCGCCCGCCTGGATTTCCGGGCATGAGCCCGACAGGAGCCCGGCGCGCGATGCCCATCTCGCCATCGTGCCGATGGCGAATATCGGCTGGCAGCATTCCGATGGCCGCATGATGGGCCTGGCCCTCGTGCCCCCTGCCGTCGAAGTGTCTGCCTGGGCCGCATCCGGTCCCGCGGCCTTCGCGCGGCGCCAGGCATTTCACCGGGCGCTGGCGCGGCTTGGAGAGACCGATGGCGAGGGCCGCAGAATCCTCACCCTGGCGCCGCAGGGTGGCCGGTCATGGCAATGGCGGCTGACGCCCGCCAGTTCGGGGCTGCGTTCGCTCGATCCGGCGCGATATGTGCGCGGCTCACGGCTGTGGGCCACCGCCACCCCTGTGCTGCTCGACCGGCATCTCAAGTCCCCCGGGCCACCGGAGCGCAGCGCCGAGGCCAAGGACATGATCCGGCAGGCTTGCGCCCGGGCTGGTTTGCCCGATCCGGCCGCAGTGGTGCTGAGCATGCATTCCGCGGTCACGTGTGCTCCATCGGCCCGGCCCGCGGGCGGCAATCCGCGCTGGGTGGGCTGGGCCCGGCGGAAAAGCTTCGGGGGGCGGGCCTTTGTCCATGTCCGGCTTGCATTCGACGAACCCGTTTCCGGCCCGATCCTGCTGGGTGCGGGGCGGTTCCACGGCTTGGGGCTTTTCCTGCCGATCCGGGAGGGCCGGGCATGACGGGTCTGCCATCGCTCGATAAACGGGATTTCTCGGCCGTCTTCGAGGCAGTCCACGGTCACCCGCCCTATGCCTGGCAGCAACGGCTCCTGCAGGAGGTGGCGGGTTCCGGTGGCTGGCCCGGCGGCATCGCCGCCCCGACCGGCGCCGGCAAGACCGCCGTTCTCGACGTGGCCCTGTTCCACCTCGCACTTGAAGCCGGGAAATCCCCGCGCCGGGCGCCGATGCGCATCGTGCTGGCGGTGGACCGACGGATAATCGTCGACCAGGCCTTCGAACGCGCCTGCCGTATCCGCGATGCGCTTGCCCTTGCCACGGATGAGACGCCGCTGGGGCGAATGGCGGCGTGGCTGCGCGCGCTCTCCGGAGACAAGCCGCTGCATGTGGCCGAACTGCGCGGCGGCATGCCGCTCGAGCGCGACTGGGCGCGGCGCCCCGACCAGCCGACCATCCTTTGCACGACGGTTGATCAGCTAGGCTCGCGGCTTCTGTTTCGGGGCTATGGCGTGAGCAACAGCATGGCCCCGGTGCATGCGGGATTGCTGGGCTGCGACGCGCTGCTGATCCTTGACGAGGCGCATCTTTCCCGGGCTTTCGAGGAGACGCTCGCCGCCATCGCCAGACGGCGGCAGGCCGAGGGTTCCCTGGAACTTCCCTGGCGCTGGACCGCGCTCACCGCGACGCCCCGCGCCGCTGCCAGCCAGTTGTTCGCGCTCACCGACGAGGAACGCGCAGAAGGGCCGATCGCGCGCCGATTGAACGCGCGCAAGGAAATCGAGCTGCGCCAGGCCGGGAAAGGCGCCGATGCGGAAGCATTCGCGGACAAGGCGCAGGCCTTGCGCAAACAGCTGGCGGACCGTGGCCAAATGGCGCCGGTCGTGGCTGTGGTCGTGAACCGCGTGATGCTGGCGCGGCAGGTGTTCGAGGCCCTGAGCCAAGACGCGGACGCGGACGCCATTCTGCTCACGGGGCGTGTGCGCCCGGCCGAGCGCGACGATCTGATCGCGCGATGGCGTGACCGGCTGGAAGGGCTGATCCATGACGCGGCTCGACCGCTTTTCGTGGTGGCGACCCAGTGCATCGAGGCCGGGGCGGATTTCGACTTCGATGCGATGGTCAGCCAGATCGCGCCCCTTGACGCCCTGCGCCAGCGCTTCGGCCGGCTCGCCCGAAGCGGTAATCGAGGCGACATGGCGGCACCGGGCATCATTGTCGCCACCAAGGCGGAGACCGGAAAGACTGCAACCGACCCGATCTATGGCCGCGCCCCGGCCGAGACCTGGAAATGGCTCTGGGACGTTGCGCAACAGGAGGGCAGGAAGAAGGTCGTGGATTTCGGGCCGGATGCGCTTGATGTGCTTATCGAGTCCAACCCGCCCGGCGAGGGCTGCACGACGCCCGCTCCCTCGGCGCCGCCCCTGCGCGAGGCCGACCTTGCGGCCTTCGCCATGACCGCGCCCCGTCCCTTCCCGGACCCGGACCCAGCCCCATTCCTGCATGGCAATTTCCGTGACGACGCCGAAATCGGCCTGGTCTGGCGCGGCGATATCGAAGCGATGCTTGAACGCCTTGTCCATGCCGATGCCCGCGACGACGCACTGGCCGGGCTGACCGAATTGCTCGCGCTTCTGCCGCCGCGCCCGGCCGAGGCACTGCGGCTGCCGCTCTGGGCGGTGCAGCAGTGGCTGGCGGGCGGTGGGGCGGCGGACAAGCCGCTGGCCGATGTCCCGGCCAGCCCCGACAAGGCAGAGGATCGAGGCGGCGAGCGCGCGCGCGTCCTGCGCTGGCGGGGACGCGATGATGTAGCCCATGTCTTGCCCGCAAAGCTGCGCGCCGGGGATGTGGTGATCCTACCGGCCAAGTGCGGCGGCTGCGACGCCTTCGGCTGGGCGCCCGAGAGCACGTCCCCGGTGAGTGACATCGCCGGTCGCGCGGCTGCGCCCTACGCCGGCCAGCGGGCCGCGCTCAGGCTGCACCCCGCCGTCTGGCCCGAGGGCGCCACCCCCTGGGCCGAGATCGCCGTCCTGCTCGAAACCGGGGCAGGCGCCGCCGAGATGGCCCGCGCCACGGGCCTTTCCGGATGGCGCGAGGCGGCCGGGGTCACCCTCGCTCAGCCCTATGGCAATGACCCGACGGTCGGGGTGGTCCTGGTTGCCCCGAAGGGTCTTGCGGAGGGGCAAACGCCGACAGAAGCATCTCTGTCTGCGACAGAAGGCGACGAGGGCCTGTTCGGTTCCGAACCCCTTCTGCTCACCGATCATGCCTGCGCCGTCGCCGCGATGGCCTGCCGTCACGCCAAGGCGCTCGGCCTGAAAGATGATCTGGTCGTGACGCTTGCGACGGCCGGTCAATGGCATGACGACGGCAAGGCCGATCCGCGCTTTCAGCTCTGGCTCAGGTCGATCGACGGGCTGCCCGGGGATGGTCCGCCCATCGCCAAGACGGCCGCACGCGCAAGCCCGGCCCGTCAACGCGAGCTGCGCGCGGCGGCATCGCTGCCCAGGAGCTGGCGGCACGAGGTGACCTCGGTGCGCATTGCGGCAGCGCGGCTGACGCAGGGCCAAGCGGTCGCCGACCCGGATCTTCTGCTCTGGCTGATCGGCACCCATCACGGCCACGGGCGCCCGTTCTTCCCCCATGACGACGACTGGGACGCGCATGAGATGAGCCTGCTCGACACGCCCCTTCCTCCGGCACCGGGCCCCGACAAGCTTGACTTCGACTGGAACGGCGCCGACTGGGCCGGTCTCATGGAGAGGCTCCGCGCGCGCTACGGACTCTGGGGCCTCGCCTTTCTCGAGGCCTGCCTGAGGCTGGCCGACCACCGCGCCTCGGCCGGGGAGGTGGAATGATGGCCTGCAAGTCGAAACAGCCCGCGCCCCCGGCCTGGCAGCCTGACGAAACGGTGCCGGGCGTACGGCACCCGCTAGAAGGGCTCGAGCCTGGCAACCTGCTCGCCTTCATGGCGCTCCTGGGCTTGCTGCGCGCGCTCGAGATGGCACGGCCTCACTGGCGCTCCCGTTCATACTGGGATGTCGAGACCCACCCCTGGCGCCCCGTCCTGACGCTGGCCGGGCCGCAGACCCAGGCAGACGTTGCCCGCGCGGCGGCCGAGGGGGCGCATGCCCTGCTTTCGCCGGTGGAGGGGATCTGCAGCACTGCTGCTATTCGAGAAAAGCAGAAAGCCCAAGGCCGGGTCAAAGAGCCCGAAGCGGAAATCGAGGAAGCCAAGAAACAGGGTAAGCCGACGAAGAAGCTTCAAGGCGAGCTGAACAAGCAAGGCAAGCGGGCCAACCAGCTGCGGGATGAGCACAAGACCACCACGATTGCCGCGTCGTACGACGACCTTGAGTACCTCGTCGGGTCACAGGATGCCGAGCGTGAGTCATGGGTCGCCTGTCTTGCCGCCTGGGTGCCGGGCAAGGACGGCCGCAGGGAGGTTCGAAGTTCACCTCTCAAGCTGACAAGCGGTCAGCAGGCCTTCGCCGGCGTCTTCGTCACGCTGGCAAGGGACTGCGATCCCATGGAAATCGCCCGCTCGCTTTTCCAGCCCTGGCGCTACATGCATCGCGGCGACAGCTTTCGGTTCGATGGCGCCGAGGCACGCCGCTACGCCTATTTGGCAGGCGATCCGACGGACAAGAAGCTGTGGACCGTTCCCGGCCAGACAGGAAAGGGCGTCGCGCCAAGCGAAAGAGGTGCCAACATTCTGGCGGCCGTGGGATTTCGCGCTTTCCCGGTCATCACCCTGCGGCACGGCGTTGTGATTCCGGGAATGGGTCGGAAGAACCATGAATGGCTCAGCGTCCCGATTTGGACCGCAAAGGGCGGCCGGGGGGCGACACGCGCAGGCATCGAGCGCCTGCTTTGGCAAGGCGGCAACGATAACTTGCCCCCGCGTCCCGACGTGTTGGGCTGGCAGAGGTTCCGCATCTTCGAGATCAGTGACAGCCCGACGAGCAAGTACAAGTCCGTCGCGTACGACGGGCTCATCGACAGCAACGATATGGCCGCCGCGCCGCCGCCATGACCAACCAGCCGGAACTGCCCCTGCCAGCTCCGCCCGCGGCATCAGATGAGGCGCTGGTGCCGGCGCGGATGGTGAACGAGTGGGTCTATTGCCCACGCCTTGCCGTGCTCGAATGGAGCCATGGCGAATGGGCCGGCAACGCTGACACCGCTACGGGACGCCGGGTTCACCGGGCCACTGACACGGGCCGGGCGCCCGCGCTGCCTGCGCCGGACGCCCTCGACGAGGACCAGAGCCTGAAGACCCGCCGGCTGCTGCTTTCTTCCGAGCGATTGGGGTTGACCGCCGAGATCGACATCATCGAGGCTGCAAACGGTGCCGTCGTCCCGGTCGACGTGAAGGCCGGCAAGCGCTCCCATGTCGCCGAGGGGGCCTATCTGCCCGAGCGGGTTCAGGTCTGCGCCCAGGGGCTCTTGCTGCGCGAGGTCGGCTATCGCTGCGACGAAGCTGCGCTCTGGTTTGCCGAAAGCCGCGAGCGTGTCCGGGTTCCCCTGACCGAGGATCTGATCACCGCCACTCTGCGTGCCACCTCGGACTTGCGCCTGACCGTGGCCGCCCGCCGGCTGCCGCCGCCGCTCGAGAACTCGCCGAAATGCCCGCGCTGCTCGCTCCTGCCGATCTGCCTGCCGGACGAGGTGAACTGGTTCCGCCATGGCACCCTGCCGCGCACGCCGCCGCCCCCGGCTTCCCCGGCCTTGCCGCTCTATGTCCAGACGCCCGGCGCGCGCATCTCGAAAAGGGGCTTGGCCCTGGTCGTCAAGGTCGAGGACGAGGAGGACCGCGCGGTTGCGCTGGACGAAATCGCGGAGCTGGTGCTTGCCGGCCCCGTGGCACTGACGACGCCGGCCGTCCACGAGCTTCTGCGTCGGAATACGCCGATCGCCTGGATGTCGTCGGGCTTCTGGTTCCTTGGATCGACGGGCGGACAAGGCCCCAAGAGCGCCGCGATCCGCACCGCCCAATACGAAGCCGCGGGCGAGGACAGGCGTCGCCTCGCCTTCGCGCGCGACCTCGTCACCGCCAAGATCCGCAACCAGCGCACCATGCTGCGGCGGAACTGGCGCGGGCCGGAAGACGAGCGCGCGCCGCTGCTCGACCGCTTCGCCCGCGTTGCCGATCGCGCCGCGCGAGCAGACAACCTGCCGGCCCTGCTTGGATGCGAGGGCGAGGTGGCGGCCCTCTATTTCCGCGCGCTACCGCAACTCTTCACCGAGAAGATCGCCGCTCTGCCTGAGTTCCAGTTCGCCAATCGCAACCGCCGGCCGCCGACCGATCCGGTCAACGCCTGCCTGTCGCTCGCCTACGCCGTGCTGACCCGCACCTTCTCCGCGGCGCTCGCAATCGTCGGATTGGATCCATGGAAAGGTCTCTACCACGTGGAGCGTCCCGGCCGGCCGGCGCTGGCCCTCGACCTGATGGAGCCCTTCCGACCGCTGCTGGCTGACAGCGCCGTGTTGATGGCCCTCAACAACGGAGAGCTCGGCCCGGCCGACTTTGTGTTCGCGGCCGGCGGCTGCAACCTGAAGCCGGGCGCCCGCCGCGCCCTCATCTCTGCCTTTGAGCGTCGCCTCGACCAGCAGACGACCCACCCGGTCTTTGGCTACCAGATTTCGATGCGCCGGCTGATCCATGTTCAGGCGCGGCTTCTCGCGCGCTTTCTACTCGGCGAAATTCCCGCCTATCCGCACTACACCCCAAGGTGAACAATGCCGCCGCGCCGATCGAATGCAGAACATGCCTATGTCGTCACCTATGACATCTCGGACGCCCGGCGCTGGCGCCGCGTGTTCCGGCTGATGCAGGGCTATGGGCGCTGGCTGCAGCTCTCCATCTTCCACTGCCGGCTTGATGGCGGACGCCGGGTCGAGATGGCATCGCAGCTCGAAGACATCATCGACACGACAGCCGACCATGTGCTGATCCTTGATCTGGGCCCGGCCGAGGAGGTGGAACTCGCGGTCGAGAGTCTCGGCAAGCCCTTTGCACCGATCGAGCGGCGGGCAATTGTCATCTGACGCCGGGCGACCGCGAGCGCTCTGCTGCGATCGCTTGGCCCGGCACCGCTCGCACGCGGGAAACCCGTTGAAATTCAGTGCTCTCCTTTTTAGGATCTAGTGGATGAGACGGGGTTTCGGGACAAGATCACGCCACCAAGCCCGACCCCTCGCATGGCCTCGGCCAGTTCTTTGAAAACAAGGAATGGATTGCAGGGGGAGTCTCCCCGGGCCCCAGTGCCCGGGCCTCATTGAAGCTACAACGTGAGCCCGTCGAGTGAGTTCATCCGGGCGCGTCTCCCCGGGCCCCAGTGCCCGGGCCTCATTGAAGCGATGATCTGCGTGGTGTTCTCGTCCTGCCGCGGGCCGCGTCTCCCCGGGCCCCAGTGCCCGGGCCTCATTGAAGCGCAGAACTGGACTGGTCGCCGCAGGTTCACACGCAAGTCTCCCCGGGCCCCAGTGCCCGGGCCTCATTGAAGCCCAGAGCCCGGTTGCCCGGTCGATGTAGAGCGCCGCGTGTCTCCCCGGGCCCCAGTGCCCGGGCCTCATTGAAGCTTGTTCACGATGGTGAGGCCGTTCTCGCGGAAGCCCTTGTCTCCCCGGGCCCCAGTGCCCGGGCCTCATTGAAGCGCAGAGCCCCTGAAAGCCATGCTGAGGGCCTATTACGAGGTCTCCCCGGGCCCCAGTGCCCGGGCCTCATTGAAGCGCCTCGGCCTCGATGGCGTCAATCTCCCGATCCACCGCGTCTCCCCGGGCCCCAGTGCCCGGGCCTCATTGAAGCTCCGGCGTTCCGGGCGTAAATGTCCCCGCATACCGATGTCTCCCCGGGCCCCAGTGCCCGGGCCTCATTGAAGCGTCGGCGGGGACACGAACATCATGCTGATGTCTCTCCGGGTCTCCCCGGGCCCCAGTGCCCGGGCCTCATTGAAGCCCTTCGTATTCCCGCATGAGATCGAGCAAGGCGGGCGGTCTCCCCGGGCCCCAGTGCCCGGGCCTCATTGAAGCATCTCGGAAATCAGCCCTTCCCAGTCGGCCAGGCGCCGGTCTCCCCGGGCCCCAGTGCCCGGGCCTCATTGAAGCCCCGGCAGGGGGCGCCGGAGCGCTGGAACGCGCGGTCGTCTCCCCGGGCCCCAGTGCCCGGGCCTCATTGAAGCGCCGGCCTCTCCCGGACTACCTCCTTCGCCCCGCACCTGTCTCCCCGGGCCCCAGTGCCCGGGCCTCATTGAAGCGCAGAATGTTCTCTTCGGGCTTTTTCCGGCCGAACCGTCTCCCCGGGCCCCAGTGCCCGGGCCTCATTGAAGCGCGGTGCTGCTCTTGGCGGCGGTGCGGCGGCACTCCAGGTCTCCCCGGGCCCCAGTGCCCGGGCCTCATTGAAGCATGGAGGCCCCCTCCACATCGGACGTCGTTTACACCACGTCTCCCCGGGCCCCAGTGCCCGGGCCTCATTGAAGCAACCCCGATCTGCCGGGCAACCCCGGCGCCGTGACCGCCGTCTCCCCGGGCCCCAGTGCCCGGGCCTCATTGAAGCGCTCGCTTCCCCAGGGCGACGACGTTTCCGCTATCCTCGTGGTCTCCCCGGGCCCCAGTGCCCGGGCCTCATTGAAGCCCACTCATCCAGCAGTGCCTGGACAGCCTGCTTGCCGCCGTCTCCCCGGGCCCCAGTGCCCGGGCCTCATTGAAGCGCGGTGCTGCTCTTGGCGGCGGTGCGGCGGCACTCCAGGTCTCCCCGGGCCCCAGTGCCCGGGCCTCATTGAAGCTACTTCACTGACAACGGGACCTATGAGGTCGCCGTTCTCGTCTCCCCGGGCCCCAGTGCCCGGGCCTCATTGAAGCAAAGGCGGGGAGCAGTCCCAAGCCGAGGCGCGCATTCGTCTCCCCGGGCCCCAGTGCCCGGGCCTCATTGAAGCGACAAGCTGGCGGGCATGTTCCGCCGATCCACCTAAGTCTCCCCGGGCCCCAGTGCCCGGGCCTCATTGAAGCCGCTCGACATTGCGGTTTACCTGGCTGACCGAAATCACGGTCTCCCCGGGCCCCAGTGCCCGGGCCTCATTGAAGCGCCGACATCCTCTGCAACGTGCGGGCCGGGCTGAGCGACGTCTCCCCGGGCCCCAGTGCCCGGGCCTCATTGAAGCATCTCGACGCCGTTCTTGTAGATGCCGGCCGCGTTGTCTCCCCGGGCCCCAGTGCCCGGGCCTCATTGAAGCGGCGCAGCGCAAATGCCAATCAACGGGCCGCGGAGCGCGGGTCTCCCCGGGCCCCAGTGCCCGGGCCTCATTGAAGCGAGTAGATCGTGTCTTCAAGCTGAGCCTGCGCCCACGGTCTCCCCGGGCCCCAGTGCCCGAGCCTCATTGAAGCACCCAGACCGCGGTGTCGCCGCAGATCCGCCAGACCGCGTCTCCCCGGGGTGTCCGGGATTCGAAATGTTGATCATCTCCCTTTTCTGAGCCCCTCCGCCTTGAGCCTCCTGATCTTCTCCTCCAGGTAGCGGATCTCGCCCTCGATATTGCCCTTCGCGTCGAAGGCCGCGTAAATCGCGCGGTCCTCCTCGGGGAGCTGACGCATGGAGGCTTCTAGAAACCTCGCGTTTCCCGTGGTTGGCTGATTCGCTGGCGTCGGTCTGCAAGGGAGGCGCGGGTGTCAGGTCAGCCAGGGTTCTTCGATCTGTATGAGCGGTATCGAGCGCTGTCGAAGAGCGGCGATCCGCTCGAGCGGCTCTCGGCGGTGGTGGATTTCGAGATGTTCCGTCCCGAGCCCGACGCGGCGCTCTCGCGTGCTGACCGCGCACAGGGCGGTCGCCCCCTGATGGATGTCGTCATGATGTTCAAGGTTCTGGCGATCCAGGCGCTCTACGGGCTCGCCGACATGCGCACCGGGTTGCAGATCCGCGACCGGCTGTCGTTCATGCGCTTCCCTGGGCTCGACCTGCACGGCCGGGTGCCGGATGCGCATACGATCTGGCTGTTCTGCGAGCGGCTGACCGGGGCCGGCGCCGTGGACCGCCTCTTCGCCCGCTTCGATGCGCATCTGAAGGGGGCTGGCTGCCGCGCCATGGGCGGGAGACGATCGAGGGGTCCATCATGGCCGCGCCCCGCCAGCGCATG
The DNA here is from genome assembly GCF_030270585.1 of Paralimibaculum aggregatum. Lineage (GTDB taxonomy): Bacteria > Pseudomonadota > Alphaproteobacteria > Rhodobacterales > Rhodobacteraceae > Thermohalobaculum > Thermohalobaculum aggregatum. The sequence goes on from NZ_BSYI01000004.1 coordinate 212,791, forward strand.
ACCGATGCCGAGCGCGAGACCGTCAAGGGCGGCGGCATCCCCGAGGAGTGGAAGGGCAAGCCCGCGAAGCTGCGCCAGAAGGACCGGGACAGGCGCTGGACGCTGAAGCGGGGCGGGAAGAAGACGCGCCCCGACGGCTCTCAGGCCATGCAGGTCGCGGTGCCGGTCCACAGCTACGAGAGCCATATCGGCGCCGACCGGCGCCACCGGCTGATCCGTACCTGATCGGGTGAGCGATGAGGCCCGGCACGACGGGCGCGCGCTGCCAGGGCTGCTGGACACGTCGAACACCGGCTCGGGCGTCCGGGCGGATACCGCCTACGGGTCACAGAAGAACGAGAAACGGATTACCGCCGCCGGGCTGATCTCGAAGATCCACTTCCGGCGCGCACCGGGCACACCGCTGCCGGCGAACCGTCAGAGGGCGAACGCCGCCCGATCAGGAGCGGGATCGGCAATCGGGCACGCCTTCGCCGACCAGAAGCACCGCATGGGAGGGTTCGTCAGGACAATCGGCATCGCAAGGGCGCGCACCAGGATCGGCCTCGCCAACCTCGTCTACAACCTCCGCCGACATCTCCATCTCGAAACTGCGGCCGCAGCGGCAGCGCAACTCGGAGTGCCCAGAAGCCGGACGAACTGCCAGGGTCGAGGAACCTCAACCGCCAAACACGGAACCAGACCATCAGTGGCCTTGTGCGGCCAATAAATGGAAGTCTCCGATTGCTTCAGGTGTTCCCCGCACCCGTGGGGATGAACTGTGGTACCGGCCGGTACCACTCACGGCAAGGCGGTGTTCGCCGCACCCGCGGGGATGAACCGCTGGCGCAGAAGGCGCAGGAGACCGCCGATGAGTGTTCCCCGCACCCGCGGGGTTGAACCCCGTCTCGCCGATCTCGAGCGGCAGGTCCGCGAGTGTTCCCCGCACCTGTGGGATAAACCGCGCGGCAGAGATTTCAGCATTCTTCAACATTCCTGTTCCTCACACCGCGGGGGTGAACCGGCCCAGCTCGCGCCGGGCCTCGTCGATCTCCTGTGTTTCCCGCTCCGCGGGGATAGCCCCTCGTAGCCGTCGAGCAGGAGCTTGGAGATAGGTGGTCCCAGGTCGACATCGCGTCCAGCGTGCCCGGTGCTACCCCGCACTCGCGGAGACAGGCCCATCGAGTGCGACCATGCACCCGTCCTGGCTCATGGCGGCTTTGTCAGAGCGAGCGCTCATCGGTGCCCGGCTGCGGTGGCTGCAGCGCGGCGATGACGCGGTCGGCGAGGGCGGCGCAGCGGCGGCCGGCGAAGGGGAAGATCGCGTCGAAGCCGCCCTGCAGGCGCCGTTCGATCGCGCGGCGCAGGCGCTGGCGGGCGCGGAACAGCCGCGTCTTCACCGTCACCGGGTTGAGCGCGAGGTCGCGGGCGACGGCGAGCGTGCTCATGCCCTCGGCCTCGCGGAGCAGGAACACGATGCGCAGCTCCGGCGGCAGCTCGGCGACCGCCTGCTCGAGCATCTCCCGCACCTGGCGCCGGCCGGCCTCCGCCTCCGGCTGCGCCGCGCCGCCGCCCGGAAACGGCAGCACGGTGTCCCGCGTCACGTCGCTCTCGGTCACCGTGTCATACCCCTCATGCGCCGGATCCGCCTGCGCGCGGCGGCGGCGCTGCAACGCCGCGTTCACGGCGATCCGGGTGATCCAGGTCGAGAACCGTGCCTCGCCGCGGAACGCCGCGAGGCCGCCGAAGGCCGCGAGATAACTCTCCTGCACGATCTCCTCGGCCTCGGCATCGCTCCGGGCGATGCCGCGCGCCACCCGGAAGAGCCGCGGGTTGAGCCGCCGGATCAGCTCGCGGATCGCCGCCTCGTCCCGCTTGCGGGCGGCGGCCACCAGCGCCGCCTCCGTGGCCTCCGCCACGGAAACGGCCGGGTCTCGGTGAAGCGCCGGGCTGCTCACGCCATGTCCTCCCGATACAGCCGGCCGGCACGCAGGATCGCACCGACCGGCGGAAACGCCGCCAGCGCCTCGGCCTCGCCGTCGAGCAGGGCTGCAGCAGCCGTTGTGGCGTGATTGCGGGCGCCGCGCGGACGCCCGGAGGGATTTCCGCTGATGCCCTTCTTCCAGCGCCCGGCACCATCGCGCACCTGCCTGGCGCCTGCAGTTTCAGGTCCATCGCTCATTCGATCTGATCCTCGGTTCTTCGGGAGCACTGCTTCTTTCGGCCTGGCGGGCCACGGTTTCCTGGTGGCGCCCGTGTCCGTGCCCAGCCATGCAGGCGGAGGGACGGGCCTTTCCGCCCCGCAATGGCAGCGTTGCACCATGCCGTGCTGCGTTGTGCACCACGCAGCGGCACGGGTTTCAGTTCGCTCCGGCAGGCCTTCCGGGCCGTTCCGGAGATCGCCTCCCGCGATGCAGCATCGGCGCGATCGCTGCTCGGGGCGGAGAGGATATCGAACGCCTCGACGGGGCCGATCAGCGCCTCGACGGCCGCCCTCGGCTCGGCATGCTCGGGGGAAACCACCGCGATGTTGCTGTGGCGCGAACGCTTGCGGCGGATGCTGACTACCCAAAAACCCTCCTTACAGATCTCTATGGAGGATTTTTGGGTAGTCGCCCGGAGGGCATGGGCCGCCGCCTGCTCGCTCTTCCAGAGCGCGGGATAGGCGCGGGCAGCGAGCGTCCCGCTCCCGAAAGCGACCCCGCCCCGCGCGATCATCCGCTCGAAGGGGGTCTCGTCCCGCCAGACCGCGCTGACGGGCAGGCGCTCGGCGGGCCGGAACAGACACGCATCGGAGAGCACCAGTACCTCGACGGGGGACCCGGCATCCCGGTTCACGGCGCGGGCCCGGCCGATGGCCTGCTCGACCTCGGCATCGGTGATCATGCGCCGGAACTGCGCGGCGACGGCCGCGTCATCTCGGTTCCGTGTCAGCGCGCCGGTCATTGCCGCGAGATCCGAGGATGCGGGCAAGGGTCGTCCGACCACGATCACCCGGGAGATCCCGCCGAAGGCGTCGAGCCCCCGCAGCGCGCCGAAATGCGCCGTGGAGACGCCTTCCGGCAGTGCGCCCTCATCCTGGAGCGTGCCGATGAGTGCCTTGTAGGTGATCAGCAGGAGGCCACCCGGCGCCCCGCCTGGCGTCTCACGGATCAGCCGGGCGAGCCGGGCGCGATTGTTCCGGGCGGCCCCGTTGGCCGAGACCGAGCCGCCGCCGAGCATCATGCGCTTCGACCAGCTCCTGTCATTGCACTGCCGGAGCACGAGATGCGGCTCTGCGGCATATACCGCCACATGCTTCATCTGCCCGAACCAGTGCGCCAGGATCTCCGGCTGCGGCGTCGCATCGAGCAGGAGGATCGGCGCGGCCGACCAGAGCGCGTGGATCGGCACAATACCGGTGATGTGCAGATGCGGATCGCCGTCCGGACCATGGCCGACGACGAGGCGGTCGGTCCTGCCCTTCCCTTCCTCGAGCATCTCCGCGAGCTCCGTCCAGATGCGGACCATGCGGCGAATCGTGCGGTTGGGATCATGCCCCGGGTGGGGTGTTGCCGAGCGGACCGGCACCTTGCGCCGCCAT
>NZ_BSYI01000005.1 GCF_030270585.1 Paralimibaculum aggregatum
AGGCGCTGCGGGCGGCGGGGGCCGCGTGCTCGGGGAAGAGGCCGGCCAGCCCCTCGGGTGAGGCGGCGCAGATCCCCCGCTCGGTGACCAGCGAGGTGACGAGCCGCGCCGGGGTCACGTCGAAAGCCGGGTTCGCGACCGGCGAGCCCGGGCTGACCACGCGCACCGGCCCCTCCGGCCCGGCCACCGTCTCGACCTCCGCGGCGGCACGCTCCTCGATCGGGATCGCGGCGCCGGCGGCGATCTGCCAGTCGATCGTCGGCGAGGGCAGGCAGACATGGAACGGCACGCCGCAGTCCCGCGCCGCCAGCGCCTTCAGATAGGTGCCGATCTTGTTCGCCACATCGCCGTTGCGCGCCGTGCGGTCGGTGCCGACGAGGCAGAGATCCACCTGCCCCGCCTGCATCAGGTGCCCGCCGGCATTGTCGACGATCACCGTGTGCGGGATGCCGGCGCGCGCCAGCTCCCAGGCGGTGAGCTGGCCGCCCTGGTTGCGCGGGCGGGTCTCGTCGACCCAGACATGCAGGTCGATCCCCGCCTCGGCCGCGGCATAGATCGGCGCGGTGGCGGTGCCGCGGTCCACCGTCGCCAGCCAGCCGGCATTGCAATGGGTGAGGATCTGCACCGGGCCGGGGCGCGCCTCGGCCGCGGCGCGGACCAGCGCGAGCCCGTGCATCCCGAGCGCGGTGTTGCGGGCGACGTCGTCCTCGGCGATGGCATCGGCGCGGGCAAAGGCAGCGGCGGCGCGGGCATCCGGCGCCAGCGGACGCAGCGCGGAGAGCTGCGCCTCCACCGCCCAGGCGAGGTTGACCGCGGTCGGCCGCGCCGCCATCAGCACGCCCGCGGCCGCGGCCAGCGCGGCGTCCGAGGGGTCCGCCGCCGCGGCCAGCGCCATGCCATAGGCCGCCGCCGCGCCGATCAGCGGGGCGCCGCGCACCTGCATCCCGGCGATGGCGCGCGCGGCCTCCGCCGCGGTGGCCAGCGTCACCACCTCCAGCGCGAAGGGCAGCCGGGTCTGGTCGATGATCGCGACGCTGCCATCCGCGCGCCGCCAGATGGTCCGCCAGTCGGTGCCGTCGATGCGCATCGCGCCCTCCTCTTGCCGCCGGCAGACTAGGCCGGATCGCCGCCGGGCTTAAGGGCAAATCCGCGCATTTTCCCGGTCCGGGCTTGATCCCGCAGCGCATCATCCGCATCTCCGAACCATCCCTGATCACAGAGTGGAGGCTCGGCATGACCGACAGCCAGGCAGAGGCGTCCCCCGGCAGCGAGACGCGGACCCAGCGGCGCGACAGGCTGGTCGCCCGGATCGGGCTCTCGATCCTCTATGTCGTCGCATTCGGCATCGCGCAGTGGCTGCTGACGATGCTGACCGTGGTGCAGGTGATCCATCTCGCCGTCAGCGGCCGCGAGAACGAGCACATCCAGGGCTTCGGGCGGAGCCTCGCGATCTGGCTCGCCGAGGTGACGGGCTATCTCACCGGGGCGACGGCACGCCGGCCCTTCCCGCTCTCGGCCTGGCCAAAGCCGTGATGGCGCCGCACGCCCCGGCCTCCGGCGCGGCGCGGGCCTAGAGGCCCGGCGCGCGGCCCATCCAGCCTGGAGGCCAGCTTGCAGCAGCGTGCCGATCGCGGCGAGGACACCGCGCCCGCCCCCATCGACGGCGTCGGCACCATCGGCGCCTCGCTGCGCGAGGTGGTCTATGGCGGCAATGACGGCATCGTCACCACCTTCGCCGTGGTGGCGGGCTTCGCCGGCGCCGCGGCCGAGGGCGCGGGGCCGGTGGGCGCGGTCGCGGTGCTGCTGTTCGGGCTGGCCAACCTGCTGGCGGATGCCACCTCGATGGGCCTCGGCGCCTTTCTCTCGGCGCGTTCGCAGCGCGACATCTACCACCGCGTGCACGGCGCCGTCGGCCGCATGATCGCCGCCGATCCGGAGGGCCAGCGCCAGGGCTATGCCGCGCGCCTCGCCGCCCGCGGCATTGCCGAGGACACCGCACGCGCGGTCGCCGCCGCGACGGCGCGGGACCCGGGGCTGCTGGCCGAGGCGCTGGTGCGCGAGGCGATGGCGCTGTCCGGGCCCGACGGCGACCGCCCGGTGCGCGACGCGCTGATGACCTTCGCCAGCTTCCTCTGCTTCGGCGCGGTGCCGCTGGTGCCCTATTTCCTGATGCCGCCCTCGGAGACGACCTTCCTCGTCGCGGTGGGCGCGACCTTCTCGGCGCTGGTGGCGCTCGGCCTGCTGCGCTGGAAGGTGACCATCGAGCCGATGGCGCGCTGCGTCGGCGAGACGGTGCTGGTCGGCGGCATCTGCGCCGCGGTCGCCTATGGCGTGGGGCTGGCCTTCCGGGTCTGATCCGGCTTGACCCTGCCGCGGGCGCGACCCTAAGTGCTGACCATGAGACCCATTCACATCGTCGGCGGCGGCATGGCGGGCTGCGAGGCAGCCTGGGCCGCGGCCAGCATGGGCGTTCCCGTGGTGCTCCACGAGATGCGCCCGCATCGCGGCACCGAGGCGCACCAGACCGACGGTCTGGCCGAGCTCGTCTGCTCCAACTCCTTCCGCTCGGACGATCACGAGACCAACGCGGTGGGCCTGCTGCACGAGGAGATGCGCCGGCTCGGCTCGATCATGATGGCCGCCGCCGGGCCCGCCTCGGTGCCGGCCGGCGGCGCGCTGGCGGTCGACCGCGCGGTGTTCTCGGCGGCGGTGACCCGCGCCATCGCCGAGCACCCGCTGATCACGCTGGAACGCGGCGAGGTCGCCGGCCTGCCCCCCGCCGAGTGGGACAGCGTGGTGATCGCCACCGGCCCGCTCACCTCCGAGCCGCTGGCCGCCGCGATCGGCGGGCTGACCGGCGAGACCTCGCTGGCCTTCTTCGACGCCATCGCGCCGATCGTCTATGCCGACAGCGTCGATCTCTCCAAGGCCTGGTTCCAGTCGCGCTACGACAAGGGCGAGACCGAGGCGGAGCGCACCGCCTATCTCAACTGCCCGATGAGCCGCGAGCAGTACGAGGGCTTCATCGACGCGCTGCTGGCGGCCGAGGTGACGGAGTTCAAGGAGTGGGAGGGCACGCCCTATTTCGAGGGCTGCCTGCCGATCGAGGTGATGGCGGCGCGCGGGCGCGAGACCCTGCGCTATGGCCCGCTGAAGCCGGTCGGGCTGACCAACCCGCACCAGCCGGATGTGAAGCCCCATGCCATCGTGCAGCTGCGGCGCGAGAACCGGCTCGGCACGCTCTACAATCTCGTCGGCTTCCAGACCAAGATGAAGTATGGCGCGCAGGCCGCTGTTTTCGCGAAGATTCCGGGGCTGGAGAATGCCCGGTTTGCACGCCTCGGCGGGATCCACCGCAACACCTTCCTCAACGCGCCGCGGCTGCTCGACGGCGAGATGCGGCTGAAGGCCGATCCGCGGCTGCGCTTCGCCGGGCAGATCACCGGGGTCGAGGGCTATGTCGAATCCGGCGCCATGGGGATCCTGGCCGGGCGCTTCGCCGCGGCCGAGCGGCTCGGGCGGCCCTGCCCGCCGCCGCCGGCGGAGACCGCGCTCGGCGCCCTGCTCGGCCATATCACCGGCGGCGCCGAGGCCGAGACCTTCCAGCCGATGAACGTGAATTTCGGCCTGTTTCCGCCGCTCGAGGAGGATATCCGCAAGGGCCGCAAGGGCAAGCGCGAGCGGGCCCGCGCCTATACCGAGCGGGCGAAATCCGCGCTGGCCGCCTGGATCGCGGCGTCGGAGGGGGCGGCCTCTGCGGCCTGACGCCCCGGCGGGCCGCGGTTGCATTCCCGCGGCGCGGCCCCGATACTTGTCCGAAAGCGACCCCAAGGAGGCGCAAATGGACAATTCCGACACCCGCGGAGGCGACAAGGACGTGGGCCTCGAACACGCCTACAGGATCGAGACGCCGGAAGAGGCCGAGGGCTTCTACGACCGCTGGGCCCCGGCCTATGACGCCGAGGTCGGCAAGAACGGCTACATCACCCCGAAACGCTGCGCCGAGGCGCTGGCCGCCCATGCCGCGCTGCCCTGGGCGCCGGTGATGGACCTGGCCTGCGGCACCGGGCTCTCGGGCCTGGCCCTGCGCGCGGCGGGGTTCGACTGCATCGACGGCTTCGACCTCTCGGAGGAGATGCTGGCCCGCGCCCGCAGGAAGGACGTCTATCGCGAGCTCGCCATCGCCGATCTCTCGAAACCGCTGGAGATGCCGGGCGATGTCTACCAGAACGCCGCGGCGATCGGCTGCATCTCGCCGGAATACATGCCGCCGACGGTGCTCGACGAGATCGTCGGCAAGCTGCCCTCCGGCGGCTGCCTGGTGTTCTCGGTGAACGATCACGCGGCGGCCGACGGCACCATCCGCGGGCGCATCAACGACCTGATCGACTGCGGCTATACCGAGCTGCTGGTGGCCGATTACGGCGCGCATCTGCCCGGCATCGGCCTGAAGGCCACCGTCTACGTGCTGCGCCGGCGCTGACGACCGGAGCGCCGGCCGGGCCTCAGGGCCGCCCGGCGAGGGCGCGCCAGCTGAGCGCGAGGGCGCGGCGGGCGGGGCCGGCGGCCGGCAGCCCCCGCGCCGCGGCGGCCTCGGGATCGGCGGCGGCGGCGGCGAGGCTGCGTTCGGCCTGCCAGAGCGTCAGGAACAGCGGCCGCGCCGCCGCCGGCAGGCGCGCCCGGCGCGCCTCGGCGAGCGCCCCGAGCCCTTCCCGGGCATGGCCGGCCAGCGCCGCCGGCGACGCATCCGCCAGCAGCGCCCCGGGCTCGCGCGCCATCGCCGCCGCCGTGCGCAGCAGGAAGGCCCGGCCGAGCGCCTGCCCCGCCGGCCCGCAGGCGGCGGGCGGCGCCGCGCCGGCCAGCGCGCAGCCGAGCCGCAGGAAGGCGGCATAGCGCGCCTCCGCCCAGGCCGGGATGTCGGCGAGCGGCGGCGCCAGCTCCATGTCGCGCGCCGCGATCAGCGCCTCGAGATCGGCCGGTGCCGGGGCGGCGGCGGCGATCAGCTCGCCCAGCGGCCCGGCCACCTCATGCGCCCGCGGCGGCTGGCCGGCGAAGGCGCCCTCCAGCGTGTCGCGCCAGAACTGCAGCCGCATCGCGCCGATCAGCGGGCCGGTATCGGCGGCGCGCCGGGCGCCGTGCACCGCGCGGCTGAGCTCGAGATCATAGGCGCCGAGCACCATCAGCCGGCTGCGCAGCGGCTCCCGCGCGAAGATCAGGCAGGCGAAGAGATCCGGGTCATAGCGCCGGAGCAGCGCCGCCGGGCCGGTCTCCTCGCCGGCTGCCGGAGCGTCAGCCATTGCTGCCGCGCACCCCGGCCCGCACCAGCTTGGCCAGCACCGCATCCTCGAGCGCCTGGAAGGAGGCATCGACGATGTTGGCCGAGACGCCGAGGGTGGTCCAGTGCCGGCCCGCGGCGTCGCGGCTTTCCAGCAGCACGCGGGTCACCGCCTCGGTGCCCTGGCCGTGGATGCGGACCTTGAAGTCGACCAGCCGCATGTCCTCGATATGTTCCTGGTAGCGGCCGAGATCCTTGATCAGCGCGCGGCTGAGCGCGTTGACCGGGCCCTGGTCCTCCCTGCTGACCGGGTCGAGGCTCTCGGAGGCGGAGATCATCCGCTCGCCATCGACATGGACCACCACCACCGCCTCGGAGGCGGTGACCCAGCGGCCCTGGGCGTCGAAGCGGCGCTCGACCGAGACGCGGTAGCGGTCGACCTCGAAGAAGCGCGGCATCAGGCCGAGATGGCGCCGCGCCAGCAGCTCGAAGCTGGCATCCGCCTGGTCATAGGCGAAGCCCTGGTCCTCGCGGGTCTTGACCTCCATCAGCAGCGTGCCGAGGCGCGGGTCGTCGCGCTCGACGGCGATGCCCGCCTCCTCGAGCCGGCGCATCAGGTTGGCGCGGCCGGCCTGGTTCGACATCGGCACCACGCGGGCATTGCCCACGGCCTCCGGCGCGACATGCTCGTAGGTCGTCGGGTCCTTCAGGATCGCCGATGCGTGCAGCCCCGCCTTGTGCGCGAAGGCGGCGGCGCCGACATAGGGCGCATGCGGGTCGGGCTGGCGGTTCAGCATCTCGTCGAGCGTGACCGAGAGCCGGCGCAGATCGGCCAGCTTCTCCGGCGCCACCCCGGTCTCGAAACGCTCGGCATAGCGCGGCTTCAGCACCAGGCTGGGGATGATCGAGCAGAGATTGGCATTGCCGCAGCGCTCGCCGAGGCCGTTCAGCGTGCCCTGGATCTGCCGCGCCCCGGCCTCCACCGCGGCGAAGGTGCCGGCCACCGCCTGCTCGGTGTCGTTGTGGGTGTGGATGCCGAGGCGGGCCTCCGGCAGCCGGGCGGCGACCGCGGCGGTGATCTCGCCGATCTCCGCCGGCAGGGTGCCGCCATTGGTGTCGCAGAGCACGACCCAGCCGGCGCCGCCCTCGAGCGCGGCGCGCAGCGCCTCCAGCGCATAGGCCGGGTTCGCCTTGTAGCCGTCGAAGAAATGCTCGGCGTCGAACAGCGCCTCGCGCCCGAGGCCGGCCAGATGGGCGATGCTCTCGCGGATGTTGCCGAGGTTCTCCTCCAGCGTGATCCCGAGCGCCGCCTCGACATGGAAGTCGTGCGACTTGCCGACGAGGCAGACCGCCTGCGTGCCGGCATTGACGACCTCGGCCAGCACCTCGTCATTGGCCGCCGAGCGCCCGGCCCGCTTGGTCATGCCGAAGGCGGTGAAGCGCGCGCGGGTCGCCGGGGCCTGGGCGAAGAAGTCGCTGTCGGTCGGGTTGGCGCCGGGCCAGCCGCCCTCGATGAAGTCGATGCCGAGGGCGTCGAGGGCGCGGGCGATGCGGATCTTGTCGTCGACCGAGAAATCGACGCCCTGGGTCTGCTGGCCGTCGCGCAGCGTGGTGTCATAGAGCCAGAGCCGCTCGCGGACGGCGGCCGCGGCCTCCTTCGGCTGGGCGCTCGGGGCCGCCGGGGCGGTGTGGGTGGTCATGGCCGGGCCTCGCTGGCGGGGCGCAGGCACCCGCATCTGGGTTCGGAACGGGATCGGTTCGGGTGCGGCAGGGCGAACGGGGCGCGCCGGGGCGGCGCGGCCGCGGCGCGGGCGGCGTGCTGCCGGCGGCGGGCGGCGGCGCTCATCCTGCCGCCTCCAGCCCGGCGAGGCGGGCCGCGTCGAAATCCGGGCCGAGCTGCCACTCGGCGCCCTGCGGCGTGTCCTTCACCTCGACGCCGGCCGCCGCCAGCCCGTCGCGGATCGCATCGGCGCGGGCGAAATCCCTCGCCTTGCGCGCCGCGGCGCGGGCGGCCAGCAGCCGGTCGATCCCGGCGGCGACATCCGCATCGGCCTCGGCCGCCGCCTCCCAGCCGCCGAGCGCATCGGTGAGCAGGCCGAGCAGCTCCGCCCCGGCGCGCAGCCCCGCCGCATCGCCCTGCCCGGCCAGCGCGTGCAGCGCGGCGATCGCCTTCGGGGTGTTGATGTCGTCGGCCAGCGCCGCGCGCACCGCTGCCGGCACCGCGGCGGCCGGGGCCACCCCGGCGCAGAGCCCGCGCCAGCGCCGCAGCGCCGCCTCGGCCTCGGCGACGCGCTTCCCGGTCCAGTCCAGCGGCTGGCGGTACTGCGTCGAGAGCAGCACCATGCGCATCACCTCGCCGGGGATGCCCCGGTCGCGCAGGTCCTTCACGGTGAAGAAGTTGCCGAGGCTCTTCGACATCTTCTCGCCCTCGACCATCAGGTAGCCGTTGTGCATCCAGATATCGGCCATCTCCTCGGTGGCGTTGGCGCAGCAGCTCTGGGCGCGCTCGTTCTCGTGATGCGGGAACTGCAGGTCGATGCCGCCGGCATGGATCTGGAAGCGGTCGCCGAGCAGCGCCTTGGCCATCGCCGAGCACTCGATGTGCCAGCCCGGGCGGCCGCGGCCCCAGGGGCTGTCCCAGCCGGGCTGCTCCGGGGTCGAGGGCTTCCAGAGCACGAAATCCATCGGGTTGCGCTTGTAGGGCGCGACCTCGACCCGGGCGCCGGCCTCCATCTCGTCGAGCGAACGGCGCGAGAGCCCGCCATAGCCCGCATAGCTCGCCACCTCGAACAGCACGTGCCCCTCGGCGGCATAGGCATGGCCGGCGGCGATCAGGCGCTCGGCCATGGCGATCATCTGGGGGATGTATTCGGTGCAGCGCGGCTCGTGATCGGGGCGCATGGTGCCGAGCGCGCCCATGTCCTCGTGATACCAGCCGATGGTCTCGTCGGTGATGCGGCGCACCGCGGCCTCGAGGCTCTCGCCGGGGCCGCGGCTTTCGGCGGCGCGGGCGTTGATCTTGTCGTCGACGTCGGTGAAGTTGCGCACATAGGTGACGCGCCCGGCGCCGAGCTCGTGGCGCAGCAGGCGGAACAGCACGTCGAACACCACCGCCGGCCGGGCATTGCCGATATGCGCCCGGTCATAGACCGTGGGGCCGCAGACATACATGCCGACGCGGCCCGCCGCATCGGGGCGCAGCGGCTGCTTCTGGCGGGTGCGGCTGTCGTAGAGCGTGATCTCGGATGTCATGTCGGCCTCGCGCGGGGTTCCCGCAGCGGGTCTGACATCTGGGCTATTGGAACAAGGTGACAGGCCGCCGCGGACGTGGGTGTCAGCAGCTAATGCAGATCCGGAAGATGGCGGCAGCATGTGTCATGGGCGGAGTGGTGCCTGCCCGCGCCGGCGCTGTCAAGCGCGAATGCGGCCGGGCGCCCGGCGGCCGGGCCTCGCCGGGGTCCGCCGGGGGCCTGCGCCGCCCGGCTCAGCCGCCGGCCGGACCCGCCGCGCTGGCCGGCAGCGGCCCCTCGAGCAGCGGCATCAGCCGGGCCATCTCGGGGCCCCGGTCGCGCCCGGTGAGCGCCCGGCGCAGCGGCTGGAACAGCGCCCGGCCCTTGCGCCCGGTGGCGCGCTTCACCGCCTCGGTCCAGGCGCCCCAGCTCTCCGGCCCCCAGGGGCGCGGCGGCAGCAGCGCCAGCGCGGTCTCGACGAAATCGATATCCTCCGCCGGGATGTCGGCCGCCCCCGGCCCCTCGCGGCACAGCGCCCACCAGCCGGCGGCCTCGTCGAAACGGTCGAGATTGGGGCCAACCGCCTCCCAGAAGGCGGCCTGCCGCGCCTCCGGCACGCCGATCGCGGACAGGCGGTCGGCAACCGCCGCCAGCGGCAGCGCGCGCAGGGTCTTGGCGGAATGCAGCCGCAGCTCCTCGGCGTCGAACCTGGTCGGCGAGAGGCCGAACTGCCCGGGATCGAAGGCCGCGACGAGCGCCGCGGGATCGGTCGCCACCTCGACCGGGAGCGACGAGCCGAGCCGCGCCATGAAGGCGAGCAGCGCCGCCGGCTCCACCCCGCCCTCGCGCAGGTCGGCGAGGCTGAGCGTGCCGAGCCGCTTCGACAGCGCCTCGCCCTGCGGCCCGGTCAGCAGCGCGTGATGCGCGAAGCGCGGCGGCGCGGCGCCGAGCGCCTCGAAGATCTGGATCTGCGCGCCGGTGTTGGTCACGTGGTCGGCGCCGCGCACCACATGGGTGACGCCCATCTCGATGTCGTCCACCACCGAGGCCAGCGTGTAGAGCAGCTGCCCGTCGGCGCGGTAGAGCACCGGATCGGAGATCGAGGCACCGTCGACCGACTGCGGCCCGCGGATCAGGTCGTCCCACTCGATCGGCCGGCGCTCGAGCAGGAAGCGCAGATGCGGGTTGCGGGTCTCGCGCAGCGCCTCGCGCTCGGCATTGGTCAGCATCAGCGCGCCGCGGTCATAGACCGGCGGCTTGCCCATGGCGAGCTGCGTCTTGCGCTTGAGCTCGAGCTCGAGCGGCGTCTCGAAGCATTCGTAGACGCGGGTCGCGGCGCGCAGCGTCTCGGTGGCGGCGGCATAGCGCTCGAAGCGCTCCGACTGGCGCTCCTCGCGGTCCCAGGTCAGGCCGAGCCATTCGAGGTCGCGCCGGATCGCATCGGCGAATCGCGCCTCCGAGCGGGCGGTGTCGGTGTCGTCGATGCGCAGGATGAAGGTGCCGCCGGCCTTGCGCGCCAGCATCCAGTTGAGCACCGCCGTCCGCAGATTGCCGACATGCAGCAATCCCGTGGGCGATGGCGCGAAACGGGTGGTCGTCATTCTGGGGCACTCCGGGTCTGGCCCGCTATCCGTGACCGCTCGCGCGGGGCGGGTCAAGTGCGGCTGCGGGCGGGCGGGAGGCGGCGCGCGACTGCCGCCCGCATGCAACAATCGCGCCGTGCGTCTGGCGTGACGCACCGGGCCGCCGCTGCCGTTGACGTTCGTCAAGCCCGGCGCGGCCGGATGTGGTATCATCTCCCCCGTCGCCAGGGTCCGCATGCAACGCGGAGGGACGACCATGACCAGGGAAGCCGAACGGGCGAAATCGGTCCAGAAATTCGCCAGGCTCTTCGCGTCGGGGCGCTTCGACAGCGTGCTGCCGATGCTCGAGGCCAAGCTCGTCACCAGCTTCGTCAACGGGCTCCTGCGCTTTGCCGAGGTGAAACCGCCGCGCTACGAGCTGATGCGCGACCGGCTCGACGGCGCGGTCCGCGACGGCACCAGGCTGCGCGCCACCCGGCCGAAGCGGGCGCTGCTGGCATGGCCCGAATTCCTGAAGACCATGGACGGCATCCTGCGGACGCTGAAGGCCTGGCAATCGGAGATCGCCCGGGAGGAGAAGCAGTACGAGAAGGAAGGCGCGGCGAAGGGGCTGGTCGAGGTCGACATCCTGTTCGCCTTCGTCGATTTCAACAACACGCTGCCAAAGGGCGGCAAGGTCACGCTGCAGTTCCCGGCCAGCAAGGTGAAGCTCGCCAGCGCCATGAAAGCGGGCGGCGCCCGGTTCCGCGGGATCATGCTGGAGCCGTCGAAATCGCGGGTGATCGTGAATGTCGCGCTGCAGCGCAAGGTCAAGCCGAAGCTCGCCAACCACCTCGTCTACAATCCGCTGAAGGCCGGCGAGGTGCTGGTGATCAAGGCCCGCGAGGATGCCGCCAAGGCCACCAAGAAGGACCACAGCGCCGAGGGCGCGGTGAAGAAGTCCGGCGTCAAGGGCACCGTGGGGATCGACTTCAAGGTGATCTCCGGCGGCGGCGAGATCACCCGCGAGAAGGAGCTCTCGAAGACCCATGGGCGCGAGCTGAGCTACACCATCCTCTGGCCCAAGGGCTCGATGAGCCTGGCGCAGAAATAGCCGGCGCCCCTCCCTCGGCCCGTCCCCCTCCCCCGCCCGCGCGGCGCGCTCAGGAGCGGTCGCGCCAGCGGTTGACGATGGGATAGCGCCGGTCGAGCCAGAAGGCGCGGCGCGTCAGCTTGGTGCCGGGGGCCGACTGGAAGCGCTTGTATTCCGAGATGTAGAGCAGGTGCTGCACCTTCATCACGGTCTCGCGGTCATGGCCCTCGGCGATGATCTCGGCGGTCGAGGCGTCCTCCTCCACCAGCCGCTCGAGGATCGCGTCGAGGATCTCGTAGGGCGGCAGGCTGTCCTCGTCCTTCTGGTCCTCGCGCAGCTCGGCGCTGGGCGGCTTGGCGATCACCCGCTCGGGGATCACCTCGCCGGCCGGGCCCAGCATCCAGTCGTGCCGCACCGTGTTGCGCCAGCGCGCGGCGGCGAAGACGCGGGTCTTGTAGAGATCCTTGATCGGGTTGTAGCCGCCGTTCATGTCGCCGTAGATCGTCGCGTAGCCGACCGCCATCTCCGACTTGTTGCCGGTGGTCAGCAGCATCTCGCCGAACTTGTTGGAGAGCGCCATCAGGTAGGTGCCGCGCAGGCGCGACTGGATGTTCTCCTCGGTGAGATCCCGGGCCATGCCCTCGAAATGCGGCGCCAGCCCCTGCTCCAGCGCCGCGACCGCCCCGGCGATCGAGAGCTCGTCGAGCCGCACGCCGAGCCGGCCCGCCACCGCGGCGGCGTCCTCGAGGCTCTCGCGGCTGGTGAAGCGCGAGGGCATCATCACGCAGCGCACGTTCTCCGCCCCCAGCGCATCGGTGGCGATCGCCGCGACGATCGCCGAATCGATCCCGCCCGAGAGCCCGAGCAGCACCTTGGAGAAGCCGGCCTTGCGCACATAGTCGCGGGTCGCGGTGACCATGGCGCGGTAGTCCGCCTCCGCCGCCTCGGGCTGCGCCGCGCGCGGGCCGTCGGCGAGGCGCCAGCCCTCGTTGGTGCGGCGCGCCTCGACGGTCTCGATCGCCTCCTCGAAGAACGGCATCTGGAAGGCCAGCGGCTTGCCCGGGTTGAGCCCGAAGCTGCCGCCGTCGAAGACCTGGTCGTCCTGCCCGCCCATCAGGTTGAGATAGACGAGGCTGAGCCGGGTCTCGACGGTGCGCGCGACCATGTGGTTCATCCGCGCCTCGACCTTGTGCCGGTCATAGGGCGAGCCGTTCGGCACCAGGAAGAGCTCGGCACCCGACTCCTCGAGCGTCTCGGCGACATCGGGAAACCACATGTCCTCGCAGATCGGGAAGCCGACGCGGCAGCCGTTGATCGCCACCGGCCCCTGCGGCGGCCCCTCGAGATAGAGCCGCTTCTCGTCGAAGACGCCGTAGTTCGGCCGGTGGTGCTTGGCGAACCGGGCGCGGATGCGCCCGCCGCCGGCGCCGCCCTCGAGCAGGTGATAGGCGTTGTAGACGCCGCGGCCGAGCTGCTCGGCCTCGCCGGCGCGGCCGGCCTCCATCGGCGCGCCGATGCCGAGCGCCGGGTCGCCCTCGCCCATCCCGGCGGCCAGCGCCTCGAGCGCCGCCTGGCAGTCGCGCAGGAAGGCCGGCCGGATCGAGAGGTCGAGCAGCTGGTAGCCCGAGAGGAACATCTCCGGCAGCATCACCAGATCGGCCCCGGCGGCGCGGCCGGCGGCCAGCGCCTCGCGGGCGCGCTCGAGATTGCCGGGGATGTCGCCGGCCACCGGGTTGAGCTGCGCGAGGGTGATCCTGAGGCGCCCGGCGCCGTTGTCTCCGCTGTGCTCGGTCATCGCTGCCGCCTCCTCTGCCGGTTGCGCGGGAGATACGGGGCGCGGGGCCCCCCGGCAAGGGCAAGCCGGTTCCCGCGTCCCCCGTGCAACGCGCGGCATGCGCTGCGGCGGCGCGGACCAGGCCGGCCATTGCGCCGGCACCGCCATCCGGGGCATGGTCCGATCAACGATTGTCAGGCGACCACGCCCACCGTAAGTTGTTAACCGTGCGGCGGGGGATCAGACCGGACGGGCTTTGGGCTGGGTTTTGGGGGAAAGGGATCAGGGGCCATGCGCAGCTTTCGCATGAGAGTTCTCACACCGGTGCTTGTCGGCCTCGTGCTGGCGCAGGCGGCGAGCTTTCCTGCCGGCGCGCAGGACGAGCCGGTGATTGCCACCAAGACCTACGATTCGGGCGCCGTCTACCAGGGCGAGTTCAAGGACGGCAAGCAGCACGGCCAGGGCAGCTACACCGCGCCGGACGGCTATGAATACACCGGCGAATGGGTCGAGGGCGTGATCCAGGGCCAGGGCGTCGCGCGCTTCCCCAACGGCTCGGTCTACGAGGGCCAGTTCAAGGACGGCGTGCCGCATGGCGAGGGCACCATCACCTATGCCGATGGCGGCTCCTATGCCGGCAAGTGGGTCGATGGCGTGATCAACGGCCAGGGCGAGGCGAGCTATCCCGGCGGCATGCGCTATGTCGGCGAGTTCCGCAATTCCGCGCATCACGGCCAGGGCGTGATGACCCGCGAGAACGGCTACCGCTACGAGGGTGCCTGGAAGGACGGCGCGCAGCACGGCTTCGGCAAGGTCACCTATCCCGACGGCGCGGTCTACGAGGGCAATTTCGTCGAGGGCCTGCGCGAGGGGCTCGGCACCATTACCCTGCCCGACGGCTTCCGCTATTCCGGCAACTGGAAGGCGGGCCAGATCACCGGCCAGGGCGAGGCGATCTACGCCAACGGCGACAAGTATTCCGGCGGCTTCAAGGACGGCAAGCGCGAGGGCAAGGGCGTCGCGGTCTATGCCAATGGCGACCGCTACGAGGGCGCCTTCGTCGATGGCCGGCGCCACGGCGACGGCAAGTTCGTCGGCAAGGACGGCTATGTCTACGAGGGCGACTGGGTCGAGGGCCGGATCGAGGGCCAGGGCATCGCCTCCTATCCCAACGGCTCGCAATACGAGGGCCGCTTCGTCGACGGCACGCCGGACGGCACCGGCAAGATCACCTATGCCGATGGCGGCTCCTACGAGGGCGAGTGGCAGAAGGGCGTGATCTGGGGCGCCGGCGAGGCGAACTATGCCAACGGCTCGGTCTATGTCGGCGACTTCAAACAGGCCCGCCACCACGGCGAGGGCGAGATGCGCTATGCCGACGGGCATGTCTATGTCGGCGGCTGGGAGAACGGCACCCAGAACGGCCAGGGCAAGCTCACCTATCCGGACGGCGCGGTCTACGAGGGCGGCTTCAACCAGGGCCAGCGCGCCGGCATGGGCACGCTGACGCTGGCCGACGGCTTCATCTACGAGGGCGGCTGGGAGAACGGCGAGATCCACGGCGAGGGCATCGCGACCTATCCCAACGGCGACGTCTATTGCGGCAATTTCCAGAAGGGCCGCCAGCACGGCTTCGGCGTGATGAACTACCGCTCCGGCAAGTCCTTCGAGGGCTACTGGGTCAATGGCCGGCGCCAGCGCGCCGCCGAACCCGGCGAACAGCTCGGCACCGACCCGGAGGGCCGCCCGCTCTTCGTGGGCGACGCCCAGCTGGTCTGCCCGACCCCCGGCGAATGATCGCCCCGGCCGAGGCGCCCGACGTGGCGCCGCTGGAGGGGTGGTCGCCGCCGCCCCTGCCCTGGCGGCGCGTGCTCGGGGGCACCAGCGTCGATGTCGAGCCGCTGACCGCGGAGACCCACGGCGCCGCGCTCTGGCAGGCGATCTCGGCGGATGCCGAGGGCCGGCGCTGGACCTACCGCATGGTCGGGCCCTTCGCCGACGAGGCGGCGTTCATGGCGCATCTGCGCGCGATCGAGGCCGATCCGGCGGTGCGCTACGGCGTCTACGTGCCGAAGGCGACCGGCCGGCCGGCGGGGTTCGGCGCGCTGATGTCGATGATGCCGGCGGGCGGCTCGATCGAGATCGGCTCGATCATGATGGCGCCGGAGATCGCCAACACCACCGCCTCCACCGAGGCGCTGTTCCTGCAGATCGACTGGGCCTTCCGCCTCGGCTATCGCCGGGTGGAGTGGACCTGCGACCCGTTCAACGCCGCCTCGATGCGCGCCGCCGCCCGGCTCGGCTTCTCCTACGAGGCGCTGTTCCGCCAGGCCTATGTCTCGAAGGGGCACAACCGCGACAAGGCGGTGTTCGCCATCATCGACCGCGAATGGCCGGCGATCCGCGCCGCCGTCCGGGCCTGGCTCTCGGTGGAGAACCGCGGCGCCGACGGCAGCCAGCGCCAGCCGCTCGCCGCCTTCACCGCGGGGCTGCTGCGGGCGCGCGCGCCGGAGCCGCCGCCGGCCGGGGCCGAGAGCCGCTTCGGCCAGCCGCTCGGCGCCCCGGTGCCGGGCTGGACGGTGCCGCCGCCGCCGAGCCGCGAGACCATGACCGGCCGCTTCGTGCGCCTCGAGCCGCTCTCGCTCGACCATGCGGCGGCGCTCCATGCCGCCAATCGCGAGGATGCCGCGGGCCGGATCTGGGACTATCTCCCCTATGGCCCCTATGCCGATGCCGACAGCTACCGCGCCTGGGTGCGCGAGGTCGCGCGCCAGCCCGATCCGCTGTTCTTCGCGCTCTGCGTCGGGGGCGAGCCGCTCGGCGTCGCGAGCTTTCTGCGCATCGCGCCGGCGGCCGGCTCGATCGAGCTCGGCCATATCAACCTCTCGCCCCGGCTGCAGCGCACCCCGGCCGCCACCGAGGCCTTCTCGATGATGATCGCCTGGGCCTTCCGCCACGGCTATCGCCGCTTCGAGTGGAAGTGCAACGCCGCCAATCGCGGCTCGCGGCGCGCGGCGCAGCGGCTCGGCCTCTCCTATGAGGGCGTGTTCCGCCAGGCCACGATCTCCAAGGGCTGCAACCGCGACACCGCCTGGTTCGCCGCGATCGACAGCGAATGGCCGGCGCTCGAGGCCGCCCATGCCGCCTGGCTGGCGCCGGGGAACTTCGACGCCGATGGCCGCCAGCGCCAGAGCCTCTCGACGCTGACCGCCCCCCTCCTCGCCCGTTTCGACCCAGCCCTGGCCGATCTATGACCGAACCGCTGACGCACCGCCCCGAGGTCGTCGCCTTCCTGGCGACGCGCCGCTCCCGCCCGGCCAAGACGCTGACCGAGGCGGCGCCCGATGCGGCGACGCTGGAGGAGATCCTGCGCCTCGCCTCGCGCTGCCCCGATCACGGCAAGCTGGTGCCCTGGCGCTTTGCGGTGATGGGGCCGGAGACCCGCGCCGCCGCCGCGGCCTGCGCGGTCGAGCGGCTGGCGGCGCGCGGCGAGCCGGAAGCGGCGCAGCAGAAGGCGGCGGCGCAGTTCGCCCAGGGCGGCGTGGTGGTCGCGGTGCTCTCGGCGCTGCAGGAGAGCCCGAAGATCCCCGCCTGGGAGCAGGCGCTGGCGGCCGGCGCGGTCTGCCTCGGCGCGGTCAATGCCGCGCTCGCCCTCGGCTGGGGGGCGAACTGGCTGACCGGCCCGCTGGCGCATGACGAAAGCTTCCTCGCGCAGGTGCTGGGCGCGGCGCCGGGCGAGACCGTCGCGGGCTTTATCCACATCGGCGGCGAGAGCGTGGTGCCGCCGGATCGCGACCGGCCCGACATCGCCGCGATCACGCGGCATCTGCCCTGACCGGCGCGGCAGGCGGGCGCTCATTCGCGCCAGGCCCCGGCCGGGCGCAACTCATGGTGGTAGCTGCAGCGCAAGACACCCGATTTCGTGGTGCCGCGCCGGGCCTGCCCGATCAGCGCAGCGAGGGCGGCGTGGCCCAGCTCACATCCTCGAGGCTGATGAGCCGGAACTCGATAATCACCACCAGGATGGCGAAGACGCAGGTTGCCCACAGAGTTGTCCACAGGGCCTTGCGGCGCAGCATCGGGTCCACCGGGGCGCTCGCGGGGGTGCCGGGGACGACATTGCCGTCCTCCGCCTGGCTCTTCTGCCAGAGCGGGTTGATGATCAGGAAGGTCACCATCCAGCAGACGGCATAGAACACCAGCCCCGAGGTGAACGACATCTCAGACCTCCTCGAGCTCGACCAGCGTGCCGTTGAAATCCTTCGGATGCAGGAACAGCACCGGCTTGCCATGCGCGCCGATCTTCGGCTCGCCGCTGCCGAGCACCCGGGCGCCGCCGGCCAGCAGCCGGTCGCGCGCGGCGCGGATATCCGCCACCTCGTAGCAGATGTGGTGGATGCCGCCGGCCGGCGCCTTGGCCAGGAAGCCGGCGATCGGGCTGTCCGCGCCGAGCGGTTCGAGCAGCTCGACCTTGGTGTTGGGCAGCTCGATGAAGACCACCGTCACGCCGTGGTCGGGCTCGGCCTGCGGGGCCGAGACCGTCGCCCCCAGCGTGTCGCGATAGAGCGCCGTCGCGGCCGCGAGATCCGGCACCGCGATGGCGACATGGTTGAGGCGTCCGATCATCCCGTGTCTCCTTTGCGTCGCAGGCAGGCTAGTCATCGGCGGGGGCGGGACAAGCCCCGCCCGGCGCTTTCGTGGCCGGGCGGGCGTTTTGCCTCAGCTTCGTCGGGCCGGCGCCGGGCTCAGCGGTCGACGCCGTGGCGCCCGGTCAGCCCGTAGGAGCCGCCATAGGCATTGCCGAACTCGCCGTTGTCGACGCGGCCGGTTCCGCCGATGCCGAAGCCGATCTCGGCGCCGAACAGGCTGCCGAACGCCGTCGGCCGGGCGCTCGAGGTCACCTGCGGGGCGTCGTCGGCCTCCGCGGCGAGGGCGGCGCGCAGGCGCTCCTGGCTCTGGCCGACGGCGTTCTCGGCGGAGGCGCTGCCGGCGGCGGCGGCGAGGGCCAGGGCGGCGATGCTGGTGAACAGGGTCTTCATCTCGGTATCCTCCTTCTGTGCCCGGCAGGCCGGGCCTCCTGGAAATCGGGGCGGAGGGGACGGCGCCGTGCGCCCTGCCCGTCCGATGGCAGGCAGATGGGCAGCCGGGCGGCCCGGCACAAACACGGATGCTTCACAACAGCGTTGCGGTTTCGGCAAGCCTCGGCCCCTTGCGCGCCGCCTGCCCGTCCCGGGGCGGGGGGCCGCGGAACGCCGGCACCCGGCGCAGCGCCGGCCGGGCGGGTGGGGCCTCGGGACGGGCAGGCGCGGCGCAGCCGTGCTCAGACCTCCTCGACATGCAGCACGCCCGGCGCCGCCTTCAGCGCGCCGCGCACCTCGGGGCTCACCGGCCAGCGCCCGGGCAGCGCGACGATCACCTCCTCGGCGCGCTCGGGCAGCGCCAGCACCAGCTCCACCGGCCCCTCGGCGCGGCGCCGGCCGATCTTCGCCGCGGTGTCGAGCCGGCTGCGGATCGAGGCGAAGGCGCCGGGCTCGGCGACATGCACGCGCAGCCCCGCCGGCGCCGCATCGGCCACCGCGTCGTCGATCGCCCGGGCCTCGCGCAGCATCAGCCGCGGCGCGTCGCCCTCGGCATCGGCCTCCACCGTCAGCACCAGGTTGGCGCCGACCACCAGCAGCGCCTCATGCGCCGCCAGCACGTCGGAGAAGGCCATCACCTCGTAGCCGCCGGTGCGGTCGGACATCTGCAGATAGGCGAAGCGCGTGCCGCGGGCCGACTTGCGGTTCTGGATCGAGGCCAGCGTGCCGGCGATCTTGCCGCGCCCGCCGCTGCGCGCCCGCCCGGCGAGGAACTCGGGATAGGTGGCGATGCCGGAGCGGCGCAGCGGCCCCTCGTAATCGTCGAGCGGATGGCCCGAGAGATAGAAGCCGACCGCCGCCAGCTCCTCGCCGAGGCGCTCGTTCGGCGTCCAGTCCTCCCTCGCCGGCAGCCGCGGCGCCGGCAGCGCCTCGCCGCCGCCAAACAGCCCGCCCTGGGCCGAGCTGCGATCGGCATGGGCGGCGGCGGAATACTCCACCAGCCGGTCGAGGCCGGCGAAGGCACGCGCCCGGTTCGGCTCCAGCGCATCGAAGGCGCCGGCCCGCGCCAGCATCTCCAGCGCCCGCTTGCCGACCGCCTTGAGATCCACCCGGGCGGCGAAATCGGCGAGGTCGGCAAAGCGCCCGCCGGCCTCGCGCGCTTCGACGATCAGCCGCATCGCCTCGATGCCGACCCCCTTGAGCGCGCCGAGCGCGTAGAGGATGCGCCCCTCGCGCACGGTGAAGCGCGCGCGCGAGCGCTGCACGCAGGGCGCCAGCACCTCGATCCCGCTGCGCCGGCATTCCTGCACGAAGACGTTGAGCTTGTCGGTCAGGTGGATGTCGAGGTTCATGGTCGCCGCCATGAACTCCACCGGGTGGTTCGCCTTCAGCCAGGCGGTCTGGTAGCTGACCACCGCATAGGCCGCGGCGTGCGACTTGTTGAAGCCGTAATTGGCGAACTTTTCCAGCAGGTTCCAGACCTCGAGCGCCTTGGCCTCCTTGACGCCGTTCTCCGCCGCGCCCTTCAGGAACTTGGGCCGCTCGGCATCCATCGCCTCCTTGATCTTCTTGCCCATGGCGCGGCGCAGCAGGTCGGCGCCGCCGAGCGAGTAGCCCGCCATCTTCCGGGCGATCTCCATCACCTGCTCCTGGTAGACGATGATGCCCTGGGTCTCGTCGAGGATCGGGTCGATCAGCGGGTGGATGCCGGCGCGCGCCTCGCGGCCGTTCTTGACGTTGCAATAGGTCGGGATGTTCTCCATCGGGCCGGGGCGGTAGAGCGCCACCAGCGCCACGATGTCCTCGATGCAGGTCGGGCGCAGCTGGCGCAGCGCGTCGCGCATGCCGGCGCTCTCCACCTGGAACACCCCCACCGTGTCGGCGCGGGAATAGAGCTCGTAGGTCGCGGCATCGTCGAGCGGGATGCGCTCGGGGTCGACCTCGACATCGCGCAGCTTCAGCAGGTCGACCGCGTTCTGGATCACCGTCAGCGTCTTCAGCCCGAGGAAGTCGAACTTCACGAGGCCGGCCGGCTCGACCCATTTCATGTTGTACTGGGTCGCCGGCATGTCGGATTTCGGGTCCTGGTAGAGCGGCACCAGCTCGACCAGCGGCCGGTCGCCGATCACCACGCCGGCGGCATGGGTCGAGGCGTTGCGGTAGAGCCCCTCGATCTTCTCGGCGATGTCGAGCAGCTGCGCCACGGTCTCCGACTTGCGCGCCTCCTCCTCGAGCCGCGGCTCGTCCACCCGCGCCTTGCCGATCGAGACCGGCTTCACCCCCTCCACCGGGATCAGCTTGGAGAGCCGGTCGCCCACGGCGAAGGGCAGCTGCAGCACCCGCGCCACGTCGCGCACCGCCGCCTTGGAGAGCAGCGCGCCGAAGGTGATGATCTGCGCCACCCTGTCGCGGCCGTATTTCTCCTGCACGTAGTGGATCACCTCCTCGCGGCGGTCCTGGCAGAAGTCGATGTCGAAATCCGGCATCGAGACGCGCTCGGGGTTGAGGAAGCGCTCGAACAGCAGGCCATAGCGCAGCGGGTCGAGATCGGTGATGGTCAGCGCATAGGCGACCAGCGAGCCGGCGCCCGAGCCGCGGCCGGGGCCGACCGGGATGTCCTGCTCCTTGGCCCACTTGATGAAATCGGCGACGATCAGGAAATAGCCCGGAAAGCCCATCTTCTCGATGATGCCGAGCTCGAAGTCGAGCCGCGCCTCGTAGTCCGCGACCGGCGCGGCATGGGGTATCACCGCGAGCCGCGCGGCGAGCCCCTCGCGGGCCTGGCGGCGCAGCTCGTCGACCTCGTCATCGGCAAATCGCGGCAGGATCGGCGGATGCGTGCGCGGGCGGAAGGCGCAGCGCCGGGCGATCTCGAGCGTGTTGTCGAGCGCCTCGGGCAGGTCGTCGAAGCGCGCGGCCATCTCCTCGGCGCTGGCGAAGCGGTATTCCGGGGTCAGCATCTGCCGGGTCGGGTCGTTCACCGCGCGGCCCTCGCCGATGCAGCGCAGCGCGTCATGGGCGGT
Source organism: Paralimibaculum aggregatum (assembly GCF_030270585.1). GTDB lineage: Bacteria > Pseudomonadota > Alphaproteobacteria > Rhodobacterales > Rhodobacteraceae > Thermohalobaculum > Thermohalobaculum aggregatum. The sequence goes on from NZ_BSYI01000005.1 coordinate 21,036, forward strand.
GAACATCTCCGGCTTGTCGAACATCACGAGACAGGTCGCGACGATCGGCAGCCCCTTGCCATAGGCGATGTCGAGCAGCCCCGGCTCGGCCGCGGCCTCCTCGGGGGTGGCGCGGGCGCCGTCGCTGCCATGGCGGTGCAGCTCGACATAGAGCCGGTCCGGGAAGGCGGCGGCGAGGCGCTCGGCCAGCGCCGCGGCCGGGCCGGTCTTGCCGGCGCCGGCGAGCTGGCCGAGCGCCCCCTCGGCGCCGCCGGTCAGGCAGATCAGCCCCTCCGCGGCGGCCTCCAGCCGCTCCAGCGTCACATGCGGCGGCGCGCCGCGGTCGGTCTCGAGAAACGCCGCCGAGGTCAGCGCCATCAGGTTGCGCCAGCCCGCCGCGTCCTGCGCATAGAGCGCGAGCGGCGCGCGCGGGCCGAAGCGCTCCCCCGGCGCCGGCGCGGCATGCGCGACCGAGAGCGTCAGCCCCATCACCGGCTGGATCCCGGCCTTCGCGCAGGCCTCGGAAAACTCCAGCGCGCCGAAGAGGTTGCCCGAATCGGCCAGGCCCAGCGCCGGCATCCCCGCCGCGGCGGCGAGCTTCGGCAGGGCCTTCACATGGATCGCGCCTTCCAGCAGCGAATAGGCGGAGCGGGTGCGCAGGTGCAGGAATCGGGGGAGGCTCATGGCCCGAGACTATGCCGCCCCCCCTGCCCGGCCAAGCCTCGAGGCGCCGGCCTGCCGCGACGTTGCGCGGCGCGCTGCCCTTGCGGCAGGCCGCGCCATCGCGCACTCTCCGGGCAATGCGGGGCCAGCCGGAGCCGCCCGATGCTGACGCGTGACGCCGTGATCGACGCCTATCGCCTGCTGCTCGGCCGCGCGCCCGAGAGCGAGGCGGCGATCGCGCATCACCAGGCCCTCGGCACGCCGGAGCGCCTCGCCGAGACAATCCTGCGCAGCGAGGAGTTCGCCCGCCGCTTCCGCGCGCTGACCGGGGCGCGCGCCGCGAGCCCGATCGCCGAGGTGCTGCCGCCGATGGGGAGCATCGCGCTGACCGAGGACCCGGAGGCGCTCGCCGCCATGCTGGCCGAGACCGCCGAGACCTGGCGCCGCCTCGGCGAGGCGCGCCCGCACCACTCGGTGATGGGCCACCCGGACTACCTGCCCGAGCGCGTCGCCGCGGATGCCGCCGGGGCCGAGGCCGCCTTCGCCGCCACCGGCGAGGACGAGCTGGCGCTGCTCGATGCCGCCCTCGCGCGCTTCCCCGAGCCGGAGCGGCTGACCGCCGGGCTCTGCCTCGAGATCGGCTGCGGCATCTGCCGGATGACCCTGCCGCTCGCCGCGCGCTTCGCCCGGGTGCTGGGCATCGATGTCTCGCCCAGCCATCTCGAGATCGCCGGCGCCGTGCTGGCCCGCGCCGGGGCCGGCAATGTCGCGCTGCGCCGGCTCACCGGGCTGGCCGATTACGCGGCGCTGCCAGAGGCGCAGTTCGTCTATTCGCGCTATGTGCTGCACCACAACGCGCCGCCGGTGCAGCGCGCCATGCTGCGCGCCATGCTCGGCCGGCTCGCCCCCGGCGGCGGCGCCATGGTGCAGACCGTCACCTCGATCGAGGGCTATGCCTTCGACACCGCCCGCCATCTCGCCGAGGGCGGCCGGGTGCAGGAGACCCATGCGCTGCCGCAGCGGGCGATCTTCGCGCTGATCGCCGAACTTGGCCTCCGCCTCGTCGAGGTGCAGCGCGACGACACCGCCGCCGACCAGCCCTGGCTGCGCTCCTTCGTGTTTCTCGTCGAGGCCCCCGGCTGAGCGCGGACAGATTGCCGCCACCGCCCTGCCGCAGCCTTGCCGCCGGCGGATCGCTGGCGCAGCATGGCGCCGCAAAACGGAGGGCCATTTGATGACCGACAGCACCGACAATCTGAACTACACCGATCCGCAGCAGCGCCCGCGCTATACCGGCCTCGCGACCTTCTTCCGCCTGCCCTACCGCGAGGATTTCGAGGCCGATCCGCCGGAGATCGGCATTGTCGGGGTGCCCTATGACGGCGGCGTCACCAACCGCCCCGGCTCGCGCCACGGGCCGCGCGAGGTGCGCAACATGTCCTCCTTCCTGCGGCGCGAGAACCAGGCCACCGGAGCCAAGCCCTTCGAGGCGAAGGTGGCGGATATCGGCGATGCCTGGGTCACCAGGCCCTATGCCCTCGAGGGCGCGCACCAGGAGATCGAGGCGCATTTCGCCCGCATCCATGCCGCCGGCATCCGGCCGCTCTCCTGCGGCGGCGACCATTCGGTCAGCCTGCCGATCCTGCGCGGCATTGCCGGCGGCGGGCCGCTCGCGATGATCCATATCGACGCCCATTGCGACACCGGCGACGGCTACATGGGCAGCCGCTTCCACCACGGCGCGCCGTTCAAGGTGGCGGTCGACGAGGGGCTGCTCGACCCCCGGCGCGTGGTGCAGATCGGCATCCGCGGCTCGGTGCATTCGCAGGAGATGTGGGCCTTCTCCTATGCCTCGGGCATGCGGGTGATGCAGATCGAGGAGGTCGAGGAGCGCGGCTGGCGCGCCTGCATGGAGGAGGCGCTCGGCATCGTCGGCGAGACCCCCTGCTATGTCAGCTTCGACATCGACGCGCTCGACCCGGTCTATGCCCCGGGCACCGGCACCCCGGAGGCCGGCGGGCTGACCATGCGCGAGGCCCAGGGCATGGTGCGGATGCTGGCCGGGCTCGACATCCGCGGCGCCGATCTGGTGGAGGTCGCGCCGCCCTTCGACACCGCGCAGATGACGGCGCTGAACGGCGCGACGATCATGTACGAGCTGCTCTGCGCGATGACCGCCGGGCGCGCGGGGTGAGCCCGGCGGGCGGTGCCGGCGGTCCGGACGGGCTGGGCGGTGCCGGCGGGCCGGGCGCGGCGGGCGCGGCGCCGGGCTGGCCGGACGACCCGCGCGCCGCCGCGGCGGCGGCGATCGCGGCGCTGCACGATCTCATCGCGCGCTGGTTCCGCGGCGAGGCGGCGGCGGCAGACTTCGCCGGGCTCGAGCAGGCGCTCGATGCCGGGCTCGAATGCGTGATGCCGGCCGGCGTCGTGGCGCCGCGCGATGCGCTGCTCGGCGGGCTCCGCAAGGGCCACGGCGCCAACCCGGATTTCCGCATCGAGATCCGCGAGGTGCGCCTGCTCGGGGCCTGGCCGGCGGCGGGGCTGATCCTGGCGGGCTATGTCGAGGCGCAGTTCGGCGCGCGCAACACCGTACCGGCGGACAATCTGCGCCGCTCCACCGCGCTGCTCGCGCTGCGCGGCGGGCGGCTGGTGTTCCGGCACCTGCACGAGACCGCCCTGCCCGGCCCGGCCTGAACCCGGCCGGCGCCTTGCGCTGGATCATGGCGGGCCCCTGCCGCGCATGCGAGCAAGGGGCCCGGACCGCGACTGGCAGAGGAGGCCCGGCATGCAGTTCACCGATGACGAGATCGACCGCCTGCGCACGAGTTTCGACCGGCTGCGCCAGACCATGGCGAGCCAGGACCCGTTCGGCCGGGTGTTCTACGACCGGCTGTTCGCGAAGCTGCCGGAGGCGCGCGGGCTGTTCCGCGACGACCTCGCCGAGCAGGGGATGCGCTTTCTCACCACGCTCGGGGTGATCGTCAACACGCTCGACGACCCGGCGGAGTTCGAGCGCACGCTCGAGGCGCTGGGCGCCGGCCACCGGGCCTATGGCGTGACCGCCGCGGCCTATGCGCCGATGGGCGCGGCGCTGCGCGAGACCATGGCGGACTGGCTCGGCGACCGCTACGACGCCGAGACCGATGCCGCCTGGGCCAGGGCCTATGCCGCGGTGTCGGAGCGCATGCTCGCGGCGGCGCCCGCCGGGCCGGCCGCCCCCGCCTGATCTCCGGCCTGATCCGCCGCCTGATTTCCGGGCGGGTCCGCGCCCGCCGCGCCGCCGCATGGTGCGGCGCGCGACAGCAGGTGCCGGCGCAGCATCCGCCGGAGCGAGCGCAGGGTGAAGGGCTTGCCGAGATGGTCGGTCATGCCGGCCCGGCGGCAGGCCTCGAGATCCTCGGCCATCACGTTCGCGGTGAGCGCGACGATCGGCAGATCGGCCGGCATCTGCGTGTCGGCCCGGATCCGCCGGGTTGCCGAGAGCCCGTCGAGCAGCGGCATCTGCACGTCCATCAGCACGAGGTCGTAGCCCCAGCCGGCGCAGCGCTCGAGCGCCTCCTCGCCATTGGTCACCAGGTCGAACTCGCAGCCGAGCGCGCGCAGCATGCCGCCCACCACCTCGCGGTTGCCGGGATTGTCCTCCGCCACCAGCACGCGGAACTCGGCCAGGTCGCTGTCCTCCGGCCCGGCGTGCTGGGTGCTGCGGGCGATCGGCATCTCGGCCGGGCGCAGCGGAATCCGGCAGGTGAAGGTGCTGCCCGCGCCGAGGCTGCTCTCGACCGCGATCTCGCCGCCCATCAGGTCGAGCAGCTCGCGCACGATGGAGAGGCCGAGCCCCGGCCCCGGCTGGCTGCGCACCCGCTCGTGCTCGGCCCGGTGGAAGCGCTCGAAGATCCTCGGCTGGTCCTCCGGCGCGATGCCGATGCCGGTGTCGGTGATGCCGAGCTCGAGGGTCAGCCTGTCGTCCTCGGTCGGATGGTCGGCGCAGTTGACCACCACGTCGATGCGCCCGGCCTCGGTGAACTTTATCGCGTTGCCGATCAGGTTGTAGATGATCTGGGTGATCCGGTCCGGGTCGCCCTTGAGGCTGCGGCAGGCCGAGGGCCGGATGCGCGAGACGAATTCCAGCCCGCGCGCCTCAGCCCGGCTGCTCATGATCGAGAGCGCGGCGTTGAACACCATCTCGCCCTCGAAGGCGCGCTCCACCAGCTTCAGCGTGCGCTGGTGCAGCTGCGACAGGTCGAGCACGCCGTCGACGATCGCCAGCAGCGACTGGCAGCACTGCCGCGCCATCGCGAGGTTGCGGTGCTGGGCATCGTCGAGCCGGGTCTGGTTGAGCAGGTCGAGCATGCCGGTGATGCCGGCCAGCGGGGTGCGGATCTCGTGCGACATGTAGGTGAGGAACTCGGTCTTCACCCGCGCCGCGCCCTCGGCCTCGGCGCGCGCCGCCTCGGCCTCGGCCAGCGCCCGCTCCAGCGCCGCCTCGGTCTCCTTCAGGGCGGTGACGTCGGTATGCGCGCCGAGCATCCGGATCGGCCGGCCCGCCTCGTCGCGAATCATCATGCCGCGGCAGCGGATCCAGACCGTGTGGCCGTCGCGGTGGCGATAGCGCACCACCTGGTCGTAGGGATGCGCGGGGTCGTCGCGATGGCGCTCGAAATTGGCGATCACCGCGGCCAGGTCATCCGGGTGGATGTTTGCCTGCCACCATTCGGTGCCATGCGCCATCTCGTGCTCGGCATAGCCGAACATCTCCTTGAACCGCGGGCTCAGCCACTCCTCCGCGGGGTTCTCGATGTCCCAGAACCAGAGGCCGTCGAGGCAGCCGCGCTCGAGAAACTCGAAGATCGCCGGATCGGTGCGGATCCGTTCGGCGAGCTCCTGCGCCAGGGGATGCGGGTCGGCATACGGCATGGCTGTCCTCGAAACACTCTCAACCAACGATGCCGCGAGGGTAACCACGCGCAGGATAACATTGCGTTACCGAACCGGGGGCCCGGGCCGGGCGTGCCGCAACGTCAGGCGGTGCGCACCCGGCCCTGGTCCAGCGTCACCACCCGGTCCATGCGCGCCGCCAGCGCGTGGTTGTGGGTGGCGATCAGCGCCGCGAGGCCGGTGCCGCGCACCACCTCGAGCATCGCGCCGAAGACCCGCTCGGAGGTCTCCGGGTCGAGGTTGCCGGTGGGCTCGTCGGCCAGCAGCAGGCGCGGCCGGTTGGCCAGCGCGCGGCACACCGCGACGCGCTGCTGCTCGCCGCCGGAGAGCTCCGCCGGGCGGTGCCGCGCCCGCTCCGAGAGCCCGACCCGGCCGAGCAGCTCGCGCGCCCGCCCGAGCGCCGCGCCGCGGCCCGCCCCGGCCGCCATCTGCGGCAGCGCGATGTTCTCCTCGGCCGAGAACTCCGGCAGCAGGTGGTGGAACTGGTAGACGAAGCCGATCAGGTCGCGCCGCGCCGCGGTGCGGGTGGCATCGTCGAGCCCGGTGAGCGCGCGCCCGCCGATCGAGACGGTGCCGCCGGTCGGGGTGTCGAGCAGCCCGGCGATCTGCAGCAGGGTCGACTTGCCGGCGCCGGAGGGCGCGACCAGCGCCACCACCTCGCCCGGCTCGACCGCGAGATCGATGCCGCGCAGCACCTCGATGCGCCGCGGCCCCTGCACGAAGACCCGGGTGATGCCCTCCAGCGCCAGCGCCCGCTCACTCATAGCGCAGCGCCTCCACCGGATCGAGCCGCGCCGCCCGCCAGGCCGGGTACCAGGTGGCGAGGAAGGAGAGGCCGAGCGCGATCACCACGGTGAACACCACGTCGCCGGTCTGCATCTCCGCCGGCACGCGGGTCAGGAAGCGCACCTCCGGGTCCCAGACGCTGCCGCCGGAGAGCCGCTCGACCAGCCCCTGGATCTCCTGGATGTTGGCGGTGAAGACCACCCCGAGCAGCAGCCCGAGCGCGGTGCCGACCACCCCGATCGAGGCGCCGCAGATGAAGAAGACGCGCAGGATCGCCCCCCGCGTCAGCCCCATGGTGCGCAGGATGCCGATGTCGCGCCCCTTCTCCTTCACCAGCATGATCAGCCCCGAGATGATGTTGAGCGCCGCCACCAGGATGATCAGCGTCAGGATCAGGAACATCACGTTGCGCTCGACCTTGAGCGCGGCGAGGAAGGCGCCGTTGGAGCGCTGCCAGTTCCAGAGATAGCCGTAGGAGCGGGTGACCGGCATGATCGCCTTGCCGATCTCCTCCACCGCGTCCGGGTCGTCCACCATGATCTCGATGGCATCGACCCGCTCGCGGATGCGGAAATACTTCTGCGCATCCGCCAGCGGCATGAAGATGAAGGCGTTGTCGTACTGGCTCATGCCGATGCGGAAGATGTAGGTGACCTCGCGGCGCCAGACCCGGGGCGTGGTGCCGCCGGGGGTGGAGAGCCCGCGCGGATAGATCAGCGTCAGCTCGTCGCCGATGCCGACGCGCAGCTTGTCGGCCAGCCCCTGGCCGATGGCGATGCCCTCGGAGAAGCGCCCGATGTCGCCGATGGCGAACTCCGGCTCGGCGACGCCCGGCAGGGTCCTGAGGTCCTCCGGGCTGAGCGCGCGCAGCAGCGCGCCCTGGTTGCCGGCCTCGGAGGCCGCCATCAGCTGGCGCTCGATGGTCGGCGCGGCGCGGATCACCCGCGGCTGCGCCTTCAGCCGGTCGGCCAGTCCCTGGAAATCCCGCACCCCCTCGCCGGTGGTCGAGATCACGCTGATATGCGGCTGCGCGCCGAGGATGCGGTTGACCAGCTCGGCGCGGAACCCGTTCATCACGCTCATCACGATGATCAGCGTGGCGACGCCGAGCATGATGCCGACGAGGGAGAACCCGGCGATCACCGAGATCGCCCCCTCGCGCCGCCGGGCGCGCAGATAGCGCCCCGCCAGCAGCCATTCGAGGCGGGAGAACGGCCCGGCGCCGGCGCTCATCGCCGGCGCCCGGCGCGGGGGGCGGGCCGGGCGCGCATGCTCAGAGCCCCCGGTAGATCTCGGCGAGCCGGGCGATGGCGTCCTCGGGCGCCAGCTCGACGCTCTCGCCGCTGCGCCGCGAGGTCAGCTCGACCACGCCCTGCTTGAGCCCGCGCGGGCCGACGGTGATGCGCCAGGGCAGGCCGATCAGCTCCATGGTGGCGAACTTGGCGCCGGCGCGCTCGGAGCGGTCGTCGTAGAGCGTCTCGAGCCCGGCAGCGGCGAGCTTGCCATAGATGTCCTCGCAGGCGGCATCGGTCGCGGCATCGCCCTGCTTGAGGTTGACGAGCCCGGCCTGGAACGGGGTCACGCTCTCCGGCCAGATGATGCCCTTGTCGTCGTGGCTGGCCTCGATCAGCGCGCCGGCGAGGCGGCTGACGCCGATGCCGTAGCTGCCGGAATGGATCGGCGCGCGCTCGCCGTCCGGGCCGGTGACCAGCGCCTGCATCGGCTCGGAATACTTGGTGCCGAAATAGAAGATGTGGCCGACCTCGATGCCGCGCGCCTCGACCCGCTCGCCCGCCGCCACCTCGGCCTCGAACACCGCCTGGTCGTGGGTGTCGTCGGTGCGGGCATAGCCGCTGGTCCAGTCGTCGAAGATCGCCTGCACCTCGGCGGGGTCGTCGAAGTTGACCGCGCGGTCGCCGAGGCTGAGATCGGCCATGCGCTTCTCGACGAAGACGCCCGATTCGCCGGTCTCGGCCAGCACCAGGAACTCGTGCGCGTAGTCGCCGCCGATCGGGCCCGATTCGGCGCGCATCGGCACCGCCTTCAGCCCCATCCGCTCGAAGGTGCGCAGATAGGCCACGAGGAACTTGCGGTAGCTCTGCAGCGCCGTCTCGCGGTCGACGTCGAAGGAATAGGCGTCCTTCATCAGGAACTCGCGGCCGCGCATCACGCCGAAGCGCGGGCGCACCTCGTCGCGGAACTTCCACTGGATGTGGTAGAGCAGCTTCGGCAGGTCGCGATACGAGCCCACCGAGGCGCGCACGATCTCGGTGATCTGCTCCTCGTTGGTCGGCCCGTAGAGCATGTCGCGCTCGTGCCGGTCGCGGATCCGCAGCATCTCCGGGCCATAGGCGTCGTAGCGGCCGCTCTCGCGCCAGAGATCGGCGGGCTGGATGGTCGGCATCAGCAGCGGCACGGCGCCCATGCGCTCCTGCTCCTCGTGCACGATCTGCTCGATTCGCCGCAGCACCTTGTAGCCGAGCGGCAGCCAGGAATAGATCCCGGCAGAGGACTGACGGATCATCCCCGCCCGCAGCATCAGCCGGTGCGAGACGATCTGCGCCTCGGCCGGCGTCTCCTTCAGCACGGGCAGGAAATAGCGGGTCAGTCGCATCGCTCACCTCTGGCTTGATCAGCGCCGGGGCCCCGGCCATACGCGCCCTTCCTGTAGGAGCAAAGCCCCCGCGGCGCAAGCATCCGGCACCGCGCGGGGCCCCGCGTCGGTACTGTGCGGGCACCCTTCCGGCACTGCGCCGGGGCAGCAGACAAATTCCGTGCCGGCGCGGCGGGTCGCCTGTTGTCAGGCATGAGTCGCGATGGTAAACTCATCTTGCCAGGGTGGTGACAACGGCACGCAAACGAGTTATCCACGCCACGCAGAGAGGCGCCAAAGCGCCCAAGCCCGGCCAGCATATCGGCCCCGGGCCCGGTCTAGGGGAGAAGGCGGCCCGCTCTTGGCGGGCCGTACTCATTTGCGGCCCCGGAACGCCGCCCGACAAGTCCAGACAAGCAGACATGCCCGATCCGCCCGGCCATGTCGCACGGGCGCCCACCCATCACGCGCGCCCATCCGCCCCGGCAGCCCATCCGGCCCGGCCATCCGGCGCGGCAGCCCATCCGGCGCGGCCATCCACCCCGGCAGCCCATCCGGCGCGCCCATCCTGGCCCGCCCAACCATCCGGTCCGCCGGCCCATCCGGCTCGCCCATCCCGGCTCGCCCAACCATCCGGTCCGCCGATCCGGCGCGACGGCCCATCCGGCGCGCCCAACCATCCGGTCCGGCCATCCGGCCAGACGACCCATCCGGCTCGCCCATCCTGGCTCGTCCAACCATCCGGCGCATCCTTCTGGCCCGGCAGCCCATCCGGTTCGGCCATCCGGCGCCGCCATCCGGCGCGGCCCTCCGGCCCGCCTAGCCATCCGGCGCGGCCATCTGGCCCGGACATCCATCTGCCTGACGGCCCATCCCGTGCGGCCATCCGGTGCGCCCAACCGTCCGGCGCGGCCATCCGGTTCGGCCATCCGGCACGGCGGCTTGCTCGGCCCCGTCATCCGGCCCGCCTAACCATCCGGCGCGCCCACCTGACCCGGCCATCCATCCGGCGCGCCGATCCGGCCCGTTGGCCCATCCCGTGCGGCCATCCGGTCCGGCAGCCCATTCGGTTCGGCCATCCGGTGCGCCCAACCGTCCCGGCAGTCCATCCGGCCCCGTCATCCGGCGCGGCCCTCCGGCCCGCCTAGCCGTCCGGCGCGGCCACCTGGCCCGGCCATCCATCCGGCGCGCCGATCCGGCGCGGCGGCCCTTCCCGTGCGGCCATCCGCCCCGACAGCACATCCGGTACGGCCATCCGGCGCGGCCAATCGGCCCGGCAGCCCATCCGGTTCGGCCGTCCGGCAGGCCGTCCGGCGCGCTCAGCTGTCGGAGGTGTCGGTGAGCTGCCAGTCGAGATCCATGGCGCGGGCCAGCGCGGCGACGCGCTTCTCGACCTCCTCGCCGGAGAACGGCAGCGCCGGCCCGCTCAGCGTGAGCACCAGCCGCCCGTCCTGCCGCCGCGCCGGGCAATAGGCCAGCACGCCGGTGCCCGAGCCCGCCAGCACGCCGCCGAGGCGCATCGCGAGGCCGAGCTGGGTGGCGCGGGCCTGCTCGGCCGGCGAGAGCAGCGCCACCGCCTCGGTGCGCTCGGCGGCCTTGCGCAGGCTCTTGTAGCGCGACACCAGCGCCAGCCCGAGAAACGCCCGCCCGGCATGGCCGAGATCGGTGAGGTTGATCCGCGTCACGGTCTCCCAGCAGGCCACCGCGCGATAGTCGGGATGGGTGCGCCAGTTGACATCCGCCAGCAGCGCCGCCGCCCGGATCAGCCGGTCCTCGCGCGCATCCGCCGGCTCGAGCAGATCGGCCAGCCAGGTGCCGAGCTCCTCGCCGAAGCCGGGGATCCGGGCGCGCCGGCGTTCCTGCTCGCGCGCGCCGGCGAGCAGCGCATCCTCGTCGCGCAGCCCGGCGGCGAGGTTCTCGAGGCAGACCCCCTCGCGCAGGCCGAAGCCGGAGACCTGCACCCAGGCCGGGTCGAGCGACCGGACCAGCGCGCCGAGCAGCCGCCCCGAGACCGCCATGTGCTGCGCCCGGCCGCTGCCGATGCCGGTGATCGCCGCCAGCCGGTCGGTGCGCTGGTGCTGCACCCATTCGGCGAGCCCGAGCGCGGTGTCGGCGCTGAGGCGGTATTCGTGCAGCACCTTCAGCGGGTAATGCGTGCGGTGCATCTGCGCCCGCGCCAGCGCCCGGAAGGCGCCGCCGACGAGATAGAGCGTGCCGCCGGAGACCCGGTAGCTGTCGGCCACGGTGGCGAGGTAGCGGTCGATCTCGGCGCCGATGGCGGCGCCGCGCCGGGCCCGCGCCTTGAGCCGCAGCGGCCCGAGCGGCGTGGTCAGCCCGCGCTCGGCATGGCCGCCGGCGAGCCAGCAGAACTCCAGCGAGGCGCCGCCGAGATCGGCCACCACGCCCTCGGCCCCCGGGTTGCCGAAGAGCACGCCGCGGGCCGCCAGCTCGGCCTCCTCGGAGCCGCTGACGACGCGCAGCCGGATGCCGCTGCGCCGCGCCACCTCCTCGACGAAATCCGGCCCGTCCGCCGCCTCGCGCACGGCGGCGGTGGCGATGCCGGCCAGCGCCCCGACCCGCAGCTGCGGCGCCAGCGCGGTGAAGCGCGACAGCGCCCGCAGCGCCCGCCGCGCGCCCTCGGGCGCGAGCCGCCCGGTGCGGTCGAGCTCGGAGCCGAGGCCGCAGAGCACCTTCTCGTTGTAGAGCACCGCCGGGGTCCGGCAGGGCCCGTCGAACACCACCATGCGCACCGAGTTGGAGCCGACATCGATCACCCCGATGCGGTCCGACCGGGCATCCGGCTGGGCAAAGCTCGGCGGCTCGCCGCGGAAGAATTCGCCCTGCCCCTCGCGCATCCGAAGACCCCCCACCGGTCCCGCCTCACCCATCGGTCTCGTCCACTGGCTGCGCCCTCCCCCCGGTCGCGGCCGCCGCGCTCACTCGGCGGCCCTGGCCCTGGTCAGCCGCGGCGCGTCCTCGGTGCCATGCCGGCCGCGGCCCGACATCGAGGGATAGCGCATGAAGAAGTCGTGGCAGTTGAACGGCTCGACCCCCTCCGGCACCGCGGCGCGGACATAGCGGTTGTCCGGCATCAGCACCCAGCTCTGCGCCTCGTCGTGCAGGTTGGCGGCCATCACCTGGTCGATGATCTGGCTGTGCACGGTCGGGTTGGTGATCTGCACCAGCGTCTCGACCCGGCGATTGAGGTTGCGGTCCATCCAGTCGGCCGAGGAGATGTAGACCTTGGCCTCCGCCGAGGGCAGCCCGTGGCCGTTGCCGAAACAGGCGATGCGCGAATGCTCGAGGAAGCGCCCGACGATCGACTTCACCCGGATGTTCTCCGAGAGCCCGGGGATGCCGGGGCGCAGCCCGCAGATGCCGCGCAGCACGAGGTCGATCTTCACCCCGGCCTGGCTGGCGGCATAGAGCGCGTCGATCACCTCCTCCTCGATCAGCGAGTTGAGCTTGACCCAGACCTGCGCCGGGCGCCCGGCGCGGGCATGGGCGGCCTCGGCCTCGAGGTTCTGCAGGATCGTCTTCTTCAGCGTGATCGGGGCGCATTGCACATGGGTCAGCCCGGCCGGCTCGGCATAGCCGGTGGTGAAGTTGAAGATCTTGGCGGCGTCGCGGGCATGGCTCGGCGAGCAGGTGAAGAGCGAGAAGTCGGTATAGATCTTGGCGGTGATCGGGTGGTAGTTGCCGGTGCCGAAATGGGTGTAGGTGACCAGCTTGCCGGCCTCGCGGCGCACCACGGTCGAGATCTTGGCATGGGTCTTGAGGTCGACGAAGCCGAACACCACCTGCACCCCGGCGCGCTCGAGCTGGCGGGCCTGGCGGATGTTGGCGGCCTCGTCGAAGCGCGCCTTCAGCTCGACCAGCGCGGTGACCGACTTGCCGTCCTCCGCCGCCTCGCAGAGCGCCTGCACGATCGGGCTGTCGCGGCTGGTGCGGTAGAGCGTCTGCTTGATCGCCACCACGTTGGGGTCGCGCGCCGCCTGCTGCAGGAACTGCACGACGATCTCGAAGCTCTCGTAGGGGTGGTGCAGCAGCATGTCCTTGGAGCGGATCGCCGCGAAGATGTCGCCGTCATGGTCGCGCACCCGCTCCGGCAGGCGCGGGTTGTAGCGGGTCCAGAGCAGGTCCGGCCGGTCGTCGGTGATCAGCTCCTTGACGTCGCCGATGCCGACCACGCCCTCGACCTCGAGCCATTCGGTGGGGCCGACGCCGAGCTCGCGGCTGATCAGGTGCTTGAGCTCGTCCGGCGCGCCGGCCGAGAGCTTGAGCCGGATCGCCTCGCCCTTGCGCCGGCGCTTCAGCGCGGTCTCGAACTCGCGCACCAGGTCCTCGGCCTCCTCCTCGACCTCGAGATCGCTGTCGCGCAGCACCCGGAAGATGCAGTGCCCGGTCTCGGCATAGCCGGGGAACAGCTGCTCCAGCGAGAGCAGCAGCAGCTCCTCGAGCGGCAGGAAGCGGATCGCGCCGCCCTCGCCGTCGGCCAGCCGCAGATAGCGGTCGAGCTGCCCCGGCACCGGGATCAGCGCGTTCAGCGGCTCGCCGTCGCGCTTGCGCTCGAGCTGCAGCGCCAGCGCCCGGCCCTCGTTGGGGATGAACGGGAACGGATGCGCCGGGTCGATCGCCAGCGGCGTCAGCACCGGGAAGATCTCCGAGAGGAACAGCTCCTCCAGCACCGCGCGGTCGTCGGCGGTGAGGTTGCTCTGCTCGAGGATGTGGATGTTCTGCTCGGCGAGCAGGGCGCGCAGCGCGGCGAAGGTCTTCTGCTGCGCGCGCTGCAGCGCCACCGCCTCCTGGTCGATCAGCTCGAGCTGCTGCGCGGCGCTGCGCCCGTCGATCGCCCGGCCCTCGATGCCGCCGCGCAGCTGCGCCCGCAGGCCGGCCACGCGCACGGTGTAGAACTCGTCGAGATTAGTGCCCGAGATCGACAGGAAGCGCAGCCGCTCGAGCAGCGGGTGGCGCGGGTTGTCGGCCTCCTCCAGCACCCGCCAGTTGAAGGCGATCCAGGAGAGCTCCCGGTTCTGGAAGCGCTCGCGCGAGGCGACGTCGATCTCGACGGCATGCCCGGCGGGGATCTCGATGCTGGGGGTGTTCAGGAAGTCGGCGCGCATTGGGTCCTCAGTCAGGCTTCATTCGGTTCAGGATCTCGGTGGCGAGCTGCGGCGTGATGGTGCGGCCCTCGGTCAGCGAGACCTCGTCGAGCGCCGCGACCATCTGCGCGACGCCGGCATGCGAGCGCTCGATGCCGCGCATCAGCCGCGTCACCACCTTCGGGCCGACCCGGAGTTGACGATCGGCGCAGAGCTTAATCACCAGAGATGACAGTAATGCGTCATCCGGCGGGCTGATTTCCGCCAGCGCCAGCGTGGCGAGCCGCGAGGCGAGGTCGGGCAGCGCGATGCGCCACTGCGTCGGCGCCCGCCGCCCGGTGAGCAGCAGCGGCTGCCGGTTCGCCGCGGCGAGGTTGTAGAGATGCAGGAGCGCGCGCTCGGCCGCCGCCGGATCGACGGCGCGATCCGCCGCCTGCGCCGGCGCCGCGCCGGTTTCCGGGGCGTGCAGCCGGTCGACATCCTCGACCGCCACCGGCCCGCCGGCCAGCGCCGCCACCTCGCCCGGCTCGAGCGCCGCGGCCCGGCGCAGCACCGCCCCGCGCTCCGCCGCCCAGACCCGCGCGAGGTGCGTTTTGCCGCACCCCGGCGGGCCGATCAGCGCCAGCCGGTTCTCCGGCCAGGCGGCGTCGAGCGCGGTGATCGCCGCGCGGTTGCTGTCGGAGACGAGATAGTCCTCGCGCCCCTGCGCCGGCGGCCGCACCCCGGCGACCGGCAGCACGAGCTGCTGCGGCCGCGGCTCCCCCTCGCCGGTCATGACAGGAACTGCTCCCGGATGATGCGCTCCTCGAGCCCGTGGCCGGGGTCGTAGAGCAGCGTCATCTCGATCTCCGAGGCGGTCCCGATCTCGACCTGCACGACATGGCGCACCTCGGTGGCGTCGGCGGTGGCCGAGATCGGCCGCTTCTCCGGGCTCAGCACGTCGAAGCGGATCGTGTTGTCGTAGTAGAGCAGCGCGCCGCGCCAGCGCCGCGGCCGGAACGGCGCCACCGCGGTCAGCGCCAGCAGCTTGGCCTTGATCGGCAGGATCGGGCCATGCGCCGAGAAGTTGTAGGCGGTGGAGCCCGCCGGGGTCGCCACCATCACGCCGTCGCCGATCAGCTCCTCCAGCATCACCTCGTCGTTCACCGAGATGCGGATCTTCGCCGCCTGCCGGGTCTCGCGCAGCAGCGAGACCTCGTTGATCGCCAGCGCCACGGTCTCGGTGCCGGCGGCGTCGCGGGCGCGCATCCGCAGCGGGTTGATCAGCACCCGGCTCGCCCGCGCCAGCCGCTCGGGCAGGCGCTTGGCGGAATAGTCGTTCATCAGGAAGCCGACGGTGCCGCGGTTCATGCCATAGACCGGGATGCCGCTGCCCATGGTCAGGTGCAGGGTCTGCAGCATGAAGCCGTCGCCGCCGAGCGCCACGATCACCTCGGCCTCGTAGAGCGGCACCGAGCCGTAGCGCGCGGCGAGCCGGTCGCGCGCGGTCTGCGCCTCCTCGGCCTCGCTCGCCTGAAAGGAGATCTTCTCGAAGGCCAAGGACACCCCTCCCCCGGGTTCGGGCGCGTTCGGGCGCGACCATAGCGGCGCCGGCCCGCGGCGGCAATCCGCGCCGCGGGGCGCCGCGGCGCCGGCCGGCCGGCCATAGCCGGGCTTAACGCCCCTTCAACATTCTTGCGGGGCCCGGCCCCGGAAACGGGCTTTCCGGCCCCCGCCAAGCCGGCTATATGCCGCCGAAACGGTGCGCGGGATGTCTGCGCGGCCGAAACCCGTTCCGAGCGACAGCAACAGGGAGACCGCCCATGGACGCCGCCACCCGCGATGCCGGCTTTTTCACCGAGGACCTGAGCACCCGCGACCCCGAGCTCTTCGGCGCGATGGAGAAGGAGCTCGCCCGCCAGCAGGACGAGATCGAGCTGATCGCCTCGGAGAACATCGTCAGCCGCGCGGTGATGCAGGCCCAGGGCGGCGTGCTGACCAACAAGTATGCCGAGGGCTATCCGGGCCGGCGCTACTATGCCGGCTGCCAGCATGTCGATGTCGCCGAGCAGCTGGCGATCGACCGGATCTGCAAGCTGTTCGACTGCCAGTTCGCCAACGTGCAGCCGCATTCCGGCGCCCAGGCCAACCAGGCGGTGATGCTGGCCACGATCAAGCCGGGCACCACGATCCTCGGCATGGACCTGGCCAGCGGCGGCCACCTGACCCACGGCGCCCGGCCCAACCTCTCGGGCAAGTGGTTCAACGCGGTGCAGTACGGCGTCGCCCAGGCCGACAGCCGGATCGACTACGACCAGGTCGCCAGGCTCGCCGAGGAGCACAAGCCCGGGCTGATCATCGCCGGCGGCTCGGCGATCCCGCGCGAGATCGATTTCGGCAAGTTCCGCGAGATCGCCGATTCGGTCGGCGCCATCCTGCATGTCGACATGGCGCATTTCGCCGGCCTGGTCGCGGCCGGCCACCACCCGAACCCGCTCGAGCACGCCCATGTCGCGACCTCGACCACGCACAAGACCCTGCGCGGGCCGCGCGGCGGCGTCATCCTCACCAATGACGAGGCGCTGGCCAAGAAGATCAACTCGGCGGTGTTCCCGGGGCTGCAGGGCGGGCCGCTGATGCATGTGATCGCCGCCAAGGCGGTGGCCTTCGGCGAGGCGCTGCGGCCGGAATACCGCTCCTATATCGGCCAGGTGGTGCAGAACGCCAAGGCGCTGGCCGACGAGCTGATGAAGGGCGGGCTCGACATCGTCACCGGCGGCACCGACACCCATCTCTGCCTCGTCGACCTGCGGCCCAAGGGGGTCAAGGGCAACGCCGCCGAGCAGGCGCTGCTGCGCGCCCACATCACCTGCAACAAGAACGGCATCCCGTTCGACCCGGAGCCGCCGATGGTGACCTCGGGCCTGCGCCTCGGCTCGCCGGCCGGCACCACCCGCGGCTTCGGCGAGGCGGAGTTCCGCGAGATCGCCCGGCTGATCGTCGAGGTGGTCGACGGGCTCGCCGCCAATGGCGAGGACGGCAACGGCGCGGTCGAGGCCGGCGTGAAGGCCAAGGTCAAGACGCTGACCGACCGCTTCCCGATCTACGAGACGCTCTGAGCCGCGGCCGGCGCGCGCCGGGGGCGGCGCGGAGGCCGGCACGGGGTTCGTGCGGAGGTTCGGGCCGGGGGTCGTCTCCCCGGCCCTTTCCGTTCGGGCGAACCTCGCCGGCGGAACCATT
Organism: Paralimibaculum aggregatum; assembly: GCF_030270585.1. GTDB lineage: Bacteria > Pseudomonadota > Alphaproteobacteria > Rhodobacterales > Rhodobacteraceae > Thermohalobaculum > Thermohalobaculum aggregatum. The sequence goes on from NZ_BSYI01000005.1 coordinate 38,313, forward strand.
GTCCGGTGCCGAAGCGTCGCCGGCACGAACCTTGGTTCGCGCGAACCTGCGCGGGGCGCGCCGCCCGGCGGCCGGCCAGTGGGCCGGACAGAGGTCGTCCAGAGGCTGCCCGGCGGGCCGGCCGGGGCTGCCCCTTGTGGGCCGTCTTGTGGGACTGCCGCGCGGGCTGGCCGGGGGGCCGCCCCGTGGTCTGGCGGGGGCCGCCCCGCGGGCCGGCCGGGGCCCGCACTATGGGCCGGACGGGGCCGCCCGGCGGCGCCGGCGCGGCCTCCCGCAGGCCCCGCCCGCCCCGGCAGCCGGTGCGCCCGGTGGCGGGGTCACGCTCCCCCACCGCCTGCGGGAGGCCGCGCCCGATCCGGTGCCCGGCGCCTCGCCCCTTGCGGCCCCGGCCCCCGCAGGCATACACCGGCCCCGGACGGCGAGCGGCGGCAACCGGAGGACAGGGCGATGAGCAGCATCGAGGCACGTCTCAAGGAGGCGGAGGATCTGCGCGAGAGCGACACCATGGAGGCCGAGGCCCGGCTTGCCGCGCTGCTCGCCGAGGCGCCGGAAAACCCCAAGATCTACAACGCGTTGCACCAGACCCAGCTGCGCCGCGGCGATGCCGGGGCGGCGCTGGCGACCGCCGAGGCGGCGCTGCGGCGCTGGCCCGAGCGGGCGGATTTCCGCCTGTCGCGGTCCTTCGCGCGCTTCGTCGCCGGCGACATGGCCGGGGTGCGCGACGATCTCGCCGCGGTCCGCCGCATCGCGCGCAGCCAGGAGGGCGACCTGCTGCTCGGGCTGGCGCATCACGCGCTCGGCGAGCACGGCGCCGCGGTCGAGGTGCTGCAGGGCGCGCTGGCGCTCGGCGCCGGCGGCGAGCCCGGGGTGCAGGCCCGCGCCTGGGTCGCGCTGATGCGGCTCTACCGCGATCTCGGCTACGAGCCCGCCGCCGACGATGCCGCCAATGCCGCCCGGCGGCTCTATGACCAGCGCCCGGTCTGGGTCTCCTCCACCATCTCCAAGCTGATCAACCGGCGCGACTGCCCGGGCTGGGAGCGCGTGCGCCGCAAGGACGGGCTGGCCGGCGCGCTCGCCCGCATGGACCCCGCCGCCCGCCCGCGCACGCCCGAGAGCTACGTGCTGCCGGCTGAGCGCGAGCGCCTGATGGGCGATGCCGCGGCCGGGCGCAGCGGCCCGGTCTGGATCGTGAAATCCGGCGATCTGTTCGGCGGACAGGGCATCAGCCTGACCGACGACCCGGCCTCGATCCCCGCGGATTTCGACGGCGTGGTGCAGCAGTATGTCGACCGGCCGCATCTCTTCGAGGGGCGCAAGGGGCACCTGCGCACCTATGTGCTGATCACCTCGGCGAGCCCGCTGCGGGCCTGGTTCTGGCGCGACGGGCTGGTGCGCTTCGCCCCGGCGCCCTATGCCCGCGGCGAGGGCTGGCTGGCGCGGCGCGACATGCACATCACCAACACCGCGGCGCATACCGGGCACAAGGGGCTGTTCTTCCACCGCGACCCGAAGGTCGAGGACCGCGGCTCGATCTGGGGGCTCCGGGCCTTCATCGAGCGCATCTCGCCCGATCCCGAGCCGCTCTGGCAGCGCCTCGAGGAGACCGCGCGCCGGGCGGTGGCGCTGATCGCCGCCGACGGGCTGGTCGACGAGATGGCCGCCGGCGGGCGCGCCTACCTGCCCAAGCTGATCGGCATCGACATGCTGCTCGACGAGACGCTGGAGCCCTGGCTGATCGAGCTGCAGCGGGTGCCCGGGCAGACCGGGCCGGGGCCGGTCAACACCGTCAATGCCCGGCTGTTCCGCGAGGTCTTCGAGATGACCGTGGCGCCGATCATCGGCGGCGAGGGCGACATGGCGGCGCGCGAGGCGGCGGCGGAACGCGCCGCGGCGCAGGCCTTCCGGCCGCTGTGAGCCGGTGCCGGCGCGCGCTCCGGCACGGCGCCGCACCCGCGGCGGCTTGACTTCCGCCCGCCCGTGCGCAGCTTGAGCCCCATGAAGCGTGCCCTCCGCCCCACCGGCGCCGCCCTCGCCGCCGCCCTCGCCGCGGGCTGCATCGCCGCCCTGATGCTCGCGGCGGCGCCGCGCGCCGGCGCCTACGACTACCGCGTGCTGCACATGATCGAGGACCGCCACACCCATGTGGTGCTGCGGATCTCCGAGCCGCCCGCGGGCGGCGACTTGCCGCAGCGCGGCCGCGCCGCCTGCGCCGATGTCCCGGCGCTCGACCGGCGCGGGCGCAACCGGGCGCTGGCCTTCGGGCGGATGTTCCAGAACTCCGGCATCCATGTCGACCTGATCCTGACCAGCCGGCTCTGCCGCAACATCCAGGCGGCGGCGCTGATGAAGATCGGCCCGCTCACCGAGCAGCCGCTGCTCGACGCGCCGGAGAGCGGCGAGATCGGCGAGGAGCAGACCGAGGCGCTGCTCGGCTATCTCGACGGGCTGCGCGCCTCGGAGACGGCGCTGCTGGTCGCCCATGGCGCGGTGATCGAGGCGCTGACCGGCGAGCGCCTCGAGCCCGGCGAGGGGCTGGTCTTCACCCTGCCGCCCTTCGGCGAGATGACGCTGCGCGGCCGCTTCGACCTGCCGCCGCACTGAATCGCGCGATCCGCTGAACCGTTTCGCGGGCCGCCGGCACTCAGCCTGCGAGGTCCGCAAACACGGGGAGGCCGACATGGGCAAGGACGACAAGCCGCGCGTCTCGATCGACAGCGTGTCGGTCACCAAGAGCTTCGACAAGGCGGCCGGCAAGGCCGCCGTCGCGGCGGCGTGCACCGCCATGGCGAAGGCGCTGGCCGGCGGCAAGCTGGCGGTGGTGAAATCGGTCAAGAAGTCGGAGACCGGCTTCGGCGTGCAGGTGACGATCGTCGAGATCGCGCACGACCCCGCCAAGAAGACCATCACCATGAAGATCGCCGTGGCGATGACGATCAAGCCGGGGCCGCGGATCATCCGCGCCAGCGGCAGCGAGAGCAACGGCACCCTGCCCGATGCCAACCCGCGCAAGCTCCCTGCCGACGCGGCCTACCTCGCCAGGGAGATCGTCAAGAAGCTCGGGCCCAAGGTCCGCAAGGCGCTGGAGGCGCAGGCCGCCAAGGCCTGAGCGGCGTCACTCCAGCGCGGCGTAGCCGAGCGGCACCGAGAACTTGCGGCACCAGATCACCACGGTGTCGAACTCGGCCGGGTCGATGCCCGCCGGCACCGCATAGACCTGGGCGCCGCTGTTCTGCCGCAGCGGCTCGAAATCGGTGCCGTCGGCAAACTTGCCGCCCTTGCCGAAGGCGACGCGCGGGTCCGGCGCGCCGTCGAAGCTGAAATCGGCGCCGAGCCGGATCTCCCAGCCGGCATCGGTCTCGACCACCTCGACCGAGCCGGAGGTGACATGGCTGCTCTGGCCGGTGAAGCTGCCGGAGCCGGCTCCGGCAAGGGCGGGGCCGGCGGCGGCGAGGGCGGCGGCCAGGGCGAGCGGCAGGACGGCGCGGAAGGTCATCTCGGTTTCTCCATCTGATGGGCGGTCGGCCGCGGCGGCGGGGAGGCTTGCCGCGACCCTCCGAGGGTAAGCCGGCGGACGCCGCGTCGCCAGCCGGCCTCGCAACCCTGTGACAGCCGCGTCATCGGCGCCGCCGCTGCCCGGATCTTCCGCGGCACTGCAACATATGGGGGAGCGATCTGCGGGCTACACAATCGCTCGGAGGCGCCCTATAGTGCTAGGGATCAGATCCTCGTGGAGAGCGACATGCGCTGCCCGTTCTGCGGCAACATCGACACCCAGGTGAAGGATTCGCGGCCGGCCGAGGATCACGTCTCGATCCGCCGGCGCCGCCTCTGCCCGGCCTGCGGCGGGCGTTTCACCACCTATGAGCGGGTCCAGCTGCGCGATCTGGTGGTGGTCAAGAAGAACGGCCGGCGCGAGGAGTTCGACCGCGACAAGCTGGCCCGCTCGATCCGCATCTCGCTGCGCAAGCGCCCGGTGGAGCCCGAGCGCGTCGACCAGATGATCAACGGCATCGTGCGCCGGCTCGAGAGCCTCGGCGACACCGACATTCCCTCCGACACCATCGGCGAGATCGTGATGGAGAGCCTGGCCCGCATCGACACCGTGGCCTATGTGCGCTTTGCCAGCGTCTACAAGAACTTCCAGGAGGTTTCGGATTTCGAGGATTTCGTCTCGGAGCTTCGCCCCGACGCGGCCGCGAAGACCCCCGAGCCGGATCCGGCCGAAGGCTGAACCATGACAGCGGGAGCCGCACAGGACGCGCGCTGGATGCGCGCGGGCCTCGCTTTGGCGCGGCGCGGCCTCGGCCAGGTGGCGCCCAACCCCTCGGTCGGCGCGCTGATCGTGCGCGGCGGCGTGCTGCTCGGCCGCGGCGTCACCACCCCCGGCGGCCGGCCGCATGCCGAGACGGTGGCGCTGGCGCAGGCCGAGGCGCGCTTCGGGCCGGGCGCGGCGCGCGGCGCCACCGCCTATGTCACGCTGGAGCCCTGCGCGCATCACGGGCTGACCCCGCCCTGCGCCGATGCGCTGGTGCGCGCCGGCATCGCGCGGCTGGTCTGCCCGATCGAGGACCCGGACCCGCGGGTCTCCGGCGCCGGCTTCGCGCGGCTGCGCGCGGCGGGGGTCGCGGTCGAGGTCGGGCTGATGGCGGCCGAGGCGCGGGCGATCAATGCCGGGTTCCTGTCGCGGCACGAGCGCGGGCGGCCGCGGCTGGTGCTCAAGCTCGCGACCTCGCTCGACGGGCGCATCGCCATGGCCTCGGGCGAGAGCCGCTGGATCACCGGCGCGGCGGCGCGGCGCCGGGTGCACCTGATGCGCGCCGAGGCGGATGCGGTGCTGGTCGGCATCGGCACCGCGCTGGCGGACGATCCGATGCTCGATGTCCGCGGCTTCGGCGCGGCGCCGCCGCAGCCGGTGCGGGTGGTGGCGGATGCCCGGCTCGCGCTGCCGGCCGGGAGCCGGCTGGCGGCGACGGCGGGCGCGCTGCCGCTCTGGCTGCTGCACGGGCCCGACGCCGCGGCCGCGGCGGCGGAGCGGCTGACCGGGGCCGGCGCGGTGCTGCTGCCGGTGCCGGTGGACGGCGCCGAGCGGCTCGACCTCGCCACCGGGCTCGCGCGGCTCGCCGAGCGCGGCATCACCCGGGTGCTGGCGGAGGGCGGCGGCCGGCTCGCCGCGGCGCTGGTGGCGGCCGGGCTGGTCGACGAGATCGCGCTGTTCCAGGCCGGGCTCGCGATCGGGGCCGAGGGGCATGGCTGCCTCGGCCCGCTGGGGTTCGAACGGCTGGCCGAGGCGCCGCGCTTCCGGCTGGTCGCGCACGAGCGGATCGGCGCCGACACGCTCTCGCGCTGGGTCCGCGACTGAGGCGCCGGCCGGGCGGGCTTGTGCCGCCGCCCCCCGGCGCCCTAGATGCGCAGGGAGCGGAAAGGGAGAGCGAACCATGTTCACAGGGCTCGTGCGCGCGGTCGGCACCGTGCGCGAGGTGCGCGTCGACGGCGACCGGCGGATCGTGATCGGCTGCGACTGGGACCCCGATGCGATCGCCATCGGCGCCTCGATCGCCTGTTCCGGCGTCTGCCTCACCGCGGTGGAGACCGGGCGCGACGCGGACGGCCCGTGGTTTGCCGTCGACGTCTCGGCGGAGACCTGCGCGCGCACCACGCTGGGCGGCTGGGCGGCAGGCTCGCGGGTCAATCTCGAGCCCTCGCTCAGGGTCGGCGACGAGCTCGGCGGGCACATCGTCTCGGGCCATGTCGACGGCGTGGCGGAGATCGTCGCGGTGGCGCCGGAGGGCGGCTCGCACCGGCTGACGGTGGCGGCACCGGCCGGCTTCGGCCGCTTCGTCGCGGCCAAGGGCTCGGTGGCGCTCGACGGCATCTCGCTGACCGTCAACGAGGTCGAGGACGGCGCCGGGGGCACCCGCTTCGGCGTCAACATCATCCCGCATACCTGGGCGGTGACGACGCTGGCGGGGGCCGCGGCGGGCACCAGGCTCAATTTCGAGATCGACGTTCTGGCGCGCTATGTCGCGCGGCTCGGGGCGGCGGGCTGAGGCCCTCCGCCGCGGCTCCGCAGCGCGTGCAAAGCGGCCTTTCGCCGGACGCCCGGACTGGCATTCCCCCCTGCACCGGGTTATCTGGCAGGCGAAGCATTGGGGGAAGCGCATGAGCGACCGGACCGAATTCAGCGATGTGATCTCCAGTGTCTCCGAGATCATCGAGGAGGCGCGCAACGGGCGCATGGTGATCCTCGTCGATCACGAGGACCGGGAGAACGAGGGCGATCTGGTGATCCCGGCCCAGATGGCGACGCCGGACGTGATCAACTTCATGGCGACGCATGGCCGCGGGCTGATCTGCCTGGCCATGGAGGGCCGGATGCTCGACGGGCTCGGCCTGCCGATGATGGCGCAGTCGAACCAGTCCCGCCACGAGACCGCCTTCACCGTCTCGATCGAGGCGCGCGAGGGGGTCACCACCGGCATCTCGGCGCATGACCGGGCGCGCACCATCGCGGTGGCGATCGACCCGCGCTCGACCGCTGCCGACATCGCGACGCCGGGCCATGTGTTCCCGCTGCGCGCCCGCGAGGGCGGCGTGCTGGTGCGCGCCGGGCATACCGAGGCGGCGGTCGACCTGGCGCGGCTGGCCGGGGTCAACCCCTCCGGCGTGATCTGCGAGGTGATGAAGGACGACGGCTCGATGGCGCGGCTGCCCGATCTCGTCGCCTTCGCGCAGCGGCACAATCTCAAGATCGGCACGATCTCCGACCTGATCGCCTATCGCCGGCGCCACGACAACCTGGTGCAGGAGGTCGACAACGCCGAGATCGACAGCGTGATCGGCGGGCGCTGGGGCCTGCGGGTGTTCCGCGACACGCCGGACGGGCACGAGCACTATGCCGTGTTCAAGGGCGATCTCTCGACCGACGAGCCGGTGCTGACCCGGATGCACGTGCTCGACCCGCTCGAGGACGTGGTGGCGCTCAACCCCGGGCGCTGGCAGCAGGTGCCCGATGCGATGCGCCGCATCGCCGAGGCGGGCCGCGGCGTCGTGGTGCTGCTGCGCGACCCCTCGCCGACCGCGATCTCCGACCGGCTGCGCGCCCGCGGCATCGCGCCGAAGGAGCTCCGGCAATACGGGCTCGGCGCGCAGATCCTCTCCAATCTGGGGGTCTCGCGGCTGGTGCTGCTGACCAATTCGCCGACGCCCAAGGTGGTCGGCCTCGAGGGCTACGGCATCGAGATCGTCGATTCGCAGCCGATCAATGGAGGGAGCCACGATGGCGACGCGTGAGGAAGCCGGGGGGCTGGCGCTGCCCGCATTCGACCCGGCGCCGCGGGTGCTGGTGGTGATCGCGCCCTATTATGACGGGATCGCCGCGGGCCAGCTCGCCGGCGCCCGCGCGGTGCTGCAGGCGGCCGGCGCCGAGGTCGAGGAGATCCGCGTGCCCGGCGCGCTGGAGATCCCGCCGGCGATCCGCCTGGCGGCGGACAGCGGGCGCTTCGACGCCTATGTCGCGCTCGGCTGCGTGATCCGCGGCGAGACCACCCATTACGAGACCGTCTGCGAGGAGAGCGCCCGCGGCATCACCCTGCTCGGCATCGGCCGCGGGCTCTGCATCGGCAACGGCATCCTGACCTGCGAGACGCTGGCCCAGGCCGAGGAGCGCGCCGATCCGGCGCGGCAGGACAAGGGCGGCGGGGCCGCCGCCGCGGCGCTGCACCTGGCGGCGCTGGCGCGGCGCTTCGGCCCGGGCCCCGGTCCGCTGCGCGGCGAGGACGAGATCTTCGTCGCCGCCACCGGGCTGTCGAGGACCGCGTGATGGCCGACCGGACCCAGAGCCGCGGGCGGCTCGCCCGCTCCGCCGCCCGCCTCGCCGCGGTGCAGGCGCTCTACCAGATGGAGGTCTCCGGGGCGAACTGGCGCGCCGTGCGCCAGGAGTTCGAGACCCACCGCCTCGGCGCCGAGATCGAGGGCGCGCAGTATCACGATGCCGATCTCGCGCTGTTCCGCGACATCCTGTCCGGCGTCGTCGAGCGCCAGAGCCAGATCGACAAGCTCACCGACAAGGCGCTGGTGGCGCGCTGGCCGCTCGGCCGGATCGACCCGACCCTGCGCGCGGTGTTCCGCGCCGCCGGGCACGAGCTGATCGCCCGGCCGGACATCCCGCCCAAGGTCACGATCGGCGAATATCTCGATGTGGCGAAAGCGTTTTTCGAGGAAGGCCGCGAAGCCAAGTTCGTCAATGGCGTGCTCGATCACATGGCCCGCGAGGCGCGTCCCGGGGCGCTCGATCCGCGCGGGCCGGGGCCGGGCTGAGCCGCGGCCGCCGGCCGGGCGCCCTGCCCGGCCCGCCGCCCGCGCGCGCCGCGGGGAGCCGCGGCGATCAGTCCTCGTCGCTGAACACGTCGCCCGCGTTGACGTTGCCGAGGTTGCTCACGATCTGCTCGATCACGGTGAGCTGGCGGCCATAGGTCGGCGTGGTGCGGGTGGTGAGGTCGACCAGCCGCCCGTCCTGCAGCCCGAAGCGGTCCACCGCCTCCACGACGTCGTTCTCGTCGAAGGTGACGGCGATCACCGTGCGGTCGATCACCTTGGGCTCGTAGAAGGTGTAGTGCTCGACCACGGTCGAGACATAATACCAGCCGGTCTCGTCGAAGGCGCCGCTGGCCGAGGGCCGGCCGATCTTGGCCTGCACCGAGCTGCGGGTGTCGAGCCCCGGCTCGATCCGCGCCAGCGCCTCCGGGATCGGCACGTAGCCATGGGTGCGCATATGCGGGGCGCAGGCCGCGAGGCCGGCCACCAGGATCAGGGCGATGCCCGCCGAACTCCGATTTTTCATCACGCATCGTCTCCCCAGCCGCCTGTTCACCCCTTACATTGAGGGCCCACGGGCTGCAAGACTGGGGGCCTGCGCGATGCGGCCTGCCGCCACGGGGCCTGCCGCCCCGGATTTCGCTGCCCTCGATACCGACGACGGGAGCCGACTGCGATGACCGATGCCGACACCTTGCCGCTGCCCTTCCATCACCCGGTGATGGTGGCGCGGCTGAGCCGCGACCGGGAGACGCCGGTGGAGCTGGTGCCGACCGACGAGGAGAACGCCGCGCTGGCGCGGTTCCTCGACGTGGTGGCGCTTGCCGGGGTCCGGCTCACCGGCCGCATGGTGCCCTGGCAGGAGGCCGGCTGGCGCTTCGAGGGGCAGCTCGCCGCGGAGGTCGAACAGGCCTGCGTGATCACCCTGGAGCCGGTGCGCGCCCATGTCGACCAGCCGGTCGAGCGGCGCTACCTGCCGCGGGCCGACGGCGCGACGCCCGATGCCGCCGAGGAGACCGAGGTGGACGACGACGCGCCGGACCGCTTCGCCGACCGGATCGACCTGGTCGAGACGCTGGCCGAGGCGCTGGCGCTGGCCATCGAGCCCTATCCCCGCGCCGAGGGCGCCGAGCTCGGCCGGATGGTCGTCGGCCCGCCCGGTACCGCGCCGCTGACCGACGAGGCGATGCGCCCCTTCGCCGGGCTCGAGGCGCTCAAGCGCAAGCTCGAGAGCGGCGGCGGCTGAGGCGCCGGCCGGGGCGCTTTCGGGGGCCGCGGAAAATCGCCCGGCGGGGGCTTGCCTGCGAGGCAAAAAGGGGTATTGTCCGCGTCTCGTTTCCCACAGGGCGGACCGGGTGAGGCGGGCGGATGCGCCAGCGCCGCCAATCCCCGCCGCGCAGAGAAGAAGAGCTGGAGGAGAGCATGGCTGTCCAACAAAACCGGGTCACGCGCTCGAAACGCAATATGCGCCGCAGCCATGATTCCCTGACCGCGGTGTCGAGCAACGAATGCCCGAACTGCGGCGAGCTGAAGCTGCCGCACCATGTCTGCGGGTCCTGCGGCTACTATGCCGGCCGCGAGGTTGTGAACGTCGCCCAGGATCTGGATCTGGACGACGACAGCTGAGGCCGGGCCGCCGCCGCGGCCTGCGGCGGCGCCTGGAGGATTACGAATGGCTCCCGAGACGGTGCTCTCGATCGACGCGATGGGCGGCGACCGCGGTCCTGCTCCGCTGATCGGCGCGCTGGACCGGGTTGCGCGCAAGCGCTCGGGCCTGCGTTTCCTGCTGCATGGCCGCGCCGAGGAGCTGGAGCCCCTGCTCCGGCGCCGGAGCGCGCTTGTCGGCCGCTACGAGCTGCGCGACTGCCCAGGCCTCGTGCGCATGGACGACCCGCCGACGCGCTCGCTGCGCGACCGGCGCGACACCTCCATGTGGCAATGCCTCGAGGCGGTCTCGCGCGGCGAGGCGGCGGTTGCCGTCTCCGCCGGCAACACCGGCACGCTGCTCGCGATGGCGGTGCTGATCCTGCGGCGCGCGCCCGGTGTGGCGCGCCCCGCCATCGCGGTGCACTGGCCGGCGGCACGGCCCGAGGGCTACACCATCGCGCTCGATGTCGGCGCCAATCTGAGCGCCGAGCCCGCGCATCTCGCGCAATACGCGCTGATGGGCGCGGAATATGCCCGGATCTCCTTCGGCGTCGACGCGCCGCGGGTCGGCCTCCTGAACATCGGCACCGAGGAGACCAAGGGCCCGGACCGCCTGCGCGAGACCGCGGCGCTGATCTCCGATGCCGCGACCCGCACCGGGCGCTTCGCCTATCACGGCTTCGTCGAGGGCACCGACCTCTCCGGCAACCGGGTGGACGTGGTGGTGACCGACGGGTTCACCGGCAACATCGCGCTGAAGACCGGCGAGGGCACGGCGGGGTTCGTCCGGCAGACGCTGACCAGCGCGTTCCGGCACAGCTGGCTGACCCGCTTCGCCTCGATGTTCGCCGTCACCACGCTGATGCGGCTGCGCCAGCGGATCGATCCGCGGCGGGTCAATGGCGGGGTTTTCCTCGGCCTGCGCGGCACCGTGGTGAAGAGCCATGGCGGGGCGGATGCGGTCGGCTTCGTCTCGGCGATCGAGCTCGCGGCGCAGATGGCCGAGACAGAGTTTACGCAACGGGTTGCCAAGCAACTGGGAAAGCTCGATATCAGACGGGCGACCGGGCCCGGCGGGCCCCAAAACGACGATGTGGGAGCGTGACGGCATGGGTCAGGTGAGGGCGCGGGCAATCGGTTGCGGGCACTATCTGCCCGAGCGCGTCGTCACGAACGAGGAACTGGCCCGGCGGATCGACACCTCCGACGAGTGGATCCGCACCCGCACCGGTATCCGCCGCCGGCACATCGCGGCCGAGGGCGAGAAGACCTCCGACCTCGCCATCGCCGCCGCCCGTGCCGCGCTGGCCAATGCCGGGCTCACCGCCTCGAGCCTCGATGCGCTGGTGGTCGCCACCGCGACGCCGGACCAGACCTTCCCCTCCACCGCGACCCGGGTGCAGTACGGCATCGGCATGCCGAACGGCTTCGCCTTCGACATCCAGGCGGTCTGCGCGGGCTTCATCTATGCGCTGGCCAATGCCAACGGGCTGATCCTCTCGGGCCAGGCGAAGCGGGTCATGGTGATCGGCGCGGAGACCTTCTCGCGCATTCTCGACTGGGACGACCGCAGCACCTGCGTGCTGTTCGGCGACGGCGCCGGGGCGGTGATCCTCGAGGCCGCCGAGGGCACCGGCACCGCGGCCGACCGCGCCGTGCTCGCCACCTGCCTGCATTCCGACGGCGCGCACAACCGCATCCTCTACGTCTCGGGCGGGCCCTCGACCACCGGCCTTGCCGGCCATCTCCGGATGGAGGGCAAGGAGGTCTTCCGCCACGCCGTGGTCAAGCTCGCCGAGGTCGCCGAGGAGGTGATGGCGAAGGCCGGGGTCGAAGGCGGCGAGCTCGACTGGATGGTGCCGCACCAGGCCAACCTGCGGATCATCGAGAGCACCGCCAAGAAGGCCGGCCTGCCGATGAGCAAGGTGGTGGTGACGGTGCAGGACCATGGCAACACCTCCGCCGCCTCGATCCCGCTGGCGCTCTCCACCGCCGTCGCGGACGGGCGAATCAAGCCCGGGCACCTGCTGCTGATGGAGGGCATCGGCGGCGGCCTGGCCTGGGGATCGGCGCTGCTGCGCTGGTGATCCGGCGCCGCGCCGCGGCCCCCCCGTTCCCCCGATCCTGCCCGAACTGACGGCGCCGCAGCGCTGCCGACAGGCCCGCTCCGGAATGGATGGGTCGTCGTAAAGATTGACTCTTTCTTCGTGATTCCATTAGCTTTTCAGAACTGTGGTACCTTTGTGATCTCGTTCAGGGGATGGTTCGGAATGACCGGCAACACCGCGACACGCGCCGATCTGAGCGAGGCGGTCTACCGCGAGGTGGGCCTGTCGAGAAGCGAATCCGCGCAGCTCGTGGAGACCATTCTCGGCCGCATCTCCGACGCGCTGGTGCGCGGCGAGAATGTCAAGATTTCCTCCTTCGGCACCTTCACCGTGCGCGAGAAGGGTCCGCGCATGGGCCGCAACCCCAAGACCGGCGAGGAGGTGCCCATCGGGCCGCGCCGGGTGCTGGTGTTCCGGCCCTCGCACATCATGAAGGAGCGCGTGAACAGCGGCAATTCGGGTGCGGACGGAGGGGCCGGCTGATGGCGACACCCCCCGCCCGGGGCCGACCGGCCGGCGGCAAGTCCGCGGAGGCCTTCCGCACGATCTCCGAGGTGGCCGACGATCTCGGCGTGCCGCAGCACGTGCTGCGCTTCTGGGAGACCCGCTTCGTCCAGGTCAAGCCGATGAAGCGCAATGGCGGGCGGCGGCTCTACCGGCCCGACCACGTGGCGCTGCTGCGCGGCATCAAGGCGCTGCTCTACGACGACGGGCTGACCATCAAGGGCGCCCAGAAGATCCTGCGCGAGCAGGGAACCAAGGCGGTGGTGGCGCGCGGCCGGCTGGAGGCGGGCGAGGTGCCCGCGCCCGGCCTGCCGGAGGACGCGCCGGAGCGGCTGGCGGCGCTGAAGGCGCGGCTCGGGGCCGCCGTGCCCACCCTGAAGGCCGAGGCAGCCATGGCGGATGACGACGGGGAGACCGGCGAGACCGGCGCGGAGCGCGGGCGGGCGCCGGCGCGCCCTGCCCTCTCGGAGGAGGACCGGGCGCGGGTGCAGGGCTCGATCCGCCGGCTGCAGGCGATCCTCGAGCAGCTCGAGAGCCGCTGAGCCGGCGCGCCCGGCCGGTCAGGCGATCGGCCCGCCCTGCTCGTTCATCCCCGGCGGCAGGATGATGATGATCGGCATCGTCGCGAAGCTGAGCGCGCGGCCGGCGAATTCCAGGAGAACCCGGCCGAGCGCCGCCGCGGCCCCGGCCGCCGCCGTCCAGGCCCCGGCTTCGGCGAGATCGGCGGCGGTGTTGCGCCCGCGCGAGCGCGCGCCCTGGGTGCGCCGCACGCCCTCGGCGGAGGGCGCCCCGACCGGCTGGCCGCAGGTGCTGGTGACCCGGATCGTGACCTCGAAGCCGATGCTGGTGGTCACCCGGTAGCCGCGGATCGTGGTCTCGCTGCGGCGCTCCGAGATGCTGAAGCCGAAGCTGCCGTCGGTGTCGAGATTGAGCGCCACCGTGTAGCGCCCGCCGAGCAGGCGGTTGGAGATGGTGAAGCGCCCGGTGGTGAAGCTGGAAATCCGGAAGGCGGCGGTGATGCGGCCGATCTCGGCCTGCACCTGCGCGCGGTAGCGGCGGCAGTCGAAGCGCGCCGGCACGGTGCCGGGCCGGTTCACCACGAGGCTGCCGCTCGGCTCGATGGTGACCTCCACCGTCACGCCGCCCATGCAGACCGGCCCGAGGGTGACCGGGCGGCTGTGCTGCATGGTGCACTGGATCTCCGGGAACGGCAGCTCCGGCGTGCGGGCCGGGCGCTGCGCCTCCCGCGGCGGGCGGGCCTGGCGCGCCAGGCTCGGCACGTCGCGGATCTCCGGCACCACGTCGATGCGCGGGATGCGCAGGATCGCGCCGCACATCAGGAACTGCTGGCGGCTGTTCAGCGCGCGCGGGTTCTCGTCGGCGATCGCCGACCAGTAGGCGCCGTGGCCGTAGTAGCGCTCGGCGACGGTCCAGAGCGTGTCGCCCTGCGCCAGGGTGTGGCTGACGCCGCCGCGGGACTGGGTGCGGTAGCGCACGACGGCGTTCACCGTGGCCTGCCAGGAGCTGCGCTGCAGCGCGTAGCAGATGCAGGTGTCGATGGTGATCGAGCGGTTGGCGCGGGCCACGCCGCGGATCTCGCGCGCCAGCGCCTCCTCGAAGATGCGGGTGACCTCGCGGGGCGGGCGGCGGGTGGTGCTGGTGGTCGCGGCATCGGCGCGGCGCTGCACGCGCGAGGCGCGCAGGGCACGGGTCAGGTCCTGTCCGATCTGGCGGCTGAGCACCCGCTCGTCGGCCGCCATCTGGCGGGCGAAGGGGTTATGTCCCATCTCTCTTTTCCTCCGGCAACATCGTTGTGTCTCGGTGCATGACCGAAGCGATACCGGAGGCAGGCGGGCTATTTCGCAAACTGCGCGGGTTTGTTTTCAGATGCTATCGCGTTTTTACAGAACAACCGGATTTTCCCCACCACGTGATTTGCAGAGGGGATTTCAAGACTTGGAGAGGAATTTTTTCGGCCGGCCGCGTCAGTCGTCCGCCGAGAGGCTGAGCCCGCGCCGCGCGGTGATCGCCTCGATGGCGTCGGCGAGGTCTTCCTCCTCGATGTTCTTCGCCCCCCGCATGATGCGCAGGTCATGGGCGAGGCGGAGCACCTCGGCATGGGTCGCGCCCTCGGGCGGGTCGAACTTGTAGCAGGCCAGCTCGATCAGCTGCCCGCAGGGGTCGCGGAAATAGATCGAGTGCATGAAGCCCCGGTCCACCGGGCCGGAATTGGCGATATCCGCCTCCTTGAGCCGCAGCAGCGCCTGGCGCCAGCTCGCGAGGCTCACGGTGAAGGCGATGTGGTGCATCGAGCCGACCTGGTCCACCACCCGCCCGCCGGGCTTGCGGCTCTCCTCGGTGAACACGGTGATCAGCCGGCCGTCGCCGGGGTCGAAATAGAGATGGTTGATCTGCGGCGCGTCGAGATTGGGCTGCTCGAAGATGAAGGGCATGCCGAGCACGCCCTCCCAGAAGTCGATGGTGCTCTGCCGGTCGGCGCCGTTGAAGGTGATGTGATGCACCCCCTGGGTCTGGATCTTCCGCATCTCGTCTCCCTCCCCGCCTGAGTCGGCGCCCGAACGCCTCGCGCGCAGGCTAGCGGACCGCGCGCCGAGCGCCAGCCCAAAGGGTCATCCGGCGGCCTCGGCCTGGGCGTTCAGCATCGACCAGACCCGCGCCGGGGTCATCGGCATGTCGACCTGGCGCACGCCGCGGTCCCAGAGCGCGTCGAGGCAGGCGTTCATCACCGCCGCCAGCGCGCCCACGGTGCCGGCCTCGCCGCAGCCCTTCATGCCGATGGCGTTGGCGGTGGAGGGCGTGCCCTCGTGGTGGAACGGCATCCAGGGCACATCCGCGGCGCGCGGCAGCGCGTAATCCATGAAGGTGGCGGAGAGCAGCTGGCCGTCCTCGTCGAACACCACATGCTCGGCGAGCGCCTGGCCGATGCCCTGCACCACCCCGCCATGCACCTGCCCCTCGGCCAGCATCGGGTTCATCAGCACGCCGAAATCGTCGACCACGGTGTATTTCACGCAGGCGGTGACGCCGGTCTCCGGGTCGATCTCGACCTCGGCGATGTGGCAGCCATTGGGGAAGGAGCGGCCGGGCAGCTCGGTGCCGGTCTCCTGGGTGAGCAGGTCGTGCCGGCCCTCGGCGCGGCCCCTGGCCGCGAGGCGCATCAGGTCCACCGCCCGGTCGGTGCCGGCGACGCGCCAGGCCCCCGCCTCCCAGACGAGATCGCCGCCGGAGACCTCGAGCTCGGCCTCGGCGAGCGGCTTCAGCTTCTCGATCAGCGCATCCGAGGCGCCGTTGATCGCGGTGCCCTGGGTGGTGACCGAGCGCGAGCCGCCGGTGCCGCCGCCCTTGGCGATCAGGCTCGTGTCGCCCTGCACCACGCGGATCTTCTCGAAGGGGATGCCGGTGCGCGCGTGCAGGAACTGCCGGTAGACCGTCTCGTGCCCCTGCCCGTTCGACTGGGTGCCGACATAGAGATCCACCCCGCCATCCTCGGCGAAGGCGATGCGGGCGATCTCGTCCGGCGCGCCGAGGATCGATTCGATGTAACAGCAGAGCCCGAGGCCGCGATATTTCCCGGCCGCCTCGCTGGCGGCGCGCCGGGCGGCAAAGCCGGCATGGTCGGCCTCGGCCAGCGCGCGGTCGAGCACCCGCCCGAAATCGCCGACATCGTAGGTCTCGTCGACGATGGTCCGGTAGGGGAACTGCTCCGGCCGGATGAAGTTCTTCCGCCGCAGCGCCACCGGATCGACCCCGAGCACGCGGGCAGACTTGTCGATCAGCCGCTCGAGCTGATACTGCGCCTCCGGCCGCCCGGCGCCGCGATAGGCGTCCACCGGGGTGGTGTTGGTGAAGGCGCCCCTGACCCCGAAGAAGGCGGTCTGCAGGTCATAGACCCCGGTCAGCACCCGGCTCGCGAGCTGCGAGGCGATGAAGACCCCGGCCTGGCTGCAATAGGCGCCGAGATTGGCGACGGTGCGGACCTTCATCGCCACCAGCCGGTGATAGGCATCGAAGCCGGCCACCAGCTCGGCCCTCTGGTCGCGCCCGCCGACATCGGCGAGGAAGCCCTCGGAGCGGTCGGCGGTCCATTTCACCGGGGTGCCGAGCCGGCGGGCGGCCTCGGCGCAGACCACGTATTCCGGGTGGATGAAGGCCTTCATGCCGAAGCCGCCGCCGACATCGGGCGTGCGCACGGTGACCTGCGCCCTGTCGAGGCCGAGCGCCCTGGCGGCGTGGTCGCGCAGGTCCCAGACCCCCTGCCCGTTGAAGGTGAGGGTGAGGTGATCGTCGGCCCATTCGGCGATGCAGGCCCGCGTCTCCAGCGGGTTGGCGACGACGCGGTTGTTGACGAGATCGAGCGTCACCCGGTGCGCCGCGGCGGCCAGCGCGGCATCGGTGGCGGCCTCGTCGCCGATCCCCCAGTCATAGCAGAGATTGCCGGGCGCCTTCTCGTGCAGCGGCGCGCCGTCGCCGGCGAGCGCCGCGGCGGCGTCGGTCACCGCGGGCAGGCTGTCATAATCGACGGTCACCGCCTCGGCGGCGTCGTGCGCCTCGGCCAGGGTTCCGGCCACCACCACCGCCACCGCCTCGCCGACATGGCGCACCCGCTCGCGCGCCAGCATCGGGCGCTTCGGGCGGACCGAGACCGAGCCGTCGCGGTTGGGGATGCGCCCGCCGGGCATGTCGTTGCGCACCGTCTCCTCGAGCTCGGCGGCGCTCATCACCAGGCGCACACCGGGCATCGCCGCGGCCTCGGCGATATCGAGCCCGGCGATCACGGCATGGGCGACGGGGCTGCGCACGAAGACCGCATGCAGGGCGCCGGCCGGCGCGATGTCGTCGACATAGCGCCCCGCCCCGGTCAGGAAGCGCAGATCCTCGACCCGGCGGACCGGCTGGCTCAGTCCGAACTTGCTCATCTGGTGTTCCCCTCGCGCGGCAATCATCTCGCACCTGCGAACCTAGTCCCTCCGCGCGGCGATGGAAGAGGCGATCTCGTGACGCTGACGGCCACGGAATTTCCCGGTTTGTGCCCAACTCTGGCCGGGATTCGGTTGCATTCAGGGTACCGGAATAAATCAGAAGATGTGTAGAGATGATACATACACGTTATTGGCGAGTAACGAATCAATACCCACCGGGCGCTGCTGGCAGGTCATGTTCTGGATCCGATAAGTTCCGAAAGCTCCCTCCGGCAATGAGTTTTCCCGTTCCGCGTGTATGACGGGCCGGATCGAAGATCTGGCGGAACGACTCTTGCACACTGCAAAATGTCTGGAATTTCAACGCTTCACGCGGACAGATGCCCGTCTTTCAGGGTATGATGGCACCCGTGGTGGGTGATCGGGACCGTTGTCCCGGAGTGAGAGTGTTGTCGTTTAGGTAGGAGGCCCACTATGATTGCGGACATGACCATGCGCAGCTTCCTGCGCGATGAGAGTGGCGTCGCGACCGTCGACTGGGTGGCGCTGACGGCCAGCATGATGCTGCTCAGCCTGGCGGTCGTCTATGCCGTCTACGAGGACGGCGTGGTGACCGCGGTCGACAGCAGCAACGAAACGCTGGAAGACAGCTTCGACAGCATTCCGAGGCCGCAGGCGCCGTTGCTGTTCCGCGAGTGACCGCCGACGATGCGTGACGGATGACCGGACGGCCCGCGGGCACGGAAGCTTCCGCGCCCGCGATGCCTGCTGCTGTCAGTGCACCGTCTCGCCGGCGTCGCGCTCGGCACCCACGGTGTAGTCGCCGAGCAGGAGCCCGTCGGCCCCGGCGGTGACGGCGAGCGTCTCGCCATCCTTCACCCGGCCCGAGAGCAGCAGCTCGGCGAGCGGGTCGGCGAGCGCCTTCTGGATCACCCGCTTCAGCGGCCGCGCGCCATAGACCGGGTCGTAACCCTTCTCCGAAAGCCATTCGGTGGCGCTGTCGTCGAGCTCGAGCGCGATCTTGCGCGGCTCCAGCCGGGCCGAGAGCTGCGCCAGCTGGATCGCCACGATGCCGGCCATGTGCCCGCGGGTGAGCCGCTCGAACAGGATGATCTCGTCCAGCCGGTTGAGGAATTCCGGCCGGAAGCTGGCGCGCACCAGCTCCATCACCTGCGGCTCGGCGGCCGAGGCCCGGGCGCCGTCCGGCAGCGCGGTCAGGAACTCCGCGCCGAGGTTCGAGGTCAGGATGATCAGCGTGTTGCGGAAATCCACCGTGCGCCCGTGCCCGTCGGTCAGGCGGCCCTCGTCGAGCACCTGCAGCAGCACGTTGAACACGTCCGGATGCGCCTTCTCGATCTCGTCGAACAGCACCACCTGATAGGGCCGGCGCCGCACCGCCTCGGTGAGCTTGCCGCCCTCCTCGTAGCCGACATAGCCCGGCGGCGCGCCGATCAGCCGGGCCACCGAGTGCTTCTCCATGAACTCGCTCATGTCGATGCGCAGCAGCGCCTGGTCGTCGTCGAACAGGAACTCGGCGAGCGCCTTGGTCAGCTCGGTCTTGCCGACGCCGGTCGGGCCGAGGAACAGGAACGAGCCCATCGGCCGGTTCGGGTCGGAGAGCCCGGCCCGGGCGCGGCGCACCGCGTTGGAGACCGCCTGCACCGCGGCGGCCTGGCCGATCACGCGGGCGCCGATCACCTCCTCCATGCGCAGCAGCTTGTCGCGCTCGCCCTCCAGCATCTTGTCCACCGGCACGCCGGTCCAGCGGCTGACCACGCCGGCGATGTGCTCGGGCGTCACCGCCTCCTCGACCATCACGCCGCCGGCGGTCTGCGCCTCCGCCGCCTCGGCCTCGGCGAGCTTGCGCTCGAGCTCGGGGATCACGCCGTAGGAGATCTCGCCGGCCTTGGCGAGGTCGCCCTGGCGCTTGGCGATCTCGAGCTGGCTGCGCGCCTCGTCGAGCTGCTCCTTGAGCGCGCGGGCCTGGCCGAGCTTGTCCTTCTCGGCCTGCCAGCGCGCGGTCAGCGTGGCCGATTCCTGGGTGAGATCGGCAAGCTCCGCCTCGAGCCGGGCGAGCCGCTCGCGCGAGGCCGCGTCCTCCTCCTTCTTCAGCGCCTCGGCCTCGATCTGCTTCTGCAGGATCTCGCGGTCGAGCGCGTCGAGCTCCTCGGGCTTGCTGTCCACCTCCATGCGCAGGCGCGAGGCGGCCTCGTCCATCAGGTCGATCGCCTTGTCCGGCAGGAAGCGGTCGGTGATGTAGCGGCTGGACAGCGTGGCCGCGGTGACCAGCGCGGAATCGGAGATCCGCACGCCGTGGTGCACCTCGTATTTCTCCTTGATGCCGCGCAGGATCGAGATCGTGTCCTGCACCGTCGGCTCCTGCACGAAGACCGGCTGGAAGCGCCGCGCCAGCGCCGCGTCCTTCTCCACATGCTTGCGGTATTCGTCGAGCGTGGTGGCGCCGATGCAGTGCAGCTCGCCGCGGGCCAGCGCCGGCTTCAGCAGGTTCGAGGCATCCATCGCGCCATCCGCCTTGCCGGCGCCGACGAGGGTGTGCATCTCGTCGATGAACAGCACGACGCCGCCCGCCGCGGCCTGGATCTCCGAGAGCACGGCCTTCAGCCGCTCCTCGAACTCGCCGCGATATTTCGCGCCGGCGATCAGCGCGCCCATGTCGAGCGCCAGCAGCCGCTTGTCGCGCAGGCTCTCGGGCACGTCGCCGTTCACCATGCGGATCGCCAGGCCCTCGGCGATCGCGGTCTTGCCGACGCCGGGCTCGCCGATCAGCACCGGGTTGTTCTTGGTCCGGCGCGACAGCACCTGCACGGTGCGGCGGATTTCCTCGTCGCGGCCGATCACCGGGTCGATCCGGCCCTCGCGGGCGCGCTCGGTGAGGTCGGTGGCGTATTTCTTCAGCGCGTCATAGCCCTGCTCGGCCGAGGCGGTGTCGGCGGTGCGGCCCTTGCGCAGCTCGGCGATGGCCTGCTCCAGCGCCTGCGGCGTGAGCCCGGCGCTGGCGAGGATCTTCGCCGCATCGGTGCCCTTGGCCAGCGCCAGCGCCATCAGCAGCCGCTCGGCCGAGACGAAGCTGTCCCCCGCCTTGGTGGAGATCTGCTGCGCCTCGTCGAGCAGGCGGGCGAGGGCCGCATCGACATAGAGCTGGCCGTCGCCGCCCGAGACCTTCGGCAGCTTGGCGATGGCGGCATCGGCGCCGGTCTGCGCCGCCCGGGCATCGCCGCCGGCCTGCCCGATCAGGTTGGCCGCGAGGCCCTGGTCATCGTCGAGCAGCGCCTTCAGCAGATGGAGCGGGGTCAGCCGCTGGTGCCCCTCGCGCATCGCGATGGTCTGGGCCGCCTGCAGGAAGCCGCGGGCGCGGTCGGTGAGTTTCTCGAAATCCATCGGGGGTCTCCTCTTGAGCGTTCGGCCCGGCGCCCTGATGCGGCGCGCCATGGCGTCCCTCTGACTGCTGCGGGCCCCGTCCGGCGACCCACAGATGCCATGTGTGCAATGGGCAACAATTCTGCAACCCATCGGCGTCATGCTTGCGACATCGCGGATCGCGGGCGCGGAGGTGCGGCGGATGAACGGTGGCTGGATCACGGTGGCGGGGATCGCGCTCTGCGCCCTGCTGGCGGGCGGCATGGCGCGGGCGGGCGACGCCGCGGCAGACCCCGCGCCCTGCCGGCAGGAGGCGCTCGCCGCGGCCCGCGCCGCCTGTATCGATCTTGCAACGGAGCAGCTGCTGAACGCCGTCGAGGCGGATCTCGAGCGCTTCGGCGCGGGCGCGCAGGCGGCGGATCCGGCGGCGCTCGAGGGCTTTCTCGGCGAGGCCCGCGCGGCGCAGCGCGGCTGGCGGGCCGGGCTCGCCGGGCGCTGCCCCGGCCGCGGGCTCGCGCCGGCGCGCTGCCGGCACGCCGCCGCGGCCCGGCGGGCCGAGGAACTGGACCGGCTGATCGCCGACGGGCGGGCCCGGCTCGGCATCGCGGCGCCCTATGCCGGCTACCGGCCGCGGCTCGAGATCCATCCCGGGCGGGCCGGGCGCTTCGGCGTCGAGGTCATCATCGACGCCCCGGCGCCCTGACGGGCTAGCGCGCATTCACCTGCAGCTCATGCAGATAGGCAACGAGATCCTCGATGTCCTGCGCACCGAGCAGGGTCTCGCCGGCCTCGTCGGGCACGTAGAAGGCCGGCATCGGCGTGTCCGGGCCGAACACCGCCCTGGCGTTCACCAGGATCGCGCGGAGCCGCGGCACCGGGTTCCGGTCGCCGATCAGCGACAGCACCGGCCCGACATTGCCGGACTGGCCGGTGCCCTCGACATCGGCGTTGAAGTGGCAGTTGGTGCAGCCGGTCCGGGCCTCGTCGATGAAGAGCTGCACGCCGCGATAGCCGTCGCCCGGGCTGGCGGTCAGCGGCATCTCGACACGCCCGTCCCCGGTCATCGCCACCGCGCCCGGCGCCACCGCCGCCGGGTCTTGCGAGGTTCCCGCGCCGCCGGCCTCTCCGGCAGCGACGAACACGGCGGCCGCAAGTGCCGCGCCAAGCAGGTTTCGCATCCTGTCCCTCGTTCCCTGTCGTCTCCGTTGCGGGGCACGGACGGCCCGCGCGAGCGGTTCCTGCACCGCGCCGCACAACCCTGCATTGCGCTGGATCAACCGCGGCCCGGCCCCTCCCGGCCCCGCCAGGCCCTTGTGTCGCGGCGCCGGGCTTGGCATCAGGATGCGACCCTGCCCGGAGGAGCCCCCGATGCCCGAGACCGTCCCAGACCCCCGCCTGATCGTCGCGCTCGACCTGCCCAATGCCCATGAGGGCGCCGAGATGGTGCGCCGCATCGGCCCCGGCGTCGGCTTCTACAAGATCGGCCTCGGCATGCTCACCGGCGGCGGGCTGGCGCTGGCGATGGAGCTGAAGGAGCAGGGCCACCGCGTCTTCCTCGACATGAAGCTCTTCGACATCGGCGCCACCGTCGAGGCGGCGGTGCGCGGGCTGGCCGGCTTCGGGCTCGATTTCCTCACCGTTCACGGCGACCCGCATGTGGTGCGCGCGGCGGTGCGGGGCCGCGGCGAGGCCGGGCTGAAGATCCTCGCCGTCACCGTGCTGACCTCGCTCGACCGCGGCGATCTCGACGACATGATGATCCGCGAGGGCGAAACCGGCGCGGTGGCGCTGGAGCGCGCGCGCCGGGCGCTCGCCGCGGGGGCCGACGGGGTGATCGCCTCGCCGCAGGAGGCGGCCGCGATCCGCGCGCTGCCGGAGGCGGCCGGGCGGCTCGTCGTCTGCCCCGGGATCCGCCCTGCCGGCGCCGGGCTCGACGACCAGAAGCGCGCCGCGACCCCGGCCGCCGCGATCGCCGCGGGGGCCGATCACCTCGTGGTCGGCCGGCCGATCTGGGCGGCGCCCGATCCGCAGGCCGCCGCCGCCGCGGTGCTCGCCGAGATCGCGGGCGCCTGATCCGGCCCGGGGGCTGAGCCGGCCTGGAGCCTGAGCCGGCCCGCAACCTCAACCGGCCCGTAGTTCGATCCGGCCCGCATACTCAACCTGCCCGTGACCTGATCCGACCCGCGGCCTGAACCGGCCCGCAGCCAGAGCCGGCCCGCACCCTCAGCCAGCACTCGGCCTGAGCCGACTCGCAGTCCGATCCGGCCCGCTGCCTCGGCTGGCCCGGAGCCCGAGCCAGCCCATGGCCTGAGCCGGCCCGCAGGCCAGGCCGGCCCGCGGTCTCGGCCGGCCCGAGGCGGGCTAGGAACCGGCGCCGCCTGCGCCTATTCTCGGGGACCCGTCCGGAGGCCCCGCCATGCCCGCCCTCTGCCGCGACTGTCTCGCCTGGCACGACCCCGCCCCCGCCCGGCACGCGCGCTGCCCGGCCTGCCGCGGCCCGCGGCTCGTCGCGCATGGCGAGCTCGGCCGGCTCGCCATCGCCCATGTCGATGCCGATGCCTTCTATGCCTCGGTGGAGAAGCGCGACCGGCCGGAGCTCGCGGACCGGCCGCTGATCGTCGGCGGCGGGCGGCGCGGCGTGGTCACCACCTGCTGCTACATCGCGCGGATCGCCGGGGTGCGCTCGGCGATGCCGATGTTCAAGGCGCTGAAGCTCTGCCCGGATGCCGAGATCATCCGCCCGCGCATGGAGGTCTATGCCGGGGTCAGCCGCGAGATCCGCGCCCGCATGGAGGCGCTGACGCCGCTGGTGGAGCCGCTCTCGCTCGACGAGGCCTTCCTCGACCTCTCCGGCACCGAGCGGCTGCTCGGGATGCCCCCGGCGGCGGCGCTGGCCGGCCTCGCATCGGCGATCGAGCACGAGCTCGGGATCTCGGTCTCGATCGGGCTCAGCCACAACAAGTTCCTCGCCAAGATGGCCTCGGACCTCGACAAGCCGCGCGGCTTCTCGGTGATCGGCGCGGCGGAGACGCTGGATTTCCTCGGCCCCCGCCCGGTGCGCAGCCTCTGGGGCGTCGGCGCTGCCCTTGCCGGCCGGCTGGAGGCCGACGGCTATCGCCGCATCGCCGATCTGCGCGCGGCGGGCGAGGCGCGGCTGGCGGCGCGCTACGGCGCGCAGGGCAAGCGGCTGGCGCAGCTCTCCGAGGGCCGCGACGCGCGGCGCGTCAGCCCGGACCGGCCGATGAAGTCGATCTCGGCCGAGACCACCTTCGACCGCGACCTCTCCGGGCAGGAGCCGCTCGAGGGCCATCTCTGGCGGCTCGCGGTGCGGGTCTCCGACCGGGCCAAGGCGAAGGAGACCGTGGGCGCCACGGTGACGCTCCGGCTCAAGACGGCGGGTTTCCGCGGGCTGACCCGGCAGACCGGGCTCGGCCGGCCGAGCAACCTGGCCGAGGAGATCTATGGCGCCGCCGAGCGGCTGCTGGGGCCGGAGCTGGGCAGCGGCCCGTTTCGCCTGATCGGCGTCGGAATCAGCGCGCTGTCGCCCGCCGGCGCAGATGATTCGGGACGTGAACTGTTCGACGATCCGCAAGCCGCCCAGGCCCGTGCGGAACGCGTGACGGATCTGATCCGAAAGCGCTTCGGAAGCGACACGATCTTTCGCGGGCGCGCCCTGCGCTGAGTTACACCTGTCCGGATTCTGCATGCGGATTGTGCAACTGTGCCCGTTCCGACAATGCAGCCATGACCGTGCGTATGATATCGGCAGAATTTCGGTTTTCTGCCGCCGCGCGCTTGATCTTGCTGCGCTGCACACATAATCTCTTTCTCGCGATACGGTGTATCGCAGCCCTTCCTGGGCGTTTCCTCCCTTAGACTGGGCCGGGGCAACCCGGCCCCTTTTTTTGTGGAGAATCCGCTGGATCGGCGGTTTTCTGCACATTGGTTGTGCAAGCTAACGCTTGTCGTCAAAGCTGCTTTCCGTTTGCATGACAAAGCCGCATTTCCCCCGATTTTTCCCTCCGCGCGCTTGATCTTGCTGCGCTGCACACATAAACTCTAAACCGCGATACGGTGTATCGTAGCCCTTCCTGGGCGTTTCCTCCCTTAGACTGGGCCGGGGCAACCCGGCCCCTTTTTTTGTGGGAAATCCGCTGGATCGGCGGTTTCCTGCACAATGGTTGTGCAAGCTAACGCATGTCGTCAAAGCTGCTTTCCGTTTGCATGAAAAAGCCGCATTTTCCCCGGTTTTTCCCGCTGCGCGCTTGATCTTGCTGCGCTGCACACATAATCTCTTACTCGCGATACGGTGTATCGCAGCCCTTCCTGGGCGTTTCCTCCCTTAGACTGGGCCGGGGCAACCCGGCCCCTTTTTTTGTGGATGATCGCAGGGCGGCGACCGGCCCGCGGCAGCGCCCTGGCGCCGGCACCCTGCAGGCTGCGCGGGGATTACTCCGCGGCGAGCGCGGGCGCCGCGCCGGCATCGGCGCAGAGCGTTGCGACCACCTCGCCGAGCCGCTGGCGGATCTCCGCGAAGCGGCTGCCCGGCTCGATCCGGCGCTGGTCGAGATAGAGCCCGCGGTCGATCTCGATCTGCACCGCGTGGATGCCCTGCCCGGGCCGGCCGTAGCGCTGGGTGATGTAGCCCCCGGCGAAGGGCGCGTTGCGCGTCACCCGGAAGCCCGCGCGCTCGAAGACGAGCTGCACCCGGGTCACCACCTCGCGGCTCGCCGCGGCGCCGAAGCGGTCGCCGAGCACGATCTCCGGCGCCTTGCCCTGCACGCGCGGCGCGGCACGCAGCGCCTCGGTGGGCATCGAGTGGCAGTCGTAGAGCACCGCCATGCCGAAGCGCTGCCGGGCGCGGGCGAGCAGCGCCGCCAGCCGCTCGTGATAGGGGCCGTGGACATCGGCGATGCGCGCCTCGGCCTCCTCGCGGGTGATCTTGCCGCGATAGATCTCCTGCCCCTCCGAGACCACGCGCGGCACCACGCCGAGCCCGGCCGCGACGCGCTGGTTGATGCCGGCGGGCTGCACCCCCTCGATCAGCGCCGGGTCGAGATCGCCGGGCGCGCGGTTGAGGTCGAGCCAGGCCCGCGGCAGCAGCGCGCAGAGCAGCGGCGCGCCCTCGTGCGGCGCGGTCTCGAACAGCCGGTCGACCAGCGCGTCCTCGGAGGCGCGCAGCCGCAGCAGGTCGAGCCGGGAGCGCGCGACCAGCGTCTCGGGATAGTCGCGTCCGCTGTGCGGCGAGCTGAACACGGCGGCGCTGCGCAGCCGGTCGGGCTCGAAGAGGGCGAATGGCGGGTGGTCCTGCATGCCTCGCAATCTAGTGCGCGCCGTGGCCGCGGGCACCTGTTTTTTATCGGCTGATATGGCCTTGCACAGGCGAGACGGGGGCTGTATAGCCTCCCCCACCGGTCGGGGCGCGTAGCTCAGCGGGAGAGCACTACGTTGACATCGTAGGGGTCGCTGGTTCAATCCCAGCCGCGCCCACCACCGGTTTCCCCTTTCCATCGACGGACGATCCGGCAGGCCGCAGCGCACCGCGCCATGCGTGCCGCCGCCGGGACCCCGTGCCCCGGCGGCGGCCGTGCCCGGCGACGGCGCGGCGGCTCAGCCCCCGGCCGGCGGCTCGCTGGGGCGCGGCTCGCCGGAGCGCAGCGGCGCGGTGGCCTGCAGCATCGCGAGGATCAGCGCGTCGCGCCTCGCCGAGAGCGCCTCGGGGCTCTCGCCGCGGGCCTCCGCGGCGGCGCCCTCGGCCAGCGCGCGGGCGGTCTCGGCATCGAGGCGGGGCTGGCCGAGATCGTCCCACCAGCGGTGGAAGCTGTCGCCGTAGCGGGCGCAGAACTCCGCCAGCCCGCCCGCGCCCGCGCCGAGGCCGAACAGCATGGTCGGCCCCATCGCGGCCCAGCGCAGCCCCGGCCCGGCCCAGACCGCGGTATCGACATCCTCGACGCTGGCGACGCCGGAGGTCACGAGGTGAATCGCCTCGCGCCAGAGCGCTGCCTGCAGCCGGTTGGCGACATGGCCCGGCACCTCGCGCCGCACCCTGATGGTGACCTTGCCGGCGGCGCGGTAGACCGCCTCGGCGCGCTCCACCATGCCGGCGCCGGTGCGCTCGTTGCCCATCACCTCGACCAGCGGAATGAGATGCGGCGGGTTGAACGGGTGGCCGAGCACCAGCGGCGCCGGGTCCTGCCAGCCGGCCTGCAGCTCGGAGAGCGTGAGCCCGGAGGCGGAGGAGGCCACCGGCGTGCCGGGCGCCAGCGCCGGCTCGATGCGGGCATAGAGCGGGTGCTTGATCGCGGTGCGCTCGGGCACGCTCTCCTGCACGAAGGCGGCGCCGGCCACGGCCTCCGCCGGATCGGCATGGAAGCGCAGCGCATCCGGGTCGCCGCCGGCATGGCCGAGCGCGGTCAGCACCGGCCAGGCGCTCTCGACATAGCGGCGCGCCAGGGTCTCGGCATCGGGGCTTGGGTCGTGGATGGCGACCCGGTGGCCGGCGGCGAGGAACAGCGCGGCCCAGCTCGCGCCGATCACCCCGGCCCCGAGAATCGCGACGGTGGTGGTCTCGGACATCAGAACAATCCCGGTTGGAGCGGCGATGCGGCGGTCAGCCCGCCATCGACGGTGATGCACTGGCCGGTGACGAAGCCGGCGGCGGGGGAGACCAGCCAGAGCACCGCCCCGGCGATGTCCTCCGGCCGGCCGAAGCGGCCCGCGGGGTGGCGGGCCAGCGCGTCCGCCTGCGCCGCGGCGGGATCGCGCGCGAGGTCGAAGGCGGCGTCGGCCATCGCGGTCATGATCCAGCCCGGCGAGATCGCGTTGCAGCGCACCGCCGGCCCGTGATCCACCGCGACGGAGCGGGTCAGCCCGTGCACGAAGGCCTTGGAGGCGTTGTAGAGCGCCATCTCCGGATCGGCCTGGTTGCCGGAGATCGAGCCGATGTTGACGATGGCGCCGCCGCCGGCCATGCCGGGGATGAACGCCCGGCAGGTGTTGAAGACGCCGCGGCAGTTGGCGCCGATCACCAGCGCCCAGTCGGCATCGGTGCTGGCGGTGACGGTCTTCTCGACCTGCACCCCGGCATTGTTGACGAGGATCGTGGCGGGGCCGAAATCGGCCTCGGTCGCGGCGCGCAGCCGCTCGACATCCTCCGGCAGCGCCATGTCGGCCCGCACCCAGCCGATCGCCGCGGGCAGGTCGGCGGGCCGCTCGCCGCGCCCGCAGGTCATCACCCGCGCGCCGGCGCCGCTCAGCGCCTCGACCACCGCGCGGCCGATCCCGCGCCCGCCGCCGGTCACGACGGCCGTCTTTCCCCTGAGCATCATCCGTGTGCCACCATCACATGCCGGACCGAGGTATAGGCGTCGAGCGCATAGACCGACATGTCGCAGCCGGTGCCGGAGCCCTTCATCGCCGCCCAGGGCATCTCCGGCGTCGCCTTGCCGTGGGTGTTGATCCAGGTCATGCCGTAGCGCAGCCGCGCCGCGATCGCCATCGCGCGCCCGACATCGCGGGTCCAGACCGAGGAGGCCAGCCCGTAGCGCGAGCCATTGGCCCAGCCGACCGCCTCCTCGGGGTCGCCGAAGCGCGAGATCGTCACCACCGGGCCGAACACCTCGTCGCGGACGATCTCGGCGGCATTGTCGACATCGGCGATCACGGTCGGGCGGTAGAAGAAGCCGCCGCGATCCTCCGCCGCGCCGCCGGTGACCACCTCGGCGCCGCCGCGCGCGCGCTCGACGAAACCGGCCACCCGGTCGCGCTGCGCCGCCGAGACGAGGGGGCCCATCTCGGTGCCGGCCTCGCGCGGCGCGCCGGTGCGGATGCTTGCGACGGCGGCGGCGGTGTCGGCGACCAGCCGGTCATGGACCGCGGCGGAGGCCATCACCCGGCAGGGCTGGGCGCAGTCCTGCCCGGCGTTGAAGAAGGCGCCGGCGCGCAGGGTCTCGACCACCGCGCCGATATCGGCATCGTCGAGGACGATCACCGGCGCCTTGCCGCCGAGCTCGAGATGGGTGTGGGCGATCCGCGCGGCGGCGGCGCGCATCGCCGCCATGCCGGTGGCCGGCGAGCCGGTGACCGAGATCGCCTCGGCCTCCGGCGCGTCGATCAGGCGCTGGCCGATGCCGGGCCCCCGGCCGTGGATCACGTTGAGCACCCCGGCCGGCAGCGCATCCGCCAGCAGCTCGGCGAGGCGCAGCGTCGAGAGCGGCGTCACCTCGGAGGGTTTCAGCGTCACCGTGCAGCTCGCCGCGAGCGGCGCCGCGAGCTTCCAGGAGGCCATCATCAGCGGGTAGTTCCAGGGCGCGATGGCGGCCACCGGGCCGACCGGATCGCGGCGGATCATCGAGGTGTGCCCGGCGACGTATTCCCCTGCCGCCGAGCCGGACATGGTCCGCGCCGCCCCGGCGAAGAAGCGGAAGACGTCGATGGTGAGCGGCATCTCGTCGTCGCGCGCCGAGGGCCAGGGCTTGCCGACATCGAGGCTCTCGAGCGCCGCCAGCTCCTCGGCATGGGCCTCGATCAGCGCGGCGATCTCCAGCAGCAGCCCGGCGCGCTCGGCCGGGGTGGTGCGCGAGAAGCTCTCGAAGGCCGCCGCAGAGGCGCGCACCGCGGCATCCACCTGGGCCTCGCTGGCCTCGGCGATGCGGGCGATCTCGGCCCCCGTGGCCGGGTCGATCACCGGCAGCGCCGCGCCCTCGCCCGGGGTCAGCTCGCCGCCGATCAGCAGCCGGTTCGGCATGGTCATCGTCGTTTCTCCCATCAGAAGGCCACCCGGTCGCCGCCCTTGAGGCCGAGCCGGGCGCGCGCCTCGGCCGGCGTCGCCAGGCTGAGCCCGAGATGCTCGACGATCTCGCGGATCTTGCGGACCTGCTGCGCGTTCGAGGTCGCGAGCTCGCCGCGGCCGATATAGAGGCTGTCCTCGAGCCCGACGCGCAGGTTGCCGCCGAGCATCGCGGCCTGCGTGGCAAAGGGCATCTGGTGGCGCCCCGCGGCCAGCACCGACCACTCGTAGGCATCGCCAAAGAGCCGCTCGGCGGTGCGGTGCAGATGCACCATGTGGTCGAGCTCGGCCCCCATGCCGCCGAGGATGCCGAACACCATCTGGATGAAGAACGGCGGCTTAACCATGCCCTTGTCGACGAAATAGGCCAGGTTGTAGAGGTGCCCGAGATCGTAGCACTCGAACTCGAAGCGGGTGCCGTGGCCCTCGCCCAGCTCGCGCAGCGCGTATTCGATGGTGGCGAAGGTGTTGGGGAAGATGAAGTCCTTCGTCATCCCGAGGAATTCCGGCTCCCAGGGGTGCTGCCACTCGGCATGCTTCTCCAGGAGCGGGAAGATCCCGAAATTCATGCTGCCCATGTTGAGCGAGGCCATCTCGGCGCTGGCCGCGGTGGCGGCGGCGAGGCGCTGGTCCATGCTCATGCCGAGCCCGGCGCCGGTGGAGACGTTGAGCACCGCATCGGTCGCCTGCTTGATGCGCGGCAGGAAGCGCTGGAACGTCTCGGGCCGGTGGTCCGGGCGGCCGTAGCTCTCGCCCGGCTCGGGGTTGCGGGCATGGAGGTGGATGATCGCGGCGCCGGCCTCCGCCGCGGCGATGCTGGCGGCGGCGATCTCGTCCGGCGTGACCGGCAGATGCGGCGACATCGTGGGCGTGTGGATGCCGCCGGTGGGCGCGCAGGTGATGATGACGGGCTTTGCCATGGGCTCACTCCAGCGGCTCGGGCAGGCCCCGGCCGTTGTTCCACCAGCGGTGGGGGTTGTCGGAATTCGGGTCATAGGCGGCGCGGCTGGCCCAGGCCTCGCGCAGGAAGATCACCGGCTGCTCGTAGTGATGCACGCCGATGATCGCGTCCATCACCCGCTCCAGCACCGCGAGGTCGCGCTCGATCGAGATCTTGAGCTCGACCATCGGATAGGTCTCGGTGCGGCCGGCCCGATAGCCCGCCTTGTGGGTGGTGGTGGTGGAGCCGGGCTCGGGCTGCGCGGTCTCCCGGCCCACGGCGGAGATCGAGGCGTTGCGGCGGTAGCGGCCATAGGCGAGCGGGTGCACCGCCATCACCGCGTCGAGGATCCGGTCGGTGTCCTCCGGCAGCGTCTGGATCTCCAGCGTCCAGACCGGCTCGAACCGGCCGGAGCGGGCCTCGTAGGCGGCGAGATCGGCCATCACGTGCGCATCTGCTGGACCTGCGCCGAGAGCCCGCCATCGAGCACCCAGAGCTGGCCGCTGGCATAGGCGGCCTCGTCGGAGGCCAGCCAGAGCACCAGGTTGGCCATGTCGCGCGGGGTGCCGTAGCGGCGCAGCGGATGCACGTCGCGCACCGCCTGCTCCAGCGTCTCGACGGTGCCGCCCTGCCCGCCCGAGCCCTCGCCGGCGAAGAAGCTCTGCAGCATCGGCGTGTCGACATAGCCCGGGCAGATCGCATTGACCCGGATGCCCTCCGGCCCGTGGTCGCAGGCCATCGCCCGGGTCAGCGCATGCACCGCGCCCTTGGTCGCGCAATAGGCGGCGAGCCCGGGATCGGCGATGAAACCGTCATAGGAGCCGAAATTCACGATGCTCGCGCCGCCCGCCGCCGCGGAGCGGCGCAGCAGCGGCAGCGCGTGCTTCGAGGCGAGGAAGGTGCCGGTGACATTGACCGCGAAGATCCGGTTCCAGTCCTCCAGCGAGGTCTGCTCGATGGTCTTCTCGATCTCGATCCCGGCGGCGTTGACCAGCACGTCGAGCCGGCCGTGCCCGGCCGCCACCGCCGCCATCGCCGCCTCGGCCTCGGCCTCGGAGCTCACGTCGAGCCGCTGGAAGGCGCCGGGGGCGGCATCGCCCACCGAGCCGGTCTCGGAGAGGTCGGCCGCGATCACCGTCGCCCCCTCCTCGGCGAAGCGGGCGCAGATCGCCCGCCCGATGCCGCCGCGCCCGCCGGTGACGAGGGCGATCCTGCCCGCGAGCCGCCCGCTCATCGCTTCGCCCCCATCGGCCGGCCCGGCGCGGGATACTGCATCCGGTTCAGCACATCGTCCCAGGAGACGTTGTTGCGCACGAACTCGGTCGCCGCATCGCGCTTCGGCTGATAGTCCCAGGAGGTGACGAGCCCGGCCTCCATCGCCGCATGCACGGCGCGGCGCTGGCGCTGGGTGGCGATCACATGGCTGCGGATCGCCTCGGAATCCCAGCGCCGCGCGACCTCCGCCGCGAAGCCGGCGGCGACCGCGGCATGGGCCGGGTCCTCGGCGAGGTTGGCGAGCTCCGCCGGGTCGGCCACGAGGTCGAAGAGCTGCGGCGGGTCGACATCGCAATGGATGTACTTGAAGCGCCCGCGGCGGATCATGAAGACCGGGTGCGAGGCGCATTCGGCGCAGTATTCCCCGATCGCCTCGCCGTCGTCCTCCGGGCCGCCGGCGGCCATCGGCAGCAGCGACCGCCCGTCCACCGGCATCCCCAGCGCCGGCGCCTCGCCGCCCTGCGCGGCGATGTCGAGGAAGGTCGGCAGGATGTCCACCAGCGAGCACGGCGCGGCGATCTCGGCCTGCGCGATCCCCGGCCCGGCGATGATCAGCGGCACCCGGCCGGAATGCTCGAAGAAGGTCATCTTGTACCAGAGCCCGCGCTCGCCCAGCATGTCGCCGTGATCGGCGGTGACGACGATCACCGTGTTGTCGAGCTGGTCCGATTCCTCCAGCGCCTGCACGATGGCGCCGAGCTTGCTGTCGAAATAGGAGGTGTTGGCATAATAGGCGTGCCGGGCGTTGCGGATCTGCGCCTCGCCGGGGGCCGCGACATCCGCCTCGATCCCGTGCATCAGGCGCCGCGAATGCGGATCGGTCGCCAGCGGGCTGCCGGGCATGTCGATGGCGTCGTGGTCGTAGAGGTTCCACCACTCGGGCCGCGCAACATAGGGATCGTGCGGGTGGATGAAGCTCACCACCATGGCGAAGGGCCGCACCTTGTCCATGGCGTATTCGAAGATCCGCCGGCGCGCGAAGAAGGCGGTCTCCTCGTCATACTCGATCTGGAAGGTGGTGGCGGCCATGCCGGCGTTCTGCACCGCGTCCATGTTGTGATAGAAGCTGTCGATGCGCTCGTCGGGCAGCTCCCAGTCCGGTGTCCAGGCATGGTCGGCGGGGTAGATGTCGGTGGTCAGCCGCTCCTCGAACCCGTGCAGCTGGTCGGGGCCGACGAAGTGCATTTTCCCCGACAGGCAGGTGCGATAGCCCATGCGCCTCAGGTAATGCGCGAAGGTCGGGATCGCCGCCGGGAACTCGCTCGCATTGTCGTAGGCGGCGATCCGGGTGACGTGCTGGCCCGACATGAAGGA
This sequence comes from Paralimibaculum aggregatum, assembly GCF_030270585.1. Lineage (GTDB taxonomy): Bacteria > Pseudomonadota > Alphaproteobacteria > Rhodobacterales > Rhodobacteraceae > Thermohalobaculum > Thermohalobaculum aggregatum. The sequence goes on from NZ_BSYI01000005.1 coordinate 71,520, forward strand.
GAAGCGCGAGGGCGCGCAGAGCGGCGCGTTGCAATAGGCCGCGTCGAAGCGGGCGCCGCGGGCGGCCAGCGCCTCCATGTGCGGCGTGCGCACCAGCGGATGGCCATAGGCGCCGGTGAACTGCGGCGCGAGCTGGTCGGCCATCACGAGGACGATGTTCGGTGGGGTCACGATGTCTCTCTCCCTGAAGGACGTTGCAGTGCGAACGGCTCAGGGGCGCCCCGGCGGAGGCTGGTAGTGCATCGGTTTCATCGTGCCGCGTCTCATGCCCCTGCCCTAGCATAGGCGTCGAGCACGAGCCCGTGGAAATGATGCACCGCGTGTTCCGACTTGCCGGAGCCGTCGGGGTCGTGGACGATCCGGCCCTGGGTGAAGGCGGGGGTGTTCATGCCGCGCTGCACGCTCTCGACCAGCGCGATGTCCTCGGCCTGCAGCACCTCGTCGATATAGCGGATCGCCTCGGTCTCGGCGGGCAGCTTCTCCGCCGTCTCGAAGAAGAAGTCGTAGGTCTCCAGCGTGCGGTCGGGGCCGACGGGGATGATGTGCATCACGATGAAGTTGCCCCGGCCCGGGTAGCGCATCAGGCAGGTGTTGGGCCAGAGCCACCACACCGCATGGTCCTTCACGGTGGCGTTGTCGGTGGCATAGGCGGTGTTGGCGCCCTTGCCGGCCTCGGCCATGTGGCTGGAATAGATGCCGTGGGTGGTCACCCGGTAGGTGTCCATGTCGACCAGCGTGCAGAAGTCCTTGTGCGCCGTCGGGCAGTGGTAGCATTCGAGGAAGTTGTCGACGACGTTCTTCCAGTTGGAGCGGATGTCGTAGGTCAGCCGGTGCGCGAAGGTCAGCCGGTCGAGATCCGGCGCCCAGTGGCGGATCTCGGTGCCGAGATCGCCGGAGATCTCGGCCAGCGGCGGTGCCTCCGGGTCGAGGTTCACGTAGACGAAGCTGCAGAACGCCTCGACCTGCACCGCGTCGAGGCAGATCTCGCCCGGCATGAAGTCGTGCAGGCTTTCGGTCTCCGGCGCGCGGCGCAGGCGCCCGGTGAGGTCGTAGACCCAGGCGTGATAGGGGCACATGATCCGCGTGGTCTGGCCCTCGCCGCGCAGCAGCTCGTGGGCGCGGTGCTTGCAGACGTTGTAGAAGGCGCGCAGCTCCCCCTCGCGGTCGCGCAGCACGATCACCGGGCGGCCGGCGACCTCGATGGCGATGTAGCTGCCGGGCGCGCGCAGCTTCTCGACATGGCAGACCCATTGCCAGCTGCGGGCGAAGATCGTGCGGGCCTCGTGGGCATACCAGGCCGGGTCGGTATAGGCCTCGGCGCGCAGGGAATGGGAGCGCGCCGGGTCGGCATGGTAGCCGGCGCGGATCTCGGCGAGGCGCTGGGCGGTGATCTGTTCGGTCATGGCGGGGTCCCTCCCGGGGCTTGGCTTTGCACCACGATCCATCCGGACGGGGCCCACGGGCTAGCGCGGCTCGCCGCCCAGTTGACGATATCCGACACCGGGCGCCGCGCCGGATCAGCGCCGGCGCCAGACCGCGCGCGGCCTGCCTCAGCGCAGGCCGGGGCGCGGATGCATCGGCCAGGCGCGGAACTCGAAGGGGATGCGGCCCTTCACCCGGTCGGACCGCGCCGAGATGCCGAAGCGGGCGCGGTAGGCGCGGCTGAAATGCTCCGGGCTGGCGAAGCCGCAGGCCAGCGCGATCTCGCGCAGCGGCATGTCGGTCTGCGTCACCAGCCCGCGGGCGCGATCGAGGCGGATGTCGCTGTAATAGCGCTGGGGCGACTTGCAGACGGTCTGGTTGAACAGGCGTTCGAGCTGGCGCTGCGAGAGCCCGGCGCGGGCGGCGATCTCGGGAATCGCCAGCACCTCCTCGAGATTGGCCTCCATGATGCGGATCGCCTTGCGCAGGCGGGTCGGCGCGGTGGCGCCGAAGGGCTCGGTGGGCTCGGGCAGCTGCGGCGCGCCCTCGGCCCGCATCCGCTCGTGAAAGACATAGCGCGCCGCGGCATTGGCCACCGCGTCGCCGGCCGCCGCGCGCAGCACCTGCAGCGCCAGGTCGCCGGCCGCGGCGCCGCCGCAGCAGGTCATCAGGTCGCCGTCGATGGCATAGAGATCCTCGGTGACGGTGACATCGGGGAAGAGCTCGGCGAAGGCGTCGATATGCTCGTAATGCACCGTGGCGCGGCGCCCCGTCAGCAGCCCGGCATTGGCCAGCAGGAAGCCGCCGGTGTCGAGCCCGCAGAGCTTGGCGCCGAAGCGCAGCCAGCGCCGCAGCACCCCGTCGAGCGGTGCGCCGTAGAATGCCTCGGGGGTCCAGCTCGACGAGATCACCGCGATGTCCGGCGCCGCGGTGGCCTCGGCCAGCGGCCGGGTGGAGAGCGCCAGCCCGTTGCTCGCGGCGGCCTCGCCGCCCGCCACCGAATGCAGGCTCCAGCGGAACAGCGCGCCGCCGTTCAGGTAGTTCGCCGCGCGCAGCGGATCGAGGAAACCCACCGTCGCGGCCATGTTGAAGCCCGGCGTGACGATGACGGCGATGTCGAGCGGGGCGGCCTGCCCGGCCATAAGGCGCTCCTCGTCAACTCGATGACGGAAAATGTTAGGTCTGTTGCGGCAGCTGTGCAACTCTGATTCCTGCAGCCATGCGAGAACACAGACGACAGATCACACAGGGAGATAACCGCATGACCCGGAAAAGCTTTGCGTTGTTGGCCGGTCCGGCGCTCGCGCTCGGCCTCGGCGCCGCGGAGGCGGCCGAGCTCGGCGCGGTGGACGAGCCGATCAAGCTGGCGATCAACGAATGGACCGGCCAGCACGTGAGCACCCATATCGGCGGGCAGATGCTGGAGGCGGCCGGCTACAAGGTGGAATACGTCACCGCCGGCTACATGAACATGTACCAGGCGATGGCCGACGGCGAGATCCACGCCGCGCTCGAGGTCTGGACCTCGAACGTCTCCGAGCTGTTCGGCGAGCTGGAAGCCGAGGGCAAGGTGGTCGACATCTCGGGCCTCGGGCTCGATGCCAAGGAGGGCTTTGCCTATCCCGCCCATGTCGAGGAGCTCTGCCCCGGCCTGCCGGCCTGGGAGGCGCTGGCCGCCTGCGCGCCGATGTTCGCCACCGCCGAGACGCTGCCGATGGGCCGGCTGGTCGATTATCCGGCCGACTGGGGCACCCCGGGCGCCGACCGGATCGCGGGCCTCGGCCTGCCCTACAAGGCGGTGCCGGCGGGCTCCGAGGGCGCGCTGATCGCCGAGCTCCGGGCCTCGAGCGAGAAGAAGTCGCCGCTGCTGATCCTGTTCTGGCAGCCGCACTGGGCGATGTCGGCCTATGACGTGCGCTTCGTCGAGCTGCCGGTGGGCGAGCCGGCCTGCTACGAGGACCCCGCCTGGGGGCCGAACCCGGACGCCACCTTCGACTGCGACTTCATCCCGACGCGGATCTTCAAGGCCGGCTGGGCGGGCTTTGCCGAGAAATGGCCGGCGGCCTACGAGATCCTCGAGAGCTACCAGCTCTCGACCGCGGACCAGCAGCCGCTGATGGGCGCGGTGGACGTGGACGGCCGCTCGGTCGAGGAGGTCGTCGCCGAGTGGATGGCGGCCAACGAGGCGAAGTGGAAACCGGTCGTCGACGCCGCGGTGAACTGAGGCGATGGCGGTGACGAACGCGGCAGGCGCCGCCCCGGCGATCGCCTGCGAGGATCTCTGGATGGTCTTCGGCGAGCGGGCGCGGCGCCAGCTCGACAGCGCCCGGAGCGGCGGCGGCAGCCCGGCACGGATCGCCGGGCGGCTGCATGACCAGGGGCTGATCCCGGCGGTGCGCGGGATCTCCTTCGACGTGAAGGCGGGCGAGCTCTTCGTGGTGATGGGGCTTTCGGGCTCCGGCAAGTCCACCGTGATCCGCTGCCTGTCGCGGCTGCTCGAGCCGACGGCCGGGGCGGTGCGCATCGCCGGCGAGGACATCATCGCCGCGCCGCCGCGGCGCATGGTGGCGCTGCGCCGGCGCAAGATGGGCATGGTGTTCCAGCATTTCGGCCTGTTCCCGCACATGACGGTGGCGGAGAACGTCGCCTATCCGCTGAAGGTGCAGGGCCAGCCGGCGGCGGCGCGGGCGGCGCGCGCGCTCGAGGTGATCGAGCTGGTCGGCCTTGCCGGGCGCGAGGGCGCCTATCCGCGGGAGCTCTCCGGCGGGCAGCGCCAGCGCGTCGGCATCGCCCGCTCGCTGGCGGTGGACCCGGAGATCTGGTTCCTCGACGAGCCGTTCTCGGCGCTCGACCCGCTGATCCGGCGCCAGCTGCAGGACGAGTTCCTGCGCCTGCAGTCGGGGCTCAGGAAATCCATCGTCTTCATCACCCACGACATCGCCGAGGCGCTGAAGCTGGCCGACCGCATCGCCATCATGCGCGACGGCGAGATCGTGCAGATCGGCACCCCGGCGGAGATCGTGCTGCACCCGGCGGACGACTATGTCGCCGAGTTCGCCCGCGACATCCCGCGCGGCAAGATGATGACGGTGGCGAGCATCATGCAGCCGGTCGGGGCCGGCGGCGAGGGCGGCGGCGAGGATTGCCGGGGCCCGGCGCTGGCCACGGCGATGAGCCTCGACGACGCGCTCGCCACCTGCGCCGCGGATCTCTCGCCGCACCGGGTGACCGATGGCGACGGGCGCGTGGTGGGCACCATGCGGCCGGACGATCTGGTGCGCGCGCTCGGCGCGGTGGCGCCATGAGCCTGGCCGAGAGCCCTGCCGCCGCGCTGGCGGCTCCGGCCTGGCGCCTCGGCCCGGGCGAGCGCACGGCGCTTGTCGTGGTGCTGGCCGGGCTGGTCTCGGCGCTGCTGGCGCCGCTGCTGCCCTGGGTCGCGGCCTGGCCCGACGCCTGGGTGCTGCCGGTGACCGAGCGGGTCGGCAGCGGCCTCGGCTGGTTCCTCGACCTGATCAAGCCGGCGGCGCGGCTGGTCTCCGGCGCCCTCGCCTGGCCGATGGCGGGCACCACATGGCTGCTCGCCGAGGCGCCCTGGCCGCTGGCCTTCGGCGGCTTCGTGGCGCTCGGGCTCTGGGTCGGCGGGCCCTGGATGGCGGCGCTCACGGTGGCCAGCCTCGGCTTCGTGCTGGCCTCGGGCTACTGGACCGAGAGCATGAACACGCTGGCGCTGGTCGCCGTCTCGGTGCCGCTGGCGCTGGCGCTCGGGCTCGGCATCGGCGTGCTGGCCTTCGAGATGCGGCGGATCCGGGCCGCGCTGCAGACCGTGCTCGACATCATGCAGACGGTGCCGACCTTCGCCTATCTCACGCCGCTGCTGGTGCTTTTCGGTTTCGGCCCGGTCGTCGGGCTGATCGCCTCGGCGATCTATGCCGCGCCGCCGATGGCGCGCAACGTGCTGCTCGGGCTCGAGCGGGTCGACCCCGAGATCCGCGAGGCGGCGCGGATGATCGGCACCAGCCGCTGGCAGCGCATCGTCGAGATCGACATTCCGGCGGCGATGGGGCAGATCCTCGTCGGCGTCAACCAGTGCGTGATGGCGGCGCTCTCGATGGTGATCATCGCCGCGGTGATCGGCGGTTTCGACGATATCGGCTGGACCGTGCTGCTGACCATGCGCAAGGCCTGGTTCGGGCAGGCGCTGCTGGCCGGCATGGTGATCGTGGTCTTCGCCATGCTGATCGACCGGATGTCGGCCGCCCTCGCCGAGCCGGAGCGCCGCGGCGACCCGCGCATCGCGCGCGCCGTGCTGGGCGTGTCGGTGCTGGCCGGCCTGGTCTCCTGGACCACCGGGATCATCCCCGGCGCCGCCGAGATCGACCTGCTCGACCCGGTGGCGGCCTATGTCGATGCCGGGCTCACCGAGTTCACCAAGGCCAACGGCGCGGCGCTCGACCAGGTGAAGAACACCGCGATGTTCTACGGGCTGCTGCCGCTGCGGATCGGGCTCGACGACGCGGTGCTGCCGTTCACCTGGGGCTTCACCTGGGACCGCGGGATGAGCGCCTGGCTGCTGGGGCTGGCCGGCGCCGGCGCGGCGCTGATGCTGTGGCGCGGCTGGCTGGTGGCGGCGACGGTGCTGCTCGCCGGCACCGCGGTGATGCTGGTCGGCATCACGCAGCTGCCCTGGCCGGCGGTGGTGGTGGCCGCGGCGGCGCTCGGCTGGCGCGCCGGCGGCTGGGGGCTGGCCGCCTTCGCCGGGCTGTCCTTCCTCGCGATGGCGGCGGCCGGGCTCTGGGACCGGGCGATGCTCTCGATCTATCTCTCCGGCGCGGCGGTGCTGATCTGCGCCTGCGTCGGCGGCGCGCTGGGCCTGCTGGCGGCGGTCAGCCCGCTGGCCTGGCGGGTGCTGCGCCCGGTCTGCGACACGTTGCAGACGATCCCGCTCTTCGTGTTCCTGATCCCGATGCTGATGTTCTTCCAGATCGGCGAGTTCTCCGCGCTGCTGGCGATCTGCGCCTATGCGGTGGTGCCGATGATCCGCTACACCCGCCACGGCATCGTCTCGACGCCGGCAGATCTCGTCGAGGCCGCCACCGCCTCGGGCGCGACCCGCTGGCAGATGCTGCGCGACGTGCGCATCCCCTATGCCGCGCCCTCGATGCTGCTCGGGCTGAACCAGACGATCCTCTACGCCTTCGCCATGCTGGTGATCGCGGCGCTGATCGGCACCACCGGGCTCGGCCAGGCGATCTACATCGCGCTCGGCAAGGCCGATCTCGGGCTCGGCGTCTCGGCCGGGGCGGCGATGGCGCTGCTGGCGCTGATCGCCGACCGGCTGGTGCAGGGCTTCGCGGCCGAGCGGCGCCGCGCGCTCGGGCTCTGAGGGAGGGGCGATGGCGGCGGACGCGGGCACCGAGCACATCGCCTTCCTGCTGGTCGAGGATTTCTCGCACATCGCCTTTGCCTGCGCGATCGAGCCGCTGCGCATCGCCAACCTCGTCTCGGGGCGGGCGCTCTACCGCTGGAGCCTCGCCTCGGAGGACGGGCGGACCGCGATCTGCTCGCACCGCTCGGCGATCCTGGTGGACCGGGGGCTCGAGCCGCTGCCTGCCGGCGACCGGCTGTTCCTGATCTCCGGCATCCATGTGCGCGAGCGGGTGACGCCCCGGCTCATGGCGCATCTGCGGCGCGAGCAGCGCCGCGGCGTGCGCCTCGGGGCGATCTGCTCCGGGGCCTATGCGCTGGCGATGGCCGGGCTGCTCGACGGCCAGGCCTGCGCGATCCACTGGGAGTTCCACGACGCCTTCACCGAGGCGTTCCCCGATGTCGTGCTCCGGCGCAGCGTCTTCGTGGCCGATGCGCCGATCCCCACCGCCTCGGGCGGCCCGGCGGCGACCGACCTGATGCTGCACCTGATCGCCCGCGCGCATGGCGCGGATATCGCGACCGCGGTGGCCGACCAGATGGTCTATACCGCGGTGCGCGGCGACGATGGCGCGCAACGGATCTCGCTCGGCGCGCGGCTCGGCCTGCCGAGCGAGGCGGTGCGCCGCGCCATCCGCGCGATGGAGGCGCATGTCGAGGACCCGGTCTCCACCGCCGACCTCGCCGCCCAGGCCGGCATCTCGGCGCGCCAGCTCGAGCGACTGTTCGGCAAGCACCTGCACTGCTCGCCGAAGAAGTACTACATGGACCTGCGCCTGCAGCGCGCGCGCAACCTGCTGATGCAGACCGACATGGGCATCTCCGAGGTGGCGCTGGCCTGCGGCTTCTCCTCGGGCGCGCATTTCGCCCGCGCCTATCGCCAGACCTATGGCGTGGGCCCGGCCGAGTTCCGCGCGATCCGGGCGCGCTGAGGCGCCGGGAAGCCGAGCGTGACGTCGAGGCCGGGGCAGTCTGCTAGGCCGGGGCAGTCTGCGGGGCGGGGGCGGTCCGCCGCCGCCCGGCTGTCGGCGAGCGTCAGCCGGGCCCCGTGCAGCTTGGCGATGGCGGCGACCAGCGCGAGGCCGAGGCCGCTGCCCGCCCCGCGGCTCGGGTCGAGGGTGACGAAGCGCTGCAGCACCCGCGCCCGCTCGGCCGCCGGGATGCCGGGGCCGGCATCGGCCACCCGCAGCACCGGCATGCCGAGCTCGATCCCGGTCTCGAGCCGGATCGCGCTGCCCTCCGGCGCATAGCGGAGCGCGTTCTCCAGCAGGTTGGAGAGCGCCTGCGCCAGCAGCTGCGGATGCCCCCGGATCTCCGCCGGCGCGGCCGAGAGCTGCAGCGCGACGCCGCGATCCTCCGCCGCGGGGGCGTAGAGATCGGCGGCGTCCTCGGCCAGCGCCGCGAGGTCCACCGGCTCGAAGGCCTCGCGCCCGACGCCGGCCTCGGCGCGGCTGATCTCGATCAGCGCGGTGAGCTGGCGCAGCATCGCCTCGGCCTCGGCCTGGGCGCGCACGGCGAGGCGCTCGCGCGCCTCCGGCGCCAGCTCGGGCTCGGCGAATTCCGCGGTCAGCGCGCGCAGCCGGGTGAGCGGCGAGCGCAGGTCGTGCGCCAGGCTGTCGGTCACCGCGCGCAGGTTCTCCACCAGCCCGGCGATGCGGTCGAGCATGGCGTTCAGCGTCGCGTTCAGCCGGTCGAACTCGTCGTCGGTTCCGCGCAGCGGCACCCGGCGGGAGAGATCGCCGGCGACGATCTCGCTCGCCGTGCGCCGGATCTCGCCGATCCGCCCCATCACGAAGCGCGAGAGCAGCCAGCCGGCGGCGAGGCTGAGCAGCGCGGCGAGCCCGGTGGCCCAGATCGCCGCCTGCCAGAGCGCCCGCTCGTAGAGCGCCCGCGCCCGCGCGTCGCGCCCGACCAGCAGCCGCTCGCCGCCGGGCAGCCGGAAGGCCACGGCGGCGACCATCACCGGGCGCTCGCTGTCGATGCGGTAGAGCTCGAGCTCGATCGGAGCGCCGCCGGCGCGGACCGTGGGCGGCCAGGCCGCGAGGTTGCCGGTGATCCGCTCGCCATAGCCGTCGGTCAGCAGGTAGATCGCGTCGCGCTCGGCCGCTCGGTCGAGCCGCCGCGCGATGGTCTGCGCGAGGCCGAGCACCCCGCCGGCGGCATATTGCTCGGCCAGCCCCTCGACCTCGGCCGCCAGCACGTCGCGCGTCTCGCCCGCGATCAGCGCGGTGGACTGCCAGGTGAAGACCCCGAGCACCAGCGCCGTGGAGAGCGAGAAGAGCGCCAGATAGGCCGCGATCAGGCGGCTGGTGGCGGTGCGCAGCATCGCCTAGCCCGGCTCGTCGATCTTGTAGCCGGCACCCCGCACGGTGCGGATCAGCGGCGGCTCGCCGGGGCCGTCGATCTTCTTGCGCAGCTTGGAGATATGCACCTCGATCACGTTGGTCTGCGGGTCGAAGTGATAGTCCCAGAGCGCCTCGAGCAGCATCGTGCGGGTGACCACCCGGCCCTTGCGCTGCAGCAGGTAGGCGAGCATCTGGAACTCCCGCGGGCGGAGCGCGATCTCGCGGCTGCCGCGGGTGGCGCGCCGGGTCGCGAGATCGACCCTGAGATCGGCGCAGGCCAGCACCGTCTCGTCGCGGGTCTCCGCCGGGCGGCGCAGCAGCGCCTCGGCGCGGGCCGCGAGCTCGGCGAAGGAGAACGGCTTGGCGAGATAGTCGTCCGCCCCCTCGCGCAGCCCCCGCACCCGCTCGTCGACCGAGCCGAGGGCGGTGAGCATCAGCACCGGGGTGCGGATCCCGGCGGCCCGCATCGAGCGCAGCACCGAGAGCCCGTCGAGCTCCGGCAGCATCCGGTCGAGGATCACCAGGTCGAAGCCGCCATCGGTGGCGCGGAACAGGCCGTCGCGCCCGGTGCCGCAGCGCTCCACCGCATAGCCCGCCTCGCCGAGGCCGCGGGCGATGTAGTCGGCCATGGTGGTGTCGTCCTCGATCAGCAGCACGCATCGGCTCATGCGGCGCCTCCTCCTCGGGCAGTGGCACTGTGCGGACAGTCTATAGGCATTCGCGGGGAGGAATTCACGGCAGAGCCCGGCATCCGGTGCCGGTCGGTTGCCATGCAAAACCCATCTGCCCGGATACGGGGCAGACGGGCTCGGCGGCGCCGGTCACGGGGAAGATCGGCGCCGCCTGCCCTGCCGCGTGAGGGGGCGCGGCCGGGCATCCGGAGCGGCCTCAGCTCAGGCGGAGGCCGAGATAGAGCTGGCTGCCGCGGCGGTTCACCAGCAGCAGCCGGGTGTCGGTCTTGCCCTCGTCGAGCGCGTCGTCGAGCTCGCGCGGGCTGGAGACCGGCCGGCGGTCCACCTCGAGGATCACGTCGCCGACCTGCAGCCCGGAGCGGGCCGCCGCGCCGCGCGGCTGGATCGAGGTGACCACCACGCCGTCGACGCCGTCCCCGAGGCCGATGTTCTCGCGGGCATCCGGGGTCAGCCGGGCCAGCGTGGCGCCGAGCGCCTCGGAGGCGAGCCGGCCGCCGCGGTCGCTCCTGCCCTTGGAAACCGCGGCCTGGCGGTCATCCGCGAAGGCGCCGATGGTGACGCTCACGCTGCGCCGGTCGCCGTCGCGCAGCACCTCGATCTCGACCGCGGTGCCGGGCTCGGTGCGGCCCACCAGCTTCGGCAGGTCGCGGCTGGTCTGCACCGCCTCGCCGCCGAAGGAGAGGATCACGTCGCCGGTCTCCAGCGCGCCCTCGGAGGGCGCGTCGGGCAGCACGTTGGCGACCAGCGCGCCCATCGGCCGCTCCAGCCCCATCGCCTCGGCGATCTCCGGCGTCACCCGCTGGATCTGCACGCCGAGCCAGCCGCGATCGACCACGCCGTCGGATTTCAGGTCGGCGATCACGTCGCGCACGATGTTGGCCGCCACCGCGAAGCCGACGCCGACCGAGCCGCCATTGGGCGACAGGATCGCGGAGTTCACGCCGATCACCTCGCCCTTCATGTTGAACAGCGGCCCGCCCGAGTTGCCCCGGTTGATCGCGGCATCGGTCTGGATGAAATCGACATAGGGGCCGCGGCGGATGTCGCGCTGGGTGGCCGAGACGATGCCCTTGGTCACGGTGCCGCCGAGGCCGAACGGGTTGCCCACGGCAAAGACGTCCTCGCCGACGCGCACCGCGTCGCTGTCACCGAGCTTGACGAAGGGCAGCGCCTCGTCGGCCTCGATGCGCAGCAGCGCGAGGTCGGACTGCGGGTCGGTGCCGACCACCTCCGCCACGAAGTCGCCGAGCCCGGAGAAGCGCACGGTCACCTCGTCGGCATCCTCGACGACATGGTGGTTGGTGACGATCAGCCCGTCCGGGTCGAGCACGAAGCCCGAGCCGAGGCCCTGGCGCCGGCGCTCGCCGCCGAAGGGGTTGCCGTCCGGGCCAAACTCCCGGAAGAACTTCTCGAAGGGGCTGCGGCCGAAGCGCTCGAAGGGGTCGGGCATGCCGCGGCGCCCGCTGCGCTCGTCCGGCAGTTCGTCGGCGAGCACGGTGACGACGGCCGGGGAGACGCGCTCCACCATGTCGGCCAGCGCCTCGTCGGCGAGGGCGGCGGACGGGCTCCAGACCAGCGCCGCGGCGAGCCCGAGGCCCGCTGCCAGCGCCGGTCCGCGGCGCGCCGCCGGAGATGCGACGGAAAGTGTCATCTGGGGTCTCCTGTCTGTCCTGTGGCAAATGCCTCGGCCCCAGAGATGGCAGACCAGCCTGACCGGCGCCTGTCCGCCGGATTAAACTTCGTTAATGTTGTGCGTTTTTTCCGCGCCGTGGCCGCGCCGCGCCGCCGCGGCTCAGATCACCGCCCGCTCGCGCAGGGCGCGGCCCTCCAGCACCCGCTCGACGCCGAGGGGCGAGAGGTCGAGGCTGCGGAAGCCGCCATGCACCACCAGCTCCGCCACGCCGCGCCCCATGGCGGGCGACTGCTGCAGCCCGTGCCCGGAGAAGCCGCAGAGATGGATCAGCCCCGGCCGCTCCGGGTCGCGCCCGATGATCGCGTTCTGGTCGAGCGTGTTGTAGTCGTAATGCCCGACCCAGGAGGCGCCCACGCGCAGCCGCTCGAAGGCGGGGATGCGGGCGGCGATGGCCGGCCAGGCGCGGTCCTCGAAGGGGTCGGCCCAGGCGAAATCCTCCGGGTCGGCGGCGGGGTCGGCGCCCTCCGGCCCGTAGCCGCACATGAACTGCGCGCCATCCGAGCGGACATGCACCCCCGAGGGGTCGATCACCAGCGGCAGCTGCTCCGGCGCCGGGCGCTCGGCCTCGAAGACCACGGTGTAGCGCCGGCGCGGCTCGATCGGCAGGCGGCGCCCGGCCATCGCGGCGATCCGCGGCGAGCGGGTGCCGGCGGCGTTCACCACCTGCCCCGCCGCGACCGCGGTGCCCGAGGCGAGGCGGAGCCCGGTGATCCGCCGCCCGTCCTCCAGCAGCCCGGCGACCTCGGCGGCGACGAACTCGGCCCCGAGATCGCGCGCCTTGCGGCGGAACCAGTCGAACATCGTGCCGCCGTCGAAATAGCCCTCGTCGCCCGGGTTGTGGCTGGCCAGCAGGATGTCGTCGGTCACCATCCAGGGGAAGCGCTCGGCCAGCTCGGCGCGGTCGTAGAGCCGGGCGCCGACGCCGCAAGCCGCCTGCACCGCATGGGCCGCGCGCAGCGCCTCGGCCCGGGCCTCGGTGGCGGCGAGGTAGAGATAGCCGAAGCCGTCCATGTCGAGCCTCGGCGCGCGCGGGTCGCCGATCCGGGCGGGAAAGTCGCGGATGAAGGCGAGCCCGGCCTGCGAGATGCGGATGTTGATCTCGGTGGAGAACTGCTGGCGGATGCAGCTGTTGGTGTGGCTGGTCGCGGCATGGGCATAGCTCGGGTCGCGCTCGACCACCAGCACGCGGCCCCTGAAGCCGGGATCGGAGACGATGTGCCAGGCGGTGGAGGCGCCCATGATGCCGCCGCCGATGATCGCGACGTCATAGGCGGGGTGGGCGGGTTCGGCAGCCCAGCCGGCAGGCACGGTCACGGCGCGGTCTCCGCGATGCGGGCGATCTCCGGGGCATAGGCGAAGAGGCCCGGGGTGCCGCCGGTATGCAGGAAGATCACGGTGGTCTCCGGGCTGGAGGTGCCGGCGAGGTTGATCGCCCCGGCCAGGGTCTTGGCGGTGTAGACCGGGTCGGTGAGCATCCCCTCCTGCCGCGCCGCGAGCGCGATGGCGCGCTCGGTGGGCAGGTTGAGCCGCCCGTAGCCGGGGGCGAGGAACCGGTCGGTCAGGCGGATGTCGCCCTCCGCCACCGGGTTGTCGATCTCGAGCAGCGCGGCGATCTCGGCGCAGCGGGCGGCGAGCCGCGGCGCCTGTGCCACCGCCGGCCGCCGCACGCAGACCCCGGTGACCGGGATGGCGCGGCCGAGCGCGCGCAGGCCGGTCAGCAGCCCGGCATGGGTCGCGCCGCTGCCCGAGGCGACCGCGACATGCGGCGCGGCGATGCCGGCGGCGTCGATCTGCGCCGCCAGCTCGCGCGCCGCGCGGACATAGCCGAGCGCGCCGAGCGGGGCATGGCCGGGGCCGAGGGGGATCACGTAGGGCCGCCTGCCCTCGGCCCGCAGCCCCTCGGCGATGGCGTTGAGCGCGGCATCGGCGCCGGCCTCGTCCTCGCCCTCGGGATAGCTGTGCACGGTCGCCCCGAGCAGGCGCTGCAGCAGCATGTTGCCGGAGCCGCGATAGGTCGCGTCGGCATCGGGCACCCGCTCCTCGGCCTGGATGTGGCAGCCGAGGCCCAGCTTGGCCGCGATCGCCGCGGTCAGCCGGCAGTAGTTGGACTGCACGGCGCCGGTGATCAGCACCGTGTCGGCGCCCTCGGCCAGCGCCGCGCCGAAATAGAACTCGAGCTGGCGCACCTTGTTGCCGCCCATGGCGATGGGCAGCAGATCGTCGCGCTTGGCCCAGAGGCGGCCGCCGGCGGCGGCGGAGAGGCGGGGCAGCGGCTCGAGCGGGCTCGGCGGGCCGGAGAGATCGGCGCGGGGGCGGCGGTCGAGCGTGCCGAGGGGATCGGGGGCGATGGTCATGCCTTCACTCTGCCGCATCTCGCCGGAGCCTCAAGCGGAAAAGCTGCGGATGCCGGCGAACAGCAGGCTGGCGGCGATCACCGCGATCCCGGCGAAGACCGCGCGGCGGAACAGCCGCTCCCGCACATGCGGCGCCAGCCAGCGGCCGACCAGGGTGCCGAAGAGGGTCGCCGGCGCCAGGGTCAGCGCGGTCGCCGCCGCCTCGGCGAGCCCGGCGCTGCTGACCGCCCCGGCGCCCCATTGCGCGAGGATGATCGGCGGGTGGATCCACACGAAATAGACGAGGATGGTGGCGCGGATCTCGGTCTTGGCCGCGCCGCTGGCGGCCAGCGCGATGGCGGTGGCCGGCCCCGGCATGGTCAGCGCGCCGCCGAGGATGCCGGAGAGCAGCCCGTGGCGCCAGCCGATCCGGTGCCCGTCGGCCCGCGGCGGGCGCAGCATCGCCGGCAGCAGCGCCAGCAGCACCGCGCCGGCGGCGAGCTTCAGCGTGGTGACCTCGGCCATGGCCAGCAGCCCCGCGCCGAGCGGCAGGCCGGCGCAGCTGCCGATGGTGAAGGCGCGCACCGAGGCCGGGTTGGCGGCGCGCCAGAGCCCCGGCGCGAGCACCAGCGCGATCTGGAAGCTCAGCAGCGCGCTCACCGAGAAGGCCGAGGCGCTGTCGCTGGCCAGCAGGATCACCGGCCCGGCGATCAGCGCGAAGCCGATCCCGGTCACCGCCTGCAGCATCGCCGCCAGGGCGACGACGACCTGCAGCGCGATGTCCAACCATGTCATCCGGGCGGTCCTCCTCGGGAACGGGGCCGACAACCGAGCACATCCGCCGGCCGCCCGATAGGGCCAGCTTTGCCCGGCGCGAGGGTCAGGGCGCGCCCTCGTCCGGCCAGGGCAGCACGGTGAGCTCGGGCCAGAGCGCCGCCTGGCGCGCCGCCTTGGCGCGGTGGGTCGGCCCGTTCGGCGCCACCGGGTTGGGCGCGAGCCGCATGGCGAAGATATCGGCGAGGCCGAAGGGCGCGTGGATGTCGAGCTTTCCGTCCGGCTCGAGGCGCAGCCCGATGCAATGCGCCCGGCTGGCATAGCGCGCGATGCCCGCCTCCACCGAGCCGAGCGGCGGGCACGGATGGCCGAAGCGCCGGGCATACCAGAGATGCACGCGGGCCTGGTTGCGCACCTCCACCGGCGGCGTCTCCGGGAACAGCGCGCGGGCGCGGGCGATGGCGGCGTCCTCGGCCTCCCAGCGCGTGTCCGGGTCGAAATAGGCAAGGTCGATGTCGCGCACGCCGTGCAGGTCGGGCCGCCCGGTGAGATGGTTCCAGACCTGGTTGTAGACCGCGCCGCTGACGATCCGCCACTGCGGCAGCGCGAGCCGGCGGCCGGCCTCCAGCGCCGCGGCGAGGCCGGGGCTGGCGGCGACGACATCCGAGAGCGCCGCGGCGAGCCCGGCCTCGGTGGCGCCGGCATGGGCGGCGGCGCCGGGCGCGGCGCCGGGCGCGCGGGCGAAGCTGATGCTGGTGGGGCGGTCGAAGCCGGGATGCGCGGTGCGCCCGGTCTCGGCGAAGCCGAGCGCGCGGAACGCGGCATGGGCCTCGGTGAGCTCGACCCGCGATTGCAGGGTGAGCCGCGCGAGCCCGCGGCCGCGGGCCTCGGCCGCCGCCGCCTCGATCAGCCTGCGCGCGAGCCCCTGCCCGCGGGCCTGCCGCGCCACCGCGATCTTCGAGAGGCAGAACGCCGTGCCGCGCGGCTCGGCGGCGAGGCAGGCCAGCGGCGTGCCGGCGGTCTCGGCCACCAGCACCGTCCCCCGCGCCGCCATCTCCCCGAGCCCGGCGGCGGTGAGCCGCGCCAGCGACGAGGGCGGGTCGATCCGCCCCTCCATATAGGCGAAGGCGCCGCGCAGCAGCGCCAGCACCGCAGGCGCGGCCCGGTCGTCCGGCGCCAGCCTGCGCAGCCGGGCGATGCCGCCTGCCGCATCGCCCGGCGTATCGCCTGCCGCCTCGCTCGGTGTTCCGCCCGTTTGCCGCCCTGCCGCCATGTCTGCCTCCCCGCCTGCCTCCCCGCCCGTCTCCCCGCCTGTCTCCGTGGCCGCCTCCGCGCCGGCAGCACGGCCCCGGCAGCGGCGGGCCATGCGTGCCGGGCCAAATTCACCGCCGCCCCGCCGACACCACCCCGCCAAGGATGGCTGACATATGCCGCACTGCGGTATAGATTGCCATCATGACCGACATGCCCCCGCTCCCCCATCTCGATGCCGGCTGGCCGGAATTCCCGGCCGGCTCGGTCTGGCTCGTCGGCGCCGGGCCCGGCGATCCGGGGCTGATGACGCTGCACGGGCTCAACGCGCTGCGCCAGGCCGAGGTGATCGTCTATGACGCGCTGGTCGACCGGCGCATCCTCGACTGGCGCGGCGCCGGGGTGGCGCTGGAATATGCCGGCAAGCGCGGCGGGCGGCCCTCGCCGCAGCAGCGGGCGATCTCGCTGCGGCTGATCGAGCTGGCGCGCGAGGGCAGGCGGGTGCTCAGGCTCAAGGGGGGCGATCCCTTCGTCTTCGGCCGCGGCGGCGAGGAGAGCCTCGCGCTGGTGCGCGCCGGCGTGCCGATCCGCATCACGCCGGGGATCAGCGCCGGGATCGGCGGGCTCGCCTATGCCGGCATCCCGGTCACCCATCGCGGCGTCAACCAGGTGGTGAGCTTCGTCACCGGCCACGACGCCACCGGCGCGGTGCCGAGCGCGGTGGACTGGGCGGCGCTGGCGCAGGGCTCGCCGGTGATCGTGCTCTACATGGCGATGAAGCATCTCGCCGGCATCGCGGCGCAGCTGATCGCGGCGGGGCGCGACCCGGCGGAGCCGGTGGCGATCGTCACCGAGGCCACCCTGCCCGGCCAGCGCCGGCTCGAGACCACCCTCGCCCGCGCCGCCGAGGAGGCCGAGGCGGCCGGGCTGGTGCCGCCCTCGATCATCTGCATCGGCCGGGTGGCGCTGCTCGCCCGCGCGCTCGACTGGATGGCCCAGGCCCGCGGCGAGCCCCCGCGCGAAACCGATCCGCTGGGCGAGCTGGCGGCGACGCTGCGCGGCGGCGGCTGAGCCGGCGGCCCCGGCCCCGGCCCAAGGCCGGCGGCCGCGGCCGATCATCACCCCGAGCGCCTCGCCGGGATCGCCGGAGACGGTCGCCGCCAACGCCTGACCGGCGGCTCCCGGAGCGTGGCCCGCGGCGAGCCCCCGCGCGCGGCCGATCCGCTGGGCGAGCTGGCGGCGACGCTGCGCGGCGGCGGCTGAACCGGCGGCCCCGGCCCCGGCCCCGGCCCCGGCTCAGGGCCAGCGGCCGCGGCCGATCATCACCCCGAGCGCCTCGCCGGGATCGCCGGAGAAGGTCGCCGCCACCGCCTGCCCGGGCAGCGCCCGGAGCGCGGCGAGCCCTCGCGCGAGACCGATCCGCCGGGCGGGCCGGCGGCGATGCTGCGCGGCGGCGGCCGAGCCGGCGGCCCCGGCTCAGGGCCAGCGGCCGCGGCCGATCATCACCTCGAGCGCCTCGCCGGGATCGCCGGAGAAGGTCGCCACCACCGCCTGCCCGGGCAGCTCCCAGAGCGTGGCGCGCGACCAGTCCGCCGGCAGCGCGCCGGGCGGCAGGTCGGGCTCCCGGGTGCGCACCAGCTCGAAGGCGGCGGGGCCGAGCGCCACCGTCACCGCCTGCACCACCGAGCGATAGCGCGACATCGCCAGATGCCAGAGCGCGCCGTCGCCGCCGCCGGCGGCCTCGAAGACGATCGCGCTCTCGGCGCCGCGGTCGGTGAGGAAGGCGGCGACGGCTGGCCGCACCGCCCGGTCGGAGACGATGGCGCCGGCGGTCAGCTGCATGTCGCCTCCCGGCTCGCGCCCGGGGCCGGCGCGGCCAGCGCGGTCAGCGCCGCGACACCGAGCTCCGCCCCGCCGCGCCGGCCCCTGAGGGTGAGGAAGTCGAGCCCGCCCTGCCCCGCGGCCAGCGCCGCCTTGGCCTCGGCCGCCCCCGCGAGCCCGGCCGGAAAGGCCAGCAGCGCCGCCGGGCGGGGGCCGCCGGCCGCCACCGCGTCGAGCAGGCGGAACAGCGCATCCGGCGCCGCCGTGAGCAGCAGCACCGCGCCGGCAGTCTCCGCGGGCCAGACCGCGCCCCGCGCCGCCGGCAGCCGCCGCAGCCGTTCGCCGCCGGCCAGCCCGGCCGCGGCCAGCCCGGCCTCGGCCATCGGGCAATCGCACCAGACCGGCGCGCCGGCGGCCAGCGCCGCGCCGGCGGCATCTGCAAGCCCGGGGCTCCAGGCAAGGCGGTTCGGCAGATCGGTCATGCCGGAAACCTGAACCAGACGGATGGCAAGATCATGGAGATCCTGTGGCAGATGGTCGAGCCGCACCTCGGCCGCGAGGATCGCCTGGGCCCGGGCCGCGAGCCGCGCCGGGTCGCGCGCCGGGCCGCTGCCGCGATCCGCAGGAGGGTCTGGACGGCGCATCTCGGTTCCTCTTGCGGGTGCGGCTCGGGGCCCTGGCGGCAGCCCGCCGGGCAATCTGCAACCAGCGGTAGCAAGACCGCCGCGCCCAGACAAGCCGCGCCGGTGCCGCCGGGGGGGCCGCCTTGCCGCCTGCCCGGGGGCGGGATAGCTTGGCATCCTGGGCCGCAGCAAGGGAGGCCGCGCTGGCCGTGCAACCCGACATATTCGCCCGTCACGACCACGGCGACTGCGTCCGCCGGACGCTGGAGACCGTCGAGGCGGACTGCACCGCGCGCGGGCTGCGGCTGACGGCGCTGCGCCGGCGGGTGCTGGAGATCCTGCTCGAGGCGCACCGGGCGCTCGGCGCCTATGACGTGCTGGCGCGGCTCGCCGAGGAGGGCTACGGCTCGCAGCCGCCGGTGGCCTACCGGGCGCTCGACTTCCTCGTGGCGCATGGCTTCGCGCACAAGCTGCAGCGGCTCAACGCCTTCGTCGCCTGCGCCCATCCCGGCGAGCGCCACCGCCCCGCCTTCCTGATCTGCCGCACCTGCCTCGCGGTGCAGGAGGCGCATCTCGACATGCCGAGCGAGGGCATCGCCGGGGCCGCCGAGGCGGTCGGCTTCACGGTCGAGCGGGTGGTGGTGGAGGCGGAGGGGCTCTGCCCGGAATGCCAGGCGGCCGAGCGCGCCTGAGGGCGGCTGCTCCGGGGGGCTGCTCCGGGGGCTGCCCCTCCGGGGCGGGCTATTCCTCCGGCTCGGTCGAGAAGCGCAGCGGATAGCCGTGGTGGCGGCCGGCATCGGTGGCCTCGGTCGCCTTGGTCTCGGCGACGTCGCGGGTATAGACGGCGACCACGCAGACCCCGCGCATATGGGCGGTGAGCATCACCCGCTCGGCCTCCGCCTCGCCCATGCGGAACACCCCGCGCAGCACCGAGACGACGAAGTCGCGCGGCGTGTAGTCGTCGTTGAGCAGGATGACCTTGTACAGCTTCGGGCGCTCGACGCGCGGCTTTGCCTTCGCCGTGGGGGTGACCACGATCTCGCTCATCGCTCCGACCTTTTCCGCTCGCTTGCCGTCCGGGCACGCCGGGCGCAACGCGCCCTGCACCGGCGCGCGGAGTATAGCGGATCGCGCGGCGGCGGGCGAGTCCCCCGGCGAGACGGTTGCGCCTAGCGGGCGAGCGCGAAATCCGCCCCCAGCACCACGCCGACCGGGGTCACCGGCACGCGCTGCGAGAAGTCGCCGCGCGGCCCCTGCTGCTCGGAGATCCGCGCGTTGAGCTCGCCGGCCAGCTCCGGCGCCCGGGCCTCGACATAGGCCTTGAGCTCCGCCGCGGTCAGGCTGCCGTCGCGCGGCGCGAGATCGGCCCTGAGCCCGCCGCCGCCGGAGCGCATGCCCTCGAGGAACACATAGGTCAGCAGCCCGTGCCCGAGGCTCTGGTATTCCGGCGCGAGCTGGTCGGCCCGGGTGGCGGCGATCACGGTCACGCCGGTGCGGTTCTTCAGCTCCTGCAGCGCGCGGCGCTGGCCATAGCTCTCGAAGGAGCCGAGCACCGCGCCGGACTGGCAGGCATCCACCACCAGCAGCACCCGCTGCGCCGGGATGCCGGTGAGCGCATCGGCGAGCGCCCGGCCGGAGATGCCGAGGCGGCGGACCTCGCCGTCGTTCTTCAGGTCGCTCAGCTCGCGCGGCAGGAAATACCATTCCGCGCCCACGGTGCGGGCATGGCCGGCGAGGAAGATCACCGCGACATCGCTGGCCTGGGTGCTGGCGAGCCGGCCGAGGGCGTCGTCGATGCCCTTGCGGCTGGCCTTCTTGTCGAGCAGCAGCTCGGCATCCACGCCGGCGAAGATCGCGCCGCCGCGGCGGGCGAGCTGGTCCGCCACCGCCTTGGCATCGGCCACCGCATAGTTGAGCCGGAGCGCGCGGCCGGCATAGCGGTCGATCCCCACCGAGGTGATGCGCAGGCTCTGCGCGGCGCCGGAGCGCGGGGTCTCGACGACCTCCTCCACCGGCACGCTGTCGATGTCCTCCCAGCCGCGGGCCACCGCCACCAGCCGGTTCTCGCCGGGCAGTGCCGCCACGGTGGCGGTCACGCTGCGGGTGCGGCCGCTGCTGCCGCCGTCGCGGATCGCGGCATCGGGCACGCGCTTGCCGTTGTGATAGAGCCGGATCTCCGAGATCTCGCGGGCGCTGCCCGATTCCGCCTCGATCTCCAGCACGATGGGCTGGCCGGCGGCACCGGGCTCGGAAACCACATCCATCGCCACCACCGGCGGCGGGAACATGCGCTGCGAGACCGCCTCGCGCGCCGGAGTCAGGAACTCGGCCCGCGCGGTGAGGTGCTTGACCAGCAGCCCCGGCTCGAAATAGCGCGCCGAGAGGTTCTCCACCGGCAGCCGCAGCTTGCCGGCGCGCCAGGCGATGTCCTGCAGCGCGCCGGCATCGCCGTCGAAGCGGCCGCGCTCGTCCACCGCGCCCCAGCCGTTGCGCGTGACGAAGAGGCTGAGGAGCGGCCGCGCGGACTGCGGATCGACCAGGTGGATCGCGTCGTTGGGGCCGGCCACCACCACGCGCTGCAGGCCGGCCGAGGCGACCACGCCGAGGCCGGTCACGCCGCCCTCCCAGTCGCTGCGGACCTCGGCGGCGGCGCGGCCCTGCCCGTCCCAGAACCTGACCTCGCCGTCCTCGTCGGCGCTGGCGATGCGGTTGCCGAGCCCGACGATGCCGGTGATCTCGTCGTCATGCCCGTCCCAGGTCAGCAGCACCTTGGCGCTGGAGGCGTCGATGAAGGCGAGCTCGCCATCCTCGGTGCCGGCGGCGAAGAGCGGGCCGACCACATGCACCAGCGCGGTGATCTCGTCGCCGGACGTGCCGGCGACCGCGCCGACCCAGCCGGTCTCGGAGATCACCCGGATCTCGCCGTCCTCGTCGCCGACCAGCGCGAAATCCCCGGCCGGGTCGGTGGCGATGGCGGTGACCGCCTCGCCGGTCGCCGGCACCCCGGCGCGGCGCTCGAGGCTGACCGCGTCGAAGATCTCCACCGCGCCGCTGGCCATGCCGACATAGGCCGAGCTGCGCGAGACCGCGACCGCGCTGGCCCGGCCCGAGAGCCGCAGCGCCTGGCCCGGCGCCGTGCCCCAGCGCTCCGCCGCGACCACGCCGCCATCGCTGCGCAGCACGATCACCGGGCGCCCGGCGCCGCCGATCGCCACCGCCTCGAAGCCGCTGCCGCGGCCGCCGAGCACCTGCGTGCCCTCGACGAGATCGAACACCCGCAGCCGCCCGTCCGGCGTCACCACCGCGAGATGCGAGCCGTCCGGCGCCACCGCCATCGCCTTCGGCGGGTCGTCATAGGCGTTGCGCACCTCGAGCGTCGGGCGCAGCGCCTGGCCGATCTGGCTGCGCAGCGCCCGCTCGATGCCGCGGCCGGCCGAGCGCATGACGTCGATGGTCTGCGCCGCCGCGGGCACCGGCGCGAGCTGCAGCGCCGCCGCGGCGGCGACGCCGAGTGCCAGGGCCCGGAGCTGTCTCGTCATGGCCATCGGTCTCTCCCTGAGGTGTTTCGCGGTGCCGGGCGGCGGCTCAGACCACCACCCAGAACCCGTCATCGGTGTCGTCGGCGGTGAGCTCGATGTTCTCCTCGCTCTCGGAGAAGGCAAGCAGCATCTCCGCCCGGGTCGCGCCATCGGCGAAGGCGGCTTCCCAGAAGGTCTCGCCGTCCTCGTCGGCGGCGCGGCCGAACAGGTTGAGATAGAGCGCGTCGACGAAATCCTCAGTGCTCGGGGCCTCGCCGCCGAAATCCGCCGCGAACTCGTCGCTCTCGACGAAGGCCTCGGCGATGTCGTCGAGCGCGGTGCCGGCCTCGCGCTGGCCGTCCCAGAAGCGCAGGCCGGTCTCGTCGGCGGTGCGCCCGAAGGCGGCGCCGTAGAGCCGGTGCACCGAGGCGGCCTCGGGCGCGAGGTCGAACAGCCAGGCGCCGTCGTCCACCAGCACGCGTTCGACCCCGTCGAGCGTCTCGCCCTGCCCCTCCGGCCCGGCGACGGTGATCGTGCCGCCGGCGCCGAGCGAGAGATCGAGCGCCGCCCGCGGCAGCGCGTAGACCACCGTGTCGAAGCCCGGGCCGGCATCCAGCGCGCCGCCATTGGCAAAGCCCTGATGGGTCTCCGGCGCGAGGCCGGCGAAGACCGCGATGCCGGGCAGCCCGCCGCCGAGCTTGAGTGCGCCATAGGTGTCGAACTCGAAGCTCGAATCGGGGCCCATCACGATGTCCGTCACCTCGCCGTCCGGGAAGGTGAGGATGAAGCTGTCGCCGAATTCCATCGCGGCGATCTCGGTGAAGCTGTCGGGCCCGGAGGAGGCCAGCGAGCGGTCGGAGATCGTCGAGCTCACGGTGATGCCGAGATCCTCGAAGGCGGTGACCACCGCCTCCGCCGCCTCGTCGGCCTCGATGAAGAAGCTCTCGTCGACATCGATCGGCGTGATGTCGAGCACCGTGTCGCCGACGCCCTCGATGGTCGCGGTGATCTCGGCGAGGCCGCCCCAGTCGTCGAGCCCGCCATCGACGTCGCGCGCCGGATCGACGGCATCGAGCAGGAACTCCATCTCGATCTCGGGGATCTCGAACTGGTCCTGGATCTCGAAGGCGCCGAGATCCACCTGCACCGCACCGAGGCTGTCGTTGAGCCCGACGATGTCGATGTCGCGGGCGAAGCCGGTGCCGCGGGCATCGGTGGTCTCGCTCGGGAGGAGGATCGTCGCGTCCACCGCCGGGTTGTCGGCCGCGGCGCGCAGGGCGACGGTCTGCACCGCCCCGCCATTGCTGGCGAGCAGCCCCGCGGTGGTGCCGTTGACGGTGCCGACGCTGGCGAACACGTCCGCCTCGCTGATGCCGCTGTCGAGCACCATGTCGAAGCGCAGCAGCTCGTCGCCGATGATGTTGTCGCCCTCGGAGAAGACGATGTCGGTGAACACGGTGTCCGCAACATTGCCGAGGATGATGGTGGAGATCAGGTCGATGAAGCTCACCGCGCTGTCGCCGTCGATGATCTCGCCGTCGAGCGCTTCGTTGCCGGTGACGGTGACGTTCTGCAGCAGCATCTCGCCGACGAAGGTCGGCCGGTCGCTGTCGCCGACATAGACCGCGCCGCCGGCCAGCCCGGCCCGGTTGCCGTGCAGCGTGACGTTGACCAGCGAGCCGCCCTCGGCCCAGACCCCGCCGCCATTGGTGCCGGCCTCGTTGTCGGCGATGGTGCTGTTGGTGATGGTGGCGCTGAGCACGTCGAGCCCGCCGCCGTCCAGTGCGGCGCTGTTGCCGGAGATCGTCGCGCCGTCGATCACCGCGCCCTGGCCGTCGATGCCGTCGGCGATGGCGCCGCCGAAGGTGCCGGCGCTGTTGCCGGTGAGCGTGGTGCCGGAGATCGTGGTGACCCCGCCATTGTTGAAGATGCCGCCGCCGATGTTCGGCGTGCTGTTGCCGGAGACCGTGCCGCCGGTGATGTCGACCGCGCCGAGCGCCGCGATGCCGCCGCCATGCGCGCTGTCGCCGGAGGTGACGTTGTCGGCGATCGTCACGTCGAGCAGCACCGCATCGCCGTGCACGCAGATCCCCGCGCCCTCGCTCGAGACCCCGGTGGTGGTGTTGCGGCTGACGCTGCCGCCGGTGATCGAGAGCCCGGCCTCGGCGGCGAGCCCGGCGCCCTTGGCGATGTCGCCGGTGGTCGCGTTGTCCACGACATCGGTGTCCACCAGCGTCATGTCGCCGAAGGAGAACAGGCCGGCGCCGAAGGCGTCGTCGCCGGCGGTGGAGTTGCCCGCGATCAGGCTGTCGGTGACCTCGAGCGCGCCGATGGCGAAGACGCCGGCGCCGTCGGCCTCGTCGCCCTCGGTGCGGTTGCCGGCGATGGCGGCGTTGTCGAGCACCAGATCGCCGGCGGCAAAGACGCCGGCGCCGTTCTCGTCGAAGCCGCCGGTGAAGCCGTCGGCGATGGTGATGTTGGCGAGGGTGAGCGTGACATCCTCGGCCGAGGTCGACATCACCCGCGTCGAGCCGCCGCCGGAGACGGTGATGTCGCGCAGCCCGTCGCCGTCGCTGTCGCCGTCGATGGTGCCGTCGGCCGAGATCACCAGCTCGCCGAGCGCCTCGTCGAGCGCGATGGTGCCGCCGGCCAGCGCCGCGTCGAAGCGGATCACGCCGCCGCCCTCGCTCGCATTGAGCGCCGCGATGGCCTCGCGCAGCGTGGTGCCGCCGCCGGCATCCATGTTGTCGTCGAGCGTGGTGACGAGGAACGGGTCGCCCGCCAGCGCGGTGTCGCGGATCGAGCCGATGGCCTCGCCGTCGGTGATCTCGGCATCGCCGGAGACCAGCTCGAGCACCAGGCGGAAGGTCTCCGGATCGGGCACCTCGGGGGAGATCTCGTCCTGGTTCACGGTGACCTCGACGACCACCTCCTCGATCTCGGCATCGCTCGCCGGGATGGTGAACTCGAAATCCTCGAGCGCGACGAAATCGACGATGAACTCCTGCGTGCCGGGCACCAGCGAGCTCAGCGCGCTGAGCGAGCCGTCGTCGAGCCCGTCCTCGGTGCTGGCGCGGAGCACGATGTCCTCGCTGCTCGGCCCGGTGCGGGTCACCACGAACTCCACCACCGAGGTGCCGCCGATCACCGGCGCCTCGAACACCAGGTCGTCGGCCACCGAGATCTCCGGCCGGTCGCCCGGCACCGCGCCGATCTCGACGCCGAAATTCGGCTCGGCATCGGTGTTGTCGGAGAAGAACCCGTCATTCGCCGAGAGGATCAGGAAGCCCGCGCCCTCCGGGATCTCGATGGTCAGCGGTGCGTCGCCGGCCGGGATCAGGAAGTCCTCGGGGATGTCGGTCGGCAGCCCGCCGGGATCGGTGGCGAGCGAGATCACGTCCTCGCCGGCATCGATGGCGCCGGGCACCCGGGCGAGCAGCGTCTGGTCCTCGAGCACCACCCCGTCGGAGGAGAAGACGCCGAGCAGGTCGAACGGCGCCTCCGGCTCGCCGGGGCCGAAGGAAAAATCGCCGACGGCGTTCAGCGCGAGGCTGTCGCCGGGGCCGAAGCCGAGCGCGGCGAGATCCACCACCGTCGGCGCCGCGGCCTCGTCGAATTCCGGATCGACGCGCAGATAGGTGCCGTTGACCGCGGCCAGCGCGAAGTCCTGGTCGTCGTCGATGATCGTCGCGGTGGCGAAGATCGGGGTCTCCGGGTCGTTGCCCACGGTGCCGGCGGTGACCGTGACATCGAGGGTGAAGGTCTCGTCGCCCTCGTTCTCGTCGTCGTCCTCGATGGCGACGACGACCTCGACCGTTTCCACCGCGGCATCGCTCGCCGGGATCGTGATCAGCTCGGCGATGTTGACGTAGTCGAACGGCACCGACTGCCCGACCACGCCGCCATCGGCGGTGCCGTCGGTGGTGGTGACGTCGAGGGTGATGTCCTCCTCCGAGCTGCCGGCGCGCAGGATGGTGAAGGTGGCGGTGCCGGCCGCCTCGTCGACCGCGATGTCGGCCACCGAGATCACCGGGTCGCCGAGCACCGGCGCGAGCGTGACGGTCACCGTGGTCTCGAAGGCGGCGCCGAGCTGGTCGGCGACGGTGATGTCGTAGGCCTGCACCACCGGCAGATCGAGCGCCGCGATGTCCGCCTCGGGGGCGGTGAAGGTCCAGGCGAGGCTGCGCGCGCCGAGATCGTCGGTCAGCACCGCATCGTCCAGCACGAAGCTGCCGAGGAAGCCCTCGCCGGCCGGCGTCGCGGTGATCGTGTGGGTGTCGATCAGATCGTCGAGGAACAGGATGTCGCCGGTGTCGCTGAAGACCGGATCGACCGCGTTCGGCACCGTGCCGGCGAGGTCGGAGCCCTCGAGCAGCGCCGGCGTGTCGTTGGCGCCGGTGAGGCTGATGGTGACCCCGGCATTGGCGGAGGCGCCGCCGGCATCGGTGACCGTGACGGTGAACACCGCCGGCAGGATCTCGCCCTCGGCGAGGAAGTCGAGATCGGCATCGGTGCCGGAGAAGCTCCAGTCGACGCTGCGGATCGTCGGGTCGCCGCCCTGCACCACCGGGCCGAGCGAGAAATTGTCCGCCAGCGAGGGCACCGCGGAGACGAAGCCGACCGTGAAGCTGTCGTCGGTGTCGGCGTCGCTGAAGAAGATCGTGCCGCTCGCGCTGACCGGCGCGAGGTCCTCCTCCGGGTCGCCCTCGGGCAGCTCGGCGGCGGCGCCGGTCAGCTCGCTGGTGGCGAGGATCACCGGCGTGCTGTTGCCGCCGATCACCGTGACGGTGACGGTGGCGGTGTCGGTCAGCACGCCGTCGGAGACGGTGTAGGAGAAGGTCTCGAAGGCCGCCTCGCCATCGGCAAGATCGGCGAAATCCTCGGCCGTGGCGGTGTAGACCAGCGTGTCGGCGGCGTCGTCGAAGGTGACGGTGCCGCGCATCGGCTGGCTGGCGATGGCGGTGATGTCGATGGCGCCGGCATCCGGGTCGGCCGGGTCGAACACGAAGCTGGTGTCGTTGGCCAGCAGCAGCGCATGCAGGTTGGCAGTGCTGGCGCCGGCATCGACCGGGCCGGCGCTGTCGTCGAGCGCGACGGGCGGGCGGGCCAGGAAGGCATCCACCGTGAAGGTCTCGCCGCCGACGAACTCGATCAGGTCGAAATCGAGGAAGCGGCCGAGCGCCACGCTCTCGCCGCGCAGGAAGAGCTCGAAATCGCCGCCCGGATCGGCGAGATCCGCCGGCAGGCCGAGCACGTCGTCGGGGTCGATCGGCAGCGCCGCGGTGCCGAGGCGCAGCGTCTCCGTGCCGGCCGCGCTGCCGGCCGCGGTGTCGCGCTGGCCGTCGAAGCGGGCGAGCTCCAGCCAGGCCGCGTCGAGCGTGATGCCGGTGACCGAGAGCGTGTCCTCGCCCATGAAGATCAGCCGGTCGATCGGGCGCGGATCGTCCGGGTCGGCCGGCGGCGCGAAGAGCTCGTCGATGCCGATGTCGGGGTCGGTGATGTTGTAGAGCTCCTGCCCGCGCGCCACCGTGCCGTTGCCCTGCACCGTGCCGGCATAGACCGAGATGCTGCCGATCGCGCCGCCGAGCGGGATCGTGCCGTTGCCGCCGGTGAAGCCGCCGGGCGCGGCCGCCGCGAACTCGTAGACCAGCGCGCCCACCGGCGTGCCGTCGCCCAGCGTCAGCCCGCTGACCGTGGCGCTCACGCGGTAGATGTCGCGCGTGACCGAGAGCTCGCTGTCGAACAGCACGAGGTTGTCCGGATCGTTGGGCGGCACGAAGCCCGAGTTCAAGACATTGATCTGAGCCATGTCGATATCCCTTCTTCAGCGTCCGCCGATGCGGCTCAGAAATTGATGCGCAGCCCCGCGACCAGCGACTGCTCGGAAATGTCCTCGCGCGAGAGCACGTGCTCGTAGGTGACGTCGAGGCTCACGCTGTCGGTCAGCCGCGCCACCGCGCCGAGGCTGAGGGTGACATCCGTGCGGTCGTCGGAGCCCTCCGGAAAGCCCGGCAGCACCGCGGTCTCGTTGCGGATCACGTCGATGTTGCCCTCGGCGCGGGCGAAGAACTCGACGATGCCCTCGAAATCGGTTTCCGGCTGATACCGGACCTCGCCGGCGAGGGAAAGCTGGCCGAGCGCCACCGTGCGCCCGTCGATGCGCGTGGTGCCCTGGGTGAAGGCGTCCTGCTCCTCGCGCGAGTAGCGGAAGCCCGCCTTGCCGAGGATGGTCAGCCCGTCGACCTCGACGATGCCGTCCGGCAGGTAGCCGGTGGCATTGACGAAGGCGAAGAAGCGGTTGCCGTTGAAATCGCCCTGCGAGCGGACCTCGTCGATGGTGCTGGTGCGGCTGTAGCCGATCCGGGCATAGCCGAGGCCGGCATCGACGATGGCATGCTCGCCCACCGTCTTGCCGACATAGGGCGAGACCACCAGCCCGTCGCCGAGCAGCCGGCCGCTGCCGAAGGTGGTGTCGAGGTCGGAGCGCTCGTAGCCGATGGCGAGGCCCGCCACCAGGCCGAGATCGGGCAGCGTGTAGTCCATGCCGGTGAGCGGGTTGTAGAGCTCGCCGTCGAATTCGAGCCCGGCGGTGTCGTTCTCGAGGAAGGTGACGCCGCCATTGACCCAGGCGGCGATGCTGCCGCCGCCGAAGCTGCCCTGCGCGGCGCGCCGCCGGCCGGCGCCGCCGGCGCTGTCGTCGGAGGTGCTGCTGCGCTGGCGCAGCTCGTACTCGACCTGGGTGGAGATCGTGGTGCTGATCCGGACCGTGGCGGAGCGCGTGGTCTCGGAGGTCGCCTCCTCGATCTGGATGTCCTCCTCCTCGGCGACGCCGGCCGCCTCGAAATCCGGCGGCTGGATGCCGGGGCCCGGCCCGGGCACGATCTGCGCCATCGCCGAGGGCGCCGCCAGCAGCAGGCCAAGACCGATTACCCAAGTGGAAAAGCCCGGCAGGGGAGCGGCCTGGCCGCCGATCCTGATGCCGCGGCGCCGAGACGAACAGCCCATGTCCACCACCATTCTTTTATGTAACTGCGGTTTCCTTACCTTAGATCAGGCGGTTCCGAATTGCGAACATTTCAGACGGCGGCGCCGGGCCGCGGCAGGGGGCTCAGAGCCGGTTGATCGGAACCTTGAGATAGACCGTGCCGTTGTCCTCCGCCTCGGGCATGTGCCCGGCGCGCATGTTGACCTGGATCGAGGGCACGATCAGCTTCGGCATGCCGAGCGTCGCGTCGCGGGCGGTGCGGGTGGCGACGAAATCCTCCCGCGTGTGCCCGGCGCCGACATGCACGTTTGCCGCCTTCTGCGCGCCCACCGTGCTCTCCCAGGCATAGGTCTCGCGGCCCGGCGCCTTGTAGTCGTGCCCGACGAAGATCCGCGTCTCGTCCGGCAGGCTCAGGATCTTCTGGATCGAATCCCACAGCGCATCGGCCGAGCCGCCGGGGAAATCGCAGCGCGCGGTGCCGAAATCCGGCATGAAGAGCGTGTCGCCCACGAAGGCCGCGTCGCCGATCACATAGGTCAGGCAGGCCGGGGTGTGGCCCGGCGTGTGCAGCACCTGCGCGCCGAGCGCGCCGATCGCGAATCGGTCCTGCTCGCGGAACAGCGCGTCGAACTGGCTGCCGTCGCGGGCGAATTCGGTGCCGGCGTTGAACACCTTGCCGAAGACCTCCTGCACCTCGCGGATATGCGCGCCGATGCCGATCCGCCCGCCCAGCCTTTCCTGCAGCCAGGGCGCGGCGGAGAGGTGGTCGGCATGGACATGGGTCTCGAGGATCCACTCGACCCGCAGATCCTGCCCGGTCACATGCGCGGCGATCCGCTCGGCGCCCGTGGTGCCGGTGCGGCCCGCGGCCTGGTCATAGTCGAGCACCGAATCGATGATCGCGCAGGCCGGCCCGCCCGGCTCGCGCACCACATAGGAGATCGTGTTGGTCGCCTCGTCGAAGAAGGCCGTGACTTCAGGGCTCATCGCATCCTCCAGCCGTTGACATGCCGGCGGCATTCTACACCGCAGCCGCGGAGTTTCGAGTCCCCTCCCGGGCATGTGACCGCAATGCATCATCCGCGCTCGAATCCCGGCGCGAAATCTTGTAGTAACCCGAAGAATCAAGCATTATACAACTTGTGGGTGTGCGTACTGGGCGGAAACTTGCGTCGTCTCAGGAGCACAGTGGGGGGAATACGAACTTGGCAGCGCCGAGCGATCTCGAGCAGCTCATTCTCGAGCTGATCAACCGCGCGCGCTTCGATCCGGAGGCCGAGGCCGCCCGGGTCGGGGTTGCGCTCAACTCCGGGTTGTCATCCGGAACCATTTCCGACGACCCGAAGCAGCCGCTGGCCTTCAACCCGGTGCTGATCGATGCGGCACGCGGCCACAGCGCCTGGATGCTCGATGCCGACGAGTTCTCGCATACCGGCGCCGGCGGCACCTCCTCGCACGACCGGATGACGGCGGCGGGCTACAGCTTCTCCGGCAGCTGGGGCTCGGGCGAGAACATCGCCTGGCGCGGCTCCACCGGCGTGATGACCGATGCGCGCCGGCTCACCAACGCCTATGCGCTGCACGACCAGCTCTTCGAGAGCGCCGGCCACCGCAAGAACATCATGAATGCCGGCTTCGAGGAGATCGGCCTCGGCGAGGATACCGGCGCCTTCACCAACAGCGACGGGCGGACCTACAACGCCTCGATGCTGACCGAGAACTTCGCCTATTCGAGCGCCGGGCCGTTCCTCTCGGGGGTGGTGTTCGACGATGCCGACGGCGACATGTTCTATGCGCCCGGCGAGGGCAGCGGCGGCATCGGCATCTCGGCCGGCGGCGCCAGCACCGCGACCTGGGGCAGCGGCGGCTACAGCCTCGCGGTCGGCCCCGGCAGCACCACGGTCAGCGTCAGCGGGCTCGGCGGCACCAAGACCCTGACCGCCGCCATCGGCAGCCAGAACGCCAAGATCGACATCGTCGACGGCGACACGGTGATGACCACGGTCGGCGTCGCGCTGGTCGCCGGGCTCGCCGATGTGGTGCATCTCGGGCTGTTCGGCGGCGCCTCGGCGGGCGACGCGCAGGCCAACGCGATGACCGGCGCCGGCGGCGACGACGCCTTCGACGGCGGCGCCGGCAACGACACGCTCTCCGGCGGCGCGGGCGACGACAGCCTGACCGGCGGCGCCGGCGACGACACGCTGCGCGGCGGCACGGGCGACGACCGGGCGATCTTCGCCGGCGACAGCGGCGCCTACAGCCTGGCCGAGGTCGCCGGCGGGCTGGAGGTCACGGGAGCGGGCACCGATTTCGTCGCCGACGACATCGAGTGGCTGGTGTTCGACAACGCCGCCTTCTCCTTCGACGAGGCGCGCGATCTCGCCGCCGCGCCGCCGCCGCCCGAGCCGGAACCCGAGCCCGAGCCCGAGCCGACCCCGGAGCCCGAGCCGACCCCCGAGCCCGAACCGGAGCCCGAACCGGAGCCCGAGCCCGAGCCGGAGCCGGAGAACCGCGCGCCCACCGGGCTCGACCTCGCCGGCACCCCGGAGGTCTCCGAGGGCGCCGCCGCGGGCACCGTGGTGGCCGAGCTGGCGGCCGCCGATCCCGATGCCGGCGACAGCCACAGCTTCCGCCTGCTGCCGGGCGATGCCGACAATGCGCGGTTCGAGATCGTCGGCAACGTGCTGCGCCTCGCGCCCGGGGCCGGGCTCGACTACGAGACCGAGACCAGCCTCGAGGCGGTGATCGAGATCCGCGATGCCGGCGGGCTGACGGCGGTGGACCGCCTCGCGGTCGATGTGGCGAATGTCGCGATCAGCGATATCCGCCTCGCCTCGGGCGGCAGCGTCGCCGAGAACGCCGGGGCCGGCACCGAGGTCGCGGTCTTCGAGGCGCTGGAGACCGCGGTCGAGACCGCCGCCAGCTTCACGCTGACCGGCAGCGCCGGCGGGCGCTTCGTGCTCGACGGCGCGGTGCTGCGCGTTGCCGCCGGCGCCTCGCTGGATTTCGAGAGCGCCGAGAGCCACCGGGTGACGATCCGCGCCACCGACGGCACCGGCCCGGCCCGCAGCGAGAGCTACGTGATCGCGGTCGAGGACGTGGCGGAGCCGGACCCGGAGCCGGAGCCCGAGCCGGAGCCCCTGCCCCCCGAACCCGAGCCGGAGCCGACGCCCGAGCCGGAACCCGAGCCGCAGCCGGAACCCGAGCCGGAGCCGACGCCCGAGCCCGAGCCGGAACTTGAGCCCGAGCCCGAGCCCGAGCCGGAGCCGGAACCCCAGCCGCAGCCGGAACCCGAGCCGGACCCGGAGCCGGCCGAGGGCTCGGTCGCGCTCGACGATCTGCCGGCGCTGATCGAGGCCACCCTGCCCGAGGATCTCGCGCCCGGCGCCGGGGTCGCCCAGCTGCCGCAGGTCGCGGGCCTCGACTACCGGCTGGCGCTCGGCGCCGCGCATCCCTCGGCGGGGGTCTTCGCGCTGCAGGACGGCCGCCTGGTGCTCGCCGAGGGCGCCCGGCTCGACTACGAGGCCTATCCGGTCCACCAGGTGCCGCTCACGCTGGTCGATGCGGCGGGGCGCGCCGTCGGCGGCCTCACCGTGGCGGTGGTCCTGACCGACACCCCCGGCACCACCCGCAGCGGCACCGATGGCGCCGACAGCCTCGCCGCCGGGCTCGAGGGCGACCTGCTGCTGGGCGCGGCCGGCGACGACAGCCTCGCCGGCGGCGCCGGGCGCGACAGCCTCGACGGCGGCGCCGGCGACGACCTGCTGATCGCCAGCCCGCTGCCCGACCTGCTCGACGGCGGCGCCGGCTTCGACACCGCGCGCTATGCCGGCGCCCGCGCCGACCATGCGCCGGCGCTGGCCGAGGACGGCACGATCGCGGTCGCCGGCCCCGACGGGCGCACCGACCGGCTGCAGGGCATCGAGCGGCTCGACCTCGCCGACGGCGACTTCCTCTTCGGCATCGAGAGCGCCAATCTCGGCTATGCCTACCGGCTCTATGCCGCCACCTTCCAGCGCACCCCGGACGCGCCGGGGCTGCTGCACTGGGTCGCCGCGCTCGACGACGGGCTCGACCGGCTCGAGCTCGCCGAGGCCTTCGCCGACAGCGCCGAGTTCGGCGCGCTCTACGGCGCGGATCTCGACGATGCCGGCTATGTCCGCCAGCTCTATGCCAACGTGCTGGAGCGCGAGCCCGACGGCACCGGCGAGCGCTTCTGGGTCGACAAGCTGGCCGGCGGCCTGGCCGGGCGCGCCGAGATGCTCGCCTATTTCACCGAGAGCCCGGAGAACCTCGAGCGCACGGCGCCGGACATCGACGACGGCGTCTGGGTGCTCGACACCGAGGACGGCTTCGCCTTCTGAGGCCGCCCCCGCCCTGCCCGGCCCCGGCCCCGGCCCGCGCCGATCCGGACGGGCGGGGCCGGACCGTCAGGCCGCCGCCACCGGCGCGGCAGCCATCGCGCGGCAACGCGACACCATCGGGCCGGCAAGCGAATCCGCCGAGCCCGCGCAGCCACGTACCCGACGCATCCCGCGCGCTGCCCCGGCGTATCCCGCGCGCCGCCCCGGCGCAATCCGCGTGCCGCGCCGGCGCATCCCGCGTGCCGCCCCGGCGCAATCCGCGTGCCACGCCGGCGCAAGCCGCGCGCCGCACCGGCGCATTCTGCGCGCCGCCCCGGCGCAATCCGCGTGCCGCCCCCGGCGCAGTCCGCGCGCCGCGCCGACGCAATCCACACGCCGCGCCGACGCAATCCACACGCCGCGCCGGCGCAGTCCGCGCGCCGCCCCGGCGCATCCCGAGTGCCGCACCGGCGCAGTCCGCGCGCCGCGCCGGCGCATTCCGCGCGCCGCACCGGCGCATCCCGAGTGCCACACCGGCGCAATCCGCGTGCTGCGCCGGCGCAAGCCGCGACCTCGGCCCAATGGCCTGCCGCGCGCCCCGAGCGCGCAGTGCACTCCCGATCCGGACGCGGGAGCGACGAACCGCAATTCCATATCGGCCGAGATGCGCTGCAAGCCCCCCGTGCCGAGACCTTACCCTGCCCGCCCACCACACCGCGCCCTCCGATGAACCCTCCCCCCCGGTTGCGGCCAGGCGGCCAGACAGGCCGCGCGGGGTGCCCTGCGCCTATGAACGGCGCGCGATCCCGGTGCATCCCGGTCATCCGACACGGCCGATCTGGCGGCCCGCGCCGGCTCGCGCCGACCCGCGGAGGACGCCCTGCAACCGCGCCATCCGCCGCTCCGCCCTCGCCGCCTGCGACCGGGTCCCTGCCGCCCCCGCCGCCAAGAGCGCCGCGACCGGGACGGCAACAACCGGCGCGGCGCATCCGGAGGCGCACCGCAATCCGGCGGGCCGGCGCCGAACCGGCCCCGCTCCCCGCGATCCCGGGCGCCGCAGGGCCGGGCCAGACACCAAGCCGGGCACGGTCAGCATAGCCGGGGACAAGTGATCACGCCGCACACCAAAGGCCGGCTCGGCGATGATCGCGGCGCCCGGCCCCTGCCAACAGCGCCGCCAGGTGCCAATCGCAGGTCGAGACCATGCCGGCAGCGCCCCCCGGATCGAAGCACCGCCCGCCGGCCCCCAAGCCGGCACCGACACCCGGGGGCCGAAGCACCGCCCGCCGGCCCCCAAGCCGGCACCGACACCCGGGGGCCGAAGCACCGCCCGCCGGCCCCCAAGCCGGCACCGACACCCGGGGCTGAAGCACAGCCCGCCGGCCCCCAAGCCGGCACCGCCACCCGGGGCCGAAGCACCGCCCGCCGGCCCCCATGCCGGCACCGACACCCGGGGGCCGAAGCACTGCCCGCCGGCCCGGCCCATGCCCGCAGCGCGGCTCAGGGCCGATGCGCTGGCCGCCGACAGGGCTCGTGCCAGCAGCACGTCTCGGTGCTGATGCACGGACCGCCGTCCGGGCCCATGTCGGCAGCGCCGCCCGTGGCCGATGCTCCGCCCGTCGGCCCGGCCCCTGCGCGCAGCGCCGCCCGGGCTCGAAGCACCGCCCGCCGGCCGGAGCCATGCGGGTACCGCCACGGCGCCGATGCGCCGACCGCTGTCCGGGGCCGTGCCGGCAGCCCTAGCCGAGCCGATGCACCGACCGCCGGCCGAGGCCGTGCCGGCGCCGCCGCCCGGGGTCGGTGCGATGAACGCCGGCCGGGGCGATGCCGGCAGTGCCGCCTGGAGGCCGATCCGACGACCGCCGGCCCGGCCCATGCCGGCAGCGCCGCCCGGGGGCCGATGCGCCGACCGGCGGCAGAGGCCGAGCGGGCAGCGCTGCCCCGTGGCTGGTGCGCCGACTGCCGACGGGGCTATATTGGCGCCGCCGACCGGGGCCGATGCGCCGGCCGCCGGTCGGGGTCCTGCCGGCAGCGGGTGTCGCGAGGCGCCCGGCGCTGGGTGCATCGGGCCCCGCGGTCCGGGCCACAGGACACGCAAGCCGCCGGTCGCGCATGGCATGGCGTGATGCCGGCGACGCGGTCTCGTTGCGCCTCCCGACGCGCGCCCCGGAGCGACGTCGGACTGGCGGCGGAATGGCGGCGGGTCGGCACCGCGACCGGTCCGCCGCCCCGGGGTTGGCACCGCGCCGCGGCCTATGCGCCGGCAGCGTGACGTGCGCCACCTGAATCGTCGCAGCCGTCATCGGTCGGTCACGGGCCCCGAGCCCGGTTGCCGGAGGCCGGGCGATGCGCCTGTGCCGGGTGGGCTTCCCTTGCCGCAAGGCCGCTGGAGCGCCGCGACGGGGCGGCACGACGCTGGCGGAAGCTGTGTCCGGCAGGATCGTGGTGCGGCCTGCGGAACCCATCGGCGCGCTGCCGGGGCGAGCGCCGGACGGCCCTGCGCCGGCATGACCAGCGTCTCCCGGCGTATCCGGCGGGAAGGCCGGGAGAGCGCCGCTCCGGGGCGGCTTGGCGCTGGTGGAAGCGGTGTGCGGCGGGGTCGCGCCGCGGCCTGCGGAACCGTCCGGTGCGCTGCCATGCGAGCGCCGGTTGGGCGCGGAGGCGGCACGGCCTCCGTCTGCCGGCGCGCCCGGCGGACCGGCCGGGAGAGTGCCGCGACGGGGCGGCTTGATGCTAGCGGAAGCGGTGTGCGGCGGGGTCGTGCTGCGGCCTTCGGAAACGCCCGTTGCGCTGCCGGGTGAACGCCGGCCGGGCTCGGCGCCGGCATGGCCTGCGCCTGCCGGCGGGCCGGGCCGGGAAAGCGCCGCAGCGGGGCGGCTTGGCTCTGGTGGAAGCGGTTTGCGGCGGGGTCGCGCCGCGGCCTGCGGAACCGCCCGGTGTGCTGCCGGTCGTGCTCCGGCCCGGCCCTGTGTCGGCATGGCCTGCGCCCGCCGGCGCGCTCGACGGGCCGGACGGTAGAATGCCGCAGAGCGGCGGCATGACGCTGGTGGAAGCGGTGTGCGGCGGGATCGCGGTGTGGCCTTCGGAACCGTCCGGTGCGCTGCCGGGCGAGCGCCGGTTGGGTGCGGAGGCGGCATGGCCTGCGTCTGCCTGCGCGCACGGCGGGCCGGCCGGGAGAGCGCCGCGACGGGGTGGCTTGATGCTGGCGGAAGCGGTGTGCGGCGGGATCGTGGTGCGGCCTGCGGAACCGCCCGTTGCGCTGCCGGGCGAGCGCCGGCATGGTCTGGCGCCTGCATGGCCTGCGTTTGCTGGCGCGCCCGGCGGGCCGGCCGGGAGAGCGCCGCGTCGGGGTGGCTTGATACTGGCGGAAGCGGTGTGCGGCAGGATTGTGGGGCGGCCTTCGGAACCGTCCGGTGCGCTGCCGGGCGAGCGCCGGCATGGTCTGGCGCCGGCATGGCCAGCGCTTGCCGGCGCGCCCGGCGGGCCGGCCGGGCGAGCGCTGCGACGGGGCGGCTTGGCGCTGGTGGAAGCGGCGTGCGGCGGGATTGCGCTCGGGCCTGCGGAACCGTCCGATGCGCTGCCAGGCGAGCGCCGGTCGGGCGCGGAGGCGGCACGGCCTGCGTCTGCCTGCGCGCACGGCGGGCCGGCCGGGAGAGCGCTGTGATGGGGCGGCTTGGCGCTGGTGGAAGCGGCGTGCGGCGGGAATGCGCCGCAGCGTTGCGGCGTGACGCTGACGGAAGCGGTGTCGGCGGGGTCGCGCCGCGGCCTGCGGAACCCATCGGTGCGCTGCCGGGCCAGTGCCGGCCGGGCCCGGCGCGGGCATGGCCTGCGTCTGCCGGCGTGTCCGGCGGGCCGGCCGGTAAAGCGCCGCAGTGGGGCGGCTTGATGTTGGCGGAAGCGGCGCGCGGCGGCGGGCCGGCCGGGCGCGGCGGCGATGTTCGTGCGGAGGTTCCGGCGGCAATCGTCCGCGGGAACTTTCCGTGCCGTGCCGCGGGGCCGATGCGAACCTTTGTTCCGGCCTCAGCGGGGCTCCTCGGAGCGGCCCTCCGGCGCCGGCGGGCGCTCGGCGGCATCGGCGGCGGCGGCGCCGACCAGGGTCTGCTGCTCCGGCGTCAGCGCGCCCGGATCGCCGTCGAGCTTGACCCGCACCTCCTTGCGCGCGAACTGCAGCCCGTTCTCCTCGAAGGCCTGCTGCACGCGCTGGTAGATCTCCTTGCGCAGGGTCCACTGCTTGCCCGGCTTGGCCATGAACTTGCCGCGGATCACGATGCCGACATCGTCGACCTCCAGCACCCCCTGGCTCTTGAAGGGCTGCAGGAAATCCGCCTTGAAGCGCTCGTCCTCCATCATCTCCGCGCCGATCTTCTTGAAGATCTTCTTGACCTTCTGCAGATCGGTGTCGAAGGGCACGGTGAAGCGCAGCTTCATGATCACCCAGTCGCGGGAATAGTTGGTCAGCTTGGGGATCTGGCCATAGGGGATGGTGTGCAGCCGGCCCTCGTGGTGGCGCAGGCGCATCGAGCGCACCGAGATCTTCTCGACCGTGCCGACGGTGCCCTCGACCTCGACATACTCGCCGGTGCGGAAGGCGTCGTCGATCAGGAAGAAGATTCCGGAGACCACGTCCGAGACCAGCGTCTGGGCGCCGAAGCCGACCGCGATGCCGACGATTCCGGCGCCGGCCAGCAGCGGCGTGGTGTCGACCCCCAGCGCGCCGAGCCCGGTGAGCAGCGTGATCACCAGGATCGCGCCCTGCGCCGAGAAGCTCAGCAGCGGCAGCACGGTGGCCAGCCGCGAGCCGCCGGTGCCGCCGCCCTCGCCGCCGCCGGGCTCGTCCTCGTCCACCGCCGGGCCCTTCTCGCGGGCCAGCAGGCCGTTGATCCAGATCGCCACCGCCTCGATCGCGAGATAGCCCGTGCCGATGATGATCGACGCCTCGATCAGCCGCCCGGTGAAGCGCGCGCCGACGCCGGCCCCGGCCATGTCGGTGAGCGAGAAGCCCCAGATCCGCTGCAGCAGCAGCAGCAGCAGGAACGCCAGCATGATGCGGCCGATCCGGATATAGCCCCGGCGGGTGGCGGCAAAGGCGCGCGCGGCGGCGGCGCCGGCGCCCTCCTCCGGCGGCGCCACGCGATAGACGAGGGCGCGGATCACCCGGTCGGCCGCCGGCGCGAAGATCAGGATCACCAGCGTCAGCGGCAGCCGCCCGTCGAGCAGGTTCCAGAGCCCGAGCCCGGTGAAGACCTCGCTGAGCAGCCAGAACAGCGCGATCAGCGCCATCGCGGCATAGGGATAGGCCTGCGCCAGGCGCCGCTCGGTGCGCGTGATCTCGCCGATATCGCCGATCAGCGAGCGGGTCAGCCCGGCCCGGGTGCGCCAGGCCAGCCAGAGCATCCAGGCATACATCGCCACCGACATCCAAAAGCCGAGGCGCAGCTCGGCCAGCGCGATGCCGTGCCCGCCGACGAAGCTGAGCGCATAGGCCCGGATGCCGACGATGCTGCCGAAGATCACCAGCCCGCGGGCGAGAATGGCGGCGGTCTCGTCGTCGAGATGCAGCAGCCGGCGCTCCGGCGCGCCCGGCGCGAGGGCGAAGCGCGCCACCGCGGCCGATGCCACCGCGAAGCAGATCGGCTCCTTCCAGAAGAAATAGAGCACCAGGTAGTCGTTCGGCCGCGGGCCGTCCGGCCCGGCATCGGCGCCGAGGCGGATCACCGCCCATGTCGCCAGCAGCATCGCGGCGCTTTCGAGCGCGATCCGCAGCGCCCGGCCGCCATGCTCGGCGGCGAGGCTGGCCAGCGGCGCATGCGGCGCGAGCGGCGGGCGCTGCGGCCAGGCCAGCGCGAGGCCCCGCGCCACCAGCCGCCGCACCAGCAGGCCGGCGCCGATCGCCACCGCGAGAACCGC
The DNA here is from genome assembly GCF_030270585.1 of Paralimibaculum aggregatum. Lineage (GTDB taxonomy): Bacteria > Pseudomonadota > Alphaproteobacteria > Rhodobacterales > Rhodobacteraceae > Thermohalobaculum > Thermohalobaculum aggregatum. The sequence goes on from NZ_BSYI01000005.1 coordinate 110,651, forward strand.
GAGCACATGCAGGATGCCGGTCGTGCCGCGCGGCTCGGCGAAGCGGCTCAGCGCGGTGCCGACCCCGGCGGCGAGATTGGGCGAGACCTCATAGGCCCAGGTCACCGACCGGGCGAAGCCGTCCACCGCGCGCATGGCATTGTCGGAGAACGCGGCGAGGCCGGTGTCCTCGGCCGCCTCGGCGATCTTCGCCACCGCGTCGAGGCGCTCGATCAGCAGCCGGCGGACCTCCTCGTCGGGCAGCTCGGCGACCAGGGCGCGCACCGCCTCGGGGCTGTCGAGGATCGCCTCCATCTCCGACTCGCTGAGCGACTGCGCCTCCTTGAGCGCGGTGCCGGAGCCGGGCAGCGGGGTCGGCCCGGCGGCCGGCGCGGCGAGGCAGAGCGCGGCCCAGATCGCCGCCGCCAGCGCCAGCAGTAGCCAGCGCCCGGCCGCGCGGCGCGCCTCGGCGGATGTCTCGGCTGTTATCTCGGCGACTGTCTTGGCGGGTGTCTCGGCGGATCGCGCTCTGGTCATGTGTGCTCCGGGGTCGGCCCTCTCACCTATGCCCCGGATCGGCAGCGCCGGAAAGGGCCGGCCGGCATTCCGCGGCGCGGCCCGCACCGATGCCGGGGCGCCGCAAGCCCGGCGCAATCCCGGCTCGCGGCGCCGTGCCCCGCAACGAACGGTTCCCGAAGCGGCCGCGCGGGGCTATCACCACCCCGAGCGCAACTTGCCAACCCATGGGGACACCAATGAGAACCCTTCACGATGCCGTCTTCGGCTTTTTCCAGCGCATATTCGAGAACTGGCTGCTCGGCCTGCTCGCCCGCGGCGTGTTCGCGGCGACGCTGTTCATGTTCTTCTACGAGTCCTTCCTCGGGAAGGTCGGCTCCGGCACCGAGGGCCTCCTCGCGGTGCAGGACAGCGCCTATTTCCAGATCCTCGGCGAACGGCTCGGCGAGATGCTGGGCGGCGATGCCAGCGCCATCGAGATGTGGCCCTGGGGCGCGCTGGTGCATCTGGCGACCTATGCCGAGATCGTGCTGCCGGTGTTCATCCTGCTCGGCTTCCTGACGCGAATCTCGGCGCTCGGCATGCTGATCTTCGTCTGCGCGATGAGCTGGGTGAACCTCACCGGCGAGCTGGTGCCGGCGGAGATGATCGCCGACAAGGTGGTGCGCAGCCAGCCGGTGACGGCCGAGACGCTGATCGGCGAGGGCGTCGCGGAGGTGCAGCCGCCGGTCGAGCCGGTGGAGCCGCCGGCGGCCGAGCCGGCGCCCGCGCCGATGCTCGAGCAGGCGCAGACGCTGTTCTTCCTCGATCTCGGCGGCGCCGCGGTGGACCAGCGCGCGATGTGGATCTTCGTGCTCGTCTACCTGATCCTGCGCGGCCCCGGCGCGGTCTCGCTCGACCGGCTGTTCGGCGGCCGGCCCTATGACGACGACGAGTACTACGAGGAGTACTGAGCGCCCGCCGGCCGGCCTGCGGGGCGGCAAGGGCCGCCCCCTGGGCCGCCCCGGAGGCACCCTGGGTGGCAAGGGTCGCCACGGGGGCGCAAAGGCCGGCGCTCGCCGGCCCGGAGGCGCACCGGGCGGCTAGGGTCGCCGCGGCGGCACAAAGGCCGGCGCGCGCCGGCCCGGGGGCGCCCTAGGCGGCGATCGCCGCCCCGGAGGCGAGCAGCGCGGCGATCTCCGCCGCGTCGTATCCCGCCTCGGCCAGCACCTCGGCGGTGTGCTCGCCGAGGCGCGGCGCCGGCCCCTGCACGCCGCCCGGGGTCTCGGAGAACTTCACCGGCAGGCCCAGCGTCGGCACCCGCCCGGCGGTCGGGTGCTCGGTCTCCACCACCATCTCGCGCGCGAGGGTCTGCGGGTCGGCATGCATCTCGGCGATCGAGTTGACCGGGCCGGCCGGCATCCCCCCGGCCTCGAGCGTCGCGAGCCAGTCGGCGGTGCCGCGGGTGCGGAAGATCGCGTTGAGCGCGGCCTCCAGCGCCGCGCGGTTGGCCATCCGGTCGGCATTGCTGGCGAAGCGCGGATCGGCGCCCAGCGCCTCGGCGCCGATCAGGCCGATCATCCGCTCCCAGTTGGCCTGGTTGGCGGCGCCGACGCAGATCCAGCCATCCGCGGTCTCGAAGGCCTGGTAGGGCGCGTTCAGCGGATGCGCCGAGCCCATCGGCCCGGGGCTCTCGCCGGTGGCGAAGGCGATGGCGGACTGCCAGTAGGTATGGGTGATCGCCGCCTCGAAGAGCGAGGTGTCGACGCGCTGGCCGCGCCCGGTCCGGCGCCGGCTCTCGAGCGCCGCGCAGGCCCCCATGGCGCCGAGGATGCCCGCGGTGATGTCGGAGACCGGGGCGCCGACCTTCACCGGCGGCCGGCCCGGCCCCTCGCCGGTGATCGCCATCAGCCCGCCCATGCCCTGCGCGATCAGGTCGAAGCCGCCGCGCGCGGCATAGGGCCCGGTGCGCCCGAAGCCGGAGATCTCGACGAGGATCAGCCCCGGATTGCGCGCCGCCAGGGCCTCGTAGCCGAGCCCGAGGCGCTCCATCGTGCCCATGCGGTAGTTCTCGATGACGATGTCGGCGCCGTCGAGCAGCCGGCCGAGCGCCTCCAGCGCCGGCGCCTGCTTGAGATCGAGCGCGATGCCGCGCTTGCCGCGGTTCATCATCAGATAGGCCGCGCTCTCGTCGCCGACCTTCGGCGGCACCATGCGCCGGGTGTCGTCGCCCGCCGGCTTCTCGACCTTGACCACATCGGCGCCCATGTCGGCGAGCATCAGCCCGCAGACCGGCCCGGCCATGATATGCGCCAGCTCGACGACGCGGATGCCCCGGAGCGGCCCGCTCATTTGCCCTGCCATTCCGGCTGGCGCTTGCCGAGGAAGGCCTCCATGCCCTCGCGGAAATCGGCCGAGAGATAGGTCAAGAGGATCAGGTCGTCGCCCTCGGCGCGCGGGCCGTCGGTGCGCAGCCGCCGCAGCCCCTCCTTGGTGGCGCGCAGGGTCAGCGGGGCATGGCTCGCGAGCTGCCCGGCCAGCGCCGTGGCCCGCGCCGCCACCGCCTCCGGGTCCGCCAGCACCTCGGAGACGAGGCCGATCCGCTCCGCCTCCTCGGCGCCGATCAGCCGCGCGGTGAACAGGATCTCGCGCAGCCGCCCGGGGCCGACGAGATCGGCCAGCCGCCCGAGATTGGCGATCGAGAGGCAGTTGCCCAGCGTGCGCGCGATCGGAAAGCCCCATTTCAGCCGGGCATCGGTGATGCGGATGTCGCAGGCCGCCGAGATCGCCGCGCCGCCGCCGGTGCAGGCCCCGGTGATCGCCGCGATGGTCGGCACCGCGCAGCGCTCGATGTCGCCGAGCACGGCATCCATGCGCCGCTCGTAGCCGAGCGCGTCGGCCTCGCCCTCGAAGGCGCGGAACTCGGTCATGTCGGTGCCGGCGGCGAAGGCGCGCCCGCCGGCGCCGCCGACGATCAGCGCCTTGACCGGGCCGTCCGCCGGGATCTCGCGGCAGATCCGCGCCAGCCCGTCATACATCGCCAGCGTCAGCGCGTTGCGGCTCTCGGGGCGGTTGAAGACGACGCGGGCGATGGCGCCGTCCTCGCTGTAGATCAGATCCTCGCTCACAGGCATCTCCTCAGGCGTTTCGGCATGCGGGACTTCAGAAGGGTCTCGGGCCTCGAGATCTCGCCCGCCTCCCAGAGGGCGGTGCCGAGACGCTCGAGCCGTTCCCAGTCGGCGCGGGTCTTGTCCTCTTGGGCGACGAGCGAGTCATAGGCCTTCCGCCGGTCCCGCAGGAGATGTGCAGTGTGGCGGCAGTCCTGGCAATGGTGGCACTGCACGTCGCAGTAGAAGCCGAGCTCCTCGATCCAGTGCTTCTGCTCCAGCGCGAACCACAGGAACCAGCGCGCGCAGCTGCGGCAGCGCATCGCCATGTCGACATAGACCCGCCGCGGCGCGAAGGCGTAGCGCTGCCGGGTCAGGTCGGCGGCGATCGCGGTCTCCGGGAAGATGCTGGCGCCGCGATAGCCCGGATAGGCGCGCAGGATCTGCGCCTCGGTCCAGCGCTCGGCCGAGAGGATCGGCCGGTCGCCATAGCGCGGATGCCGGACGAAGCGCCCGGGCGGCACGCGAGGCGAGCGCTTCAGGCTCCGCTCGCGCCTGCGCCGCTTCCGCGCGGCCGCCTTCCCGCTCAGCATCGGCCCAGCCTCTCCTGCAGAACCCGCCTCACCGGTAGAAATAGTCCACCAGGAAGAGCGGGATCTGCGGGATGTAGGTGCACATCATCAGCACCGCGAAGAGCACGCCGACGAAGTAGATGTTGACCTTGCTCACCTCCCAGATGTTGGCCCGTGCCACCGCGCAGGCGGTGATCAGCACCGAGGCCACCGGCGGCGTCTGCTGGCCGATCGCGAGGTTGAGCGTGACCACGAGGCCGAAATGCACCGGGTCGATCCCCGCCGCGGCGATCAGCGGCATGACGATCGGCACCACGAGGATGATCGCCGCCGCCGAGTGCAGGAAGAAGCCGATCACCAGGAAGAACACGTTGAGGATCGCCAGGATCACCCATTTGTTCGAGGTGATGCCGAGCAGCCAGGCGGCGAGGTCCTGCGGCACCTGCGCCCGGGTCAGGAAGCCCCCCATCAGCACCGAGGCGGCCACCAGCAGCATCACCACCGCGGTCTGCATGCCGCCGTCGAGCATGGCGCGGCGCAGATGCCGGAAATCCATCTCGCGGTACCAGATGCCGACGCCGATCGCCGCCAGCACCGCCAGCCCGGCGGCCTCGGTCGCGGTGACATAGCCGCCGAAGATGCCGCCGAGGATGATGATCGGCAGCGAGAAGGCCGGCAGCGCGTCGAGGAAGGTCGCGCGCAGGCGGGCGATGTTGAAGGCCTCCTCGGTCGGCAGGTCGTAGCGCCGCGCCAGCATGTAGGCCACCGCCATCAGCCCCGCCGCGCCCATCAGCCCCGGCACCACGCCGGCGACGAAGAGCTGCTCCACCGAGGTGCCCTCGGCCGAGGTGGCATAGAGGATCATCGGGATCGAGGGCGGGATGATGATCGCGAGGCTCGCCGAGGACGAGGTCACCGCCGCCGAGAACGGCCCGGAATAGCCGCGCTTCTTCATCTGCGGGATCAGGATCGAGCCCATCGCCGCGACATCCGCCACCGCCGAGCCCGAGATCTCGGCGAAGAACAGCGAGACGCCGATGTTCACCATCGCCAGCCCGCCGCGCACGAAGCCGATCAGCGCCGAGACGAAGTTGATCAGCCGGTCGGTGACGCCGCCGGCATTCATGATCGCCCCGGCCAGCACGAACATCGGGATCGCGATCAGCGAGAACTTGGTCGAGCCGTCATACATGTCGAGCGCGACGGTCACCAGGCTGTCGACGCCCTCGGTCAGCAGCAGCCCGAGGATGCCGGCCACCGCGAGGCCGACCGCGATCGGCACGTTGAGGCAGATCAGCACCACCAGCGTGGCGAAGATCACCGGGATCAGCGCCGCCTCGGAATAGAGCGCCGGATCGGCCCAGACCGCGCCGAGATAGCCCAGCGTGGCCAGCGCCGAGGCGCCGAGGATGAGGAGAACAACCCGCATCAGTTCGTCCTGCCCTTCTCGGCAGCGAGCACCGCCGCCTTCTGCATCTCGGTCTCGACCTCCTCCTCGATCTCGGCATGCTCGAGCGAGACGCCGCGCGCGGTCTTGGTCCAGTATTCCGGCAGGCTCAGCAGCTCGCAGACGATGAACAGCGCCGCGCCGACCGGGATCACCGACTGGGTGAACTGGATTGGCACCCAGGTCAGCGAGACCAGCCGCTCGCCCTCCAGCACCTCGAGCACCTCGAGCCCGGTGGTGGCGAGCAGGTAGAAGAAGCCGAGCACCACGATCTCGGCGAGCGCCAGCGCAACCATGCGCCACGGCATCGGGATCGCCAGCAGCACCGTGTCGAAGCCGATATGGCGGCGCTTCAGCGCGGCCAGCGCGGCGCCGTAATAGGTGATCCAGGACAGCAGGATCGCCGCCACCTCGTCATACCAGGAGAGGCTGTTGCCGGAGATCCGGAACATCACGGCGACCATCACCACGACGGTCAGGATCACCATGAGAAGGATCACTGCCCATTCGAGCAGGATCTCGAGGCCGCGGGCCGTCGTTCTCAGCATGGGGTGGGTCTTCCGGAGGGGGTTGTGGAGAGAGGCGCGGCCCCGCCGGGACCGCGCCGCGAACCGCTACCGGCCGGGGTCAGGAGCCGCCGGCGAGCGACTGCACGGTGTCGATCAGCGCCTGGCCGCCCTCGACCGATGCCGCGAACTCCTCGTAGATCGGGGCCGAGGCGGCGATGAAGGCTTCCTTGTTGGCCTCGTTGACCTCGACGCCCGCCGCCTTGATCACGTCGAGCAGCTCGATCTCGAGCTGGGCGGCATGGTCATAGACGAAGGTCTGGGTCTCGCTGGCGCAGGCCTGCACGGTTTCCTGCACATCCGCCGGCAGCTTGGCGAAATGCTTGGCCGAGGTCAGCACATAGGCCGGCGTGTAGACGTGGCCGGTGATCGAGAGGTACTTCTGCACCTCCTGGAACTTGGCGCTGGCGATCTGGGCATAGGGGTTCTCCTGCCCGTCGATCACCCCGGTCTTGAGCGCGGTGAACACCTCGGAGAAGGCCATCGGCGTCGGGTTGGCGCCGTAGAGCTGGAACATCTTGACGCGCCAGGCGCCCTTCGGCGTGCGCAGCTTGATGCCGGCAAGGTCCTCCGGCATCGAGATCGGCCGGGTGTTGTTGGTGATGTGCCGGAAGCCGTTCTCCCAGTAGGCGAGGATGCGGTAGCCCTTGGCCTCGGCGGCCTGCTGGAAGGTGCCGCCGAGCTCGGCCTGGACCCGCTTCATGTGCTCGCGGTCCTGGATGATGTAGGGCATCTCGAAGATGCCGAAGGTGTCGGCCACCGAGCTCATCACCGAGGACGGCAGCGCGAAATCGACCTGCCCGAGCTTCAGCTTCTGCAGCAGCTCCTTGTCCTTGCCGAGCTGGCTCGAGCCGAAGGTCTGAACCTCTCCGGCATCGCCGAGGCGCTCGTTGGCGCAGGCGGCGAAGGCCTCCACCGAGGCCTCGAACAGCGAGCCCGGCTTGCCGACATGGCCGAACTTGAGCGTCACGCCCGCGGCGGTGGCGGAGCCGGCGAGAAGCGTCGCGGCTGCGGCAGCGACGAGCGCCGTGGTGGTCCTGGTCAGCATGGTTGTGATCCTCCCTGGTATCGTTGCGGCCTCTCTGGGCCAGTGGATCGGCGCGGTCGCCCCCTTTTCCGGGGGTCTTGGCGTCTGTCGTACTCTCTTCGTGTCCCTCTGTCTGTCCCCCGGTGCCGTCACGCGGCGCGCGGCGCCTCCGTCTCGGTCAGGTGGTTCATCGCGGCGCGGGCGCCGCCCGGCCGGTGCGGCACGCCGGCGCGGGCGAGCCCCATCTCGATGCCCGACAGCGTCGCCATCAGCATCAGGTCGTTGAAATCGCCGAGATGGCCGATGCGGAACACCTTGTCGGCGATCTTCGAGAGCCCGTTGCCGAGCGACATGTCGAAGGCCTCGAGCACGGTGGCGCGGAAGGCGTCGGCCGAGTGCCCCTCGGGCATCAGCACCGCGGTCAGCACGCCCGATTCGTGGCCCTGCTTGTTGCAGAGCACCTCGAGCCCCCAGGCGCGCACCGCCGCACGGGTCGCCGCACCGTGGCGGGCATGGCGGGCGAAGACGTTCTCCAGCCCCTCCTCGTGCAGCATGTCGATCGCCTCGACGAGGCCGTAGAGCATGTTGGTCGCCGGCGTGTAGGGGAAATAGCCCTTGCCGTTCGGCCCCAGCATCTCGTCCCACGACCAGTAGGACCGCGGCATCCGCGAGGCCTCCGAGGCCGCCAGCGCCTTCGGCGAGAGCGCGTTGAAGGAGAGCCCGGGCGGCAGCATCAGCCCCTTCTGGCTGCCGGTGACGGTGACATCCACGCCCCAGCCGTCATGCTCGTAGGGGATCGAGGCGAGCCCGGAGATCGTGTCGACCATCAGCAGCGCCGGATGGCCGGTCTCGTCGATCGCGCGGCGGATCTCGGAGATCGGCGAGACCGAGCCCGTCGAGGTCTCGTTGTGCACCACGCAGACGGCGCGGATCTCGTGCTCGCGGTCCACGCCGAGGCGCCTCGCGATCGCCTCCGGATCGGCGCCGGAGCGCCAGTCGCCCTCGATCACCTCGGGCTCCAGCCCGATGCGCCGGGCCAGCTTGGCCCAGAGCGAGGCGAAATGCCCGGTCTCGTACATCAGCACCCGGTCGCCGGGCGAGAGCGTGTTGACCAGCGCCGCCTCCCAGGCCCCGGTGCCGGAGGCCGGATAGATCACCACCGGATGCTCGGTGCGGAAGATCGACTGCATGCCCTCGAGCGCGCGCCGCCCGAGCCCGGCGAAATCCGGCCCGCGATGGTCCATCACCGCGCCGTCCATGGCGCGCAGGATGCGGTCCGGCGTATTGCTGGGCCCCGGGATCTGCAGCATGTGCCGCCCGGCCCTGCGCCGCGGTTGATCCATGTCTCGCCTCCCTCTCGCCGTGGTGCCGGCGCTGCGGCCGCGTCACCTGCGGGCTTGCCCGCTCCTGCGGGTCATGTTCTAACTGTATACAAAATACAGGATACGCACCGGTGTCAACCGGGCGATGCAGACAAGGGCGGGAAACATGACCGACAGCCGGATGCCCCCGGTCGCAGGCCGGCTCGCGGAGGCGCTTGGGCCGAGGGTGCTGTCCGGCGCCTTCGACCGCGGGCGCTATGCCACCGATGCCTCGATCTACCAGGTGACGCCGCAGGCGGTGGTGGTTCCGGAGAGCCTCGCCGATGTCGAGGTCGCGCTCGACGTGGCGCGGAGCGAGGGCGTGCCGCTGCTGCCCCGCGGCGGCGGCACCAGCCAGTGCGGCCAGACGGTGAACGATGCCGTGGTGCTCGACCTCTCGCGCAACATCAACCGCATCCTCGAGATCGACCCCGAGGCGCGCACCGCCACGGTGGAGCCCGGCGTCGTGCTCGACCATCTCAACGCCGCGCTGAAGCCGCACGGGCTCTGGTATCCGGTCGACGTCTCGACCGCCTCGCGCGCCACCATCGGCGGGATGACGGCGAACAACTCCTGCGGCGCGCGCTCGATCCGCTACGGCATGAGCCGCGACAACGTGCTGGCGATCGACGCGCTGCTGGCCGACGGCTCCCGCGCGCGCTTCGGCGCGGTCGATCCCGAGGCCCTCGGCAACACCCCGGCGGATGCGCTGTTCCGCGACCTGCTGGCGCTCGGTGCCCGCGAGGCGGCGGAGATCGAGGCGCGCACGCCGAAGGTCGCGCGCCATGTCGGCGGCTACAATCTCGATGCGCTGCTGCCCTCGGCCCGCGGCGGGCGTCCCAACATGGCGGAGATCCTCGTCGGCTCCGAGGGCACGCTGGCGTTCTCCGAGCGGATCACGCTGAAGCTCTCGCCGCTGCCCGGCGAGAAGGTGATGGGGGTCTGCCATTTCCCCAGCTTCCGCGCGGCGATGGAGGCGGTGCAGCACATCGTGGCGCTCGGCCCCACCGCGGTCGAGCTCTTCGACCGGACCATCCTCGAGCTCGCCCGGCGCATCCCGATGTTCCGGCCGTCGCTGGCGAAGTTCGTCCGCGGCGAGCCGGAGGCGCTGCTGATGGTGGAGTTCGCCGAGACCGACCAGGCCGAGAACCTGCGCCGGCTCGCGGGGCTCGGCGCGCTGATGTCGGAGCTCGGCTTCGGCTGGGGCGTGCCGGGCAAGGCCGAGGGCGGCGTCGTCGAGGCGCCCGAGCCGGCGCTGCAGCGCGAGATCACCGAGGTTCGCAAGCAGGGCCTCAACATCATGATGTCGATGACCACCGAGGCCAAGCCGGTCAGCTTCATCGAGGATTGCTGCGTCGACCTGCCCGACCTCGCCGACTATACCGACCGGCTGCAGGAGATCTTCGCCCGCCACGGCGTCTCCGGCACCTTCTACGCCCATGCCTCGGTGGGCACGCTGCATGTCCGCCCGGTGCTGAACCTCAAGGAGCAGGCCGGCGTCTCGACGCTGCGCGCCATCGCCGAGGAGACCTTCGAGGTGGTGCGCCATTACCGCGGCGCGCATTCCGGCGAGCATGGCGACGGCATCATCCGCTCGGAGTTCCACGAGAGCATGCTCGGCGGGCGCATGGTGGCCGCCTTCGGCGAGGTCAAGCGCCGCTTCGACCCGGACGGCATCTTCAACCCCGGCCGCATCGTCGACCCGCCGCGGATGGACGACCGCAGCCTGTTCCGCTACCGCCCCGGCTATGGCTGGCCCGAGCGCGAGAGCGTGTTCCGCTGGCCCGCCCATGGCGGCGCCGGGCGGGGCCTGCAGGGCGCGGTGGAGATGTGCAACAACAACGGCGCCTGCCGCAAGCTCGGCGAGGGCGTGATGTGCCCCTCCTACCGCGTGACCCGGGCCGAGCGCGATCTCACCCGCGGCCGCGCCAACACCCTGCGCCTCGCGATGTCGGGCCAGCTCGGGCCGGGGGCGCTGACCTCGGACGAGATGGCCGAGACGATGAAGCTCTGCGTCTCCTGCAAGGCCTGCCGGCGCGAATGCCCGACCGGCGTCGACATGGCCAGGATGAAGATCGAGGTGCAGGCGGCGCGGGCCGCGGCGCGCGGCGTCGGCCTGCGCGAGCGGCTGGTGGCGCATCTGCCGCGCTATGCCCCCTGGGCGCGCTATCTGCCCTGGGCGATGAACGCGCAGCGCTGGCTGCCGGGGGCTGCCTGGGCCGGGGAGCGGCTGCTCGGCCTCGCCGCCAGCCGGCCGCTGCCGCGCTGGCCGTTCGACAGCTACCACCCCGCCGCGGGCGCCGCCGAGGCGCCCGAGGTGCTGCTCTTCGCCGACACCTTCAACCGCTATTTCGAGCCGGAGAACCTGCGCGCCGCCGAGCGCGTGCTGGCCGGTGCCGGGCGCCCCTTCGCCCCGGCCGGCCCGGCGCGCGGCCGGCCGCTCTGCTGCGGGCGGACCTATCTCGCCGCCGGCATGGTCGACGAGGCCCGCGCCGAGATGGCCCGCACCGCCGCGGCGCTGCGCCCGGCGCTGGAGCGCGGCGCCGCGGTGGTCGGGCTCGAGCCGTCCTGCCTGCTCACCTTCCGCGACGAGGCGCCGGCGCTGCTCGACGACTGGCCGGAGGCGCTCGGCGCGCGGGTGATGCTGTTCGAGGAATACCTCGCCGAACGGCTCGATGCCGGCGATGCGCTGCCGCTCGGCCCGGTCCGCGCCCGGCGCGCGCTGCTGCACGGGCACTGCCACCAGAAGGCGTTCGGCCAGATGGCGCCGGTGCAGCGGCTGCTGGCCCGCATTCCGGGGCTGACCACCGAGCTGGTGCCCTCCTCCTGCTGCGGCGGGGCGGGGGCGTTCCAGTATCAGGCCGAGACCGCGGAGACATCCCGCGCGATGGCCGAGCTCAGCCTGCTGCCGCGGGTGCGCGGCGCCGATCCCGAGACCGTGATCCTGGCCGACGGCACCTCCTGCCGCCATCAGATCGCCGACGGCGCGGGGCGGCCCGCCGCCCATGTCGCCACCCTGCTCGCCGCCGCCATGGAGTCCGCATGACCGATACCGCCACGCCGATCGCCGCCATCGACCGCCGGCCGCTTGCCGCCGAGCTCACCGACCGCCTGCGCGTGCTGATCATCGAGGGCACGCTGCCGCCGGAGGCCAAGCTCAGCGAGCAGGCGCTCTGCGCGCGCTTCGCCGTCTCGCGCACGCCGCTGCGCGAGGCGCTGCGCAGCCTCGCCGCCGAGGGGCTGGTGGTGATGCGCCCGGGGCGCGGCGCGGCGGTGGCGCCGCTGACGCTGGCCGAGCTCGACGAGCTGTTCCCGGTGATCGGCGTGCTGGAGGGGCTGGCCGGCGAGCTCGCCGCGCGCAACATCACCGATGCCGGCATCGCGCGCCTGCGGATGCTGCAGGCCGAGCTGGTCGCGCAGCACCGCGCCGGCGACCTGCCGGGCTATCTGCGCACCAATGCCGAGATCCACGCCGCGATCCGCGAGGCCGCCGGCAATGCCACGCTGTCCGCCTCGATCGCGCATCTCGATGCCAAGCTGCGCCGCGCCCGCTGCCTCGCCAACCTCTCGCCCGAGCGCTGGGCCGAGGCGGTGGAGGAGCACGCGCTGATCCTCGATGCGCTGGCCGCCCGCGACGGCGCGCGGCTCGCCGCGGTGCTGCGCCGCCACCTCGCCAACAAGGGCGCGGCGCTGACCCGGCAGTTCCGCGCCCGCGGGGTGAATTGAGCGCCGCCGCGGCGGGTCGGGTCTGCGCGGGCTTGCCAGCCGGGCGGCCCGGGCACAGAGTGAGGAGGCCATTTCCGTGAAAGGAGGCCGATCAGATGTCAGCCCTCCCGCCGACCTCCCTCGTCTGCTTTCCCACCGAGGGACGCGGCCTCGTCGCCGGAGACTACTGGCGCGGCGGCGATCATGCGCTGCTGCTGGTGGGCGAGGGGTCCAGCCCCTGGGCGGCGCAGATCGGCGAGCTGGTGGCCGGCGGGCTCACCGTGCTCGAGCCGAGCCTCTCGGCGCTGCCGGCCAAGGCGCCCGAGGAGGCGCTGGAGCGCCTCGCCCGGATCATCGCCGGCGGCGTGGCCTATCTGCGCACCGATGGCGCGAAGGCGGTCTCGATCCTCGGGGTCGGCGCCGGCGCGGCGGCGGCGGCGGAGGCGGTGCTGGCCGGCCTGATCGGCAATGTCGAGACGCTGATCCTGCTCGCGCCGCCAAAGCTCTCGGGCCCGATCGGCTGCATCTCCGGGCGGGTGATCTTCGTGGTGGCCGACGAGGACGAGGCCACGGAACATGCGGTGCGCCAGCACACCATGGCGCCGGACACCACGCAGCTCACCGTGTTCACCGGCGACTATGCCGCAGCGGAGCTGTTCGACAGCCCGCATGCGGGCCGGTTGCTCAAGCTGATCCGCGACGCCCTGCCCCCGATCCGCGGCTGACGGTGCCCGCATCGCCCCCGAAGCCGGCGCCGCGATGCCCCCTGCGCGCCCGGAAAGGGTTGCGCCATGCGGTTTTTCGGGCAGGATCGCAACGGAAGCAGAATGAGGGTGCCGCCGATCCCCGGCGAGCGCCCCGATCCCAGGGAGGAATATCCGAATGAAGGCACGTCTTGCCGGCCTCGCGGCCATGACCCTTGCAGCGGCCACCGCCACGGCCGCGCTCGCCGAGTATCCCGAGCGCTCGATCACCATGGTGATCCCCTATGGCGCGGGCGGCGCCACCGACATCTCGGCGCGCACCATGGCCGAGCCGATCGGCAGCCTGGTGCCGGAGCCGGTGGTGATGATCAACCGCACCGGCGCCGGCGGCGCCACCGGCTCGGTCTCGGTCAAGAACGCCGATCCGGACGGCTACACCATGCTGTTCGCCCGCGTCGGCTCGCATACCGTGAACCCGGCGATGAAGGCGACGCTGCCCTACACGCTCGACGATTTCGACTTCGTCGGGGTCTACGAGATCAACCCGGTGGCCTGCGCGGTGCGCACCGACAGCGACATCGCCTCGATGGAGGATCTCGTCGCCAAGGTGAAGGCGGAGCCAGGCCGGATCTCCTATTCCTCCTCCGGCGTCGGCTCGCTGCTGCATCTGGCGGGCGCCATGGTGCTGAAGAGCTTCGGCGTGGAGAAGCCGCTCGAGCAGGCGGTGCACATCCCGATGAAGGGCGGCGGCGCGGCGGCGACGGCGGTTCTGAGCGGCACCGCGAGCTTCATCTGCACCAACTCCTCGGCGCTGGCGAGCTTCGTCTCGAACCAGCAGCTCAAGCCGCTGATGGTGACCACGGCCGAGCCGGTCGAGGGGTTCGACGCGCCCTCGGCGGCCTCGCTCGGGCATCCCGAGCTCGAGCAGCTGGTCGGCTGGACCGGGATCGCGGGCCCCGCCGGCATCCCCGAGGAGGTCGCCGAGGCCTGGCGCGGCTGGCTCGCCGAGGTGGTGGCCGACGAGGCCTTCGTCAACGCCATGGAGGCCCGCGGCTCGGTGATCCGGCTGATGGACCCGGCGGAATCCAACGCCTTCATCCGCGGCCAGTACGAGGTGTTCCGCAAGCTCGTCGACGATCTCGGGATGCGGATCGAGTGAGCGCCGCGGCCGCAGCACCGGGGGCGCCGCGATGATGCGCCCCACGCATGACCGCGCGCTCGGGCTCGGCATCGCCGGCTTCTCGGCGGCGCTGATCTTCTGGGCGGTGCCGGGCTATGTGGTGAGCCCGGAGGGCGGCTCGCTGGTGCTGCGACCGGATTTCTGGCCGACCATCCTCGGCTGGCTGCTGCTCGGAGCGGGGCTCGCGGTGGCGCTGCAGGGCGCCGTCGCCTCGCGCGCCGCGCCCGACCCGGCGGCCGCCGCGGCCGATCCGGCCGATCCCGCCGATGCCGAGTTGGCCGCGGCGGCGCGCGGCGGGCTCTGGCGGCTCGCCGGCCTGCTCGTCCTGCTGATCGGCATCGCCTTCCTGGCCGAGCGCTTCGGCCTCGTATGGGCGTCGGTGATCGGCTTCTGGGCGCTGGTCGCGATGGTCCGCGCCGAACGGCCCTGGCTCGGCCTCGTCGTCGGGGTCGTGCTGCCGCTCCTGCTCTATGCCTTCTTCGCCAAGTTCGCGGGCGTGCCGATCCCGCAGGGCGTTTATGTGAGATTGCCGTGAACGCCTATACCCTGTCCCAAGCCTTCGATCTCGTCGCCACCTGGGAGAGCCTCGCGGCGCTCGCCGTCGGGCTCGTCGCCGGGGTGATCGGCGGCGCGATACCGGGCATGTCGGCCACCATGGCGGTGGCGATCACCCTGCCCTTCACCTTCGCGCTGCAGCCGATCACCGGCATCCTGCTGCTGCTCGGGGTCTACAAGGGCGGCATCTTCGGCGGCTCGATCCCGGCGATCCTGATCAAGACGCCGGGCACCCCGGCCTCCTCGGCGACCACGCTCGACGGCTACCCGATGGCCGAGAAGGGCGAGGCCGGCCGCGCGCTGACCATGGCGCTCTACGCGTCCTGCATCGCCGATCTGCTGTCGAACCTGGCGCTGATCCTGGCCGCCGGCTGGCTCGCCTCCTTCGCGCTCTCCTTCGGCCCGCCGGAGTTCTTCACGCTGATCCTGTTCTCGCTGACGATCATCGCCGGGGTCTCCGGCGACAGCCTGCTGAAGGGGCTGGCCTCGGCGGTGCTGGGGCTGCTGCTGGCCACCGTCGGGCTCGATCTGGTCTATGGCACCGACCGCTTCACCTTCGGCGAGCCGAACCTGATGGGCGGGCTCAACTTCATCGCCGTGCTGGTCGGTCTGTTCGCGCTGCCCGAGGTCTTCGCCTATGTCTACGCGCCGCGGGAGATCCACGGCCGGGTGCGCTCGGTCACCGGCACCGCCGCCTCGCGGGCCGACGTGATCCGCTGCCTGCCGACGATCCTGCGCGGCTCGCTGATCGGCGTGGTGATGGGCTCGATCCCCGGCATCGGCGCCGCGCCCTCGGCCTTCCTGAGCTATTCCGAGGCGCGGCGGACCTCGAAGAACAAGGCGAATTTCGGCAAGGGCGAGATCGAGGGCGTCGCCGCCTCGGAGAGCGGCAACAACGGCGTCGCCGGCGCCACGCTGATCCCGCTCTTGGCGCTCGGCGTGCCGGGCGACGTGATCACCGCGATCATCATCGGCGCCTTCATGGTGCACGGGCTGCAGCCGGGGCCGCTGCTCTTCGCCACCAACGGCTCGCTGGTCTATGCGATCTTCATGGGGCTCGTGCTCTCCTCGGGGCTGCTGCTCTGCATCGGCTGGTTCGCCACGCGCGCCTTCCGCCACATCGCCGACCTGCCGAAATCCATCGTGATGCCGGCGGTGCTGGTGCTGTCGATCTTCGGCGTCTACGCGGTCAACAACACCACCTTCGATCTCGGCGTGATGTTCCTGATGGGCGGCGTCGGCTACGGCATGATGCTGCTCGGGGTGCCGGCGGCGCCGTTCCTGATCGCCTTCATCCTCGGGCCGCTGCTCGAGGACAGCTTCCGCCAGGCCATGCTGATGTCGGGCTCCTCGCCGGAGATCTTCTTCCGCAGCCCGATCACCTGGGTGTTCTGGGGGCTGACCGTTCTCAGCCTGGTGTTCCTGCTCACGGGGCTGAGGCGCAAGCCGGCATGAACCTGCCCGACGGGGTCGATCCCGCGGCGCTGGCGACGGTGCTGGCGATCTTCTTCGGCGGCGGCATCGTGAAGGGCGGGCTCGGCTTCGGCCTGCCGCTCGCCACGATGTCGATGCTGCCGCTGGTGATCCCGGTGGACATGGCGCTGGCGATCAACGTGATCGTGCAGCCGGCGACCAATCTCGGCCAGCTGATCGCCGCCGAGAACCCGGCCGCCACGATGCGCCGCTTCGCCCCGGTCTGCCTGACGATGGCGGTCGGCGTGGCGATCGGCACCGCCTTCGTGACCGGGCTCGACCCGGAGAGCCTGACCCTGCTGCTCGGCGTCTTCGTCACCGCCTTCTGCCTGATCTCGCTGCGGGGCGTGTCGCTGCCGATCCCGCCCCGGCGCGAGCGGCCGGCGGGGCTGGCGGTCGGGCTGCTGGCCGGGGCGATCGGCGCGCTGACCACCGCCAGCGGGCCGATCCTGGTGATCTATCTGCTCGGCCTCGGGGTCGACCGCCGGGAGTTCCGCGCCGCCATCGGCTTTCTCTTCATCGTCTCGGGGGCGATGATCGTCGGCGGGTTCTGGAGCGTCGGCTTTCTCGACTGGTCGCGCGCCGGGCTGGCGCTGCTCTGCATGGTGCCGACCTTCCTCGGCATGGCGATCGGCAACCGCCTGGCCCGGCGGCTGCCGCCCGAGGGCTTCCGCACCGCGGTGCTGATCGGGCTGTCCTGTCTCGGCGCAAACTTCCTGATGCGCGGGCTCGGGGTGCTCTGAGCGCCCTGCCCGCCGCGCTTCGGCGTCAGCTCTTGAGCCGATAGCCGCGGGCGAGCCAGCTGAGCGCGATGGCGCCGAGCAGCAGCACCACCGCCAGCGCCAGCACCAGCCCGACCCAGGGGCTGCTGTCGGAGACCCCGAGCACGCCGAAACGGAAACCGTCGATCAGGTAGAAGATCGGGTTGGCATGGCTCAGGGCCTGGAAGGTCTCGGGCAGCCGCTCGATCGAGTAGAAGGTGCCGGAGAGGAAGGAGAGCGGCGTCACGACGAAATTGGTGATCGCCGCCATCTGGTCGAACTTCTCGGCATAGATCGCCGCCAGCAGCCCGAGAAGCGACAGCATCAGGCTGCCGAGCACCACGAAGGCCAGCGCCCAGAGCGGATGCGCGACGCCGATCCCCACCACCGGGAACACCAGCAGCCCGACCGCCAGCGCGCAGGCCAGCCCGCGCGCCAGCCCGCCGAGGGCATAGCCGGCCAGCACCTCGCCGGGGCTGAGCGGCGGCATCAGCGTGTCGACGATGTTGCCCTGCACCTTGGCGATCATCAGCGAGGAGGAGGTGTTGGCGAAGGCGTTCTGGATCACCGCCATCATCAGCACCCCCGGCGCCAGGAACTGCTCGAAGGGCATGCCGGAGATGCCCTCGCGCCCCTTCCCGAAGGCCAGGGTGAACACCACCATGAACAGCACCGAGGTCGCCACCGGGGCCATGATGGTCTGGGTATAGACCGCGAGGAAGCGCCGGATCTCGCGCGTCGCAAGCGTCTGCAGCCCGAGCCAGTTGACCCGCCCGAAGCGCCGGACCCCCATTCCGCGCAAATCCGCCATGCACCTGCCTCCCCGGCATGCCTGCCGCTCTTGTTTGCCCTGACCCGGCGCTTACCATATAGAGGCACGGGCGGAAAAGCGGTGCCGCCGCCCGCGGGTGAGGGGAGGCCTGTATGAGCTGGACGGACGAGCGCGTGGAGAAACTGAAGGAATTCTGGGCCGAAGGCATGAGCGCGAGCCAGATTGCCAAGCAGCTCGGCGGCGTGACGCGCAATGCGGTGATCGGCAAGGTGCACAGGCTCGGCCTCTCCCACCGGGGCAGCAACGATGGCGCGCGCACGGCGGAGGAGCCGGCCGCGGCGGCCGAGCCCGAGGCCGCCGCCGTTGAGGCGCCCGCGGCCGAGGCGCCGGCGGCCCAGCCTGCCCCCGAGGCGGCCGCCGAGCCCGCGGCGCCGGAGCCGGCCGAGCCGGTGCGCGCCGTGCCGGTGCCGCGCGACCCGACGCAGCCGCGCAGCCCGGGCCTGCCGACCCCGGAGGAGGAGGCGGCGCGCGTCACCCTCGTGGAGATCGAGAAGATGGCCCGCAAGCTCGACCTGCTGGAGCTGACCGAGCGCACCTGCAAATGGCCGATCGGCGACCCGGCCGAGGACGGCTTCCATTTCTGCGGCCTGCCCGCGGTGGCCGGCAAGCCCTATTGCAAGCACCATGTCGCGGTCGCCTTCCAGCCGATGTCGACGCGGCGCGACCGCTCCCGCGCCGGGCGCTGACCCGGCGCGCCAGGCCGGGCCGCGCGGACGCGGCGTGCGGCGTTCGGCGGAAGCGAGGGTTTGCGCGGGTGTGCGCGGCCGGGCGCGCGGCCTGACCGGGCCCGCGACCCCTCCCGGGCAGCGCCAGCCCGCGGGCAGGACCCGGGCGGTCATGGCCCAAGCGGCCGCGCGCCGCTGACGATCCGCCAGCAGCCTGCACCCGGCCGGTGCCATCCGCTGCCATCCGCGCAGCCCGTGGCTGCCGGTGCGACCAATTTCCCGCATGTCTGCTCCAAATTACCATCTTGTTGCCAAGGTCTCATCGTAAACTGATGCAAATTGCAGATATCCGGACAGGTTCCGGTAAGGTGTGACGGTCCGTTCGGTCAGGCAAGACAGGTGGAGTGAGTAGCATGTGGGAACTGGAGGCCTTCGTCCGCGACGACAGCGGCAGCGCGACGAGCGACTGGGTGGCGCTGGCGGCCGGCATCCTGCTTCTCGGCATGATCGTCATCTACGGGATCTACGACCGCGGCGTCGTCGGCGTGGTCGACGACATGAACACCGAGCTCTCGGCCTTCGACCTCGACCAGCCCGATGCCGGCCTCGACGCCTATGGCAGCCGCGGCGCCGCCGCGCCGGCGGGCCAGCCGGAGGGCGCGGGCACGGCCGAGACCGTGCTGGTGCCGTCCTATGCCTGCGACGGCGGCGGCGCCTGCATCTACGACACCGATGGCGACGGGCTGGTGGACGCGATCGGCGGCCCGGACGGCCCGGTCCAGGCGACCGGCCCGGGCGGGATCGGCAGCAGCGTGCACGGCCAGCCGCTCGCCGCCGCCGCGGCCGGGGCCGGCATGCCGGTCAGGCCGATCTCGGCGCGCGACCTCTGACCCGCCCCGGCCGCCGCCCGGTTCCCCCTGCCCCGATTCCCCCTGTCCCGGTTCCCCCTGCCCCGGCGCCCCCTGACCCGGCGCTTGCCATATGGAGGCACGGGCGGAAAAGCGGTGCCGCGGCGCCGGAGCCGGCCGAGCCGGTGCGCGCCGTGCCGGTGCCGCGCGACCCGACGCAGCCGCGCAGCCCCGGCCTGCCGACCCCGGAGGAGGAGGCGGCGCGCGTCACCCTCGTGGAGATCGAGAAGATGGCCCGCAAGCTCGACCTGCTGGAGCTGACCGAGCGCACCTGCAAATGGCCGATCGGCGACCCGGCCGAGGACGGCTTCCATTTCTGCGGCCTGCCCGCGGTGGCCGGCAAGCCCTGTTGCAAGCACCATGTCGCGGTCGCCTTCCAGCCGATGTCGACCCGGCGCGACCGCTCCCGCGCCGGGCGCTGAGCCGGCCCGGCGGCGCGCGCCGCCGCCCCCGTTCCGGCTCCCGTTCCCCGCTGCCGGGTTGACGGCGCCCCGCCCGGTGCGGTGGCGCCGTTGCCTTGGGCTGCGCGAAACCACCATGGTGCGGCCGCAAAACGGTCTCAATTCAAAGCGTATCGTTCAGTTCCGGACGCGATCCGGTTTTTTGCGTGATTCCGTGTCCGGTCTGGTGGGACAAGTGGAGTTTGTAACGTGAGGGAACTGAAATCCTTCCTTCGGGAAGACAGCGGCGCCGTGACCATCGACTGGGTGGCGCTTTCCGCAGGCATCCTGCTGCTCGGGGTGGCCGTGGTCTACGCGATCTTCGAGAGCGGCGTGGTCGGCGTCGTCGACGACGTCAACACCGAGCTGGCGGCACTCGATCTCTCGTCGCTCGACACCGATCTCGACGCCTTCGGCGGCGGGGACGGCGAGAGCGGCGGCGAGGAGGAAGAAGAGGGCCAGTCGAATGACGAGGGCCCGCCGCTGCCCGACACGCCGTTCGAGCCGTCCTTTGCCTGTCAGAGCAACGGCAACTGCGTCTTCGACACCGATGGCGACGGGCTCGTGGATGCGATCGGCGGGCCCTCCGGCCCGACCCAGGCGACCGGCCCGACCGGCACCGGCAGCGGCCATCATGGCCAGTCGCTCGCCGATTCGGCGGCAGGCGCCGGCGTGCCGGTCAAGCCGATCTCGGCGCTCGGCCTCTGACGCGCCGCGCCCGCGGCAACGGCAGACCAGACCCCGGCGCTCAGCGCGCCGGGGTCTGGTAGGTCTCGTCGAGGGCGTAGCCGGCGGCGCGCACCGTGCGGATCGGGTCGCGCTCGCCGCGCCGGTTGAGCGCCTTGCGCAGCCGCCCGACATGGACATCCACCGTGCGCGCCTCGACATAGACGTCGCGGCCCCAGACCAGATCGAGCAGCTGCTCGCGCGAGAACACCCGGCCCGGGCGCTGCATCAGGCAGTCGAGCAGGCGGAACTCGGTGGGGCCGAGATGCACCTCGCGCTCGGCCCGGCGCACGCGGCGGGTCTCGCGGTCGAGCATCAGGTCGCCGAAGGTCGCGACCCCGGCCGAGAGCGTCGGCCGCGAGCGGCGCAGCAGGGCGCGCACCCGGGCGGTGAGCTCCGGCACCGAGAACGGCTTGGTCAGATAGTCGTCGGCGCCGGTGTCGAGCCCGCGGATGCGGTCGTCCTCCTCGGCGCGCGCGGTCAGCATGATCACCGGCACGTCGCGCGTGTCGGCGCGCGAGCGGATCTGCCGGCAGATCTCGATCCCCGAGAGGCCCGGCAGCATCCAGTCGAGGATCACCAGGTCGGGCTTGTCCTCCTCGATGACCAGAAGCGCGTCCTCGCCATCGCCGGAGAGGCGGACCTCGAAGCCTTCCTTCTGGAGATTGTACTCCAGCAGCGCCGAGAGCGCGTCCTCGTCCTCAACCACCAGAACACGGGCTGGCATCGTCATCGTCCTCCTTCAGTGTGCCGCGCCGGCGGTCATCCGTGAAACGGACGCGGCAGCGGCAACTCCCCCAGCGGCTCCCCCTTGGGCCGGCTGTCGCCAAGCGGCCGTCCCTCGACGACGTAGTAGATCATCTCCGAGATGAAGGTCGCGTGGTCCCCGATGCGCTCCAGGTTCTTGGCAACGAACAGGAGCTGCGAGCAGAGGCCGATCAGGTGCTGATCCTCCATCATGTAGGTGATCAGCTCGCGGAAGATCGAGTTGTACATCTCGTCGATCTCGACATCCCGGGTCCAGACCGAGACCGCCAGCGCGGTGTCGCGCGCGGCATAGGCGTCGAGCACCTCCGACACCAGGAGGCGGGTCTGGTTGCCCATGCGCACGATGGAGGAGGAGACCTTGATCGGCTGGTTCTCGTTCAGATAGGTCGCGCGCCGCGAGATGTTCTTGGCCAGGTCGCCGATGCGCTCGAGGGTGGAGGCGATCTTCAGCGCCGCCACCACCTCGCGCAGGTCGTTCGCCATCGGCTGGCGCAGCGCCAGCATCTGGATCGCGAACTCCTCGAAATCCACCTCGAGCTTGTCGAGCCGCACATCCGCGGCGATCACCTCGGCGGCGAGCTCGCTGTCGCGCTCGCGAATCGCCTCGAGCGCCTGGGAGAGCTGCTCCTCGGCGAGCCCTCCCATCTCCGAGATGCGCGTCGAGATCGACTGGAGCTCCGCATCGAAGGCGGTCACGATGTGCTTGCTCACGTCCGCGGTTCCTCTTCAGGGGCGCCCGGGGCGCCCCCGAGCTCATGTGTCAGCCGAACCGGCCGGTGATGTACTGCTGCGTCTTCTCGTGGTCGGGGTTGGTGAAGATCTTCCCCGTCTCGTCGTACTCCAGCACCAGCCCCAGATGGAAGAACGCAGTCTTCTGGCTGACCCGGGCGGCCTGCTGCATCGAGTGGGTCACGATCACCACCGCGTAGTTCTCGCGCAGCTCGTGGATCAGCTCCTCGACCTGGGCGGTGGCGATCGGGTCGAGCGCCGAGCAGGGCTCGTCCATCAGCAGCACCTCGGGCGCGGTGGCGATGGCGCGGGCGATGCAGAGGCGCTGCTGCTGGCCGCCGGAGAGGCCGGTGCCCGGCGCGTCGAGCCGGTCCTTGACCTCGTCCCAGATCGCCGCGCGGCGCAGGCTGTGCTCGACGATGGCGTCGAGATCGGCCTTGCTGTCGGCGAGCCCGTGGATGCGCGGCCCGTAGGCGACGTTGTCGTAGATCGACTTCGGGAACGGGTTCGGCTTCTGGAACACCATGCCGACGCGGGCGCGCAGCTGCACCGGGTCGATCTCGCGGGCATAGATGTCGTGCCCGTCGAGCTCGATGTCGCCGGTCACCCGGCAGACGTCGATGGTGTCGTTCATCCGGTTGAGGCAGCGCAGGAAGGTGGACTTGCCGCAGCCCGAGGGGCCGATGAAGGCGGTCACGGTGTTGTCCTCGATCTCCAGCGAGACGCCTTTGATGGCCTCGTTCTCGCCGTAGTAGACATGCACGTCGCGCGAGACGATCTTGATATCGGTGGTCTGGTCCATGGGTCGGGTCCCTTCTCTCGCGCTTACCAGCGCCGTTCGAACTGCTTGCGGAGGAGCACCGCGAGCGCGTTCATCGCGATGAGGAAGATCAGCAGCACCGAGATCGCCGCGGCGGTCTTGCCGTCGAACAGCCGCTCGGAGTTGTTGTTCCAGAGATAGATCAGCGAGGGCAGCACGTTGCCCTTGTCGGTCGGCGAGAGCGGGGCTTCCTGGATGAAGCTGTTCATGCCGATGATGATCAGCGGCGCGGTCTCGCCGAGGGCCTGGGCCATGGCGATGATCGAGCCGGTGAGGATGCCGGGCATCGCCAGCGGCAGCACGTGATGCGTCGCGGTCTGCAGCTTCGAGGCGCCGATGCCGAGGGCGGCGTCGCGGATCGAGGGCGGCACCGCCTTGATCGAGGCCCGGGCGGCGATGATGATCGTCGGCAGGCTCATCAGCGCCAGCACCACGCCGCCGGCCAGCGGCGTCGAGCGCGGGTCCTCGGTGACCGATTTCAGCAGCCCGTCGAACAGCTCCACGCCGAACAGCTTCACGCCCGAGATCAGCACCGTGATGCCGAGCAGGCCGAACACGATCGAGGGCACCGCGGCGAGGTTGTTGATGTTGATCTCGATCAGGTCGGTCAGCCAGTTCTTCGGCGCGAACTCCTCGAGATAGATCGAGGCCATCACGCCGATCGGGAAGGCCAGCAGGAAGGTCACGATCATCGTCCAGAACGAGCCGACCAGCGCGCCCCAGATGCCGGCGAGCTCGGCGTTGGAGCTGTCCGAGCTGGTCAGCAGGCGCCAGTTCGGCCGCTCGACGATCTTGCCCTGCTGCTCGAAATTGCTGAGCCAGACGATCTGCCGGTCGGAGATGTTGCGGGCGTTCTCGGGGCGCTCGACCAGATCGGCGCGCCAGCCGCCCTCGGCCGCCGGCGCCAGCGTGTCGAGCGGCTCGAGCAGGATGCCGGTGGCGTGCTCGCGGGTCAGCGTGACCAGCTTGATCCAGCCGCCATTGGCGCGCACCAGCACCGAGGGGTCCTCCTCCGTCAGCGTGTATTCCGCCCCGACATCGACCTGGCTCAGGAAGCCGTCGGCCAGGCGGGTCGCCGCCGCCGCCGCCGCGCGGTAGCCCTCGAGCGCCGCCTCGAGCTGCGCCCGCTCGTCGCCGGCGGCGCCGTCGAGCCGGGCGCTGACGCTGGCGATCGCCGCCTGCTGGCGGCTCGCCTCGGCGCGGGCGCGGGCGGCCTGCTCGGCGCGGGCCTGGCGCAGCGCCAGCCGGGCCTCCGACATCGCCTGCGGCGCGAAGCCCAGCGCCACGCTGCCCGGCTCGCCCTCGACCGGCTCGAACCGCAGCTCGCCCTCGGTGCCGGCATCGCCGACCTTGCCGAACTCGCCCTGCCGGTACATCTGCACCTGGTCGTCGAGCAGCGCCTCGAACTGGTACTCCTCGCCGATCAGCATCGGGTCGGCCTTGACCACGTCGCCGAGCTCGAGCCCGGCATCGCGCGAGACCAGGCCGAACAGCTCGCCCTTCTCCTTGCGGCTGAGCGCCTCGCCGCCCGGCACCATGGCGGTGAGGCCGTCGCGCCAGGCGCCGTTGAGCGCGGCGCGGACCCGCGGGTCCGGATCCTGCAGCTTGGCCAGGTCGCGGGCGGAGGGCTCGATCGCCACGTCGATCTCGACATAGCTCTCGGTGAGCACGGTCATGGTCTTGGTCACGATGGTGCTGACCAGCACCACCAGCGCCGCGGCGGCGATCGCGATCGCGATCACGCCATAGGCCTTGAGCCGGAACTGCGCCCAGTGCCGCCGGCTGGTGCGGCGTGCGGACTCGGCCGAGGTGTGGCGGGCCGAGATCGCCGTCATGTCTATGGTCGCGGTCATTGCCCCGGCCCCCTCAATCGTAGGCTTCGCGGTATTTGCGGACGATGCGCAGCGCCACGAGGTTGAGCGCCAGCGTGATGACGAACAGCGTGAAGCCGAGCGTGTAGGCCGGGCCCGCCGCGGTCGCCGCATCGGTGTCGCCGAGGATCAGCATGACGATCTGCACCGTCACGGTGGTCACCTCCTCGAGCGGGTTGATGGTGAGGTTGGCGCCCTGCCCGGCCGCCATCACCACGATCATGGTCTCGCCGACCGCGCGCGAGATGCCGAGCAGCACCGCCGAGACGATGCCCGGCAGCGCCGCCGGCAGCACCACCTGGCGGATCGTCTCGGCCTTGGTGGCGCCGAGGCCGTAGGAGCCGTCGCGCAGGCTCTGCGGCACCGCGTTGATCACGTCGTCCGACAGCGAGGAGATGAAGGGGATGATCATCACCCCCATCACCACGCCGGCGGCCAGCGCCGACTGCGCGGCGACGTCGACGCCCATCCAGGCGCCGGCATCGCGGATCGCCGGGGCCACCGTGATCGCCGCGAAGAAGCCGTAGACCACGGTCGGGATGCCGGCGAGGATCTCCAGCATCGGCTTGGCCCAGGCGCGCACCGACTTGGAGGCGAAATCCGAGAGGTAGATCGCGGCGAAGAGGCCCACCGGCACCGCCACCAGCATCGCGATGATGGTGATCATGAAGGTGCCGACGAAGAGCGGCACGGCGCCGACCTTGTCCGGGTCCATATCGCCGGAATGCACGCCCGAGAGCGGCGACCAGGTGGTGCCGAAGAGGAACTTGTCGATCCGCCAGTCGAGCACGCCGATGGTGAAGTTGAGCGTCTCGCCGATCAGCGAGAGCAGGATGCCCACGGTGGTCAGGATCGCGATGCCGGCAGCCATCAGCAGGATGGTGCGCAGGATCCGCTCCGAGGAGTTGCGGGCGCGGAAGGCGACGCCGATCTTGGCGAAGGTCATGAAGAAGGCGAGCACCGCCATGCCGAGGCTCGCGGCGCAGACCGCGACGACGCGGGTGCCGTCGATCTCGGCGAAGGTCGCGGCGAGGTATTCGCGCAGCGGGTCGACGGCGGAGGCGACGCGGCCCTCGGCGATCCTGCGCGCATCCTGCAGCACCAGGTTCTGCTCGATCTGCAGCATCTCGCGGCCCCCGGCCTTGAGCTGCGCGGCGAGCTCCTCGCCCATCAGGCTGGTGACGTAGCTCAGCCCCAGCGCGTCCATCACGACGAAGGTGCCGAAGCCGGCGATGGCGACCCAGAGCATCGCGTAGAGGCCGTGATAGGCCGGCCGCGAATGCAGGTTCTCGAGATGCCCCCCGGCGGCCGAGACCGATTTCGCGCGGCCGACCGTGAAGGCCGCCAACGCGAGAAGGAAGATCAGCAGCAGCGTGGCCGGAACCATCGCCGGCCCGTCATAGCCGTCCGGGTTCCGTATCAGCGCGACGATGTCGCTGCCGCCGAACACGGCTGTCGCGATGATCGCCACGATTATGGCGATTGTCGTATTTCGGTCCACGTCGAACGCCCCCCGCTCTGGCGAGCGCCCGCGCGCCCGGTGAGGGCGCCTCGCCGGCCACGCCAATTAACGATGTAGAAGGACGCGGGAGCGGCGCGCGGCCGCTCCCGCAGATCGGCTCGGGCTCAGAGGCCTTCGCCGGTCAGGGTGGCCTGGCTCATGACCTGCTCGGCATTGGCCGCATGCGCGTCGGCCGCCAGCGGGATCAGGCCCTTCTCGGCCAGGTAGCCGTACTCGCCCGAGGCGTCCTCGGAGACGAACTCGGCCGCGTACTCCATGATGCCGGGGACGACGCCGACATGGGCCTTCTTGATGTAGAAGTACATGGTGCGGGCGATCGGGTAGTCGCCGGACAGGATGTTGTCGAAGGTCGGCTCGACGCCGTTGATCGACGAGCCCTGCACCTTGTCGGCGTTCTCCTCGAGGAACGAGAAGCCGAACACGCCCACGGCGTTCGGGTTGGCAACCAGCTTCTGAACGATCAGGTTGTCGTTCTCGCCGGCATCGACCCAGGCGCCGTCGTCACGGATCTCGATCTCCTTGCAGAACGCCTTGTCGTTGCCGGCGTCGAGGCAGCCTTTCTGCAGGGCCAGCTCCTCCCAGGAGTCGCGGGTGCCCGAGCTCGGCGGCGGGCCGAGAACCTCGATCTTCATCGCCGGCAGCGAGGGATCGATCTCGTTCCACATCTCCGGCTCGCCCTGGCCCTTCACCAGCGCCTTGAAGAGCTGCTCGCGGGTCAGCGAGAACTCGGCAGAGCCCTTGGCGTTGGCAACGGCGATGCCGTCATAGCCGACGGTCGACTCGATGATCTCGGCGACGCCGTTCTCCTGGCAGAGCTCGAACTCCGAGGCCTTGATGCGGCGCGAGGCGTTGGTGACGTCCGGGTGCTCGGTGCCGACGCCGGCGCAGAACAGCTTCAGGCCGCCGCCCGAACCGGTCGACTCGACGACCGGGGTTGGGAAGGAAGTGGCCTTGCCGAACGCTTCCGCGACCGCGGTCGAGAACGGGAAAACGGTCGACGAGCCGACGATCTTGATCTGGTCGCGGGCGGCGGCGGTGCCGGCGACGGCGATGGCCGCAGCAGCCACAGCGAGGCTAAGCTTCTTCATTCGATCCCTCCAGTGGGTAGGATTTGCACAAGTGCCGAAATCGATCGGGGACGCGGTCGCGCCGATTGCGGTGTCCGTTTCTCCCGAGTCGACAACTTCGCGTTTCGCAGGGGACTGCCTAAGGCCGCTCGGCGACAGGCGGATTACAGATGCGCGACGCTTTCGTGACCTTGCAACACGTTGAAAACGCTAGAGAAAAATTCCGGCCCCGGTTGGTGTTACAGATGCACGGCCAGATTGTGACAGCACGCATGCTTTAATTTTTACAGTTGTTGCGCAGCGCACAAGAGAATCTCCGGGCCCGTCCGATTCGGTGCGATTCGCGCACGCGGCGGGCCGCGGCCCTTCCGTTGCGCGCGAATCTGGACTGTAATCGGCGCGGTGCGGCCGCAGCGTCGCCGACAACGAGACCCAGCCGAAGGAGCCGGGCGCTTGGAGGAGAAGGCACAGCGCGATCCCTGCGCGACCGACGGAGCGAGCCCGGCGCCCTTCAGCGTGAGCTTCCTCGTGCTCGAGGGCTTCTCGATGCTCGCGCTCAGCTCGGCGGTGGAGCCGCTGCGCGCGCTCAACCGGCTGACCGGCGAGGAGCGCTATGTCTGGACCGTGGTGGGCGAGCGCGCCGGCCCGGTGGCGGCCGGCAACGGCATCGAGATCGGCGCCACCTGCGGCGTGCGCGAGGCCCCGCCCTGCGATCTCTGGGTGGTGGTGGCCAGCCTCAGCACCGAGCTCGCCGATCCGGGCGCGGTGTTCGAGCGGCTGCGGCGGATCCGGGCCGAGCGGCGGCTGCTCGGCGCGGTGAGCAACGGCACCCTGATCCTGGCGCAGGCCGGCGTGCTGGGCGACCGGCGGGTGACGATCCACTGGGAGATGCAGCGCCGCCTCGCCGAGGCCTTCCCCGAGCTCGAGGTCCGCCCCGACCTCTACTGCTGGGACCGCGGCGTGCTGAGCGCCGCCGGCGGCACCGCGGCGCTCGACATGTTCCTCGCGCTGATCGCCGAGCGCGACGGCCACAGCGCCGCCGCCGAGGTCTCCGACCAGTTCCTGCACGGGCCGGTGCGGCCCTCCACCGAGATGCAGCGCCAGGACGTGCGCTGGCGCTACCAGGTGACCGACCGGCGGCTGGTGACGGTGATCCGGATCATGGAGGAGCACCAGTCCGACCCGATGCGCATCTGCCGCATCGCCGACACCGCGGGGATCTCGGAGCGGCAGCTCGAACGCCTGTTCGTGTCGGAATTCGGAAAATCGCCGTCGGATTTCTATATGGATATCCGGCTCAAGACGGCACAGCGCTGGTTGCTGAACAGCACCGAAAGCCTCGAAAGAATTTCGGAGATCTCGGGATTTTCCAGCCTCGCGCATTTCAGCCGGAGCTTCAAGGCATGGTCGGGCCTCTCGCCCTCGGTCCTGCGAAAGCGGCATCGGGGCAAGAATGACGGCAACATGCAAGAAGTTGACGTGCGCGCGTAACCCCACCGGACCCTGCTGAGGCTATACCGCAGCGCACCGAGGGCGCGGCGCCGTCGGCCATCAGAAAACCATCCGGGGGACAGCGCATGGAGACGATCCAGTTCGTCGCGAACAATCTTGGCACCATCGGCGAGATGGCGGTCGAGCACATCTCGATCGTCGCCGTCGCGGTCGGCCTCGCGATCCTCACCGGCGTGCCGCTCGGGATCGCCATCACCCAGAACCGGCAGGTGGCCGACACCGTGCTCTACGTCGCCTCGATCATCGTGACGATCCCCTCCATCGCGCTGTTCGGCCTGATGATCCCGGTGCTGTCGCTGATCGGACAGGGCATCGGCTGGTTGCCGGCGGTGATCGCGATCCTGCTCTATTCGCAGCTGCCGATCGTGCGCAACACCTACACCGCCATCACCAATGTCGATCCGGCGCTGCGCGAGGCGGCCCGCGGCATGGGCATGACCGCGGCGCAGCGGCTCTGGCGGGTCGAGATCCCGATCGCGGTGCCGGTCATCATGGCGGGCGTGCGCACCGCGGTGGTGATGAACATCGGCGTCGCCGCCATCGCCGCCTATATCGGCGCCGGCGGGCTCGGCGTGCTGATCTCCCGCGGCATCACCCAGACCGACAGCCGCCAGCTGATCGCCGGGGCCATCGCGGTCTCGCTGCTGGCGATCCTGGCCGACTGGGCGCTGCTGCAGGTCCAGAAGCGCCTGACCCCGGCCGGGCTCACCCGCTGAGCCCCCCAGATCCGCGCCCTGCCCCGAGCCCGGATGCGCGCCCTGCCCGGCGCCCCGGCCGGCGCCCGGCCCAGCCATGACAACACATAGAGCCCAGGAAACGCCCCGATGATCCGCCTCGAGAACCTCACCAAGACCTTCGACACCCCCAATGGCACCGTGGTCGCCGCCGACAAGGTGAACATGGAGGTGCCGTCGGGCGAGATCTGCATCCTGCTCGGCCCCTCGGGCTGCGGCAAGACCACCGCGCTGAAGATGATCAACCGGCTGATCCCGCCGAGCTCGGGCAAGATCTTCATCAACGGCGAGGACACCAGCGGCCTCAACGACATCGAGCTGCGCCGCAAGATCGGCTACGTGATCCAGCAGATCGGCCTGTTCCCGAACATGACGATCGAGGAGAACATCTGCGTCGTGCCGCGGCTGCTGGGCTGGGACCTGAAGCGCGCCCGCGCCCGCGCCGCCGAGCTGCTCGCCCTGGTCGGCCTCGAGCCGCGGCTGTTCCTCAAGCGCTATCCCAAGGAGCTCTCGGGCGGGCAGCAGCAGCGCGTCGGCGTGATCCGGGCGCTGGCCGCCGATCCGCCGGTGATGCTGATGGACGAGCCCTTCGGCGCGATCGACCCGATCAACCGCGAGATCATCCAGGACGAGTTCCTGAAGATGCAGGCGACGCTGAAGAAGACGATCATGTTCGTCAGCCACGACATCGACGAGGCGGTGAAGATGGGCGACAAGATCGCGATCTTCCGCGCCGGCAAGATCGAGCAGTACGACGCGCCGGACCGCATCCTCGCGCATCCCGTGAACGCCTTCGTGGCGGATTTCGTCGGCGCCGACCGCACGCTGAAGCGGCTGCGCCTGATCACCGCCGAGGAGGTCGCCGACCCGGACGCCCCGGTGATCGCGCGGCACGGCCGGGCGGCGGATGCGGCGGCGATGCTGCGCAATTCCGACCACCGCTTCCTGGTGGTGATCGATGCCGACCATCGCCCGGTGGGCTATGTCACCGCCGAGGAGGCGGAGGGCAGCTCGGGCCTCGTCGGCGATCTGGCGCATCCGCTGCCGGCGACCGTGCCGGTGCGCGCCGACCTGCGCGCCGTGGTCTCCGAGATGTTCGCCCATGACACGCTCTGGCTGACGCTGGTGGACGATGGCGGGCGCTTTGCCGGCGTGGTCACCCAGCCCGCCGTGACGCGCTGCCTCGGCGAGACCTATGCCCGTGCGAACGCGGCCTGAGGGGGAACCGGAGAGATGCGCAAGAGCTTCAACCTCATGGGGGCGGTCCTGCCCCTCGGCCTCTTCGCCCTCGGGGCCTGGGCCGGCACCTCCGGGCTGATCGGCCAGATCGGCACCTACTGGGAGGACATCGTCTACCTCACCCAGCAGCACATGGTGCTGGTCGGGGCCTCCGGCGGCGCGGCGATCCTCGTCGGCATCCCGGTCGGCATCTGGCTCTCGCGGCCCTCGATGGAGCGCCATGCCGAGACCGTGATGCAGGTCTTCAACATCGGCACCACGATCCCGACGCTGGCGGTGATCGCGCTGTCGATGACGATCCTCGGCATCGGCTTCGCGCCGGCCTTCTTCGGGCTCTTCGTGGCCTCGCTGCTGCCGATCGTGCGCAACACCTATGCCGGGCTGCTGGCGGTGCCGGCGCATCTCAAGGAAGCCGCCCTCGGCATGGGCATGACCCGCGGCCAGATCCTCTGGCGGGTCGAGCTGCCGAACGCGCTCTACGTGATGTTCTCCGGCGTGCGCACCGCGCTCGCGATCAATGTCGGGACCACGCCGCTGGCCTTCCTGATCGGCGGCGGCGGGCTCGGCGAGCTGATCTTCACCGGCATCGACCTCATGGACACCTCCATGCTGCTCGCCGGCGCCATCCCCACCGCGATGCTCGCGGTGCTGGTCGACTTCCTGACGGGACAGGGCCAGCTGCGCCTCATCCCCAGGGGTGTGAACCCGCTCCGGGTCTGAGACCCGGGCGGACGGAACCTGACGGAAAACCACCGAGACACCACCGAGACAACGGGCCTACCAACGCAAATGACGGGCCAACCAAAGGAGACGCCCCGATGATGACCTACCTGAAATCCGCCTTCGCCGGCCTTGCCCTCGCGGGCCTCGGGTTCGGCGCCGCTGCCGACGAGATCGTGGTCGGCGGCAAGAACTTCACCGAGCAGCAGCTGCTCTCGGCGATCACCGAGCAGCTTCTCGCCGGCCACGGCTTCGAGGTCGACAACGTCGCCGGCATGGGCTCCGCCGCCGTGCGCCAGGCCATGGAGAACGGCCAGATCGACGTCTACTGGGAGTATACCGGCACCTCGCTGATCACCTACAACAAGGTCGAGGGCCGGTTCACCGCCGACGAGACCTATGCCAAGGTCAAGGAGCTCGACGCCAAGGTCGGCATCGTCTGGCTCAACCCCTCGGCGGCCAACAACACCTATGCGCTGGCGATGCGCAAGGACGACGCCGCGGCGAAGGGCATCGCGACGCTCTCCGACCTCTCGGCCCGGGTCAACGGCGAGGGCGACCTCGTGTTCGCCTCCAACGCCGAGTTCTATGCCCGCCCCGACGGCCTGAAGCCGCTGCAGGAGGCCTATGGCTTCGAGTTCGGCCGCTCCAACGTCAAGCGGATGGACAGCGGCCTCGTCTACCAGGCGCTGAAGGATGCGCAGGTCGATGTCGGCCTGGTGTTCGCCACCGACGGGCGCATCCCGGCCTTCGACTTCGTGGTGCTGGCCGACGACAAGGGCTATTTCCCGGCCTATTCGCTGGCGCCGGTGGTGCGGGCCGAGGTGCTCGAGGCCAACCCCAAGCTCGCCGAGCTGCTGAACGCGATGGCCGCCAAGCTCGACGACGCGACGATGGCCGCGCTGAACGCCCGCGTCGATGTCGAGAAGGTCTCGGTGGAGAACGTCGCGGCGGAGTTCCTGAAGGCGCAGGGTCTCATCTGAGGCACCCCGGGGCGCCGGCCGGGGGGAGGTTCCGCGCGAACCCCGCCCGGCCGGAACCCCGGCCCGGACCTGCCGGCCGGACCTACCGGCGAGACCTGCCGGCGGGAGCTTCGCACCGGACCTTCGCACCGGACTTCGGGCTGAACATTCGCGCCGGATTTTCAGCCCGAACCTTCGCACCGGACCTCCCGGCCAGACCTCCCTGCGGATGTTCCGCCCGAACCTCCGCGCCCCGAGGGAGACCTGCCCAGGCGAGCCGGATCGGCCGGATGGCGTATCCTGCGCCCCGCCGGAACCGCACCGAGCCGCGACCGAAACCAGACGGCCCGCAACCGGGCAGAGACCGAGGTCCAGAGCAATGTCCCGAGACCCCCTCAAGATCGGCGCCGCGCAGTTCGCCAGCGAGATCGGCGATGTCGATGCCAATATCGACCGGCACCTGCACTGGATCGCCGAGGGCCGCGCCGCCGGGCTCGACATGCTGGTGCTGCCGGAGGTCTCGCTGACCGGCCATCACGGCGCCGAGCACCTGCTCGACTGCGCGATGAAGCGGACCGACCCGCGCCTGACGCGCCTCGCCGCGGCGGCCGGGCCGATGGCCACGGTGGTCGGCTTCATCGAGGAGGGCCCCGGCGCGCAGTTCTACAACGCCGCCGCGGTGCTGCAGGGCGGCCGGATGGTGCACCTGCACCGCAAGGTCAACCTGCCGACCTACGGCCTCCTCGAGGAGGGCAAGCACTATGCCCAGGGCCGCTTCGTCGACACCTGGGAGATCGACGGCGACTGGCGCGGCGGGCTGCTGATCTGCGCCGATGCCTGGAACCCGGCGCTGACGCATCTCGCCTTTCTGCACGGCGCGACGCTGCTGACGGTGCCGGTGAGCTCCGGGGTCGAGGCGGTCGGCGCCGATTTCGACAACCCGGCCGGCTGGGCGCTGACGGTGCGCTTCTACGCCATGATGTACGGCGCGCCGGTGGTGATGGTGAACCGCACCGGCCGCGAGAAGGGGCTGACCTTCTGGGGCGGCTCGCGGATCGTCGATCCCTTCGGCCGCGAGATCGCGGTGGCCGGCGAGGGCGAGGAGATGATCTCGGCCGAGCTCGACTATGCCGTGGTGCGCAAGGCCCGGCACCTGCTGCCCACCGTGCGCGACAGCAACATGAGCCTCGTGCTGCGCGAGACCGGCCGCCTCGTCGAGCGGCTCGGCGTGCCCGATTTCGTCCGCGACGACAACTGACCCCGAAACCGGCCCCCAAGGAGCCCGACCGATGCGCGATTTCTTCCTGACCGACGAGGACCGGGCCTTCCGGGCCGAGATCCGGGGCTTCATGGAGCGCGAGCTCGCCCCCCGGCTCGACCGGATCGAAGGCGCCGAGGACTGGGACGCCCAGCTCGAGATCTGCCGCGCGCTCGGCGAGGCGGGCTATCTCAAGGTGATGTTCCGCGATCTCTATGCCGGCAGCCTCTCGGCGCCGGGGCTGACCCATGCGGTGATCGTCTCGGAGGAGGCGGCGCGGCTCAACTATGCCTTCGAGACCACCATCGCCACCGCGCTCTCCTGCGCCTATCCGCTGCACGCCCATGCCACGGCGGAGATCCGCGAGCGCTTCCTGCTGGAGATCCTCGAGGGCCGCGCGGTCGGCTCGATCTGCATGACCGAGCCCAATGTCGGCTCCGACAGCGCCGGCATGGAGACCCGCATCCGCTTCGACGAGAGCACCCGCGAATGGGTGATCGACGGCTTCAAGCGCTACATCTCCAATGCCTCGAAGGCGGATGTCTACATCGTCTGGGGCATCACCGACCCGGACGTGGCGCCGCAGAAGGGCATGAGCGCCATCGCGGTGCCGGCCGGCACGCCCGGGCTCGGCTTCCCGCGCACCTACGACTTCATGGGCCGGCGCGGCTGCGTGGTCGGCGAGGTGACGCTCGACGGCGTGCGGGTGCCGGAGGCCAACCTGCTCGGCGCGGTCGGCGGCGGCTTCCGCATCATGCTCGGCGCCTTCAACTTCGAGCGGGTGATCCTCGGCGGCTCGGGGCTCGGCGTCGCGCGCTCGGCCTTCGAGATCGCCAAGGCCCATGCCGAGAGCCGCAGCGCCTTCGGCCGGAAGCTCGGCAGCAAGCAGCTGATCTGGGACATGATCGCGCAGATGTCCTGGCGGATCGACGCGTCGGAGCTGCTGACCCACCGCGCGGCGAAGATGTACGACGCCGGCATCGACGGCAAGGAACTGATGCGCGAGGCCAGCCAGGCCAAGCTCGTGGCCACCGAGACGGCGGTGTTCTGCGCCGACCGCGCGGTGCAGATCCTCGGCGGCGACGGCGTCACGCGCCAGTATGGGCGGGCCGAGCAGATCTATCGCGACGCCCGCGCGCTGCCGATCGTCGGCGGCACCTCCGAGATGTGCAAATACCTGATCGCGGCGCGCGAGATGCCCTCGATCAAGCCCGATCTCTGACCCTCACACACAGCAGGACGAGACAGCGATGAACATCGCCCGCATCCTCGAGGCTTCGGCCGAACGCTATCCCAACCACACCGCGCTGGTCTTCGAGGACCGGCGCTGGACCTATGTCGAATGGCTCGGCCGGGTCCGCCGCTTCGCCCAGGCGCTGGCCGATCTCGGGGTGCGCCCGGGCGACCGGGTGGCGTTCTACGTCTCCACCTCCGAGAACTCGGTGACGACCTATTTCGCCTGCCAGGTGCTCGGCGCGGTGGCGGTGCCGCTCAACTTCCGGCTCTCGCCGGGCGAGGCGGCCTACATCATCCAGGACAGCGGCGCCCGGGTGCTGGTCTATGGCCGCCACCTCACCGAGAACGCGCTGAAGATCGCCGCCCAGGTCCGCTCGGTGCACGACTTCATCGGCTGCGCCTATGATCGGGCCAACGTGCCCGAGGGCCACCACCATTTCGACACGCTGGCCGAGCAGACCGAGGACCGCAACGAGCCGCGGCCGGCGCCGCGCGCCGATGCGCTCTCGGCGCTGGTCTACACCTCCGGCACCACCGGCCGGCCCAAGGGCGTGATGCACACCCATGCCAACGACATGGCCATCGCGATGAACTGCGTGATGGAATACGGCCTCAGCCACAACGACAACGCGCTGCACATCGCGCCGCTCTATCACGTCGGCGGGATGCAGGCCTATTTCATCCCGCACATGATGGTCGGCGGCACCAACATCGTGCTCGGCCGCTACGAGGCGGAGAAGACGCTGGAGATCATCCAGACCGAGCGCATCACCACGCTCTTCGCGGTGCCGACGCAGATCCAGGAGATGCTGTTCCACCCGCGGTTCAGGGACTACGACGTTTCCTCGCTCAGGCTGATGACCACCGGCGGCGCGGCGATCTCGGCGACCACGATGGAGCGGGTGATCACCGAGTTCTGCCCCAACATCTACAACGGCTACGGCATGACCGAGGCCTCGCTGACGCTGATCCTGCACCCGGAGGACGCGCTGGACCGGCTCGGCTCCTGCGGCAAGCCGACGCTGATCACCGAGGCCCGCGTGCTGGTCAACGACCCGGCCCGCGAGGTCGCGCCCTCCGAGACCGTGCCGGCCGGCGAGATCGGCCAGCTCATCGTGCGCGGGCCGCAGGCGATGGAGGGCTACTGGAACAAGCCCTTCGAGACCGCCAAGAAGCTGAAGGCGGGCTGGATCTATACCGGCGACCTGTTCTCCAAGGATGCCGACGGGTTCTACTATTTCCACGGCCGGGCCGACGACATGATCGTCTCGGGCGGCGAGAACATCTATCCGCGGGAGGTCGAGGAGATCCTCTACAAGGTGCCCGGCGTGCAGGAGGCCGCGGTGCTCGGCCTGCCGGACGAGAAATGGGGCCAGATCGTCGCCGCCTTCGTGGTGCGCAGCGACCCCGCGATCGACGCCGCGGCGCTGGACGCCTTCTTCAGGGCCAGCGAGGAGATCGCCCCCTACAAGCGGCCGAAGCGCTACGAGTTCGTCGAGACGCTGCCCACCAACCCCTCCGGCAAGGTGCTGAAGCGCGAGCTGCTCGCCGCCTACAGCCCTGCCGCCGCAGCCTGAGGAAAGGACCCCCGGATGACCGAGAAGCTTCTCTACGAGCAGGACGGCGCCGTCGTCACGCTCACCTTCAACATGCCCGAGACGCGCAACGCGCTGACCGATCACGACCTCTGCGACGCCATCGTCGCCGCCATGGGCCGGATCAACCACGACCAGTCGGTGCGGGTGGCGATCGTCACCGGCGCCGGCAAGGCCTTCTCCTCGGGCGGCAACCTCAAGCACATGAAGGAGAAGCAGGGCACCTTCGCCGGCGACGCGGTGGCGGTGAAGGACGGCTACCGCAAGGGCATCCAGCGCGTCGCCCGGGCGATGTGGGAATGCGAGGTGCCGCTGATCGCCGCGGTCAACGGCCCGGCCTATGGCGCCGGCTGCGACACCACCTGCCTCTGCGACATCCGCATCGCCTCCAGCGCCGCCACCTTCGCCGAGAACTTCGTCAATGTCGGGCTGATCTCGGGCGATGGCGGGGCCTGGCTGCTGCCGCGCCAGGTCGGGCTCTCGCGCGCCGCCGAGATGAGCTTCACCGCCGATCCGGTGGATGCCGAGACCGCGCTGGCCTGGGGGCTGGTCTCGCGCGTGGTGGCGCCGGAGGAGCTGCTGCCGGCGGCCCGGGCGCTGGCCGCCCGCATCGCCCGCAACCCGCCGCGCCAGCTGCGCATGGCGAAACGGCTGCTGCGCGAGGGGCTCAACACCCGGCTCGACAGCGTGCTCGAGCTTGCCGCCGCCTATCAGGGCGCCTGCCACCAGACCGCCGATCACGACGAGGCCGTCGACGCGCTGCTCGAGAAGCGCGGGGCGGTCTTCACCGGGGGCTGAGCCGGTGCCGCTGGTCGTCCTCGAGGGTGCCGTGCCGCCGGACTGGGCGGATGCCGGCGGCCGGATGCGCGCCGCCGCCGCCTGCCTCGCCTTCGCCGAGGCGAGCGAGCTGGCGCTCGAGCGGCTCGGCCTCGGCGTCGCCTACCGCGCCGCGACCGGCTGCCTCGCCGAGCCGGCGGAGGCGCGCTACCGCTATCGCGCGGCGCTGGCGCGCGGCGATGCCTACCGGGTGCTCGCCTGGCTCGACGGCGCCGATGCCCGGCGCCTCGCGCTCAGCCACCGCATGGTGTCGGCCGGCGGGCGCCTCGCCGCCGAGGCCGAGATCCTGCTCCGCCACACCGAGCGGGGCGGCGACCGCGCCCTGCCCTTCCCCCCCGAGATCCGCGCCCGGCTGACCCGCCTCGCGCCCTCGCAAGCCATCAGGAGCTTCGCAGCATGACCACCCCCTTCCTCGATTTCGTCCATGATCTCCGGCACGACGACCTGCCCGACACCGTGCGCGCCGAGGCCCGGCGCTGGATCCTCGATCTCTGCGGCGTCGCCGCCGGCGGCGCGCAGACCGCGCTCTCGCGCATCATCCGCGGCCATGCGGCGGCGCAGTTCGGCGCCGGTGCCGGCACCGGCAGCGCGCGCATGCTGATGGACGGGCGCGCCGTGAGCGCGGCCGGCGCGGCGCTCGCCGGCGGCATGACCATCGACGCGCTCGACGGCCATGACGGGCACAAGCTCACCAAGGGCCATGTCGGCTGCGGGCTGTTCCCGGCGGCGCTCGCCGTCGCCGAGGCCGAGGGCCGGACCGACGGCGCCGAGTTCCTCGCCGCCATCGTCATCGGCTACGAGATCGGCAGCCGCGCCGGCATCGCGCTGCACCGCACGGCGCCGGACTATCACACCTCCGGCGCCTGGATCGCGCCCACCGTCGCGGCGGTGGCATCGCGGCTGATGGGGCTGGGCGGCGCCGCCACCCGCGAGGCCATCGGCATCGCCGAGTATCACGGCCCGCGCAGCCAGATGATGCGCTGCATCGACCACCCGACCATGGTCAAGGACGGCTCCGGCTGGGGCGCGATGGCCGGCGTCTCGGCGGCCTGCCTGGCGGCGGACGGCTTCACCGGCGCCCCCGCGATCACCGTCGAGGGCGACGACGTCGCCGATATCTGGGGCGATCTCGGCAGCCGCTGGCGGATCTTCGAGCAGTATTGCAAGCCCTATCCGGTGTGCCGCTGGGCGCAGCCGCCGCTGCAGGCGGTGCTGGGCCTGCGCGCGGCGCACGGGCTCTCCTCCGAGCAGGTCGAGCGGATCGAGGTCGCGACCTTCCACCAGTCGGTGCGGCTGGCGACGCGCCGGCCGAAGACCACCGAGGAGGCGCAGTACTCCACCGCCTTCCCCACCGCCGCGGCGATGGTGCGCGGCCGCGTCGGCGCCGAGGAGGTGGCCGAGGGCGCCTTCACCGATCCGGAGATCCTGCGCCTCGCCGACGGCATGGTGTTTGCCGAGGAGGAGGCATACAACGCCGCCTTCCCGGCGCGCCGCTTCGCCCATGTCACGCTGGTCCTGAAGGACGGCCGGCGGCTCGCCTCGGAGCGCACCGAGGCGCTGGGCGACCCGGAGGCGCCGCTGCCCCAGGCCGCGATCGTCGCGAAGTTCCACGGCCTCGCCGACCCGGTGATCGGCCGCCCCGCCGCCGAGGCCCTGGCCGCCGCCGTCGAGGGCCTCGGCCAGGGCGGCAGCGCCGCGACGCTGGCCGACCGCCTCTGCGCCGCCCCGGTCCCCGCCGCCGCGGTGGCCTGAGCGCTCCCGCCCCCGCCCTCGCTCCCGCCGCCCCGGGCGCACGTCGCCCCGGGCGGCGCCCCGCCCCCGGGGCGGCTCATCCCCCGGGGCCGCGACAGCCCCAACCGTCGCCGCGCCCCGAACCGCGCCCAGCCCTCGCAGGACGATGCCGAGCGCAGTGCCCCATCAGCCCTCAGCAAGCCCACCCGCGACAGCCGCCGAGCGCAGCGCCCCCACGCGCCGATGCGCCGCGTATGCTCCAACACTGCCGCCCGCCCGGCGCCGGCACCGCCTATCGGCAACAATCGCCGAGCCAAAGCCCTCTCGCGCCAGTGCGCCGCCGGCTCCGAGGTGCTGCACCCCGCCGCGCGCCGGCACCGCCCACCCGCGATGATCGCAGAATGCGGCGCCCTCCCGCACCAGCGCGCCGCGGCCGTTCCGATGGCGCAGCCTGCCGGAGCGCCGGCACCGCCCACCCACGACGGCCGCCGAGATGGGCGCCCTCCCGCACCAGCGCGCCGTGAATGTCCCGATGGCGCAGCCTTCCGGAGCGCCGGCACCGCCCACCCACGACGGCCGCCGAGATGGGCGCCCTCTCGCGCCAGCGCGCCGCAGCCGTGCCGATGGCGCAGCCTGCCGGAGCGCCGGCACCGCCCACCCGCAACGGCCGCCGAGATGGGCGCCTCTCGCGCCAGCGCGCCGCGAATTTCCCGATGGCGCACCTAGCCAGGAACCGGCAGCTCCTACCGTCGATGGTTGCTGATCGCGGCGCCCTCTCCCGCCGATGCGCCATGGATGACCGCCAACGACGGTCACCGGACGTGCAACCCCTTCGCGCCGATGTGCCTTCAGATCCTTCGGCGCTGCATCCAGCCGGGCGAGGGCATCACCTCACCCGCGATGATCGCCGATTGCGGTGCCCTCTCGCGCAAGTTTGCCGTGCGTGTTCCGATGATGCGCCCCGCCGGGCGCCAGCACCGTCCACCGGCGACGGTCGCCGAGCGAGTCAGCCATTCGCGTCCGTGCGCCGCGGATCTTCCGATAGCGCGACCCGCTGAGTGCCATGCTGACCGCCAACGACGGCCACCGAACGCCGAGCCCATTTTCGCCGATGCACCGCGGGTGTTCCGGTGCTGCACTCCATCAGGCGCCGGCACCACTCACCCGCGACGATCGCCGAGCGAATGGCCCTCTCGCGCCAGTACGCCACGAGCGTTCCGGCAGGGCATTGCTGCGAAACATGGAACGCCCGGTGCCTCGGCCGGATCGGGCGAACTGGCGGCCGCAGGCGTCGTCGGTCCCCGGCGACCGGCTACCGGAGGAGTCGCCGCCGCTGCCATTGCCGCACTCCCAGACCTATCCCCGCCATCGCCGCGGCGAAAACGGGCCCGGCGCCGTCTAGCGGCGATGGCGGCCGAGCGCTGTACCCTTTGGCATCGGTGCGCTGCGGGCGTTCCGGTGCGGCTTAGATGCGAAACTTGGAGCACCTGGTGCCGTGGCCGGATCGGGGGAACTGGCGGCCGCAGCCGCCCGCTGTCTCGGCGGTCAGCTTCCGGGGGAGCCGCCGCTCCCTTTGCCGCATTCCCGACCTCACCCCGCCTTCGCCGCGACGATGCTGTGCGCTGTGCGCGCCTTTGGGCGCAAGTACCACCCAGCGGCGACGGCTGCCGGGTGCGGCGCTCATTTGCGCGGGTGCGCCGCGGGCGGTCCGGTGCGGCACCGCTGCGGAACCTGGGGCGCCCGGTGTCGCGGCAAGATCGGGCGAACTGGCGGTCGCGGCCGTTGCCGGTTCCGGCGGCCGGCTTCCGGGTGAGCCGTCGCCGCTGGCTTTGCCGCTCTTCCGGACCGCTCCCCGCCATGGCGGTTGCGACGCCGAGTTCTCGCGCCGGTGCGTCGTGGGCGTTCCGGCGGGGTATCGCTGCGAAACGTGGAGCGTCCGGTGTCGCGCGTGGAGAGGCCGAGCCGGCGGCCGCAGCCGCATTCCGTTCCAGCAGCCAATTTTCGGCGGAGCCGCCGCCGCTGCTTTTGCCGCGCTCCTGGACCGCTCCTCGCCATCGGCGCGGGACGCCGGGCGTGGTGCAGCCAACCGGGGACTGGCCCAACCCACACATGATGAACGCGGAGCGGGTGGCCGGCTTGGGCCAGTGCGTCGCGGGTATTCCGATCGGGTGCCCCGCGGGTACGG
Organism: Paralimibaculum aggregatum; assembly: GCF_030270585.1. GTDB lineage: Bacteria > Pseudomonadota > Alphaproteobacteria > Rhodobacterales > Rhodobacteraceae > Thermohalobaculum > Thermohalobaculum aggregatum. The sequence continues at coordinate 151,940 of NZ_BSYI01000005.1, forward strand.
CCACCTGCGACGGCTGCCTTGGGCGGCGCTTACTCGCGCCAGTGTGCTGCGGGTGGTCCCATACTGCGCCACTTCGGGTGGCGGCGCCGTCTATCGGCGGCGGTGGCCGTGCGGGGCGGTGTCTTGCGCCGGTGTGCGGCGTAGGGCGATTGCGCGTTCCGCCGGGTGCCGGTGGTGGCTGCCGGGCGGGGTGCGGTTTCGCGCCGCTGCGCCGCGGGCGGTGCGGTGCGGCTTCCTGCGGAACCCGGGGCGGGGGTGGCGCGGCCGGGGAGGCCGGGCTGGCGGTTGCAGCTGCATGCCGGTACTCCGGCCGGGGAAGGCTGAGCGGGCGGTTGCAGCTGCACGGCGGTGACGCGGCCGGAGCGGGTGGGCTGGCGGCCGCGCAGCCGCCTTCCGGCCTCGCGGCGGGCTTCGGGAGGAGCGGCAGCCGCTGCGCTGCCGCTGGCCAGGAACGGCGCCGACCGGTGCAGCGGGGCGCGGGCGCTCAGCGCCGCGGCAGCAGCTCCGGCGGGTCGAAGGCGGTGACCGGGGGCGGCGGGCCGTCGAGCCGCGCCACCTCGACCAGCGCGGTATGCGCCGAGGGCCCCTGCCCGAGCCGCGAGCTGCCCTTGTCCCGCGTCAGCACGTTGGGGTTGCCGTGCTTGCAGAGCGCGCCGGGCTCGCCGCGGCGCTCCGGGTCGTGCCAGGCGCCGGTGGCGAGCTGCACGACGCCGGGCATCACCTCGTCGGAGATCCGCAGCCCCGCGAGGCAGGCGCCGCGCGCGTTCCAGACCCTGACCACATCCCCCGCGGCGAGGCCGCGCGCGGCGGCATCGGCGGGATGCATGGTGATCGGCTCGCGCCCGGCGATCTTCGAGGCGCGGCTGACGCTGCCCGGGTCGAGCTGGCCGTGCAGCCGCGTCGCCGGCTGGTTGGAGACCAGATGCAGCGGGAAGCGCGCCGCCTCCGCCCCGCCGAGCCACTCGCAGGGCTCCAGCCAGACCGGGTGCCCCGGGCAGTCGTCATAGCCGAAGCCGGCGATGCGCTCGGAGAAGATCTCGATCCGGCCCGAGGGGGTCTCGAGCGGATGCGCCTCCGGGTCGGCGCGGAACGCCTCCAGCAGCACCGCGGGGCGCTCGGGGCCCGGCAGGCTGACCGGGCCCCCGGCGCGCAGCTCGGCGAGCCCGGGCAGCGCGAAGCCCGCCTCGGCCGCGCGCTGGCGCGCCTGGTCCCAGAGATGGCGCAGCCAGTCCTCGGCGCTGCGCCCCTCGGTGAAGGCCGCTTCCAGCCCGAGCCGCCCGGCGAGGCCGGCGAAGACCGCGTAGTCGTCCCGCGCCTCGCCCTCCGGCGGGATCGCCTGGCGCATGGCGACGATCAGCGGCTCCCAGTGGGTCATCGCGATGTCCTCGCGCTCGACCGGCGAGGTGGTGGGAAACACGATGTCGGCATGGCGCGCCATCGGGGTCCACCAGATCTCGTTGACGATGATGGTCTCGGGCCGCTGCAGCGCGCGCACCAGGCGGTTGATGTCCTGGTGGTGGTGGAACGGGTTGCCGCCGGCCCAGTAGAGCAGCCGCAGGTCGGGATAGCGCCGCTGCGCGCCGTTGAAGTCGTAGGTGCCGCCGGGGTCGAGCAGCGCATCGGCGATGCGCGCCACCGGGATCGCCGCCTCCACCGGGTTCTGCCCCTGCGGCAGGGCCGGAAAGCGGAACGGCCGCACCGGGTTGCCGATGCCGTTCTCCGAGCCGTAGCCGATGCCGACGCCGCCCCCCGGCAGGCCGATCTGGCCGAGCATGGCGGCGAGCACGATCGCCATCCAGGCCGGCTGCTCGCCGTGATCGGCCCGCTGCACCGACCAGGCGAGGCCGATCATCGTGCGCTGCGCCGCCATGCGCCGGGCGAGCGCCGCGATCGCCTCGGCCGGGATGCCGGTGATCGCGGCGGCCCAGGCGGGCGTCTTGGGCTGGCCGTCGGTCTCGCCCATGAGATAGGGCAGGAAGCGCTCGAAGCCGGTGGTGCAGCGCGCGAGGAAGCCGCGGTCGTGCAGGTCCTCGCGCACCAGCACATGCGCCAGCGCCAGCATCAGCGCGGTGTCGGTGCCGGGGCGCAGCGCGATCCAGTCGGCCCCGATCTCCGGCATGGTGTCGGCGCGGATCGGGCCGATGGAGACGAATCGGCAGCCGCGGGCATGGGCGGCCCGGAGCGCCGCGCGCGCGGTGTGCCGGCCGACGCCGCCGGAGTTGACCTGCGCGTTCTTCAGCGGCAGCCCGCCGAACATCACGAAGAGCTCGGTCTCCGCCGCGATGCTGTCCCAGGAGGTCGCCTGGTCGAGCATCAGCTTGCGGAAATGGCCGATGATGTGCGGCGTGAGCGCGCTGACCGCGGCATAGCTGTAGGTGTCGATCGAGGCGGTGTAGCCGCCGGCGCAGTTGAGGAAGCGGTGCACCTGGCTCTGCGCGTGGTGGAAGCGCCCGGCCGAGGCCCAGCCATAGGAGCCGCCGAAGATCGCTTCGTTGCCATGGCTCCGGCGCACCCGGTCGATCTCCGCCGCGGCGAGGTCGAGCGCCTCGTCCCAGGGCAGCTCGACGAAGGGCTCGGCGCCGCGGCTGCCGCGCTCGGCGGCGGCGCCCTTCTCGAGGAAGCTCCGGCGCACCGCGGGCCGGCGGATGCGGCTCGGGTGGTGCACCGCCTCGACGATGCCGGGGCCGATCATCGCCGGATGCGGATCGCCCGCCCAGGGGCGCACGCCGGTGAGTCGGCCGTTCTCGGTCACCGCCTCCCAGGTGCCCCAGTGGGTCGCGAAATATTGCGGATGCGTGCGGTCGTCGGGTGGGGTCATGGTCAGGCACCTCCTCGGGGCCGAGACAGTCGGCCGGCGCGCGGGCGGCGTCAAGCGGCAGCGAGAATCGGCTTGGTGCCGCCGGCCTTTCGGCCTTACGCTGAGGCAAATGCACCGGTCGTGCGGGCGCACTCGCATCCTCCCAGCACGGTGCCTGCAGTTCAGGGAGTCCCGCAGATGACCGACACCCCCGACACGCCGCAGTCCGGCAGCCAGGTGGAGCTGACCCCGGAGCAGATCAAATGGGCGCAGCTGGTGCTCGTGGTGCTCGGCGGCACTCCGGAGAGCGCAACCGCGGAGCCGGTCTCGGCCAAGGCGCTGGAGGCGGCGCGGCAGGCGGCTGCCAAGGCGAAGGCCCGCGCGGAGCAGGCGGCGGTGGCGGCGGCGAAGCTGCTCGGCGCGAACGGCGATGCCGAGACCGCCGAGCTGCGGACCATCGCCGGCTCGCTGGCCGAGGTCGCGAAGAGCGACAATGCCGAGGGCATCCTCAACCTCGCGCGCAAGGCCGAGGCGCGGGTGATGGAGATCCTCACCGCCGCGCAGGAGAAGGCGAAGCGGCTGGCCGAGGAGGCCCGGCTGCGCGAGGAGGAGGAGAAGCGCCGGCAGGAGAAGGAGACCGCGCTCAAGGCCTCGAAGACCTGGCTCGCCACCCGCCGCGGCAGCGTCGAGCGGATGAAGAACGAGGCGACCCAGGCGCTCGGCACCCTGCCCGCGGATGTCGCGCGGCTGTTCGAGAGCGTGGCGCAGACCCTGGCGACCGCCGACAGCAGCACCGAGCCGGAGGAGATCGACAAGGCGATCGAGGACACCGACGACCCGCTCGGCGAGATCGAGACCCGGGTCGAGAAGCTGACGCAGGAGCGCGCCGCCTACAAGCCGCGGCTCGACCTCGCCGAGCAGCTGCTTGCCGGGCTCGCGGTGCATGCCTGCAAGGATGCCTTCGCCACCGAGATCGACGTGCAGAAGGAGGCGGTGCGCAAGGCCCGCGACGAGACCGCCGGCGCGCACCGCTATGCCGATGCGGTGACCGCGCTCAACACCGCGATCCGGGCGCTGGAGCAGATCGAGAAGGATGCCGATGCCAAGGCCAAGTACGACATCGTGCTGGCGGACCGGCAGGGCCGGGTCAACGCGCTGCCGGCGAACTCCACGGAGGTGCCGGTCGATACCGAGCTGACGAAGATCCGCCAGGATCTGCAGAAGGCGGAGACCCACGGCACCGGGAAGGAATACGCCAAGGCCACGGCGATCCTCGACACCCTGCCCAAGCGCTGCATCGACCTCAACTGGACCGCCGAGAAGGCCAAGGACTATGGCTGGAAATACGCCGCCCGCGGCAATCACCTCACCGAGCTGACGACCCTGGTGGAGCCGGACTACCCCGAGGTCCGCCCGATGCTCACGCGGTTTCGCGAGATCTACAACCAGGCGAGCTATGCCACGACCGGGGACTATGTCGATTCGCTGCGCCGCCTCGACACCACCTACTATCTGAAGGGCGAGATCGAGAAGGCGGTGGAGGCGGTGAAGAACGTCCGCGCCAAGCTCAAGGAGCTGGCCGACGAGATCCCGCTGCTCAAGGCGCTCGACGGGGCCGACGGGATCGTCGAGGACATCGCCAAGCAGCAGGCCGAGCACGACTATGCCAAGGACAAGATCCCCAAGGGCGAGTTTGTCGGCGCCACCAAGCTGATCGACGCCGCCAAGGCGCTCTGGCCGGCGATCCGCGAGAAGGCCGCGGCCTACAAGAAGTTCCAGGACCTGCACGACAAGATCGACGGCGAGTACCAGATCATCGCCGCGCTGCCCGGCGCGCCCGGCGCGGGCGCCGAGCTCGACCCGATCCGCGACGGGCTGGCCAGCGCCAAGACCACCGCCAAGGGCGGCAAGGCGGCGGAGGCCAGCGAGGCGCTGCTGGCGCTCCGCCCGCTGCTGCCGGAGGCGCGCTATGCCGCGCTCAGGGCCCATGCGGTGGATGGCGTGGGCCGGCCGCCGGAGGACCCGACCGCGACCGACCAGAGCAAGGTCGGCCCGCGGCTCGGCATCTTCGACGGCATCTACAACCCGGTGAACGGCCACGGGAAGAAGACCTATGCCGGGCCCGTGCTCGGCGAGGCCGGCACGCTGCGCGGCGAGGCCGTCACGGCGCGCGATCTCAACACCAACGAGGGCTTCGCCACCGCCGTCACCAAGCTGAATGCCGGCATCGACAAGGCGCTGGAGGCGCAGCGCAACCTCGACCGCGCGCTGAAATTCCTGGAGACCCGGACCGAGCTGCTGGCCGAGCTCGGCGCCATCGCCGATCCGGACAACGCGGTGAAGGTCGAGCGGCAGGAGGCCCAGACCGCGATCCAGGCGGGCAACTCCGCCATCGGCTCGCAGGACTGGGGCACCGCCGGCCCCCAGTTCAGCACCGCGCTGGCGGCCCTGAAGAAGGCCAAGCGCCTGCTCGAGATCTACAACAAGTACAAGGCCCTGCTGCCGACGGTGAACACCCTGGTCACGGAGGTCGACACCACCGATGGCCGCGCCGCGCTGCCGACCCTGGTGCCGGCGCTCAAGACCGATTTCACCACTGCCAAGGAGCACGCCAAGATCCCCGACAACCGCCGCTACCAGGAGGCGCTCGACGGGCTCAAGGACGTGCAGAAGCGGGTGCCGCCGCTGAAGGCGATCATGGGCGACTATGGCGACGCCAAGAACTACCGCAGCTGGTGGGCGCGGCCGTCCAATCTCGACGAGTTCCGCGGCAAGCCGATCGTCGCCACGGAGCTTGCCGAGATGGAGGCGCTGGTCACCGCCGTCGACGAGAAGTTCACCGCCCGGCTCTATGCCTCGGTGAAGGAGCTGGCCGTCAAGGTCATGCTGATGAAGGACCCGACCAAGGCGGTGCTCGACGCGCACAAGGCCTATACGGATGCGCTCGGCAAGGCCGAGCCCGAGGTGCTGAAGCTCGACACCGCGAAGAACGCGGCGGTGACCGAGGAGCTTGCCGCCTGCGTGGAGGCGGTGCGCAGGGCCAAGGAGATCGTCGCCACCTGCGCCGGGCCGGATGCCAAGAAGCTCCTGATGAGCAAGATGATGGCGCTCGACGAGGCGAAGAAGCTGGTCGAACCCCTGCCCGGCCGCATCGCCGAGGCCCTCAAGGTCGCGGATGCCTATGACCGCTACGAGACCGCGCGCGCCGCGGCGGAGACCGCGATCGGCGAGGTGAAGGGCCATGCCCATGCCGAGACCGTGGCCGGCCGGATCGCCGCGGCGGAGACGGAATACCGCACCGCGACCGGGCTCGCCGGCGGCAAGGACTATCTCGCCGCGCTGCGCATCCTCGAACCGCTGCCGGACGCCTGCAAGGCGGCGAAGGACCATGCCGAGGCGCATGGCGAGTTTGCCACCGCGATGGGCGGCGAACATGCCAAGGCGCTCGACACCGCCGACAAGACCGGGCTCGGCGAGGAGGTGCAGGCGGCGAGGACGCTGCTCGGCAAGCTGCGCTCGCATGCCTCCGCGGCGCTGCTGAAGGACCGGCTCGACGCCATCGAGACCGCGATCGGCACGGCCGAGACCGCGGTGGGCGAGGAGAAGCTGGGCGAGGCGCGGGAGGGGCTGAAGGACGTCTTCTTCCGCCTCGGCTATGCCCATACCGTCGCCGACCAGCACCTGCACTTCAAGGGCCTGCTGGAGGAGGCGCGGACGGCGCTCGCCGAGGTGCGCAAGCACCCGCAGGCGGCGGTGGTCGAGGCCGGGCTCAAGACGCTGGATTTCGAGCTCGGCCTCGCCGAGGAGAACGGCAAGCAGGAGCTCTTCCAGTCCGCCATCCCGGCGGCGCAGGCGGCCAGCGAGACCTGCGTGACGGCGCTGGCGAGCTGCTATGCCCATGTCGATTTCCTCGCCGCGCGCAAGCCGCTCTCCGACCGGATCGACACCCTCGCCGGCCATGCCCACAAATACGCCGTGGATGCGCAGCTCAAGGAGGCCCGCGGGCTGCTCGGCGAGGCCAATGCCAAGGCCACCGCGCTGGATCATGCCGCGGCGGGCAAGCTGCTGAAGACGCTGGCAGATCTCCTCCAGGTGGCGGAGCTCAAGGCGGCGATGGCGACCAATGCCGAGCCGGACGAGGCCGCGCTCAAGAAGCTGCTCGAGCGCCCCGACGGGCCGCAGGCGCTCGACGCCATCGTGCAGGGCCTCGACCCGGTGACCACCCGCAAGGTGGTGCACAAGGCGTTCAAGCTGCGCTTCGATGTCGATCTGCAGATGCTCACCACGGCGGGCGCGGCGGAGAATCTGCCGAACGAGAAGGCGCCCAACATCCGCAAGCTGTTCGAGATCTTCGCCGCGGTGCCGGACAAGTACACCCGCGACAACCCGAGCATGAAGATCGTGAAACGCCAGGGGGATACGGTCGATACCTCGAGCTACAACCCGAGCGACAAGGCGCTCAAGCTGATGATCGGCCGCGCCGAGGACAAGAACGAGAAGGCGCTGGCCGATCCGATCGAGCTGCCGAACATCGAGCCGGCGCTGCGCCCGGTGGGCGAGGCGGCGCCGAAGTTCAACTGGACGACGCTGCACGAGATCGCCCATTCGATCGACGACCGGACCAGCTACATGTCCGGCAACGGCGCCGCGGTCGATCATGGCGGCTGGAAGGAGCACGGCTCCAACCTGTCCGATATCGCGCAGGCGGCGGCGACGGAATTCGACTATGATGCCAACTACATAGAAGCCTATCTTCGTGCGGGCGCCGGGTCCGACAGCTACCCCGTCCCGAAGCCGCAGCGCGGGATCGACGCGGACCAGTGGGAGCGCAACCGCGTCGAGGCGGTGGTGTGGTGCGACGCGATCCGCAAGTCGAACAACATCTGGTACAACGATGCCGAATGCGCGAAGCGCCAGATCGGCGGGCGGGTCTATCAGGAATCCTATCCAAACGACTGGACGAGCTATCTCTATTCCGCCCGCTCGAAGGGTGTGACAGGCTATCAGTTCCGGGCGCCGGGAGAGTGGTTCTCGGAGGTCTACGCCGCCTATCACACCGGCCGGCTGCCGAACTCGCACCCGGCCATCGACATCCTGAAGAAGTTCGGCGAGCCGAAGAAGTGACGAAACCCCGACCAAGCATTGATGCCGGAGCATGATCCATGTCGCTGTTCTCGACGATTTCCGTGACCTGCCCCGCCTGCGGCGCCCAGTCCGAGATGGAGGCGGCCGAGAGCGTCAACGCCGACCGGCGCCCGGATCTGCGCGAGGCGATCCTCGATGCGAGCTTCCAGCGGGTGACCTGCCCCGACTGCGGCGAGCCGTTCCGGCTCGAGCCCGATCTCAACTATCTCGATGTCGGCCGCGGGCAGTGGATCTCGGCCTTCGCCTCCGCGCGGCTGCCCGACTGGGTGGAGGGCGAGGACGACGCGATGAATGCCTTCGCGATCTCCTATGGCGTGCGGGCCGGCACGGCGGCGCAGGAGGTCGGCGACACGCTGCAGACCCGGGTGGTGTTCGGCTGGCCGGCGATGCGGGAGAAGATCCTGCTCGCCGATCTCGGCCTCGACGACGTGACGGCGGAGCTGATGAAGCTGGCGCTGATGCGCGGGCTCGAAGGGCTGCAGCTCGAATACGGCGTCGATCTGCGGGTGCTCGGGGCGGATGCGGGCGAGATCGAGGTGGGCCGCCAGCGCGCCGGCTCCGGCGAGGTGCTCGAGGTGTTCGGCGTGCCGCGGGAGATCTTTGACGACATCGCCGGCGATGCCGAGAGCTGGGGCGAGATGCGGCGCGACCTCACCGCCGGGCCCTTCGTCGACCTGCAGCGGCTCTACATGGGCGAGGGCCGCAGCGCGCCGACCGGCGTGGCGGGCTGAACGATGGCCGGAGGGCCGGCCGCGGCGGAGGTCGAGGCCGGACAGGCGGTCTACACGCCGCTGACGCTGGCGCTCTACGACCGGCTGGTGCTCGGGCTCTCGAACCGGCTGCTCTGGCGCTGCCCGACCCGGCATCTGCGCGCACTCTATGCCGGCAATCTCGGCGCGCGGCATCTCGATATCGGCGTCGGCACGGGGTATTTCCTCGACACCGCGGACTGGCCGGTGCCGGCGCCGCGGATCACGCTGCTCGATCTCAATCCGCACAGCCTCGCGGCGGCGGGGCGGCGGATCGCGCGGCATCGCCCGGAGGCGGTGCGGGCCGACTGCCTGGAGCCGCTGCCGGTGCCGGTGCCGCCGGGGTTCGACAGCGTCGGCCTCTGCTACCTGCTGCACTGCCTGCCGGGGGCGATCCCGGAGAAGGCGCGGGTGCTCGACCATGCCGCGGCGGTGCTGGCGCCGGGGGGCTGCGTCTTCGGCGCGACGATCCTGCAGGGCGATGCCCCGCGCTCGCGCGCCGCGCAGGCGCTGATGGATCTCTACAACGCCAGGGGCATCTTCTCGAATGCGCGGGACCGGCACGAGGATCTCGAGGCGGCGCTGGACGCCCGCTTCGCCGAGCTGCGGCTCTGGCGCCAGGGGGCGGTGGCGCTGTTCGCCGCGCGCCGCCCCCGATAGCGCTGGACGCGCCGCCGGCCGCCTGCAATAGCCGGAACCCGGCGGGCGCCGGGGGCTCGCCGGCACGGGAGGACGGATGAGCTTCCATCGCTCGCTGGTCTGGACGGTGGCGCAGTTCGCGCTGGTGCTCGCGATCGAGCTTGCCGGGCTTGCGGTGCTGGCGCGGCTGCTGACGCCGCAGGAGACCGGCTGGTTCGCCGCGGCGCTGGCGGTGCTGCTGCTGGCGCAGTTCGTCGGCGGCTTCGGCCTCTTCGTCGCGGTGCAGCGGGCGGAGGCGCTGGATGCCGGTTTCCGGGCCAATGCGCTGGCGATCGCGCTCACCGCCTCCGGCGCCGTGACGGCGGTTCTGGCGCTGCTGCTGGCGCTGCCGTCCGGCGCGCTGATCGGCCGGGTGCCGGATGCGCTGCTGGCGGCGATGCTGCCGCTGGTGCTGGTCAACGCGGTGGCGATCCTGGCCCATGCCGAGCTGCTGCGGGCGCGGCGGTTCCGGTGCATCTTCTTCGTGCGGCTGGCCGGCTCGGCGGCCTATCCGGCCTGCGCGGTGCCGCTGGCGGCGGCGGGACAGGGGCCGGCGGCGCTGCTTGCCGGGCTGGCGGCGGCGAGCCTCGTGCACTGCGCGCTCTGCCTGCTCGCCACCGGCGGCGGTTTCCTGGTGCGGCCGGGGTTCCGCGGCATGGGGCGGACGGCGCGGCTCGCCGGCACGGTGTTTGCCGCCAATGCCGCGCAGCAGGCCAGCGAGTCGCTGACGCCGCTGCTGATCGGGCGGATCGCCGGCTTCGCGGCGCTCGGCCAGTTCGCCCGCGCCGACGACCTGGTGCGCCAGTCGCGCCGGGTGGTGCAGGAGACGGTGATGCCGGTGCTGGTGCCCTATGTCTTTGCCGCGGCGCGGGAACGGGCGGCGCTGCGGCCGCGCTACCTGGCGGCGCTGGGCAACCTCACCGCGGTGAGCTGGCCGGCGGCAGGGCTGCTGGCGGTGCTGGCGCAGCGCCTGGTTGCGGTGCTGCTCGGCCCGCAATGGGCGGCGGTGCCGGAGGTGCTGGCGATCCTGTCGGCGCTGCTGGCGCTGTTTCCGGTGCTGGCGGTATCGCAGATCTACCTGATCGCGCTCGGGCGGGAGCGGCAGATGCTGGCGGTGCAGCTGGGCGCGACGCTGCTGACGCTGGCGCTGGTCGCGGCCCTCGCCGGGAGCGGGCTGGCCGCCGCCTGCTGGGCGCTGGTCGGTGCGGCGGCGCTGCACGCGCTCTGGCGGGTGCGGATGGTCGCCCGGCGGCTCGGGCTCGGCGCGGGCGAGATCGCGGCGGCGCTGGCGCGCAACCTGCCGCTGGCGCTGGCCACCGTGCTGCCGGTGGCGGCGCTCTCTGCGGCACTCTCGGCGGCGCTGGAGGGCGGGCTCTGGCGCGATCTCGCGGTGATCGGGCTTTCCGCGCCGCTGGCGGCGGGTGCCTGGGCGGCGGCGATCTTCGGCCTCGGCCATCCGCTGGCGGCGGAGTTCCGCCGGCTCTGGCCGGGCGCGGCAGGGGGCGATCAGCCGTCGGCGCAATAGCGCTCGAGCCGGTCGAGCCCTCCCGGCAGGCGCGCCAGATCGGCCTCGAACCGGGCCCAGTTGCTCACCTTCTCGGCGCATGAGGCGGCGGTGTCCTGCCGGTCGATGCCGAGCGCCGGCGGCCAGGGGCTCTCGCGGCCCACAAGCCCGGCCCCGGCGGCGATCAGCCGCTTGGCGCCGTGCTCGGCGATGAGCCTGGCGGGCAGGTGCCCGGGCAGGCCGAGCTGGCCGAGACGGTTCGCCAGCCCGCGCAGGGTGGTGAGGTCGGAGGGGTGGATGTCGCGCTCGTAGATCACCGTGGAGGCCGGCCGGCCGGCCGCGGCGGCGAGTGCCTCCATCCGGGCGAACCAGCGCGAGGCGCTGTCGTGCCAGCGGCAGAACGCATCCGCCTCGATCGGCAGGCGCAGATCGGTGGTGGGCACGCCGAGCCAGCGCCCGACATGGCGCGCCTTGACGAGGGAGATGTAGCTGTCGATCGGCCGGCGGCGCACGAAGAGGAACCGCGTCTCGGCCCGGCGCAGGAAGGTCTCGGCGACCCGCTCGGGCGCGAGATGGTCGTGGAACAGCTTGACGAGGCAGGCGCGCTGGCCCGGCGCGGCGGCGTGCTCGAGCGCCGCGAGGGTTTCGGCCGGGCGGGCATGGACCCAGGCGCCGAGGCGCGGGTCCTTGGCGCGGGCGAGGTCGAGCCCGGTGGCGCGGGCCAGCGCCGCGAGCGCCTCGGCGTCGAGCCAGGACGGGCCGCCGGGATCGAAGATCTCGAGATAGACGCGCAGCCAGCCGAGCCGCTCCAGCAGCCGGCAGATGTGATTGGTGCCGGAGCGCGGCACCGAGACGAGGCAGATCCAGGGCATCTGCGGGCCGGTCATCGCGCGCCCTCCCCGGCGGCCAGCCGGCGCAGCCCGGCGGCGAGGCGCAGCATCGCCCGGCCGTTGTGATAGGGGCCCTGGTCGGCGGCGGCGCGGCGCGCGTCGCGGAGCCGGCCGCGGCTGTCGACGGCGCGCCACCAGCCGCCGCCGGGCGCCAGCATGTGCGCCTCGACGAAGCCGAGGGTCCGGCGCAGCGCCTCGAACCAGCGGGTCTCGCCAGTCAGCGCGTGCATCTCCAGCATGGCGACCATGGCCTCGGCCTGCACCCACCAGAGCTTGGCGCGCTCCGGCACCAGGAACTGCGGCCCGCGCTGGCCGGCGCGGTTGTAGAACCCGCCGCGGGCGGCGTCGAAGCCGTGGGTAAGCGCCGCGTCGCAGACCTGCCGCGCCCAGGGCAGGAGCGTCTCCGGCGGCTGGCCGAGCACGCGCAGCGCCTCGAAGGCGAACCAGACGAGCTCGAGATCGTGGCCCGGTGCGAGCTGGGCGTTGAGCCGGCCCGGCAGCGGGCGGTCGGAGGCATTGTCCCAGCCGGTCAGCGATGCCGGCCGGCCCGGCAGCCGGAAGCCGGTGAGGCAGCGCAGCAGCGCCGCCTCGAGCTGCCGGCGGTGCGCCGGGTCGGGGTCGAGGCGGCAGAGCTCGATCAGCGCCTCGAGCAGGTGGATCTCGCTGTCGAAGGAGCGGGCGCCGGGCTGGGTCAGGTGCCGCGCGCAGTCCTCGGCCCCGGCCGGCTCGCCCCCCGGCGCCGCGCAGTCGAGCCAGCGGCCGGCGGGATCGCGGGCCAGCGCGCCGAGGGCGCCCCGCGCGGCGCCGGCGGCGGTCTCCGAGCCGGTGAGCCGGGCATGCCGCGCCAGGGCGAAGATCGCGCAGCTCTGGTGGCGCAGCAGCCGCAGCGGGTCGAGCACCCGGCCGTCCGCGGCGACCCGGTCATGGAAGCCGCCGGTGGCGGGGTCGTGAAAGCGCGCCATCAGGTGGCGCAAGCCCTGCGCCGCCGCGGCCTGCGCCTCCGCCGCCCGCAGCCCTGCCCCGGCGAGCTCGGAGAAGAACCAGAGGCAGCGCGCCTGCATCAGCAGCACCTTGTCGCCCCGGTCGAAGAAGCCTGCGGGGCCGGCATCCTCGAGATAGCCGCCATGCGCGGTGTCGGCGTTCTGCAGGAAGAAGCCGGCGATGCTGTCCTCGAGGATGCGCTCGCAGCGCGCCGCCATCGCCTCCAGCTTCGCCGCGCCGGGCGCCGGGGGCAGGCTGCGAAACGGATGCGCGGGGTTCGGCCGGCGGGCGAGCGCGGTGCCTGCGCCGTGCAGGAGGTCGGCGAGCCGGCGGGCGGCACGCTCCGCCATCGGGGGGGGCTCGGCGCCGATCTGCCGCGCCTCGCGCCGCTGTGCCCAGCCGCGGAGGGCCCGATGCGCCCGGCTGAGCGCGCGTTGCACCGGCCGCGGCAGGTGCGAGGCCAGCGCCACCGCGGTCATCAGCAGGGGATATTTGCGGGTGGCGAGCCGCGGCCCGCCCTCGGCCCAGGCACGCCGGATCAGCCGCCGCATCGCCGCCATGTCGCCGGCGTTGTAGGCCATCGAGGCGCAGTATTCGAGCTGGTTGCCCCAGGCCAGCCGGCGCACCCGCGCCCAGGCCTCCGGATGCGTGCGGGCCTCGCGCGCCACCACCATGCGCCAGCCCTCGTGCATCCGCTCCCAGCTCCGCGTGGTCTGCGCGGGATGGCGGCGATAATCCACCAGCCGCTCGCGCACCGCCGCGATGTTGCCGGGGCGCAGCGCCGCGATGCGCAGCCAGAGGTCGAAATCCTCGTAGGTGCGGAGCCCGGTGTCGAAGCCGCCGAGCCGGCGTAGCACCTCCGTGCGGGCGACGATGGTGGAGGTGTGCATCACGTTGCCCTCGAGCAGCGCGCCATGCTCCAGGATCTCGCGCCGCGGCAGGTAGCCCTGCAGGAGGTCGCGGCCCGCCGCGTCGATATCGCGAAACCCGGAATAGGAGAGGTCGATCTCCGGCCGCGCGCGCATCAGCGCGATGTGCCGGGCCGCCTTGGCCGGATGCCAGCGGTCGTCGGCGTCGAGAAAACCGACGAGCGGCCCGCGCGCCTCGGCGATGCCCCGGTTGCGCGCGGCCGAGGGGCCGGCATTGGCCTGGCGCAGGAGCCGCAGCGCGAGCCCGGCCGCCGCCGCCCGCGGGATCTCTGCCGCGACGATCTCGGCGGTGGCGTCGGTGGAGCCGTCGTCGATCACCAGCGCCTCGAGATCCTGCCGGCCCTGCGCGATCAGGCTCTCCAGCGCCTCGCCGACATGGGCAGCGGCATTCCAGGCCGGCATCACCACGCTGAGGGCCGGCGCGGGCACTGCCGTCCCGCTCACGCGGGCCTCACCGCACCAGCGCGTGCAGCCCGGCGGCGGCGCGGCTCGCCCAGTCCGGCGCCGGCATCGGCCCGTGGCGCGCGAGATGCGCCTCCATCTTGGCCCGGCCCTTCAGCGTCGAGCTCTCGCGGCGCACGCTGTGGCTGATGCCGCACCACTGGTTGCACTGGCGCATCCGCGCGCGGGTGGTGCCCGCCCGCTCCCAGAAGCGGCGCAGATCGCCGGGCGCGCGCAGCGCCTTGCCGGGGAACTGGGTGGAGAAGCAGAGCCGCGCCACGCCGTAATGGTCGATCATCACATTGCGCTCGTAGGTGTTGCAGATGTGGTCCTCGGTGGCGGAGCGCGAGGCCCAGCCGCGCTCGAGATCCTGCGCCGCGGCGATCGAGCGGAAATACATCCCCACCGCGTCGATCCAGGCCGGGTTGAGCCCGAGGCCGAAGCGCGCATCCGCGCGGCTGAGGATCGCGGTGAGCCTCTCGGCATCCACTCCGCTCTCGGCGGCGAAGAACGGATCCGGCGCGCCGCCGCCGCCGCCGAACGAGGGCTGCAGGAAATTGAGCTTGAGCTGGTCGGCGCCGATATCGTTGAGCACGAGGTCGTAGAACTCCTCGATATGCTCGTAGTTCCGCGCGAAGATCAGCCCCATGACGTAGATCCGGCTGTCCGTCATGCCGAGCCGGCGTTTCGCCGCCACCAGCAGGCGCAGCGCCGCCACTGCCCGCTCGAAGGCGCCGGGCACGCCGCGGGTCTCGTCGTGCAGCGCCGGGTCGTGGCTGTTGAGCGAGATCGAGACCTCGTGCGGGCCTTCCCTCAGCACCCGCTCGGCCATCTCGGCGCGGCGGATGCGGGTGCCGTTGACCACCGAGAGGATGTGCAGCCCGCGCGCGCGCGCCGCGGCGCAGAGGCCGAAATACTCCTCGAGATCGAGCATCGGCTCGCCGCCGCAGATCACCAGCGCGCCGTCCGGGTTCATCGCGGCGAAATCGTCGAGGATCGCCCGCTTGGCGTCGAGGCCGAGATAGCGCGCGCGGTCATCGTCGTCGCGCTGCCAGTAGTCGCAATGGGTGCAGCGCAGGTTGCAGCGCTTGTTCACCTCCATGAAGACGAAACGCGGCGGCGGCAGGGTGTCTGGCAATGGGTGGATCCCTCGGAAACGGCGATGAACGCCGGGCGATCCTAGCAAAGCGGCCGGGCCCATGCGAGCCCGGATCCGCGGCGCTTGCGCCGGCCCGGGCGGCGGGGCAGAACCGGGCTGTTTCCCGGAGGCCCGCCGATGCCCGATCCGTGCCGCTCGCCCGCCAGTGCCGCCCCGCCGCCGGGATGCGGGCGCGCCGCGGTGGTGGTGCCGAGCCACGGCCGGCCGGAGGCGCTGCGCGGCTGCCTCGAGAGCCTGATGGCGCTCGACGGGGCGCCGGAGATCGTGGTGGTGGACGACGGCTCGCCGGCGCCGCTCACGCCGGTCTGCGCCGGCTTCGGCGAGCGGGTGCGCTGCATCCGCCAGGCGAATGCCGGGCCGGGCGCGGCGCGCAACACCGGCGTCGCCGCGGTGACGGCGCCGTTCCTCGCCTTCACCGACGACGACTGCCGCCCGGTGCCGGGCTGGCTGGCGGCGCTGCGCGCGGCCGAGGCCGGCGACCCGGCGCGGCTGGTGGGCGGGCCCATCGTCAACGCGCTCACCGACAACCCCTATGCGGCGGCCAGCCAGTCGATCGCCAGCCACCTCCATGCCGAGGGGATCGCGCGGGATGGCGCGCCGCCCTATCTCTCGACGAACAATCTCGGGCTCTCGCGGGCCCGGTTCGAGGCGCTCGGCGGCTTCGACCCGCGCTATCGCTTCGCCAGCGAGGACCGGGACTTCTGCCGCCGCTGGCGTGCCGCGGGGGGGCGCCTGGTCCATGCCCCGCGCGCGGTGGTGCATCACCACCACCCGCTGACGCTTGCCGGCTTCTGGCGCCAGCAGCTGCGCTATGGCCGGGGCGCGCGGCAGTATCACGGAGGCGGAGCGCCGGGCGGCGGCCCGCGGCTGGCGGCGGCGGGGCGCTATCTGCGGCTGCTGGCGCATCCGCTCGCCGATGGCGCGCCCCGGCCGCTCACGCGGGCGATGCTGGTGGCGCTCAGCCAGGCGGCGATCCTCGCCGGCTATCTGCTCGGGCCGGAGCGCTGAGCCGGGCGCGTTTCGGGGCGCCGCTGGCGCGCGCCGTGCAGGGCGCGTTGCCCGCCGGGCGGGGCTCAGCCCTCCGGCGTCAGCTCCTGCAGCGCCGCGCGATGCGCCTCGGGGATCGGCACCGGGCGGTGGGTCGCGGCGTCCACCATCACATGGGTGAAGCGCCCGGCGGCGGCGGCGGTCGCAGCGCCCTCGGCGAAGATGCCGATGCCGTAGGTGATCGAGCTCGTGCCGATCCGCTCCGCCCGCAGCCCGCCCTCGAGGCGCTGGGGAAACGCCACCGAGGCGAAATAGTCGCAGGACGAGGAGACCACCAGCCCGATCACCGGCGAGCGCTGCACCTCGAGCAGCCCGCGCTCGCAGAGCCAGGCGTTCACCAGCGTGTCGAAGAGCCCGTAATAGACCACGTTGTTGACATGGCCGTAGACGTCGTTGTCGTGCCAGCGCAGCCCGATCGGGCGGAACAGCGCGAAGGCCGCCCGCCCCGGCGCCTGGCGCCGCGCGGCCGGCCCGCCCTCTGCCGGGCTCATAGGCCGGGGCCCGAGAAATCGCCCTCGCCCTGGGCGGTGACCGGCGCCGGCCCGCCCTCGCTGGCCCGGCTCGCCGGGCTGCCGCGCTCGCGATAGGGCGTGCGGTTGAAATGCGCGCGGTAGCATTTCGAGAAATGCGAGGGCGAGGTGAAGCCGCAGGCGAGCGCCACGTTGATCACGCTCATGTCGGTCTGCAGCAGCAGGTTGCGCGCCTTCTCCAGCCGCAGCTCCATGTAGTAGCGCTTGGGCGAGCGGTTGAGATAGCGCCGGAACAGCCGCTCGAGCTGGCGGGTCGACATGTTGACGCCCTTGGCCAGGTCGGCCGGGGAGATCGGGTCCTCGGTGGCGCGCTCCATGGTCTGGATCACCTGCACGAGCTTGGGATGGCGCACGCCGATGCGGGCCGGCACGCTGAGCCGCTGCTCGTCGGTGGCGGAGCGCACCGGGGTGTGGATCAGCCGGTCGGCGACCAGCGAGGCGAGGTCCGGCCCCTGATGCTGGCCGATCAGGTAGAGCATCATGTCGGAGGCCGCGGTGCCCCCGGCGCAGGTCACGACATTGTCCTCGACGCAGTAGAGCAGGTTGGAGAGCTGCACCTCGGGAAACTCCTCGGCAAAGGCCGACTGGTTCTCCCAGTGGATCGTGGCGCGCTTCTCGTCGAGCAGCCCGGCGCGGGCCAGCACATGCGCGCCGGTGCAGACCCCGCCGAGCCGCACGCCGAGCCGGGCCTGCCGGCGCAGCCAGGTGAGCACCGGCCGGGTGCAGGCCTTGGCGACGCTGAGCCCGGTGCAGACGATCACCATGGTGCCGCGGCGCAGATCGCCGAGCGGCGCGTCGGGCTGCACCACCGAGCCGTTGGAGCAGGCCACCGGCTTGCCGTCCTCCGAGGCGATGGTCCAGCGATAGAGCGGCCGGCGGGCAACCCGGTTGGCCAGCCGCAGCGGCTCGATCGCCGCGGCAAAGGCGATCAGGGAAAATTCCGGGCACAGCAGGAAGACGAACTCCCGCGGCCGCTCTTCCCCGCCCATGATCTGTCCCGCAAGGGCCATGTCGTGTTCCGCTCGCTCCTCGCCTGGCGCCGTTTCGGCGCATCTGCCTGCCGGTGCCCTCGCTGGGCGCTGCCCGCTGCGCGCCTCGCGGGGGCAGCCCCCTGAGTTGACGTCTCAGCCCGAGCCGCGTCAAGCGCGGGCTGGGCGGAATTTCCGAAGCCGCCCGCCGCCGGGCGGAAGATCGGTGGCAGGAGGGGTCTGGCCCCTGCCGCGACGCTGCGATAAGAAGCGCCATCCAGACAGAGGAGAGCCCCATGAACACGCCCTGGAGCAAGGATAGCTGGCGCAACCGTACCGGTCTTCAGATGCCCGACTATACCGATGCCGCGAAGCTCGCGGAGGTCACGGGGCGGCTCAGCACCTATCCGCCGCTGGTCTTTGCCGGCGAGGCCCGGACGCTGCGCTCGCGGCTCGCCGATGTCGCCAACCGCAAGGCCTTCCTGCTGCAGGGCGGCGACTGCGCCGAGAGCTTCGGCCAGTTCAACGGCGATTTCATCCGCGATACCTTCCGCGTGATGCTGCAGATGGCGGTGGTGCTCACCTTCGCCGCGCGCGTGCCGGTGGTGAAGGTCGGCCGCATGGCCGGGCAGTTTGCCAAGCCGCGCTCCTCGGCCACCGAGAAGAAGGGCGATCTGGAGCTGCCCTCCTACCGCGGCGACATCATCAACGACCTCGACTTCAACGAGGCCTCGCGCATCCCGGACCCGGCGCGGATGGAGCGGGCCTACATGCAGTCGGCCGCCACGCTGAACCTGCTGCGCGCCTTCGCCACCGGCGGCTATGCCGACCTGCACCGGGTGCATGCCTGGAACCTCGACTTCGCCAACGGCACGCCCGAGGCCGATCGCTACAAGGCGCTGGCCGACCGGATCTCCGGCGCGGTGGACTTCATGACCGCCTGCGGCGTCACCCCCGAGAGCCACGACACGCTCTCGACGGTGGAGTTCTGGACCTCGCACGAGGCGCTGCTGCTCGAATACGAGGAGGCGCTGACCCGCACCGACTCGACCACCGGCAAGCCGGTGGCCTGCTCGGGCCACATGATCTGGATCGGCGACCGCACCCGCCAGCTCGACGGCGCGCATGTCGAGTTCTGCCGCGGCGTGCAGAACCCGGTCGGGCTGAAATGCGGCCCCTCGCTCGAGCCGGACGACCTGCTGCGGCTGATCGACCGCCTCAACCCGCGCAACGAGGCGGGCCGGCTCACGCTGATCTGCCGCACCGGCGCGGGCAAGGTGGGCGACCACCTGCCGGGCTGGGTCCGCGCGGTCGAGCGCGAGGGGCGCAAGGTGGTCTGGTCCTGCGATCCGATGCACGGCAACGTCATCAAGTCGCAGTCGGGCTACAAGACCCGCCCCTTCGACAAGATCCTCCAGGAGGTGCGCGAGTTCTTCGACGTGCACGAGGCCGAGGGGACCTATCCGGGCGGCGTGCATTTCGAGATGACCGGGCAGGACGTGACCGAGTGCACCGGCGGCATCGCCGAGGTGACGGATGCGGATCTCTCGAGCCGCTACCACACCGCCTGCGACCCGCGGCTCAACGCCTCGCAGGCGCTGGAGCTCGCCTTCCTGCTGGCCGAGGCGCTCGAGAAGAACGTGCCCGAGCCGCACATGCAGTCCGCGATCGGCTGAGCCCGATGGACGGTGTGATGGTTCTGACGGCAGCCCCCGGGCGGGGGCTGTCGGATGCGGATGTCGCGGCGGCGGCGCTGGCGCTGGATGAGGCGGGCGAGCCCCGGCGGCTCGGGCCCTGGGCGGCGGAGATCCCCTGCCCCCGGCCCGCCGCGCCGCGCGCGCCCTCCGGCGTCGATGCCAACTGGGTGCCGGCCGAGGCCCGCGAGAAGCGCATCCTGATCGCCGACATGGACAGCACCATGATCGGCGTCGAATGCATCGACGAGATCGCCGACATGGCCGGCATCAAGGAGCAGGTCGCGGCGATCACCGAGCGGGCGATGGCGGGCGAACTGGATTTCGAGGCGGCGCTGGCCGAGCGCGTGGCGCTGCTCGAGGGGCTGCCCGAGACCGCGCTGGCCGATGCCTATGCGGCGCGGGTGGCGCTCAATCCCGGCGCCCGGCTGCTGGTGCGCACCATGGCGGCGCGCGGCGCGCATGTGGCGCTGGTCTCCGGCGGGTTCACCTATTTCACCGAGCGGGTGGCGGCGGCGGCGGGCTTTGCCGAGCACCGGGCCAACGTGCTCGAGATCGTCGCGGGCCGGCTGACCGGGCGGGTGATCCCGCCGGTGCTCGGCCGTGCCGCCAAGGCCGAGGCGCTCGACGAGTTCTGCGCGCGCTGCGGGGCGAGCCCGGCCGAGGTGCTGGCGCTCGGCGACGGCGCCAACGACCTTGCGATGATCGAGGCGGCCGGGCTCGGCGTCGGCTACCGGCCGAAGCCGGCGCTGGCCGAGAAGGCCGATGCGGTGCTGCGGCATTCGGACCTGAGCGCCGTGCTGCACCTTCAGGGCATTCCCGAAGCCGCCTGGACCCAGGACTGAGCGCGAGGGGGCCGCGCCCCCTCCCCCCGCAGCGGCGGCGCGGCCGCTCGCGGCGGGTCAGGTCTTCGTGAGGCGCCGGCTTAGCGTTTCCCTCCCTTCCGCAGCGGTTCTATCTTCCTGACAGAACCGAGATCGAAGGGAGATCGCCATGTTCCACCTCAAACGGCCCCGCTGGGCGCTTCCGGAGCGCGCGGCGACGCCCGAATCCGTGTTTCGCAACCGCCGCGCCTTCCTCGCCGGCGGCGCCGGGCTTGCCGCCATCGGCACCACTGCGGCGCTGACCGGCAGCCTCGGCGTGATGATGCCCGAGGCGGCCGCCGCCGCCGGCGCGCCCGCCAGCCCCTTCGAGCCGGTGCCGCCGCGCAACCCGGCCTTCGCCAATGCCGGGCGCGAGGTGACGCCGGAGGAAATCAACGCGCGCTACAACAACTTCTACGAATTCGGCAGCCACAAGCGGATCCACGATGCCGCCGAGGCGCTCAAGACCGAGGGCTGGACCGTCACCGTCGACGGCATGGTCGAGACGCCGAAGACCTTCGGCACCGACGAGCTGCTCGCCGCCATGCCGATCGAGGAGCGGGTGATCCGCCACCGCTGCGTCGAGGCCTGGTCGATGGTGGTGCCCTGGATCGGCTTCCCGCTGGCGGCGCTGCTGAAGGCCGTCACCCCGCTCGGCTCGGCGCGCTATGTCCGCTTCGAGACCTTCCACGACCCCGACACCGCCACCGGCCAGCGCCAGTTCTGGTATCCCTGGCCTTACGTCGAGGGGCTGACCGTGGCCGAGGCCGGGAACCCGCTCGCCTTCATGGTGATGGGCGCCTATGGCAAGGTGCTGCACAAGCCCTTCGGCGCGCCGATCCGCCTGCACCTGCCCTGGAAATACGGTTTCAAGTCGATCAAGTCGATCACCAGGATCACCCTGACCGAGGAGCGCCCGGTGGGCTTCTGGGAGGAGCTGCAGGCGGCGGAATACGGCTTCTGGGCCAATGTGAACCCGGAGGTCGCGCATCCGCGCTGGAGCCAGGCGAGCGAGCGGGTGCTCGGCACCGACGAGCGCATCCCGACGCAGCTCTTCAACGGCTACGGGCCCGAGGTCGCGCATCTCTATGACGGGCTGGAGGCCGAGCACGGCGACCGTCTCTGGCGCTGAGGCCGGCGGCGGGATCACTCCGGACCTCCGGCGGCGCGGCTGCCGGGGGCCGCATCGCATGGGTGCGCGGCGCAGCTTCCCGCATCAGGGACGCGGGGCAGGATCTGCGGGCCCCGGAGCCCCCAAGACCGTCGGACACAAAAAAAGGCCGGGCGCATTGCCCGGCCAGTTCAACAGGGAGGTATCACAACCTAGGCCCGTCCCCGGGCCCGCGCTGTACTTACGAACTAGCAGCCTGTTGCACAAGTGTCGACTGTGACATGGTCTGGCATACCCGCTATGCGATCTCAGCAACGCTTTCTGTGGCCTTGACGCCACGATTGAACGCCTCGATCTCCAGCAGCATGAAATCGCGGAATGCGATAACCCGTTGGGATCTGCGCAACTCTTCCGGGTATGTGAAATACACCGAGAAGGGCGGGCTGACCTCCTCGGGCAGGATGTTGACCAGCCCCGGATAGTCGTGGGTGATGTAGTCCGGCAGGACGGCGATGCCGAGCCCGGCCGCCGCCGCCTTCAGCAGCCCGAAATAGCTGTTCATCGAGACATGGGCGTTGCGGTGCGGCGCGATCTTCTGGCGCAGCCAGAGGCCGGCCTCGCTCGGCTGGTGCGCATCCGAGGAGAAGGTCACCATCCGGTGATTGGCGATGTCGCTCAGGCTCTCCGGCGTGCCGGCCATGGCGAGGTAGTCGGCGCTGGCATAGAGCCGCATCGAGACCTGCATCAGCTTGCGGCGGATCAGGTCCGCCTGCGCCGGCGAGGCCATGCGGATCGCCACATCCGCCTCGCGCATCGGCAGGTCGAGCACCTGCTCGGTGAGGATCAGGTTGATCGAGAGCCCGGGATGGGTGTCGAACAGCCGGTGCAGCCGCGGCGCCAGCCAGATCGTGCCGAAACCGGTGGTGGCGGTGACGCGCAGGTCGCCATGCACCTCGTCCTTGCTGTCGCGGATGCGCGCGGCGGCGACATTCAGCTTCTGGGTGATCGCGCGGGTGGCGTCATAGAGCAGCTCGCCCTGCTCGGTCAGCAGCAGCCCCCGCGCATGGCGGTGGAACAGCACCGCGGCGAGCTGTTCCTCGAGCCCCCGGATCTGCCGGCTGATCGCCGACTGGCTCAGATGCAGTTGCTCGCCGGCATGCGTCAGGCTTCCCGCATCTGCGACCGCGTGAAAGACGCGCAGCTTGTCCCAGTCCATGCTTTCCCTCATACCTCTCCAGCGGCCGCTGACATCCATGTAGGGCAAAAGCGCGCAGCATGCGAGTTGAAGGGGACGGAATGTCTGCTACACGTCTGACCCTTTTCCGGGTCTGTATCCTTTTGGCGGCGCTTTATGGCGTTTTCGCGGCACCGGCCAACGCACAGATCGTGCTCGACGGCCGCTATGACGGGATCGGCC
Source organism: Paralimibaculum aggregatum (assembly GCF_030270585.1). Taxonomy (GTDB): domain Bacteria; phylum Pseudomonadota; class Alphaproteobacteria; order Rhodobacterales; family Rhodobacteraceae; genus Thermohalobaculum; species Thermohalobaculum aggregatum. The sequence continues at coordinate 174,843 of NZ_BSYI01000005.1, forward strand.
CGGCGGCGGGCAGCGAGATCCGCATCGCCCCGGATCCGGGCGGCTTCACCGGCAGCTTCCGGCCCGCCGGCGGGCAGCCGCAGCCCTTCGAGGCCGACCGGCGCGGCGACCAGGCCGAGACCGTGGTCAAGCTCGACGGGCGGGTCCATCTGCTGCAGATGACCCCCCTGCCCTATGGCGCCGAGGTCGCCTTCATCCCGTTCGCCGATGACGGCACGCTGGTGCTCGAGGGCGCGTCGCTCTTCACCTATCTGCGCGAGGGCATCTCGCTGCCGGAGCCGCCGGAGGGCTATCGCGAGGCGCCGCGCGACGTGATGAGCCAGTTCGCCGCCAACAGCTTCCTCGTCTCCTACGAGTTCTGGCGGCCGACCGGGGTGCGCAACGGCTATCTCTCGCTGCCGTCGCGGGCGCGCACGATGATCCGCCTCTTCCCCGCCGTGCAGCTCGACATCATCTGGAAGCTCTGCCTGGCGCCGAAGGCCGACGACGCGCTCGCCGTGGCGCTCAAGGGCCAAGGCGTCACCTGCGACGCGGTGGTGACGGGGCTTGCCGAGATCCAGTCGGCCGGGCGCTTCGATGCCTACAAGGCGGAGGTCGCGAAGCAGAAGTCGAGCCTCATCGACAGCGTGCGCTGCGGCGAGGGCTACGTGATGACGCGCGCCGCCTGCACGGCCGCGGGCAAGGCGGTGGCGGAGGCCGCGATCAGCCTCGAGACGGCGGCGACGGTGCTGCGGCGCCATCGCTGAACCGGGCCGCGGCGCCGGTCACGCCGCGGCAGGCACGGTTGCCTGCCTTGGGCCGGGCAGGCGCGGCGAGCCGAACTCAGGCGGCGGAAGACTGCGCGTTGCGCGATCCGACCATGCGGCCCCAGCTCTCGAAGCCCTCGACGACCTGGGTCAGCGCGCGGCCGCGCTCGGTCAGCCGGTATTCCAGCCGCCGTGCGCCGGGGTTGACCGGGCGCTTCTCCATGATGCCTTCGTCCACCAGGCGGGCGAGACGGTTCGACAGAATGTTGCGCGCCATGCCGAGCCGACGCTGGAATGCGTCGAAGCGGGTGATACCGTGAAGCGCAGCCCAGAGGATGAGCAGTGTCCAGCCGTCGCCAACCATGCGCACCGCCTCGGACATCGCGGTCATGTCGTCCTGGTCCTGAAGCATAATACCCTCCCAAACGGGTTCGTTTCGTATAGACATTTGTAGCATGCTATGAACGGTCAGTCTCCATTCTTGAATAAAATTTGGGCAAACATGGACAGGTGTCCACCGGATATCGGAAGAGTGCAGCGGAATCGAACAGGCAGCAAGGGGCAGCTATGAGCCTTAGATCATGCAAGATTTTTGTCACGGGTGCTTCGAGTGGCATCGGCGCGCATCTCGCCCGGGCCCTGGCGCGACGAGGCGCCGCAGTCGCCGCCGGCGCGCGCCGGGCCGAGGCGCTGGCCGATCTGGCCGCCGTGGAGCCGCGAATCACCCCTGTCAAGCTCGACGTGACAGACCCCGGATCGGTCCGTTCCGGCGTCGCCGCGGCGGCCGAGGCGCTCGGCGGTCTCGACGGTCTGGTGAACAATGCCGGCATCGCCTGGGGCGGGCGCGCGCTCGACATGGCGGAGGACGACTGGGCCCGGGTGATCGACACCAACCTCTCCGGCGTCTTCCGGGTGGCGCAGGCGGCGGCGCGGGTGATGGCGGAGGATGGCGGCGGCAGCATCGTGAACACCGCCTCGGTGCTCGGCTTCGGCACCGGCACCGGGGTCGCCGCCTATGCCGCCTCGAAGGCGGCGGTGGTGCATCTGACGCGCAACCTCGCGCTCGAATGGGCGCGCCACGGCGTGCGGGTCAATGCGCTGGCGCCGGGCTACATCCCCACCGAGATCAACCGCGGCTTTCTCGAGGGCGAGGCCGGACAGGCGATGCTGAAGGACATCCCGATGCGCCGCTTCGGCCGGCCGGAGGATCTCGAGGCGCCGCTCGAGCTGCTGCTCGGCCCCGGCGGCGCATACATCACCGGCGTCACCCTGCCGGTCGATGGCGGGCATCTCTGCCGGCCGCTCTGAGCGCGCTTGCCGGGGCCGGCGCGGCGTGGTCTCGTGTCGTCCGGAGGAGGTGCCCCATGGATTTCACGCTCGCCCCCGAAGAGGAGGCATATCGCGCCCGCGTGGCCGAATTCGTCGCGGATCGCATCCTGCCGATGGAGGACGACCCGGCGCATTTCTCGCTGCATGGCAACATTCCCGAGGCCCCGCTGGCGGCGCTGCGCGCGGAGGTGAAGGCCGCCGGGCTCTGGGCGCCGAACGTGCCGGCGGCGCTCGGCGGGCTGGGCATGTCGTTCTGCGGGCTCGCCGCCGCCTATGAGGAGATGAACCGCGCGCGGTTCGGCCCGGCCGCCTTCAACGCCGCGGCGCCGGACGACGGCAACATGCGGCTGCTGGCGCAGATCGGCACCCCGGCGCAGCAGGACTGGTGGCTCGCCCCGGTGGTCGCCGGCGAGATGCGCTCGGCCTTCGCGATGACCGAGCCGCATCCGGGCAGCGGCTCCGATCCCTCGATGATGCTGACCCGGGCCGAGCGGGTGCAGGGCGGCTGGCGGATCTTCGGGCGCAAGTGGTTCATCACCGGGGCCGAGGGCGCGGGGCGCCTCATCGTCATGGCCCGGACCTCGGATGACCGGCGCAAGGGGCTGACCGCGTTCCTGTTTTCGGCCGAGCAGCCGGGCTGGGAGATCCTCCGCCGCATCCCCATCATGGGGCCGGAGGAGCATGGCGGGCATTGCGAGCTGGGCTTCGACGGGCTCGAGGTGCCGGACGAGAACGTGCTGCTGGATGTCGGCGACGGGCTGAAGGTGACGCAGATCCGGCTCGGCCCGGCGCGGCTCACCCATTGCATGCGCTGGCTCGGCCTGGCCAAGCGCTGCATGGAGATTGCCAGCGCCTATGCGGCCGAGCGGGAGGGGTTCGGGATGAGGCTCGCGGCGCGCGAGACGGTGCAGGTGAAGCTCGGCGATCTCGCGCACCGGATCGAGGTCGGGCGGCTGCTGACCATGAAGGCGGCCTGGCTGCTGGATCGGGGCGACCGGGCCAAGCCGGCGATCTCGATGGCGAAGATCCATGTGGCGGACACGCTCCACCGGGCCGCCGACGACTGCATCCAGATCTGCGGCGCGCGGGGATATTCCGGCGATACCGCGCTGGAATGGATCTACCGCTATGCCCGGCAGGCGCGGCTGGTGGACGGCGCCGACGAGGTGCACAAGATGGTGCTGGCCGGAACCTATGCCGCCGAGGGCCCGGCGATGTGGAAATGGGGTGCGTGATGCAGCTCTACGGCGTGCGGATCTTCGTCGACGACCTTGCCGCGGCGCGGGAATTCTATGGCGAGACCCTGGGGCTCGCCGCGGTCTGGGAGATGCCGGACGCGGTCGGCTATGGCGCCGGCGGGGCCACGCTGATCGTCGAGACGGAGGACCCGGCGGGCCCGGATGGCGAGCTGGTCGGCCGCTTCGTGGGGGTCTCGCTGGCGGTGGAGGACATCGCCGCCGCGCATCGGGATCTCGCGGCCAGGGGGGTGGTGTTTCACGGCGCGCCGACTGCCCAGCCCTGGGGCGGGATGCTGGCGCATTTCGACGACCCGGCGGGCAACACGCTGACCCTGCTCGGCAAGCCCTGAGCGGGCCCGCGGCGCGGTCCGGCCCGGCCGGCCGGCGGCGGTTCGGGTGGCCGGGGCGGCGCGCGCCCGCCGCCTCCCCCGCCCGCCCGCCCGGAGGCGGCGGGCGCGCGCCGGCGGCACCGGTCCGCCTGGTCGTCGGCGCGGTCCAGCGAATTGTCCTTGCCAGATAGGTCAATATAGCTTACCTTTACCCCGACCCATCCGGGAGAAGACCAGAGGAGAGCCCCATGGATCTGCGCGATGTACGCCTCTCAGACAGGTACGATCTCGGGAAATCCCCGGTGCTGCTGTCCGGCACCCAGGCGCTGGTGCGCGCGACGCTGATGCAGCGCGCCCGCGACGCCGCCGCCGGGATCGACACCGCCGGCTATGTCACCGGCTATCGCGGCTCGCCGCTCGGCGGGGTCGACGGCGCCTTCGGGGCCGCGCGCAAGCCGCTCGAGGCGGCGAATGTCCGCTTCCATTCCGGGCTGAACGAGGATCTCGCGGCCACCGCGCTCTGGGGCACGCAGCAGGCCGAGCTCCGCGGCGAGGGCAGGCACCAGGGCGTCTTCGGGCTCTGGTACGGCAAGGGCCCCGGCGTCGATCGCACCGGCGACGTGTTCCGCCACGCCAATCTCGCCGGCACCTCGCCCCATGGCGGCGTGCTCGCGGCGATGGGGGACGACCACACCTGCGAGAGCTCGACCACCTGCCATCAGTCCGAGATGGCGTTCATGGACGCGATGATCCCGATCCTCTCGCCCGCCGGCGTGCAGGAGCTGCTCGACATGATGATGGCGGGCTGGGAGATGAGCCGCTTCTCGGGCTGCTGGGTCGGCATCAAGGCGATCAAGGACATCGTCGAGGCCACCGCGGTGGTGGATGGCGATCCGCACCGGATGCGCCTGGTGCGGCCGGAGGATTTCGAGATGCCGCAGGGCGGGCTTGGCATCCGCCTCGGCGATACGCCGCAGACGCAGGAGGCGCGGCTGCACGATCACAAGCGCTTCGCGGCGCAGGCCTTCGCGCGGGCCAACGGGCTCGACCGGCGGGTGCACGGGGCCCGCGGCGCGCGGATCGGCATCGCCGCCTCCGGCAAGAGCTGGATGGACACGGTGCACGCGCTCGAGATGCTGGGGATCACCGGCGATCTCGAGGCGCTCGGCATCACCACCTACAAGGTGGGGCTGGTCTGGCCGCTGGAGAGCCAGCGCCTGACCGAATGGGCCGAGGGGCTCGATCTCGTGATCGTCGTCGAGGAGAAGCGCGCGATCATCGAGACCCAGGTCAAGGAGATCCTCTACAACCGCCCTGCCCGGCCGCGGGTGGTGGGCTGGAAGGACGAGACCGGCCAGGTGCTGTTCTCGGTGAAGATGGACCTCAACCCCGGCCAGATCGCCGAGGGCATCGCCCGGATGCTGGCGCGCGAGGGGGTGAGCCACCCGGCCATCGAGCCGGCGCTGGCGCGCCTTCGCGCCGCCGCGGAAACCGGCCGTGCGCCGGTTCTGGCCGAGCGCAAGCCCTGGTTCTGCGCCGGCTGCCCGCACAACAGCTCGACCGCGATCCCCGAGGGCTCCCGCGCCTATGCCGGGATCGGCTGCCACTACATGGTGCAGTGGATGGACCGCGGCACCGAGGGCTTCACCCATATGGGCGGCGAGGGCGCCAACTGGATCGGCGAGGCCCCGTTCTCGCGGCGCGGGCACGTGTTCCAGAACCTCGGCGACGGCACCTTCAACCATTCCGGCCTGATGGCGATCCGCGCCGCGGTCTATTCCGGCGTGAACATCACCTACAAGATCCTCTACAACGACGCCGTCGCGATGACCGGCGGCCAGCGCAACGATGGCGGGCTGGATGCCGGCAAGATCGCGCGCGAATGCCAGGCGGCGGGCGTCGCCCGTGTCGTCGCGGTGCGCGACGAGAAGGAGGAGGCGGCGGACCTGCCGGCCAACATCGCGGTCTTCGAGCGGGCGGATCTCGACGCGGTGCAGCGCGAGCTCGCCGAGACCCCCGGCTGCACGGTGCTGCTCTACATCCAGACCTGCGCTGCCGAGAAGCGCCGCCGGCGCAAGCGCGGCCTCGCCGCCGACCCGGAGGAGCGGGTCTTCATCAACCCCTCGGTCTGCGAGGGCTGCGGCGATTGCGGCGTGCAGTCGAACTGCGTCGCGATCCTGCCGCATGAAACCCCGCTCGGGCGCAAGCGGCGGATCGACCAGTCTGCCTGCAACAAGGATTTCTCCTGCCTCAAGGGGTTCTGCCCGAGCTTCGTGACGGTGACCGGCGCGCGGCCGAAGGCGGCGGCGGGCACGCTCGATCTGCCGGCGATCCCCGAGCCGGAGGTGCTGGCGCTCGACCGGCAATACGGGCTGATGATCACCGGCATCGGCGGCACCGGGGTGGTGACCATCGGCGCGATCCTCTCGATGGCGGCGCATCTCGAGGGCAAGGCCGCCTCGGAGATGCAGATGGCCGGGCTCGCGCAGAAGGGCGGCGCGGTGGCGATCCATTGCCGCCTCGCGCCGGAACCCGAGGCGATCACCGCGGTGCGCATCGCCGTCGGCGAGGCCGATGCGGTGATCGGCGGCGACATGGTGGTGACCGCGGCGCCGAAGACGCTGGGCATGATGGCCCGCGGGCGCACCGGCGTGATCCTCAACACGCAGGAGACGGTGACCGGCGCCTTCACCCACGACCCGGAGTTCCGCCTGCCCTCGCGGCGCCTGCGCACAGCGGTGGAGGCGCAGGTCGGGGCGGAGGCGGTGCGCGCGCTCGACGCGACGCGGCTCGCCACCGTGCTGCTCGGCGATGCGATCTTCGGCAACATGGCGCTGCTCGGCGCGGCCTGGCAGGCCGGTCTGGTGCCGCTCAGCAAGGCGGCGATCCTGAAGGCGATCGAGCTCAACGGCGCGGCGGTCGAGGGCAACACGCGGGCCTTCGAACTCGGCCGCTGGGCGGTGGCGGAGCCGGAGGCCGCGCTGGCGGCGATCGCGGCGCCGGCCCCGGCCGAGGAGACGCTGGCCGAGAAGATCGCGCGCCGCGCCGATCACCTCACCGGTTTCCAGAACGCGCGGCTGGCCCGGAAATACCGCGACTTCGTGGCGAAGGCCGAGGCCGCTGGCGGCGCGCCGCTCGCCGAGGCGGTGGCCGAAGGCTATTTCAAGCTGCTCGCCTACAAGGACGAATACGAGGTCGCGCGGCTGCATTCGGAGACGCTGGAGGCGGCGCTTTCGGAGGAGTTCGACGGGGTCGATCGCGTCACCTTCCACATGGCGCCGCCGCTGCTTTCGCGAATGGGACCCGACGGGCGCCCGCGCAAGCGCCGCTTCGGCCCCTGGATGCGCACGGCGCTCGGGCTCCTGCGCCGCGGCAAGGTGCTGCGCGGCACGGTGCTCGACCCCTTCGGCTACAGCGCCGAGCGCCGGGCCGAGCGCCGCGCGATCCGCGACTATGCCAGGCTGATGCGGCGGATCTTCAAGGCGGTCACGCCCGGGACGCTGGAGACCGCGGTGGCGCTGGCCCGCCTGCCGCTGGAGATTCGCGGCTTCGGCCCGGTCAAGGCCGAGGCGGCCGAGCGCGCCGCGGAGAAGCAGGCGGCGCTGCTCGCCCAGTTCGAGGCCGGCCCGCCGGCACCGCTTGCCCAGGCCGCGGAGTGATCCGCGGCCTCAGCGCTGCGCGAAGGTCGTGAAGCCCCTGTCGTTCGCGGCCTCCGCGAGCTTGTCCATCTGTTCCTTCATCGCGGCGGTGAGATCGACCAGCACCTTGGTGCCGTCGTTGTATTCCTTGCGGATCTTGTCCGCCTCCTTCTCGAGCGCCGCGAGCTTCTTCTCGTCCGGCGTGTCCTTATCTTCCTCCTCCTGGATCTCCGCCACCTTGGTGGCGTAGCGCTCGATCACCGCCTGGAGATACTTGTACTGCGCGTTGCAGTTCTTGATGACCGAGTCGGCGGTGGACTTGGTGCCGTCGCAGAGCGTCTTGAGCTTGCCGAGGATGGTGCCGTTCTTCTTGTTGGTCGTGTTGAGATCGGCAATGTCCTTCAGTGCCTTGGGCAAAAGCTTGGGGTGCTTGGATTTCCCCATCGGATCACTCCTTTCCACGTGCGGGGCGGAGCGCATATCCTAGCGTAAACCGCGGCGCGCACCTAGCCGAGCGCCGCGCCCCCGAGGAACCAGAGCCAGCCGGTGATGGTCAGCAGGCTGAGCACCGTGGCGATCAGCACGGTCGAGGCCGCCGCCCCCACCGCGCGGCCGTACATCGCCGCGAAGAGATAGCCGTTGACCCCCGGCGGCATCGCCGCGAGCACCACCGCGGCGCGCACGAAGCCCTCGTCGAGCGCGAAGACCTGGGTCGCCAGCAGCCAGGCGAGCATCGGGTGCACCAGCAGCGAGAAGCCCGCGATCATCAGCGACTCCGGCTGCACCCGCGTGACCTTGTAGCGCGTGAGCACCCCGCCGAGGCCGAACAGCGCCACCGGGAGCGAGGCGGCGGCCAGCATGTCGATCATCCCCATCACCGGCGCCGGCAGCGGCAGGCCCGAGAGGTTGAAGGCGAAACCCAGCATGATCGAGACGGTCAGCGCGTTGCGGAAGATCGAGCGCAGGCTGCGCCGCAGCGCCTCGAACGGGCTCACCCCGTCGCGCCGGGAGAACTCCATGGTGAGGATGCCGATCAGGTAGCAGTAGCCGGCATGGAAGGCGATGATCGCGTAGACTGGCTCCATCGCGCCCTCGCCATAGGCACGGGCATAGACCGGCAGCCCGAGCAGCACCGAGTTGGAGAACAGCGCCGAGAAGCCGAGCGCGACCGCCTCGCCCGGCCGCCGCCCGAAGAACCGGTTGCAGGCCAGCGCGGCCAGCGCGAAGCAGGTCGTCGCGGCGAGGTAGAAGGAGGCGAGGTGCCCGATCCGGAGGCTCGCCTCGAGATCGAGCTGGTAGACCGAGCGGAACAGCAGCGCCGGCACCGCGATGTTGGTGGCGAAGGCGATCAGCCAGTCCACCCCCTTTTCGGAGAACAGCCGCGTGCGCACCGCGCCATAGCCGAAAGCGACCAGCAGGAAGACCGGCAGGACGATCAGCAGGAGGGCATAGATCGCGCTCACGCCGGGTAGTCCAGCACCAGCCCGTCATGGGCCGGCTCGACACCGGCGGGCAGCTCCGCCGCCAGCGTCGCATAGTCGAGATCGACATGCAGGTTGGTCAGGATCGCCCGGCGCGGCGCGGCCTGCGCGATCCAGCCGAGCGCGGTCTCCACATTGGCATGGCTGACATGGGTCGAGTAGCGCAGCGCATCGGTGATCCAGCACCCGATGCCGCTGACCGCCGCCCAAGCCGGCGCGGTCATCGCCGAGATGTCGGGGGTGTAGGCCACCGGTCCCGCGCGCACCCCCATCGCCACGATGTCGCCGTGCGGCACCCAGAACGGCTCGACCCGGATCGGCCCGCCGGCGCCGGCGATCTCCAGCGGCCCCTCGATGCGGTTTAGCGTGAGGATCGGCGGATAGGCCGAGCCCGGCGGCGTCTCGAAGACATAGCCGAAGCGGGCGCGCAGGATGTCCTCGGTGGCGGCGTCGGTCCAGGCCGGCAGCAGTGCGCGGCGGTTGAACACCACCATGCGCAGGTCGTCGATGCCGTGGATGTGGTCGGCATGCTCATGGGTGAAGAGCACGGCATCGAGATGGCCGGCACCGGCGTCGATGAGCTGGCTGCGGATGTCGGGCCCGGCATCGATCAGCAGCGTCGTGGTGCCGGCCTCGGCGATGCGCTGCACCAGGAGCGCGCAGCGGCGGCGGCGATTGCGCGGGTCGGCCGGGTCGCAGGCGCCCCAGTTGGGCCCCGCCGGCCCGATCCGCGGCACGCCGCCGGAGGAGCCGCAGCCGAGGATGGTGAACCGCAGCCGCCCGGCCATCAGGGTGCCGCCCCCGCCTCCGCGCCCGCATGGGCAGCGCTCCAGGCGGCGGCCTTGGCGAAGAGCCGGTCGAAATTCGCCGTGGTCTGCGCGCAGAACGCCTCGTAGCTCATCCCCATGGTCTCCGCCCCCTTCGCCGCGGTCAGCGCGACATAGGCCGGCTCGCAGCGCTTGCCGCGATGCGGCGGGGGCGCGAGATAGGGGCTGTCGGTCTCCACGAGAATGCGGTCGCGCGGCGCATCGGCGAAGATCGCGCGCAGCTCGGTGGAGCGCGGGAAGGCGGCGATGCCCGACATCGAGAGGTAGAAGCCGAGCTCCAGCGCCGTCTCGGCCAGCGCCCGGTCCGAGGAGAAGCAGTGCATCACGCAGGAATAGGCACCGGCGCGGTGCTCCTCGGCGAGGATGCGGGCCATGTCGTCGTCGGCGTCGCGGGCATGGATGATCAGCGGCAGGCCGGTGCGCCGGGCCGCCTCGATGTGGATCGCCAGGCTCTCCTTCTGCACCGCCGCGCTTTCGGCGGTGTAGTGATAGTCGAGCCCGGTCTCGCCGATGCCGACGCATTTCGGATGCGCCGCGATCGCCTCGAGCTGCGCGACGCTGGCCATCGGCTCCTCGGCCGCCTGCATCGGATGGGTTCCGGCGGCATAGAAGACGCCGCGATGGCGCTCGGCGATGGCGCGCACATGCGGCTCGTTGCGCAGGCGCGTGCAGATCGTGACCATCCGGCCGACGCCGGCCGCCGCGGCGCGCGCGACGACATCCGCCTCCGCCTCGGCAAGCTGCGGAAAATCGAGATGGCAATGGCTGTCCACGAGCGCGGCTGGCGGCATGCGGTGTCTCCCCTCTGAGCTCCCCCGCGAGCTCTGGCGTCACGACAGGCGGGCCGCGGCCGTGAGCGTGTCGTCGAGATCGAGGAACATATCGATGATGGTCTGGCCGGGGTCAAGATTGACCGCCCGGGCGTGGCGCGCGGTCGCGGCGAGGCGGGCCGCGGCCTCGGCCCAGAGCCGGGCCTGTTCGGGGCTGGCGGCGAGGCGCGTCATGGCCCGCGGCTCGTCCGCGGCGGCGGCGCACGAGGGCGGGCCCGAGACCCCTGCCCGCGCCATCCGCCCGATCATCACCAGCGCGAGATCGCAGAGCAGCGGGAACACCGTCTCGCGCTCGCGCCCCGCGGCGAGATCGGCCAGCGCCACCAGCCGCGGCCGGTCGACGCGCCCGCCGGCGATCAGCGCGACCAGCTCGGCATAATGCGCGAGCCCGCCGCCGCCCATGAGCCTGATCGCCCGGCCCGCCGAGCCGCCCGCCAGCTCGCTCAGTGCCGCGGCCTCGCCCTCCGGCACCGGGTGGCCGGCCTGGGCGAGCGCGGCGGCGAGATCCTCCGGGCCGAGCGGCGCGAGATCCAGCACCCGGCAGCGCGAGCGGATCGTCGGCAGCAGCGCCGAGGCGGCATGGGCGACGAGCAGCAGCACCGTCCGCGCCGGCGGTTCCTCGAGAAACTTCAGCAGCGCATTGGCGGCGTTGGGGTTCATCTCGTCGGCGGCATCGACCAGCACCACCCGCCAGCCGCCATCCGGCGCCGAATGCTCGAGAAAGCGCTTCACCCGGCGGACCTCGTCCACCGTGATGCGGGTGCGCAGCTTGCCGGTCTTGTCGTTGACGGCGCGGCGCAGCACCGCCAGCCGCGGCTCGGACTGCGCCTGGAAGCGCGCCGCCACCGGGCAGCTTCCAGGCCTGTCGAGGCTGTCGACCGGGCCCGCGCCGTCGGCGATCAGCCGCCGCGCGAGGCGATAGGCCAGGGTCGCCTTGCCGATCCCCTCGGGCCCGCGCAGCATCCAGGCATGGTGCATCCGGCCGGCCGCGAGCGCCGCGAGCAGCGCGCCCTCCGCCGCCTGCTGGCCGAACAGCCGCAGGGTCTCGCGGGGATGCGGCGCATCCGCCAGGCGGTCGGGCTCGGGTGGGGGCTCGTCGGCGGCCATGGCAATGGGCTAGCGCAGCGGCGCAGCGGCGTCGAGAGCCGGCGCGAGGGCATCGCGCAGGCGGCGGGCGACCGTTTCCTCCGGTGCGGCGGCATCGACCACGCGGAACCGTGCAGGCTCGGCCTCCGCCATTGCGAGAAACCGCGCGCGCAGGGCACGCTGCAGCGCGAGCCCCTTGCGCTCGAAACGGTCCTCGCCGGCGCCTTCCGCCCGCGCCGCGGCGCGGGCCGCCGCGGCCTCGGGGGCGATGTCGCAGAGCAGCGTGAGATCCGGGTCGAGGCCGATCGCCTCGCGGTGCAGCGCATCGACCAGCGCCCGCCGGGCCGGATCGCCGCCCTGATAGGCGCGGGTCGAGTCGACATAGCGGTCGCAGATCACGATATGCCCGGCGGCCAGTGCCGGGGCCAGCCGGCGTTCGAGATGGTCCCGCCGCGCTGCGGTGAAGAGCAGGATCTCGGTCTCTGCCGACCAGCGCCCGGGGGCGCCGGTCACCAGCAGCCGGCGGATCTCCTCGGCCCCCGGGGCGCCGCCCGGCTCGCGGGTGAGCGTGACCGCCCTGCCCTCCGCCTCGAGCGCCGCGGCGAGGCGGCGCGCCTGGGTCGACTTGCCGCTGCCGTCGATGCCCTCGAGGGTGACGAAAAGGCCGCGCGGCGCCGGCGCCATCGCCTCAGAACTCGGGCAGGAACCGCGAGAGCGCCAGCTCCGCCGCCGCCTCGATGCGGGCGATGAAACCGCCCCGCGGCACGTCGCGCACCGCCACCAGCGGCACCGAGACCGCGGGCATGCCCTCGACCTCCACGGTGACCCGGCCGAGCTCCGTGCCCTTGGCGATCGGCGCTTCCACCGGCGCCGTGTACTCCGCCCGCGGGGTTGGCTCGTTGCCGAGGCCGAAGGGGATGGTGACGATCACGTCCTCGGCCGGCGCCAGCGGCACCCGGCTGTTCTCGCCGATCCAGACCCCGGCCTCGATCAGCGGCTCGCCGGCGCGGTAGAGCGTGCGGGTCTCGAAGGCGCGGAAGGCCCAGTTGATCAGCCGCTCCGCCTCCTGCTTGCGCTGGCTGGCGCTGTCGAGCCCGGTCACCACCAGCACCACGCGGCGGTTGCCCCGCTTGGCCGAGGCGACGAGCCCGTAGCCGGCCTCCTCGGTGTGGCCGGTCTTCAGCCCGTCGACCCCGAGCCCGAGCCCGAGCAGCGGGTTGCGGTTGCCCTGGGTCACGCCCTCCCAGGTGAACTCCTCCTCGCTGAAATAGGCGTACATCTCCGGGAACTCGGTGATGATCCGGTCGGCCAGGGTGGCGAGGTCGCGTGCGCTCATCCGGTGGTCGGGGTCCGGCCAGCCGGTGGCATTGGCGAAGAGCGAGTTGGTCAGCCCGATCTCGCCGGCGCGCCGGTTCATGTAGGCGGCGAAGGCCTCCTCGGTGCCGGTCAGCGCCTCGGCCAGCGCCACCGCCGCATCGTTGCCCGACTGCACGACGACCCCGCGCACCAGGTTCTCGACGCTCACCAGCCCGCCCTCGCGGATGAACATCTTGGAGCCGCCCATGCCGGCGGCGCGTTTCGAGGTGCGGAACTCGTCGGTCAGCGCGAGCCGGCCGGTATCGATCGCCTCGAAGACGACATCGAGCAGCATCAGCTTCGACATCGAGGCCGGCGGCAGCGCCTCGTCGGCGTTCTTCTCGAGCAGCACCGCGCCGGAGGACAGATCCACCAGGATCGCCGCCCGCGCCGGGGTGCTCTGCTGCATCACGGAGAGCTGCGCGCTCGCGCCGCTGGTGGCGGCGAGCAGGATCAGCATGGCCGAGGCGGCCCGGCGGAGGAACACCAGCATCAGCGCGCCACCGGCACGGCGTCGCGCGGGCCGATCCGGCGGATCTCGCGCAGTGCGGCATCGCGCTCGGCCGCCGTCGTGAACGGCCCGGCCACCACGCGGGTGAGTTCACGCCCGCCATAGGTGCCGACCTTGCCTTCGGCCGGGAAGCCCGCCTCCTCGATCACCCTGACGAGGCGCGCGGCATTGCTCGCGACCCCGAAAAGACCGGCCTGGATGTAGGGCCGGTCTAGGGGAGAGGCTTCGGGCGTCGGTTCCGGCTCCGGTGGGGCCTGTTCGGGCTGGGCGAGCGCCACCTCCGGGGCGGGCTCGGTCGTGGCCTCGGGCGCCGGTTCGGTGACGATCTCGGGTCCGGCCTCAGGCTCCGCGGCAGCGGTTGCTACCGCCGCCTCCAGAGGCGCTGGCGCCGCGGGCGCGGCGGCCTCTGTGTCTGGCGCCGGGTCGGGCTGCGGTGCCGGATCGGCGCTTGGCGCGGCCTCGGGCAGCACTTCCTCCGCGACAAGGGCCGGCTCGGGCGCCGCGGCCTCGGTCGCCGCGCCGGTATCGACCTCGAGCGGCCAGTCCTCGATGAAGCTCTCCGCGGTGGCGCCGTCATCGGGATCGGCTGGTGCCTCGGCCTCAGCAGGCGCCTCGTCGGCAGCCGGCTCGGCCGCCTCGACGGCCCCGGCCGGCTCGTCGGCGACGGGTTCGGGGGCCGGTTCCGCCGCCTCGGGCTCGGCGGCCTGCGAGAGCGCGGTCAGGGCCGCGCCGTCGCCCTCCGCCGCATCGGCGGCCCCGTCGGTCCCGGCACCGGTCTCCGCGGCCTCCGGTTCCGGCTCGGGCGCAGCCGCTCCGGCCGCCGCGCTCTCCGGCTCGGCCGCCTCTTCAGGGCCTTCCTCCGCGCCAGCGGACGCCGCCTCGGCCGGTGCCTGCGCCGCCGGCTCCGGCTCCGGCTCCGCATCGTGGGCCGGCGCGGCAGCGACCACCGGTGCGACCGGAGCCCGCTTGATCGCCACGATCGAGAGCGTCACCTCGTCGCCCGGCGTCATCCCGAGCGCCGCTGCGGCGTCGGAGGACACCAGCACCGAGGTGGCGGAGCCGGTCTCGTCGCGCCGGAACAGCGCGCCGTCGACCGCATAGCCGGTATCGACATTCAGGATCCGCACGCGCCGCGCGGTCTGCGCTGCCGGATGGGCGACCCAGATGCCCTGGAGGGTGCGCTCGCCGTCCCATTCGGCCGCATCCTCGATGGCGAACTCCTCGGGCACCGGCACGAGCCGCGCATCGATCAGCGCGTTCGGCCCGGGCTCCACCGCCTCCGCTGCCGCGGCGACCCCCTGCGAGACCTGCGGGCCGGCCAGCGCCGGCTGCCCGCCACCTGCCGCCAGATCGTCGATCACACAGGCCGAAAGCCCGGCCGTTGCCGTCGCCGCGAGGGTGACCCGTAGGAATATCGGTATGCGTCTACGCTTCGATGGGTGCCCATTCATAAGCGTTCTGCCTTCTTGTGTTGTTGCCGCTCGTTCTCTTGCCGGGACAATACCGCATCGATTCCCGAAATTGAAGCGGGGTGGCGGCGGCCCCGGCCGTCTGGACGACGCCGGCCCGGCCGGGCTATGACGCCGCGCAGGAAGGGTGGCAGAGTGGTCGATTGCGGCGGTCTTGAAAACCGTTGAACCGAGAGGTTCCGTGGGTTCGAATCCCACCCCTTCCGCCACTGCCTCGGCAGAAATATCTGATTTATGATGGAGATATGCAGTACAGCGGCTGCGATCCCATACATTTGCCCATAAAGCGGCGTCGGCCTTGCGGCGTTCCACATTCGGCAGGGCGAATGCCGGCTTACATGATGGCGCTGGGCGAATTCCGGGCGAAGATTGCGTGGCGCCATCGCCCAACCAACATGGCGCGGCTGATGCCGCTATCGTGACCGTCCCTTGATCGTGGATGGCGTGGTGAGGGCCCGTCAGCCGGCATAGACCACGCCGGCGAACCTGATCGACCACCTCCCGTTGGAGTGGAGGGAACTCCACGTGCCTTGCGGCGCGGAGAGGTCGCAAGACTGAATCGGGCGCGCAAACGGACAACTCTCGCGATAGGGTGGCGGAAAGCGAATTCTTTCCGTGAGTACCAGTTTCGAATGCCTGACAACCTGATCGATCTGATCCTATCCCTGACCCCCGAAGACGGCTCCTCCATCGGCAACGGCGCGATGATGGCGTCATTGCGCTAGCGTATCCCGGGTCTCACCGACGACGACTATTTCACGGCGCGCGATGCGCTGGTCGATGGCGGGCTTCTGGCCCGCGGTCGTGGGCGGGGCGGGTCGATCATGCGCCTGGTCAGCGATGCGGCGGACGGAGACGACGGCGCGGACGCCCTGGACGAGGATGGCGACGACGAGGTGGACGGGTTCGAACTGACCCCGACCGACGAGCCGGCA